>DATBLE010000001.1:0-125833 GCA_036555585.1 Gaiellaceae bacterium
CTCATGGGGGGAACCGGCCGTTCCCCCCATGCGAGCGAGCCAGGCGGCGAAGCCGCCGCGAGCGTTATTCGTCGTCCGGCGGCGACGACTGCGGCTTCGCCTCGTCGGTCGGCTCGGGCTGGCCACCGAAGTCCAGGCCGAGCGACGCGAGGTCGATGCCGCCGCCGTCCGAGCCGATCTCCTGCAGGGCGGCGAGCAACGTCTCCCGCTCGTACGCCTCCTTCGGCACCTTCTCGGACGGGCCGATCTCGATCGTCCGGTACCGCTTCAGACCGGTCGCGGCCGGGATCAGCTTCCCGATGATCACGTTCTCCTTCAGGCCGAGCAGGCGATCGACCTTGCCCTCGATCGAGGCGTCCGTCAGCACCTTGGTCGTCTCCTGGAACGAGGCGGCGGAGAGGAAGGACTCGGTCGCGAGCGACGCCTTCGTGATCCCGAGGATCAGCGGCTCGAACGTCGCCTGCTCGCCCTTCTCCTTCTTCACCCGCTTGTTCTCGCGCTCGAGCACGACCTTGTCGACCATCTGCCCGGGCAGGAAGTCGGTGGAGCCGGAGTTCTCGATCCGCACCTTCTTCAGCATCTGCCGGACGATCAGCTCGATGTGCTTGTCGTGGATGTCGACGCCCTGCGACTTGTAGACCTTCTGCACCTCGCGGACGAGGTACAGCTCGGTCGGAGTCGACCCGCGGTCGCCCCTGAAGTGCAGCTCGAGCAGCTCGGTCGGGTTCAGCGAGCCCTCGTGGAGCGGATCGCCGGGCAGGATGTCGTCGCCCGTCTTCACCAGGAGGCGCGTGCGGCGCGGCAGCTGGTACTCCTTCGGCTCGTCGTCCTCCTTCGTCGACATCGGGTCGATGATCACCTTCGGCCCGCGCTCGGTCTCCTCGACGGTGACCTTGCCGCCGATCTCCGCGAGGCGCGCGGCACCCTTCGGGTTCCGGGCCTCGAAGATCTCGACCACGCGCGGGAGACCGTGCGTGATGTCCGCGCCGGCGACGCCGCCGGTGTGGAACGACCGCATGGTCAGCTGCGTCCCGGGCTCGCCGATCGACTGCGCCGCGATGATCCCGACCGCGTCGCCGACCTCGCACATCCCGCCGGTGGCGAGGAAGATCCCGTAGCAGGCCCGGCACACGCCGTACTCGCTCTTGCACTTGAGCACCGAGCGGACCGGGACCGTCGTGATCTCGGTTCCCTCCAGCTCGGCGACGACCATGTTCAGCATCGGCCCGTCGATGACGTCGCCCTTCTCGACCAGCTTCGTCTTGCCGGGCTTGCCGGTCGCGAGCGGCTTGTAGACGTCCTCGGCGACCACCCGGCCGAGCAGGCTGCGGTTCAGCCCCTCCGGCAGGAAGAGCGGCAGGTCGACGTGCTCGTCGGAGCGGCAGTCCTGGTCGCGGATGATCACGTCCTGCGCGACGTCGACCAGCCGCCGGGTCAGGTACCCGGAGTCGGCCGTGCGCAGCGCGGTGTCGGCGAGTCCCTTGCGGGCGCCGTGGGTCGAGATGAAGTACTCGAGCACCGACAGGCCTTCCATGAAGTTGGCCTTGATCGGCCGCTCGATGATCTCGCCCTTCGGATTGGCCATCAGGCCGCGCATGCCCGCCAGCTGGCGGATCTGCTTGAACGATCCCCGGGCCCCCGAGTTGGCCATCATGTAGATCGGGTTCAGCTCGAAGAGCGTCTTCTCCATCGCGTCGGCGACGGTGTCCGTCCCCTCCGTCCAGATGTTGACGATGCTCTCGTGCCGCTCCTCCTCCGTGATCAAGCCGCGCTCGTACTGGGCCTCGACCTCGGCGACGCGCTTCTCGT
The DNA here is from genome assembly GCA_036555585.1 of Gaiellaceae bacterium. Taxonomy (GTDB): domain Bacteria; phylum Actinomycetota; class Thermoleophilia; order Gaiellales; family Gaiellaceae; genus DATBLE01. The sequence goes on from DATBLE010000001.1 coordinate 1,810, forward strand.
AGTCGGAGAGGATCTGCTCCTTCTCGCGCGGGATGACGATGTCGTTCTTCGAGATCGTCACGCCGGCCTGGGTCGCGAAGCGGAACCCGAGCGTCTTGATCGCATCCAGCACCGCGGCGAGCGTGTGCGCGCCGTGGCGGTCGGAGAGGTCCGAGATCAGCTGGTCCATCTCCTTCTTGGGAAGCGTCCGGTTGATGAAGAGGTGCTCCACCGGCGTCGCGCCGCCGTTGCCGGTCGTCCCGCGGAAGGCGTCGGCGAGGGCACGCTCGACCGCCGCGTTGAAGACGACGCGACCGGGCGTGGTCACGATCAGCTCACCGCCCGACCGGTACTCGATCGGCTGCTGGAGCTCGACCTGCTGCGACTCGATCGCGAGGACGACCTCGTTCTCGCTGCCGAACCGCTTCGGCCGGTCGGCAGGCTTCAGCTTCGAGACGTCGAGCTGCGACACGTCCTTGCCGTCGACCTGCTCGGCGTACGTGAGGAAGTAGCCGCCGAGGATCATGTCCTGTGTCGGCGTCGCCAGCGGCCGGCCGTGCGCCGGGGAGAGGATGTTGTTCGAGGACAGCATCAGGATCCGCGCCTCGGCCTGTGCCTCCGCCGAGAGCGGGAGATGCACGGCCATCTGGTCGCCGTCGAAGTCCGCGTTGAACGCGTGGCAGACGAGCGGGTGGACCTGGATCGCCTTGCCCTCGACCAGCACCGGCTCGAACGCCTGGATGCCGAGGCGATGGAGCGTCGGCGCCCGGTTGAGCAGCACCGGGTGCTCGGCGATCACCTCCTCGAGGACGTCCCAGACCTCGGGCGTCATCGAGTCGACGTACTTCTTGGCCGCCTTGATGTTCTGGACGGACTTCCGCTCGACGAGCCGGCTCATGATGAAGGGCTTGAAGAGCTCGAGCGCCATCAGCTTGGGCAGCCCGCACTGGTGCAGCTTCAGGTACGGCCCGGCGACGATCACCGAGCGGCCCGAGTAGTCGACCCGCTTGCCGAGCAGGTTCTGCCGGAACCGGCCCTGCTTGCCCTTGAGCATGTCGGACAGCGACTTCAGCGGCCGGTTGCCCGGGCCGGTGACCGCGCGGCCCCGGCGGCCGTTGTCGAACAGCGCGTCGACCGCCTCCTGGAGCATGCGCTTCTCGTTGTTGACGATGATCTCGGGCGCGCCCAGGTCGAGCAGCCGCTTGAGGCGGTTGTTCCGGTTGATCACGCGCCGGTACAGGTCGTTCAGGTCGCTGGTCGCGAACCGGCCGCCGTCCAGCTGCACCATCGGGCGCAGCTCCGGCGGGATCACCGGGACCGCGTCCAGGACCATCCACTCCGGCTTGTTCTCGGACTTGATGAACGCGTTGACGACCTTCAGCCGCTTGATCGCGCGCGCCTGCTTCTGCCCCTTCGAGGTGCGGATCGTCTCCCGCAGCGACGCCGCCTCGGCGTTCAGGTCGAGGGCCTTGAGCAGCTCGCGGATCGACTCCGCGCCCATGCCGCCGTGGAAGTACACGCCGAAGCCGTAGGACGACCCGAAACGGTCCTTCAGCTCACGGAAGATCTGCTCGTCGTTGACGACCATCTTCGGCTCGAGGTCCTTGAAGAGCTGCCAGGTGGTCTCGAGCCTGCGGACGGCCTCGACCGCCGCCTCGCGGGCGTCGTTCCGCCGCGACTCGATGTCCTGGTACATCTCGCGGACCTTCATCAGCCACTGGACGATCGCGTCGTACTCCTCCTTGGCGATCTTCCCGTCGGTGCGCAGGCAGAGATCGCTGGCGACGTCGCGGATCGCCTCGGCGTTCGCCTCGGGCGGCGCGGTCTCGAGCGTCTCCCGCAGCAGCCCGTTCCCGAGCTCGCGGGCCTTCTCCAGGTTCTTCGCGTCGACGGACGCGACGAGGGCGGCGTCCTCCTCGCCGAGCTCCGCCTTCGGATCGAGCAGGCCGTCGACGACGCGGTTGATGTGCTTGGTGACCGCGCCCTTCTTCGAGCCCGTCGCCTTCGCCAGCTCCTTGTAGAGCGGGGCCAGCGCCTCGCGGATCTGCGCAGCGGCGGTGGCGACCGACTCGAACTCGCGGGTCGCGAGCTTCCGGTCGTCGCGGATGGCAGTCGAGTGCACCCGTTCGCGGATCTTCTTCGAGTCCTCGGTGCTGAGCTCGGGGGCGATCTCCACGAACAGGCCGCCGGCCAGGCCGCGCGCCTCCTCGAGCGACGGGATCAGCTGCTCCTCGGCCCAGTTGTTCAGGCCGCGGACCCAGAAGTCGTCGTCCTCGTCGAAGTCCTTCTCCCTGCCCTTCGTGAAGTAGTCGCGGCGACGCTGGAGCCGGCCCTCGAGCGCGGCGAGCTGCTCGTCGCGGTCCACGTCGATCCGCTCCGCCTCCGAGCGGACCTTGTCCTCCAGGTCGTCCACGTCCTTCGCACGCGCCTCGACGTCGACCGAGGTCACGATCGAGGCGGCGAAGTAGAGCACCTTCTCGAGCTCGCGCGGGGCGATGTCGAGCAGGTAGCCGATGCGGCTGGGCACGCCCTTGAAGAACCAGATGTGGCTCACGGGCGCGGCCAGATCGATGTGGCCCATGCGCTCGCGGCGCACCTTCTGGCGGGTGACCTCGACCCCGCAGCGCTCGCAGATGATGCCCTTGTAGCGGACGCGCTTGTACTTGCCGCAGTAGCACTCCCAGTCCTTGGTCGGACCGAAGATTCGCTCGCAGAACAGGCCGTCGCGCTCGGGCTTGAGCGTCCGGTAGTTGATCGTCTCTGGCTTGGTGACCTCGCCCGACGACCAGTCGCGGATCTGCTTCGGCGACGCCAGTCCGATGCGGATGGCGTCGAAATCGTTGATGTCGATCATGCGCTTTCGCCTCCGGCGAAAGCGCTAGCTGCGGTCGTGATCCGCACGGTTCTCCCTTCCTTCAGTCCGGCACGCTGGGTGCCATCGCTCCAAATCGTCTGTGCAGGGCAGCTAGCCATTTCGCGAAGCGAAATGGCAAAGCGGGTCACTCCTCCACCTCCACGTCGGCCAGATCGGCGTCGGCACCCTCCGGCAAATCGACGCTGAGGTCCGCGAGCGCTTCGTCGGCGGGCAGGCTCAGCTCGCCCTCCTGGTCGACGCGCTCCTGACCCTCCTCGACCTCCTCGGCGGTCGGCTCGCGAGCGGCCGCCCGGAGCGAGCCGGGCGACAGGTCGATGCCGAGCTCCTCCGCGGCGCGGAGCAGCTCGTCGTCCTCCTCGCGCACCTGCACCTCCGTGCCCTCCTCGGAGATCACGTGCACGTCGAGCGCGAGCGACTGCATCTCCTTCAGCAGCACCTTGAAGGACTCGGGGATCGAAGGCTCGGCGATGTTCTCGCCCTTGACGATCGCCTCGTACGCCTTCACGCGCCCGACGGTGTCGTCGGACTTGATCGTGAGCATCTCCTGCAGCGTGTACGCGGCGCCGTAGGCCTCGAGCGCCCACACCTCCATCTCGCCGAAGCGCTGACCGCCGAACTGCGCCTTGCCGCCGAGCGGCTGCTGGGTGACGAGCGAGTAGGGCCCGGTCGAGCGCGCGTGGATCTTGTCGTCGACCAGGTGCAGCAGCTTGAGGATGTACATGTAGCCGACCGTGACCTTCTCCTGGAAGGGCTCACCGGTCTTGCCGTTGAACAGCCTGACCTTCCCGGAGCAGCGCCGGCCCTCTGGCCGCTTCGGGTCGACGTTCATCTTGATCGGCGAGTCGGGGTTCTGGCGCGTCCACTCGACGAGCGCCTCGTCCACGTCCTCCTCCGACGCGCCGTCGAAGACCGGGGTGGCGATCGGCGTCCAGCCCGGCCGCGACCCGTCCGCCGGCGCCTCGCCGTTGACGGCGAACACGCCGTGGGCGGCCGCCCAGCCGAGGTGGGTCTCGAGGATCTGGCCGATGTTCATCCGGCTCGGCACGCCGAGCGGGTTGAGGACGACGTCCACCGGCGTCCCGTCCTCGAGGAACGGCATGTCCTCCTCCGGGACGATCCGGGAGATGACGCCCTTGTTGCCGTGGCGGCCGGCGAGCTTGTCGCCCTCGGCGATCTTGCGCTTCTTGGCGACGTAGACGCGGACGAGCTCGTTCACGCCCGGCGGCAGGTCGTCGCCGGCGTCGCGCGAGAACGTCTTGACGTCGATCACCTTGCCGCCCTCGCCGTGGGGAACCTTGAGGGAGGTGTCGCGGACCTCGCGCGCCTTCTCCTTGAAGATCGCGCGGATCAGCTTCTCCTCGGCGGTCAGCTCGGTCTCGCCCTTCGGCGTCACCTTGCCGACCAGCAGGTCGCCCGAGCCGACCTCGGCGCCGATGCGGACGATGCCGCGCTCGTCGAGGTCCTTGAGCGAGTCCTCCGAGCGGTTCGGGATGTCGCGGGTGATCTCCTCGTCGCCCAGCTTCGTCGAGCGGGCGTCGATCTCGTACTCGTGGATGTGGATCGAGGAGAGCACGTCGTCCTTCACGAGCCGCTCGCTCAGCACGATCGCGTCCTCGAAGTTGAACCCCTCGAACGGCATGAACGCGACCAGCAGGTTCTTGCCGAGCGCGAGCTCGCCGTCCTTGGTCGAGCTGCCGTCGGCGAGCACCTGCTCGGCTCGCACCCGGTCGCCCAGGCCGACGATCGGCTTCTGATGGATGAGCGTGCCCTGGTTCGAGCGCATGAACTTGGTCAGGTGGTACTCGTCCTTGCCGTCCTTCGACTCGACCACGATCTTCTCGGCGTCGACGTCGACGACCGTCCCCGCCTTGTCCGCCAGCACGACGTCGCCCGTGTCGACGGCCGCGCGGTACTCGAGGCCGGTGCCGACCAGCGGCGGGTCGGTGATCATCAGCGGTACCGCCTGCCGCTGCATGTTCGCGCCCATCAGCGCCCGGTTGGCGTCGTTGTGCTCGAGGAACGGGATCAGGGCGGTCGCGACCGACACGATCTGCGCCGGCGCCACGTCCATGAACTCGATGTCCTTCGGCTGGGCGGTGACCGCCTCGCCCTCGCGTGAGCGGCAGAGCACCTGGTCGTGCAGGAACTTGCCGGTCTTCTCGTCGATCGGCTCGGACGCCTGCGCGATCGTGTACTGCGCCTCCTCGGCGGCGTCGAGGTAGACGATGTCGTCGGTGACCCTGCCGCCGACGACGCGGCGGTAGGGCGTCTGGATGAACCCGAACTCGGAGACGGTCGCGAACGAGGCGAGCGAGCCGATCAGGCCGATGTTCGGCCCTTCCGGAGTCTCGATCGGGCACATGCGCCCGTAGTGCGTCGGGTGCACGTCGCGCACCTCGATCGGCGCCCGCTCGCGCGTCAGGCCCCCGGCGCCCAGCGCCGACAGCCGGCGGCGGTGGGTGAGCCCGGCCAGCGAGTTGGTCTGATCCATGAACTGCGACAGCTGCGAGGAGCCGAAGAACTCCTTCAGCGCCGCGACCACGGGCCGGATGTTGATGATCGTCTGCGGCGTGATCGTGTCCACGTCCTCCGTGGTCATCCGCTCGCGGACGACGCGCTCCATGCGGTACAGCCCGACCCGGAACGCCTCCTGGATCAGCTCGCCGACCGTGCGCAGGCGGCGGTTGCCGAAGTCCTCGTATTCGTCGAGCTCGGCCCGGATCGGGTCGCGGGACATGACGATCGCGTCGGCGGCGAAGTCCTTCGACTCCTCGTCGACGCCGAGCTGGGTCGGCAGGGAGACGAGCCTGCGGACGAGCGCGAGGATGTCCTCGGTCGTCAGCACGCGGACGCCGTCCGGCACGTTCACGCCGAGCCGCTGGTTCAGCTTGTAGCGGCCGACCTTGGTCAGGTCGTAGCGCTTGGGGTCGAAGAACAGCGCCCGGAGCAGGTTGCGGGCGTTGTCCAGCGTCGGCGGCTCGCCGGGGCGCTGCTTCTTGAAGACCTCGATCAGCGCCTCCTCCTCGCGCGTGGTCGCGTCCTTGTCGAGCGTCAGCGCGATGAAGATGGAGTTGTCGAACAGCTCGAGGATCTTCTCGTTCGAGCTCGTGTCCATCTGGAAGCCGGTGGACGGGTCCTCGGCAGGCAGCGCACGCAGGAGCGTGGTGATCGGCAGCTTGCGCTTCCGGTCGATGCGGGCGTAGACGACGCCCTTCTTGTCGATCTCGAGCTCGAGCCACGACCCGCGGCTGGGCATCAGGTTCGCGGTGAAGACCTGCTTCGTCGCGTCCTTCGGCTCCATCAGGTAGGCGCCGGGCGACCGGACGAGCTGCGTGACGATCACGCGCTCGGTGCCGTTGATGATGAACGTCCCCTGGTCGGTCATCATCGGGAAATCGCCCATGAAGACCCGCTGCTCGCGGATCTCGCCCGTCTCCTTGTTGACGAAGCGGACGGTCATCGAGAGCGGGACCTGGTAGGTGAGGTCCTTCTCCCGGCATTCCTTGATCGATACGGGCGGCTCCCCGAACTCGTACTCCGCGAACTCCACGGCGAGCGTGCCCGTGTAGTCCTCGATGGGCGAGATGTCGTCGATCGTCTCCCGGAGGCCTTCCTCCATGAACCATGCGAAGGAGGCTTTCTGGATGTCGATCAGGTTGGGGAGGTCGAGAACGTGCTTCAGGCGCGAGAACGTCTTGCGCGCGTTAGGCGCAGCAACCCTGCTGGTCAAATGGAACTTCCTCCCTTAGAGATGTCTACTGCTGCGGCGGTCGGGCGAACGGATGGGCGCGAACCCAGCAGGATACCGAATACCCGTGCCTCTGAGCAAGGGCAGACGGCTCCGGCGAGAGAGATAACGACCCGGCGTCCGGGTCTATTCCCCAGTGTAGCGGGCGTCCGGCAGCGTCGTTGGGGGAGCGGCGACGGGACGCCGCCGCTCCCCCGGCCTGTCTAGCGTCGGGCGTTCTCCCCGTAGCCGTCCGGATTTCCGTGCGGCAGGCCCTGTTGCAGCCAGGCGAACTGCGTGTTGTGCTGCTGGTTCGCCTGGCCGGTGTTGGCGTTGTTCGCGTCGCCCTGCGAGACCTTCCCGTGCGTGAACAGGTTCACGTTCTGGAAGCTCGCCTGCGGGGCAATCGGGACGAACTGGATCTGCTTCTGCTTGCTCCAGTTGCCCTGGTGCTGCTTCACTCGCTGACCGCCGGGGCTCGGCGGCTCCGGCTTGCCGGCAGGCTTGCAGCCATGCTTGCCCGGAGCGGGATGCTTCGGGCTCCCGGCCTCCTGCACGGCGACCTGCGTGTTCTCCTGCTGGTTCGCCTGGCCGGTGTTGGCGTTGTTTGCGTCGCCCTGGTCGACGTCGCCGTGCGTGCCGACGTTCACGTTCTGCACGTTCAGCTGCGGCGCGACCGGGACGATCTGGGCCTGCTCCTGCTTGCTCCAGTTGCCCTGATGCTGGCTCACGGACGAGTCGCGTGAACCGGTGCTCGGGCGCTTCTCGGAGGAGCAGTCGCATCCGCCGTGACTCGGGCCACCGGAGCCCTTCTGCACCGCGACTTGGGTGTTGTGCTGCTGGTTCGCCTGGCCGGTGTTGGCGTTGTTCGCGTCACCCTGCTCGACGTCCCCGGACGTGAAGACGTTCACGTTCTGGACGTTCGCCTGCGGGGCGATCGGAACGACCTGCACCTGACCCTGCGAGCTCTGGTTCCCCTGGCCCTGGTCGACGGCCTGGCTCTGGCCGCCGTCGGGGGCCCCGCCGCCCTGCTGGACGGCGATCTGGGTGTTCTCCTGCTGGTTCGCCTGGCCGGTGTTCGCATTGTTCGCGTCACCCTGCCGGACGTCGTCTCCCGTCAGGACGTTCACGTTCTGGACGTTCGCCTGCGGGGCGATCGGGACGACCTGGACCTGTCCTTGCTCGCTCGAGCTGCCCAGGTGCTGCTCCGGGTCGCTCGACGGCGGGGGCGGGGCCTGGTCGCACGAGCAATGCTCGTCCTTCTTCCCGTTCCCCCCGTCCTGCACGGCCACCTGCGTGTTCTGCTGCTGGTCGGCCTGGCCGGTGTTGGCGTTGTTCGCGTCGCCCTGTTGGACGTTGCCGCTCGTGCCGACGTTCACGTTCTGCACGTTCAGCTGCGGGGCGATCGGAACGACCTGCACCTGCTTCTGCTCGGAGGCGTTCCCCTGGCCCTGCTCGATTCCGCCGACCGGCGGGGGCGGCGGTGTCTGGCTGTCCCAGGCTGCCGCCGTGCCGACCACGACCAGCGAACACAGGGTCGCCAGGAGGACCGCCACGATATGGCGTTTCACCATTCACTCCTTTCGGTTTCTCGAACGCTTGACGACCGGGCCCGGACCACCTGGGCCCGGCAGCGGCTTCGCGGGGCGCCGCTAGCCGGGGCGTTCGAGAGCCGAGACGAGCAACGGCGGCCGGCAGAGGTCCGGTGAGAGCCGGAGCCATCGGCTCAACCTCTGTGCCGCCAGGCCGACTGCGACGACGAGCGCCGCAAAGAGTCCGAAGAAGTAGGCGAATGACGGCGCGCCGGCGAAGCCGCTGCCGCTCGCCGGCGAAGCGAAGGGCGAAGACGGAGGAGACGCGGGCCGGAGCGAAGCCCGAGCGACGGTGTGATTCTCGTCGGCCTGCGTCGTGCCGGAGACGGAGGAGTCGCGGAGCGGGACGTGAGGGGCGGAGACGCGGAGAGACAGGACGGTCTGCGTCGCAGGCCGCTTCGGGGGCGAGGCGACCGGGGTGACATGCCGGTCGGCCCGACTCCGCGCCGGAGCCGCCGCGGCCGGGAGAGTTGCCGGCGCGCGAGGCGAAGGTGCCGACGCTACGGCCCCAACCGGCGGCTTCGCGACGACGGTCGACTGGTCAGTCGTCGGTCGAGCGCTCGGAGCCGAGTCGTGAACGGCGCTCGGCTGCGCGTCCCGACCTGGAGTGGTCGCCGGAGGCGGTGGGGGATCACGGTGCGGCACGGGCGGAGGAGCCGCGGTCACGATCGGGCTTGCGGCCTGCTCGACCGTCTGGACCACCGGAGCGACCGTCTGTTCGACGGCTGTCGTCACCGGTGCGACGGCTGTCGTCACCGGTGCGGCGACGTCGCCGACCGCCTCGGTGACCGGCGCCACGACTTGGTCGACCGTCTGCGCTGCCGACTCCACCGTGCTCGCAGCCGTCTCGACGACGGGCGCGGCGACCTCGGCGACCTTCTGCACCGTGGCGGAGGCGGTCGAGTCGACGCCAGCTGCCGTCTCGGTCACGACCTCCGAGGCCGCCTGGCCGACAGCCTCGGTCGTCGCCTGCGTACCGGCCGAGACGGCCGACGTGACCGCGCTCGTCGCCTCCTTGACGTCGCTCGTCACGTCCTTCACGTCCTTCACGGCCGGCGCGGCCTCGGGCCGAGACGGCGTGTCGGCCGAGGTCGACGTGGTCTCAGCCGGAACCGGGGCGGTGACGTCCTTCACCGCCTGATGAACGCCGGCCACCGCGGACCCCGGATCGGGGAAACCGCCGTCGGCGAGGGCACTCGCCGGCCCCGCCAGCGCCGCCGCCGCACAGACGAGCAGCGCCAGCTGAACTCTCCCGCGGCCGCTCACGTCTCCGGACTCTCTCGGAGCACCACCGCGAAAACCTCCGAAGTGGCGAAAAGTCCGCACTTTGCGAACGTTTCCTCCGATCTGTCCGCCGCCGCTACCGACATGGCGGTCGCGGCCGCTGCGTAACTGAGGTGCGAACGAGGTTAGGGAGGGGGGATCATGGGGGGAACCGGCCGTTCCCCCCATGCGAGCGAGCCAGGCGCGGCGCAGCCGCGCCGCGAGCGCTACTTGATCTCGACCCCCGCGCCGGCCTCCTCGAGCTGCGCCTTGAGCGAGTCGGCCTCCTCGCGGTTCACGCCCTCCTTGACCGGGCCCGGCGCGCCGTCGACGAGGTCCTTGGCCTCCTTGAGGCCCAGGCCGGTGATCGCGCGAACGACCTTGATCACCTGGATCTTCTTGTCGCCGGCACTCGCCAGCACGACGTCGAACGAGGTCTGCTCCTCGCCGCCGGCAGCGCCGTCGCCCGCGGCGGGCGCCGCGCCGGCAGCGGCGACCGCGACCGGAGCCGCGGCGGTGATGCCCCACTCGTCCTCGATCTTCTTCTTCAGCTCGACCAGCTCCAACACAGTCATCTTCCCGAGCTCGTCGAAGATCTTGTCCACACCAGTTGCTGCCATTACCTATTCCTCCTCACTCGGCCGCACGATTTCTTCTGAACTCGGCTGCTCTGTCGCAGGCTCGTCGGTCGCCGGTTCCGCGTCGTCCGGTGCCTTTGCGACTGGTTCTTCGGCACTCGACTCGGCGGCGACGGGTTCTTCCGTTGGTTCCGACTCCTCGGCGGTCTCTGCGGGGACAGACCCCTCCGGGGTCAGTCCCTCCTCCGCAGCCTGCAGCTGCTCGATGCGGGCGTCGATCAGACCGATCAGGTCACGCACCGGCGCCGAGATGAGGCCGACGACCGTCATCAGCGGCGAGACGATTGCGCCCATCACCTGGCCGCGGAGCACGTCGATCGGCGGGAGCGTCGCGAGGTTCCTGACCTCCTCCTCGCCGATCGGGCTGCCGTCGAGGATGCCCCCGCGGATCGCGAGCACCCTCGTCGTGCGGGCCGAGTCGGCTAGCGCCTTGGCGACGCCGACCATGTCACCGTCGGCCTCGATGAAGGCGATTGCGGTCGGGCCTTCGAGCAGCGCGAGCAGCGCGTCCGCGCCGGCCGCTTCGGCCGCACGCTTCGTCAGGGTGTTCTTCACGACCGTGAAGCGGGCGCCGTGCTCGATCACCTTCGTGCGCAGCTCGTCGATCTCCGTGACCGAGAGGCCACGGTAGTCGGCGACGAAGAGCGTCGGCGTCGTCTTCAGACGCTCGGTCAGCTCCTCGACGATCCGTTCCTTATCTTGCTTGAGCATTCACTTCCCTCCGAAACGAACTCGGGCTCGCCGCAGGCGAGCCCTGGAGAGAGCGTGCGCTCCCACAGGACTGCCTCGGCTGGGCTTCTGCCTCTCGGCTGCCAGCTGTCTTGGGCGCCCTTGTCGATGTCTAGCCCGTAACTGTAGCTGCCTCCCTAGCGGAATCGGCGTCAGCCGATTCTGCTAGCTCTTCGGTGATCCCGCGGGTCCGGGTCGTGTCGACGTGGACGCCCGGGCCCATCGTCGTGGTCAGCGTGATCGTGCGGATGTAGCGGCCCTTCGCGGCCGACGGCTTGGCGCGGACGATCTCCTCGATCACGGTGGCGTAGTTCTCCAGCAGCTGCCGTTCGTCGAAGCTCTTCTTGCCGATCGGCAGGTGGACGTTCGCGCCGCGGTCGGTGCGGTACTCGAGCTTGCCGGCCTTCGATTCCTGCACGGCCTTGGCGACGTCCAGGGTCACGGTGCCGGTCTTCGGGTTCGGCATCAGGCCGCGCGGCCCCAGGATGCGCCCGAGCTTGCCGACGTTCCCCATCTGATCCGGAGTCGCGATCGCGACGTCGAACTCGGTGAAGCCTTCCTCGATCCGCTTCGCCAGGTCCGCGGAGCCGACGATGTCGGCGCCGGCCTCCTGCGCCTCTTTCGCCTTCTCGCCCTCGGCGAAGACGGCGACGCGGAGCTCCTTGCCGGTGCCGTGCGGGAGCATCAACGTGCCGCGGAGCTGCTGGTCGGCGTGGCGGACGTTCAACCCGAGGCGGACGTGCGCCTCGACCGTCTCGTCGAACCTCGGCCCGTCCCAGCCCTTGAGCATCTTGATCGCCTGGAGCGGCGAGTACGCCTGCTCGCGGTCGATCTCGGCGCGGGCGCTGCGGTACTTCTTCCCGTGGGCGGCCATTACGGCTCCACCTCGACGCCCATCGACCGGGCGGTTCCGGCGATGACGAGCATCGCCGCCTCGACGTCTCGGGCGTTCAGGTCCGGCATCTTCGTCTCGGCGATCTGGCGGACCTGGTCCTTGCGCAACCGGCCGACCTTGTCCCGGTTGGGCTCGGACGAGCCCTTCTCGAGGTTCAGCGCCTCCTTGATCAGCACCGCGGCGGGCGGCGTCTTGGTGATGAAGGTGAACGAGCGGTCCTCGTAGACGGTGATCTCGACCGGGATGATGCGGCCGTTCTCCTGCTGGGTCTGCGCGTTGAACGCCTTGCAGAACTCCATGATGTTGACCCCGTGCTGGCCGAGCGCGGGCCCGACCGGGGGCGCCGGGTTGGCCTGCCCGCCGGGAATCTGGAGCTTGATCAGCGTAAGAACCTTCTTTGCCATCTCGTCTCTTGCCTTTCTTCTAGCGGAACGCCGAAGGCGTTCTGCTAGTCGATCTTCTTCACCTGGTCGAAGCCGAGCTCGACCGGAACCTGGCGCTCGAAGATGTCGACGAGCACCTTCAGCTTCTGCCCTTCGGGGTTGACCTCGACGATCTCGCCGTCGAAGTCGGAGAGCGGGCCGGAGGTTACCTTCACCGACTCGCCGAGCGTGAACTCGACCTGCGTCCGCAGGCGCTCGCCGGTGGCGGCGCCCGTGTGCAGGATCCGGTCGACCTCGCCCTGCGAGAGCGGCACGGGCTTGGAGCCGGCCCCGACGAACCCGGTCACGCCGGGCGTGTTCTTCACGACCGTCCAGGCGTCGTCGTTCAGGTCCATGTTGACCAGGACGTACCCGGGCAGGACGCGCTTCTCGGCCTGCACCTTCTGGCCGTCCTTCGTCTCGATCACCTGCTCCGTCGGGACGACGACGCGCCGGAACCGGGTCTGCTGGTTCATCGAGTCGATCCGGTGCTCGAGGTTGGTCTTCACCTTGTTCTCGTGCCCGGAGTAGGTGTTGATCACGTACCACTGGAACATGTCTTGGCCCTTACTGTCCGAGGAGGAGCTTGCTGACGAGCTTGTTGAAGATCTGGTCGGCGAAGTAGAGGTAGGTGCCCATCACGACGCAGGCGACGATGACGACGACGGTCCCCTGGATCAGGTGGTTCTGCGTGGGCCACTCGACCTTGCGCAGCTCGCCGATCGACTCGCGGATGAAGTTGCCGGCCCAGTTGCGGTCGGACCGGCTGGGGGCCGGGGCCGGCGCGGCCTGGAGCGTGGGCCTGGCTGCGGCCGCCTGGCCGTCTCCGGCCCGGTTGTTGCCGCCCGCCATGGAGCGCTCGCGGGCCTCGCGCCGTGCGCGCCGCTCCGCTCTCGTCTGGCGAGCCACTACCGAGTCTCCCGATGCACCGTGTGCCGCCCGCACCAGCGGCAGTACTTCCTGAGCTCGACGCGGTCGGGCGTGTTGCGCTTCGACTTCTTCGACTCGTAGTTGCGCCGCTTGCAGTCGGTGCAAGCGAGCGTGATCTTCTCTCTGACGCCGGTCTTTGCCATGGCCCTAGCTCGTGCTGCGCTCTTTCTTCGTTCGGTGGATGGTGCGAAGGAGGTAGCGGCGGGAGGACTCGAACCTCCGACACGCGGATTATGATTCCGCTGCTCTAACCAACTGAGCTACGCCGCCGCGCCGGACGAGTGTAGCAGCCTCGTCCGCGCCGACTACTAGATTCCGCGGGCGTGGCGGTCGAGGCGTGCTGGCGGTGCGGAGCAGCTATGGACTGGCGTCACGGGACGTGGCAGTGCCCGCGGTGCCGCTTCAAGCTCGGCTGTTGCGAGGGGGAGCCGCAGGGCAGCTGCCAGCCGCCCGCCGATGCGCCCGAGCGCTGACGTTCCCCTCGGGTAATCCCGTCGCAGGGCCTCGATGCGGCCCTCGACCTGGGTGCTGCGTGACTCGGCGTCGAAGAACATCGCTCCACCTCCGATTTCTCGACTTAGAGTATTTCGAGGTCGAGAGACTAACAGTCATATCTCTTGACGTCAAGAGATTCGTCGTGGAATAATCTGCGAGGGATGGCAAAGGCAGTGGAGCGCGACCACGTCGACGACTTCCTGGAGTCGATCCGGGACGAGCTGCCCGACCTGGATCTCGAGGTCGAGGGGATCGTCGACCGGATCATGGGACTGAGCCGGCGGATCAAGCGCATGATGGAGGAGACGTGCGCCGAGCACGGGCTGACGTGGGGCGAATGGAAGGTCCTGGGCTACCTCCACCGCAAGAGCGGTCCGGCGCGGCGCGCCTCCCCCGGGCAGCTGGCCGAGCATCTCGAGCTGTCGAGCGGCGCGATGACGAACCGGCTCGATCGCCTGGAGGAGGCCGGGCTGGTCCAGCGGCTGCGCGACCCGGACGACCGCCGGGGCGTCCAGGTCGAGCTGACGGCCGCCGGCCGCGAGGCGTACGAGCAGACGACGACCGCACAGGCCGACAAGGAGTCCCTGGTCGCCTCGGGGCTGAGCGCGCGCGAGAAGAAAGACCTGAACGCTCTCCTCCGCCGGATGATGATCACGTTCGAGGGCCTCGAGCGAGCTCGACACTGATGAGCGCAATCGAGGCGCGCGACCTCGTCCGGACGTACAAGACGTCGACGGGGATCTTCCGCAGGCGCGCGGTCGAGGTGCAGGCGGTTCGCGGCGTCTCGTTCGAGGTCGCGGACGGCGAGCTCTTCGGCCTCCTCGGTCCGAACGGCGCGGGCAAGACGACGACGATCAAGATGCTGATCACCCTGCTGATCCCGACGTCGGGGTCGGCCAACGTGCTCGGGTACGACGTGGTCAGGGACGCGCGCGAGGTGCGCAAGCGGATCGGCTACGTCTTCGGCGGCGACCGCGGTCTCTACGAGCGGCTCTCGGCGCTCGACAACCTGCGGTACTTCGCCGAGCTGTACGCCGTCCCCCCGGCGGACCAGAGGCGCAGGATCGCCGAGCTGCTCGAGCTCGTCGGGCTGGCCGGCCGCGAGAAGGAGCGGGTCGAGGGCTACTCGCGCGGCATGCGCCAGAGGCTCCACATCGCCCGGGGGCTGCTGCACGACCCGCCGGTGGTCTTCCTCGACGAGCCGACGATCGGCGTCGACCCGGTCGGCGCCCGCGAGCTGCGGCGCACGATCGCCTCGCTCACCGAGGCGGGCAAGACCGTGCTCCTCACCACCCACTACATGTTCGAGGCAGACGACCTGTGCGACCGGATGGCGGTGATCACCAAGGGGGAGATCGTCGCCGAGGGCACGCCGCGCGACCTGAAGGCGATCGTCGCCGACCGAACCGTGATCGAGATCGAGACGTTCGGCGTCGACGACGACGCGGTGGAGCGGGTGCGGCAAGCGTCGGGCGTCACCTCTGTGTCGATCGAGGAACGCGAGCAGGCCCAGGTGCTGCACGTCCAGTCGCCGGCGGGAACGGAGCTGACCCAGCGTCTGCTCGGGCTGTTGGGCACGACGAGGATCGGCCGGGTGGCCGTGCGGGAGCCCACGCTCGAGGACGCCTACGTCGCCCTGGTCGGTCGCGACGCATGACACGGGCCGCCCGCCTGCTCGGGATGGGCTGGCTCTTCCACGTCAAGATGCTGACCCGCTCGTCGTTCAACGGCGTGCTCGGCATCGTCTACCCGCTCTTCTTCGCGACGGTCGCGTTCTTCATGTACAGGGCCGGGAACGCGGACGCCTTGTTCTATGCGTCGCTCGGCGCGTCGGTGATGGGCGTCTGGGCGGCGACCAGCACGGCGGCGGGCGCTGCGCTCCAGCGGGAGCGCTGGCACGGCACCCTCGAGCTGCTGGTCGCGGCGCCGGCGAACTTCGCGCTCGTCCTCCTGCCGGTCACGATCGCGATGGCGACGATCGGTCTCTACTCGATGGCCTCCACCCTGCTCTGGGGACGGATCCTCTTCGGCATCCACGTCCACGTCGAGCACTGGTTGCTCTTCTGCCTCTCCGTCCCGGCCACGGTCGTGGCGATCGGGATGCTCGGGTTCCTGCTCGCCGTCTCCTTCGTCCGCTACCGGACCGCCTGGGCGCTCGGCAACCTGCTCGAGTACCCGGTCTGGCTGATCTGCGGCTTCCTCGTGCCGCTGACGCTCTTTCCCGCGTGGGTCAGGCCGATCTCGTGGGCGCTGGCGCCGACCTGGGGCATGCAGGCGATCCGGGAGTCCGCTCAGGGCGGCACGCCGATCCCGGATCTCCTCGTCTGCATCGGCCTCGGTCTGCTGTACACGGCGATCGGCGTCGCCGTCGTCGACCGGTTCCTGCGCGCAGCCCGGGCGCGCGCGGTGCTGTCGCTGACATGAGCTCCGTCCGGTTGTTCTTCGTCGGCGGCCTGCTCAGCTTCCGCGCGCTGTTCGGGTGGCTGTCGCCCTGGATCCTGATCCCCACGTACGTGATCGCGCCGATCTTCCAGATCCTGCTCTTCGTCTACATCGGCCGGGCGGCGAAGACGCAGTCGGACGAGTTCTACGTGATCGGCAACGCGCTCCAGTACGCGGCGATCCCCTGTGTCTTCGCGATGACCAACACGATCGCCGGCGAGCGGTACCAGAACACGCTGAGCGCAGTGCTCGCGACGCCGGCGAAGCGGATCCCGCTCTTCGTCGGCCGGTCGCTGCCGGTGATCGTGAACGGGTTCTTCGTCGCCGCGTTCGCCTTCGTCGTCGGCGGTGCGCTCGTCGGGATCTCGGTCCCGGCGGAGGCCGTCCCCGGAATCGCGCTCGTGATCCTCGTGACCGCGTTCGCCTGCACCGGGCTCGGGCTCACCACCGCGGCCGTCGGCCTGCTCGCGCGCGACACGGCGACGCTCTCGAACATCGTCTTCGGCATCCTGCTCGTCTTCACCGGCGCGAACGTCGCGCTCGACGACCTTCCCGGCTGGATGTCGACGCTCGCCCAGGGGCTGCCGCTGACCCACGGGATCGAGGCGGCGCGACGGCTCGCCGACGGCGCGTCGTTCGCCAGCGTCGGCGGGCTTCTCGCGGCCGAGGCGCTTGTCGGGCTGGTCTGGGGCATGGTCGGCTACACGACGATCCGCGCGCTCGAGCGGCAGAGCCGCATCCACGCGACGCTGGAGCGGGCGTGAGCGCCGACCGCACCGCATGACCGGCGTACGCGTCTTCGCGGTCGGGCTGCGCTTCCACGTCAAGGCCCTCACGCACTCTGTCTTCTTCCTGCTCACGTCCATCTTCATGCCGCTGCTGGTGGCCACGGTCGCGTACTACATGTACCGGGCCGGCAACCAGCCGGGCAGCCTCCTCTACGTGTCGCTCGGCGCCGCCGTCTACGGGATCTGGTCGTCGACGCTGTTCGGGTCGGGCGGGGCGATCCAGTGGCAGCGCTGGCAGGGGACGCTCGAGGTGCTGGTGTCGGCGCCGACCCCGTTCGTGCTCGTGATCGCGCCTCTGACGCTGGCCACCTCGGTGATCGGGATCTACTCGCTGGCCTCGACCCTCGTCTGGGGCCGGCTGGCGTTCGGCATCCCGTTCACCGTCGCGCACTGGGCGGCATTCGTGGTCGCCGTGCCGGCGACGATCCTCGGGCTCGGCCTGCTCGGCTTCGTGTTCGCGTCGACGTTCGTGCTGTACCGGAACGCGAACGCGCTCTCGAACATGCTCGAGTGGCCTGTGCTGCTCGTCACCGGGATGCTCGTGCCGCTGTCGCTCCTGCCCGGCTGGGCTGGCCCGATCGCGTGGCTCCTCGCCCCCACGTGGGGTGTCCAGGCGATCCGCGAGGCGGCGCTGGGCGGGACGCCGTGGCCCGACGTCGGCGTGACCGTCGCGCTGGGGCTCGCCTACCTCGCGATCGGGGCGGTGTGCCTGCGCCACTTCGAGGCGGCGGCCCGGCGCCACGCGACCCTCTCGCTGACATGAGGGCGTTCGCCAGGGTCTTCTTCATCGGCGGCGTGATCGCCTATCGCGGGCTGTTCAACTGGATCAGGCCCGCGATGTACATCCCGACCATGCTGGTCGGGCCGATCTTCCAGATCCTCTTCTTCGCGTACCTCGGCAGGTACAGCAAGGTCGAGGACGACACCTTCTTCGTCGTCGGGAACGCGATCCAGGCGTCGGCGATGTCCGCCGTCTTCGCGGGGACGATGACGATCGCGAACGAGCGCCAGTACCAGACGCTCGCGCCGCTGCTCGCGACTCCGGCCAACCGGTTCGCGGTCTTCATGGGCAGGGCGATCCCCGTGATCGCGAGCGGCGTGTTCGTCTCCGCATGGGGGTTCCTGATGTCGCGGCTGCTGCTCGACTACGACCCGCCGCTCTCGAGCATCCCCGCGCTGGCCGTGGTCGTCGTCGTCAGCGTCACTTCGTGCACCGCGTTCGGTCTGACCCTGGGCTCGATCGGCATGCGCGCCCGCGACGTGTTCATGTCGGCGAACATCGCCTACTACCTGATGTGGCTCCTGTGCGGCGTGAACATCCCGCTCAGCGCCCTCCCCGACTGGCTGGCGCAGATCGGCCGGCTGCTGCCGCTCACGCACGGGATCGCCGCCGGTCGCGAGGTCGCCGCCGGGGCCGACCTCGCGGCGGTCTCCGGGCTGGTCTGGACCGAGGTCGCGGTCGGCACGGCCTGGGCGCTGATCGCGATCACGCTCGTGCACTGGTTCGAGTACGAGGGGCGGCGGCGGGCCTCGCTGGAGACGTTCTGAGCCCGGTCGGCAGGCCCGGGTTGTGGACGAACAGTTGCCGTTTCGACACGCGACTGGTGCCAGGCATTGGTTGTGGATTGTGGAAAGAACGTTCCACTATCGTCACGCGGCCGGTGCCAGGCACGAGCTGTGGAAAACGTCGGCCGACTACGCGCGCAGGGCGCTGACCGCTGCGACCCCGAGCGCGATCACGATCACGCCGGCGACTCCTGCTCGCGTCAGACGCTCCTTGAACAGCAAGGCGGCTGCGACTGCTGCAATCGCCGCGAACTGCGAGGCGAGCACCGCAGCGATCGCGATCCCGTGGCGGGCTCCGATCGCGTAGGAGACGAAGCCGGCGACCTCCGCCAGGCCCGAGCCGATCACGTACGGAACAGCCTCCCGGGTCAGCCGCAGCCGGCCCGCCACCGCGAACGGAATCGTGACGAGCAGCACGCCCAGGAGCCGCGGCGGCAGCACCGCCCAGGCGATCGGCAGGTCGAGGCTCGCGCGGCCGGTCGCGTACAGGCTCGCGCCGAAGGCGAGCGCCGCCCCCAGGGCGAAGAGCGACGCGCGGGGATCGTCGTGGCCTGCCTCCTCGCGGTCCGCGGGGGGCCTGGCGGCCAGCGCGATCCCGACCGCGATCACGAACAGGGCCACCGCCGTCCAGGCGCCGAGGTGCTCGCCTGCGACCACCGCGATCACCGCCGCGACCGCGCCCTCGGACGACGAGATCGGCGCGACGACGCCGACCTTGCCGATCCGGAGCCCCGTGTACACGCAGAGCAGGCCGGCGACGTTGCCGAGGCCGGCGATCGCCAGCCAGCCGACTGCCCGCCCGTCGAGCGCCTCCGGCCTGCCCTCGGCGGCGGCGACCGGTCCGACGACGACGAGGCCGGTCAACATCACCCAGCCGAGCGTGGCCCACGGCCCGATCATCGGGCTGGCGCGCGAGGCCGTCAGCGTCGTCACCGCCCACGCCAGCGCCGCCCCCAATCCCCCCAGAACGGCGATCATGCGAGGCCGTGAGCGTCGACTGGCCGCATCTCCGCCGCGAGCGCGTCCGCTTTCGCGACTGCGACTCGATGGGGCACGTGAACAACGCGGTCTACTCGACCTTCCTGGAGGAGGCACGGATCGACGTGGTCGGAGGGCTCACCGACTTCATCCTCGCCCGGGTCGAGATCGACTTCCGCTCGGAGCTCCGCGCCGGCGAGGAGATCGAGGTGCGTACCCGCTGCTCGCGGATCGGGACGAAGAGCTTCGAGCTCGAGCACGAGATCCACGCCGACGGACGGCTGGCCGCGCGGGCCAAGAGCGTGCTCGTCGGGTACGACTACGAGCGTGGGCAGAGCGTGCGCCTCTCGGCCGAGGTGAAAGAGCGGCTCAGCGGCTCTCGAGCATCGGCCTGACCTCTCGCGCCAGCCGTTCGAGCGTCTCGTGGTCGAAGGGGGCCGGGCAGTCGACGTAGACGTGCTCGAAGCCGAGGTCGAGGTACGGCGCCCAGCTCTCGGCGACCAGCTCAGGCGGTCCATGCGTGTCGTTCGGCCCGCTCCAATCCGGGAGCCGGTTGCGCTCGGCCCACGCCGCCGCAACCTTTCGGGCCTCCTCGACCGTGTCGCGGATGATCGGCGTGCCGCCCTGGACGGTGCGCTCGATCTCGGACTCGTCCCGGCCGACCTCGTCGCACCAGCGGCGCAGGACCTCGTCCTTGTGCTTGACCCGTTCGAGGTCGCCACCGGTGTTCCACCCGTCGGCGTACTTGGCGACCGTGTGCAGCGTCTTCCGCTCGCCGCTGCCCCCGATCACGATCGGCAGGTGCTCCTGCACCGGCGGCGGATTGTTCAGGACCTCCGTCGCCTGGTAGAAGCGCCCCCTCGCCGACGCAGGGCCGCCCGGCAGCATCGTCCGCATCAGCTCGACCGCCTCGTCGAACCAGTCGAGCCGCTCGCCGAAACCCGTGCCGAACTCGATCCCGAAGGCCGTGTGCTCGGTCTCGAACCAGGCGCCGCCGATGCCGAGGTTCATGCGGCCGCCGCTCATGTGGTCGAGCGTCGTGACCGTCTTCACCACCAGCGCCGGGTTCCGGAACGTGTTCGCGCCGACCATCAGCCCGAGCCGGGCCTGCTCGGTGCGCCCCGCCCAGCCGGCGAGGGTCAGGTAGCCCTCGAACATCGGCCCGCCGGGGTCGCCGACGATCGGGTACAGGTGATCCCAGGTCCAGAGAGAGTCGTAGCCGAGCCCGTCGACGAGCTCACCCGTCTCCATCAGCGACTGCCAGTCGGTGTACTGGTTCCAGAGGAGGGCGCCGAGCTTCACGGCCCCATCCTCACACACGGCACCGCTGCGGCGTCGCCGCCGCTGCCGCCCCGAACGGGGTAGCCCGAACGAATCCCCCGCCCGGGGGATCAGCGCGCACCGGGGGCAACCGATTTCTTGCTCGACCCACCAAATCGAGCAAATCGGGACTCGCTGCGGCGTCCGGCTCCATCGGTGGCGGGCCGGCCGTGTCACTCGACGGTGTCCTCTCGCTCTGCTCGTCCGCTGTCGGAACCGGCAGCGGCACTGGACTCCGAACGGAAGGAAACGACAGATGGCGAGACACGGCAAGAAGAAGGTGATGATGCTCGGGGTGGTCGTTCTGGCGATCGCTCTCGGCACCGGCGCCTACGCGTACTTCACCAGCACCGGAGCCGGCACCGGCTCGGCCACGGTCGGATCGTCGAGCGCGATCCAGCTCTCCGGCGGGCCGGTGGGAACGCTCTACCCGGACGGCGGGGACGTCCCGGTCACCGTCACGATCCACAACCCCGGAGGCGGCGCGGAGTTCGTCAACCAGATCTCCGGGACGGTGGCGAACAACGGCGGCTGCCTCGGGACGTGGTTCCAGGTGGATTCGGCCTCGTATGCCGCGACGCTGGCGGCCGGGGCGAGCGACACCGTCTCGACGAACGTCCGGATGCTCGACTCGGGCTCGGACCAGGACGTCTGCCAGGGGAAGTCGATGACCATCAACTGGTCGAGCAACTAGCGACCGACACTGCGGACCGGGGCTCGCCGCACGGGCCCCATCCGTCAGCCGGCTACGGCGGCTGAGGGAGGATCGTGGAGAGAAGGCTCAGGAACACGACCGTGCGGATCGCGATTGCAGCTGCGGCGGCGCTCGTCGCCGCCGGCGGTGCTCTCGCCTACTACACGTCGACGGGGAGCGGCACCGGAAGCGCCTCGGTGGCCTCGCCCGACCCGGTGACGATCGCCGCGGGGACGCCTGTCTCGGGTCTGCTCTACCCGGGCGCGAGCGGCGAGGTGGACGCGACCGTCTCCAACCCGAACCCGTTCCCGGTTCGGATCAACTCGCTCGTCCTGGACGGCGGCATCGGCGTCGACGGCTCGCACTTGGATTGCGACACCTCCGCTCTCCACTACACGACCCAGGACAACGGCGGCGCCGGCTGGAACGTCCCGGCCAAGGTGGGCGCGACCGAGGGCACGCTCGACCTCACGCTCGCCGACGCGCTCAGCATGGACGTCGACGCCGCGAATGCGTGCCAGGGCGCGACCTTCACGGTCTCCCTGGCGACGGGCCCATGAGGGCGCGGCGGCGAATCCGAAGCCTGCGCTCGGCGAGAACGGCCTCGCCGGCGGTGCTCCTCGTCACGCTCCTCGCGCTCGCGAGCGGCGCAGCCTGGGCCGCGCTGGGTGCAGCGGGCGGATCCAAGCCCGCCAAGCCGAAGATCACCGCCGGACCGGCCAAGCTCACGAACCAGACCGCGGCCGCCCTCGCCTACACGAGCAAGTCCGCGGTGGTGTTCCTCTGCTCGCTCGACGCAGGCGCCTTCGCCATGTGCGGCAGCGGCACCACCGGCTCGACCGCCTACGCCGGCCCACTCGCCGAGGGCATGCACCGCTTCCAGGTCGAGGCACAGGACGGAGCTCGGACGGGGAAGCCGCGGACGTGGACGTGGAGGGTCGATACGCAGCCGCCGCCGGCACCCACCTTTACGAAGAAACCTCCGTCCTCGACCACCGAGAAGAGCGCCAGCTTCAAGTACCGGGATGGCGAGCCCGGAGTGTCCTACTCGTGCAAGCTGGACGGCGCCGGGTACGGCGCCTGCGGAGGCAAGATGAGCTACCGCAACCTGGCCGCGGGCGCGCACGCGTTCTGCGTGCGGGCGCTGGACAAGGCCGGGAACGCGAGCCCGGCCGCCTGCTCCGGCTGGCTCGTCGGCGTCTCCTCGGCCAGCTTCTCCGTCGGCGGAGGACCGGCGCCGGGCGCCCTGCTGTATCCGGGCGCCGCGGCCGTGCCGCTCGACCTCGTGTTCACCAACCCGAATCCCGCGCCGATCACGATCCAGAGCGTGACCGTGACGGTCGCCGGCACGTCCGCCGCAGGCTGTAGCGCCGCGAACTTCGGCATGGCGCAGCAGCTGCAGGCGAACCCGACCGTGCCCGGAGGAACCACCGCGTCGCTGCAGTCCCTCGGAGTCGCGCAGTCCGACTGGCCGCAGCTGAGGATGCTGGACGCCGGCAATCAGGACGCCTGCCGGAACGCCACCGTCGATCTCTCGTTCACGGGGACGGCAACCGGATGACCGGCTTTCTCGTTCGGCTGATCGGCAAGAGGCGCCGGCTGCTGGCCCTCTCGGCGATCGTGCTCCTCGCCGGAGCGCTCGCGGGCGGCCTGGTGGCGTACTTCAGCGGCGCCGCGGCGGCCGGCAGCGCGGGCGGAGGAGCTGCGACGTCGATGGCGCCAGGGCGTCCCCCGACGACCGTCACCAGCCAGCCAGGCCGCTCGGTCACGATCACCTGGCCGGCGACGACCCTCGCCGACGGCCACCCCGTCGACGGCTACCTCGTCACCCGCTACGAGGCCGGCCCGCCCTTCGCCCCGCAGACGGCGCTCGCCGGCTGCAGCGGCGTCCTCACCGCCCTCAGCTGCACGGAGCTCGGAGTTCCGTTCGGGAGCTGGCAGTACACGATCACGCCCGTGATCGGCACGAACTGGCGAGGGCTGGAGAGCACGAAGAGCGGGGCCGTCACGATCGGGGCGGCGAGCCTGGTCCTCGACCAGACCACCCTCGGGTCGGCCGATTTCGCCGGCGTCTCGGGCTCGACCCACCTCACCGGCGCGCTCAGCGGGTTCGCCTCGAACGAGGGCGTCGACTACAAGCTGGACGACTCGAGCGGCGCGACGCTGGGCGGCTCGCCCGCGAACGTCGACGCCAGCGGCAGCGCGACCGTCTCGATCACGCTCCCGCGCCCGTCCGACGGGCCGCACTCGATCTATGCCGTGGGGAACGCGACTCCCTACCCGTCGCAGGCAAGCGCCGCCGTCCTCGTCGACACGACCCCGCCCACGAGCTCTGCCAGCGGGAACGACGGCGCCTGGCACGCGAGCGACGTGACCGTCGCGCTGTCCGCCGCCGACGGTGCCGGCAGCTCCGGCGTGAAGGACATCAGGTACGAGGTCGACGGGGGGACGCTCCAGACGATCTCCGGAGCGAGCGGCAACGTGACGATCTCCGCCGTCCCGGGCGGGTCGAACGACGGCGTCCACACGCTCACCTTCTTCGCCACCGACAACGCCGGGAACGACGAGGCGCCCGCACACTCGGTGACGGTCGAGATCGACACGACGAAGCCGTCGACGTCGCTGACCACGAGCCCCTCGAGCCCGGACGGGACGAACGGCTGGTTCACGCAGGCCGGCGTGCAGTTCAGCCTGGCAGGGTCCGACGCGAACGCCGGCGTCGCCCAGAGCTTCTACACGGTCGACGGCGGCCCGACCCAGACGTACAGCGGCGCGGTCACCGTCTCGGGCCAGGGCACGCACGCGATCACCTACTGGTCGGCCGACAACGCCGGGAACACCGAGGCCGCGAACACGGCCCAGCTCCGGCTCGACACCGTCGAGCCGTCCACCTCGACCGCCGTGAGCCCGGCGGCCCCGAACGGCTCGGGCGGCTGGTACGTGACCACGCCGTCGTTCACGCTGAGCGCGTCGGACGCCACCTCGGGTGTGGCCTCGACGCTCTACAAGATCGACAGCGGCGCGACGCAGACCTATTCCGGCGCGGTCTCGATTCCGGACGGCCAGCACACGGTCAGCTACTGGTCGGTCGATGCCGCCGGAAACGTCGAGAGCGCGACCACGACCGCGACGATCAAGGTGGACACGGTCAAGCCGTCGACGTCGATCGCGATCAGCCCCGCTTCGCCCGACGGCACGAACGGCTGGCGGGTCTCGGCGACGACGTTCACGCTCAGCGGCTCCGATGCGAGCTCCGGCGTCGGCTCGACCTTCTACCGCATCGACGCCGGCGCGACCCAGACGTACTCGGGGAGCGCGGTCTCGATCGCACAGGGCACGCATACCGTCAGCTACTGGTCGGTCGACACCGCCGAAAACGTCGAGAGCGCGAACACGACCACGATCAAGGTCGACACGGTCAAGCCTTCGACCTCCTTGACCACGACGCCGGCCGTGCCCGACGGCTCGAACAACTGGTTCAAGCGCTCCAGCGTCACCTTCACCCTCGCCGCGAGCGACGCGACCTCCGGCGTCGCGAACAGCTACTACACGCTCGACGGCGGCGGCCAGCAGACCTACAGCGGCACCGTCACCGTCTCCGGCCAGGGCGACCACACCGTCACCTACTGGTCGACCGACACAGCCGGCAACACCGAGACCGCCACCACCACCCACATCAAGCTCGACAACGTCGCGCCGACGAGCTCGCTCGCCCTCACCAACAAGACGGGAGGCTCCTTCCTGAGCGGGACGACGATCTACTACCGCGGCGGAGCGGGCAACTCCGGCTCCTTCTCGATCCAGAACACGCTGACGGACGCGACCTCCGGGCCCGCCTCGAGCACCTTCGCCGCGCTCGGCGGAACGGCCACGGGCTGGACGCACACCACCCCGGACGTGAAGTCGACCCCCGCTGGCGGCCCGTACGTCTCGAACCTGT
Source organism: Gaiellaceae bacterium (assembly GCA_036555585.1). Classification (GTDB taxonomy): domain Bacteria; phylum Actinomycetota; class Thermoleophilia; order Gaiellales; family Gaiellaceae; genus DATBLE01. The sequence continues at coordinate 27,083 of DATBLE010000001.1, forward strand.
TCAGCTGGAGCGCGGGCACGGCCAGCTCGCCGACCGAGGTGGTGACCGGGGCCGATGCGGCCGGGAACAGCGCCGCTGCCCCGACCCTGACGCTGACGAACGACGCGACCGCGCCGTCGACGACCGACAACACCGCCTCGATCGGCAGCACGTGCAAGAACACGAACCAGACGGTGACGCTCAGCCCGACCGATGCCGGCTCGGGCGCGGCGGCGACGTACTACACGACCAACGGCTCGACGCCGACGACCAGCTCGAGCCAGGGGACGTCGATCGTGCTCTCGACGGACGGCACCTACACGATCAAGTACTTCAGCGTCGACAACGTCGGCAACCAGGAGGGAGTCAAGACCGCCTCGACGACGATCTGCATCGACAAGACCGCCCCGGCGCCCACCAACGTAGTCCTGGCCAACGGCGGAACCGTGGGCTCCGCGGACTCGGGCGACACGCTCACGATCACCTACTCCGAGCAGCTGGACGCAACCACGTTCTGCTCGACCTGGGGGAACAGCGGCACGCAGTCGCTTGCCGGCGTCACCGTCCTGATCACGCAGAGCGGCACAAACGACATCCTGTCGATCTCCGCGGTCGGCGCCGGCAGCTGCGGCGGCGCGACCAACTTCCATCTCGACTCGGTTGCCCTGGGCCGCAACTACGTCACGGCCAACCGGACGTTCAGCTCCTCCCAGATCACCTGGGACCCGGCCGCCCGGACGCTGACGGTCCGGCTGGGCACCGCGAGCGGCTCGGTCAGGACCGGCGTCGGTCTCGGGACGCCCACCTACACGCCTTCCGGCTCGCTGAAGGACATCGCCGGCAACACCATCGTCACGAGCGCCTTCAGCGCACCCGGAACGTCCCGCTTCTGATCCGAGCCGCGACGTAAGGACCGCGGCGCGGCGGTCACGAACGTCGATGATGGGCACGATGACCGGTTCCCGGACGCGCGTCCTGCTCGACTCGGAGTCGCAGGCGTGGCTCGACGACCTGCGGGGCGACGGGCCGCGCCACGACGCGGCGGTCGCGCGCCTGCGCGAGCTGCTCGTGCGCGCGGCGCGCTTCGAGATCGCCCGCCGCCGGCCCGCGCTACCCCACCTCCGCGGCGGCGAGCTCGCCGACATCGCCGAGGAGGCCGCCGACGACGCGGCCGTGTCGGTCCTGTCCCGGCTGGACGACTTCCGCGGCGCCAGCCGCTTCACCACCTGGGCGTACAAGTTCGCGCTGCTCGAAGCGGCCGTGAAGCTGCGCCGGCGCGCCTGGCAGGGGCGCGAGCTGCCGCTCGAGCCCGAGAGCTGGACGCTCGTCCCGAGCCGTGAGCCCGGGCCGGCCGAGACGGCCGAGCAGGGGGCGCTGCTGGCGGCGATCCAGGAAGGGATCGAGACGGTGCTGACCTCCCGGCAGCGAACGGTGCTCGTCGCGCTGGCGCTGAACGGCGTGCCGATCGACGTCCTCGCCGAGCGGCTCGACACGACCCGCGGCGCGCTCTACAAGACCGTGCACGACGCGCGGCGCAAGCTGCGAACGCATCTGACGAAGGCCGGCTTCGACCTCGACGCCTTCGAGGAGGGAACGGAATGACCCCCGAACTGAGCTCGGAGCTCGTGCGCCTGCTCGGCCCCGGCGAGGCCGAGGTGGGCTGCGACGCCTGCTTCGACGAGCTCGACCGCTACGTCGAGCTCGAGCTGGCCGGCGAGGATGCCGACCGCATCGTCCCGGGCATGCGCCCCCATCTGCGGGGCTGCCCTGCCTGCCGCGAGGAGCACGACAGCCTGCGGGCGCTCCTCGCCTCCGAGCCCGCCGACCCCGAAGGGAGACTGCCGTGAGCGAGACCGAGACGCGTTACCTGGTCGTCGGAGGCGGCATGACCGGCGACGCCGCCTGCAAGGGGATCCGCGAGCACGACCAGGACGGCACGGTCACGCTGGTCGGCGCCGAGGCGCATCCTCCGTACAAGCGCCCGCCGCTGACGAAGGGCCTCTGGTCGGGAGGCGAGGAGGAGAAGATCTGGCGCGGGACCGACCAGCTCGGCGTCGACCTCCGGCTCGGCCGGACCGTCGTCTCGGTCGACGCGTCGGCGCGGACCGCCGCCGACGACGCCGGGGACACCTACCGGTACGAGAAGTTGCTGCTCGCCACCGGCGGGCGCCCGCGCCGTCTCCCCGGCGACGACGGCAGCGACATCGTCTACTACCGCACCATCGACGACTACCGGCGCGTCCGCGGCCTCGCCGGCGAGGGCACGCGCTTCGTGGTCGTGGGCGGCGGGTTCATCGGCTCGGAGATCGCCGCCGCGCTGACCTCGAACGGCAGCCACGTGACGATGGTGTTCCCGGACCCGGGCATCTGTGCGCGCCTGTTCCCTGCCGAGCTCTCCGAGTTCGTGACCGGCTACTACCGCGACAAGGGAGTCGAGGTCCTCACCGGCGAGACCGTCGCCGGCGTGGAGAACGGGACGGTCCGGACGAGCGGCGGCGCCGAGCTGCAGGCGGACGCCGTGATCGCGGGCCTCGGAATCGAGCCGGTGACCGAGCTGGCAGCAGGCATCGGGCTGCCCGTCGAGGACGGCATCGTCGTCGACGAGCTGGGCCGGGCCGGCGGGCGGGAGGACGTGTTCGCCGCGGGCGACGTCGCCCGGTTCCCGCTCGCCGCGCTCGGCCACACGGCCCGGGTCGAGCACGAGGACCACGCCAACACGCACGGTCACGCCGTCGGCGCGAACATGGCCGGCGCGGGCCTGCCGTACGACCACCTGCCGTTCTTCTACTCCGACCTCTTCGACCTCGGCTACGAGGCGGTGGGCGACCTCGACTCCAGGCAGGCGACGGTCGTCTCCTGGAAGGAGCCGAATCGCAAGGGCGTTATCGCCTACGTGGACGGCGACAACCGGCCGCGCGGTTTCCTGCTCTGGGACGTCTGGGGCAAGGTCGACGCCGCGCGCGATCTGATCCGGGCCGGCGAGCCCGTCGACGAGGCGGCGCTTGCCGAGCTCGCCTGATCAGACGAGCTCGTCCGTCCGGGCGGCCAGCTCGCGGTCCCGGTCGGTGACGCCGCCGGCCGAGTGGGTCGTCCAGCGGACGAGGACGCGCCTGTACCGGATGTCGATGTCGGGGTGGTGGTTCGCCGCCTCGGCGACCTCGGCCAGGCGGTCGACGAACGCGATCGCAGCGGGGAACGATTCGAACTCGAATTCCCGCTCGAGGCCGTCGTCCACTTCGGGCCACTCCATGGGCGGGAGCATTGCACGGAAGCCCCGGCACGGGCGCGAGCTGCTCTGCGAGCGCGTCTTCCGCCCGGCCGCCCACCTCGTCGTGCTCGTGCTCGCGCCGCTGCGTGTCCCGCCGCCGGCGGTGGTCTTTGCCGCAGGGGCGACCGGGATGGCCGCCGCGTACCTGATCGGCAGCGGAGCGCTCGTCGCGGCCGCCGTGCTCATGCAGCTGAAGACCGCGCTCGACAACGCCGACGGGCAGCTCGCGCGGCTGACCGGACGGGTGACGGTGCTCGGCCGCTACCTCGACTCGGAATCGGACCTCGTCGTCGACGCGGCGATCTTCGCCGGCATCGGTTGGGCGACGGGACGGTGGGTGCTCGCCGCGGCCGGGTTCGCCTGTCTGACGCTCGTGCTCGGCGTCAACTACAACGTCGAGCGCCTCTACCGGCGCGAGCGCGGCGAGCCGGCCGAGGCGATGCCGGCGGCGACCGGCGCGGCGGGCCTGCTCGCGCGCGGCTACGCGGCCGTCTACGCGCCGCAGGACCGGCTGGTCGAGCGCTTCGTCGCGTGGCGTCTGCGCGGGCGCGACGCGGGGGCGCGGCTGGCCTACCACGACGCGGCCACCGTCACGGTGCTCGCCAACTTCGGGCTGAGCACGCAGCTGGCCGTGCTCGGCGTGTGTCTCGCGGCGGGCGCCCCGGCCGCGTACGCCTGGGTGGCGGTCGCCTGCGCGGCGGCGCTCGTGCCGCTCGCTTTCCGACGGGAGCTGCTGCTCCGCCGTCATGTCGAACAGGAGAACGGGAGGTAGAGAGGTGGACCTGGAAGCAGTCGTCGATCTGAGGCAGGCGGCCGAAGGGGATCGCTACGCCTCGCCCCGCGACATCTCGCCCGCGGAGTGGAGGCGTTTCGAGCAGCACATCGGCGAGATCTTCTCGGCCTTCGGGATGGACCTGGACACGCCGGGCACCCGCGAGTCGCCGGCGCGCTTCCTGCGCGCGCTGCACGAGGCGACCTCGGGCTACGACGGCGACGAGAAGCTGCTGACCGCCTTTCCGAGCGAGGCGCCCGAGCTGCCCTCGGCGCTGGCCGGGCAGATCGTCGAGGGGCCGATCTCGTTCGTCTGCCTCTGCGAGCACCACGCGCTCCCGTTCCACGGCGCCGCCCACGTCGGCTACGTCGCCGGCGAGCAGATCATCGGCATCTCGAAGCTGACCCGGCTGGTGCGGCTGTTCGCGCGGCGGTTCACCGTGCAGGAGCGCCTCGGCGAGCAGATCGCCGACACGCTCGAGGAGCTGATCGAGCCGCGCGGCGTCGCCGTCCACCTCGCCGCCTCGCACCTCTGCACGCAGATGCGCGGCGTCGAGGAGCACTCGCGCACGGTCACCACCTTCTGGCGCGGCGCGTTCGAGGACCCGGCGCTTCGGGCCGAGTTCCTCCAGGAGGTCCGGGGACGGGCCTAGAGCTCCTCTACGAGACGCCGGGCCGGCCCGCGTTCGACCTGCCCGCCGCCCTGGCCGAGCGCTACCCCGGCCGGTTCGGCTTCGCCGGCCAACGGCTCGTCGCCAACTTCGTCTCGTCGATCGACGGCGTCGTCGCGATCCCGGGGCTCGCACGCGCCAACCGGCTGATCGCCGACGAGAACGACGACGACCGCTTCGTCATGGGCCTTTTGCGCGCGGCCGCCGAGGCCGTCGTGATCGGGTCGGGGACGCTGCAGGCGTCGCCGAAGGGTCTGTGGACGCCGGCGAGCACCTACCCGGACGCCGCCGGCGGCTGGGCGGAGCTGCGCCGCCGGCTGGGGCGTCCGAGCGAGCCCGCGCTGGCCGTGATCACCGGCACCGGCGGCGTCGACCCGAACCATCCCGCGTTCGAGCGCGGTGCGCTCGTGCTGACCACCGACGCGGGCGCCCAGGCGCTGTCGGGCCTGCTGCCGGAGGCGTCGGAGGTGGTCGCGCTCGGCGAGGGCCCGCTGGTCGACGTCCGGCGGGCGGTGGAGGAGGTGCGCGGGCGCGGCCACGAGCTCGTTCTGCTCGAGGCCGGCCCGCACGTCGTCGGCTCGATGCTCGCCGAGCGGCTGATCGACGAGCTGTTCCTGACCGTCTCGCCGCTCCTCGCCGGCCGCGAGGAGGGCCAGACCCGCCTCGGCCTGGTCGCCGGCCGGGAGCTCCTACCGGGCCTCCGAGTCGAGGGCGACCTCGCCGGCGTCCGCCGGAGCGGCGACCACCTGTTCCTGCACTACCTGCTGCGGCGCCTCGAGAGCGCGATTCCCGCTTGACGGCCGAAGCCGGCCCTTCAAATCTGCCGCCCAATTCCGGCACAATCCGTCGGTGGATTTGATTGCAATCTGTCGATTGTCACGATTACAATTTGTCGAGTGTCCGGGCTGGGCTACATCCCGCGCATTGTCGACGACGAGATCAGGCCTCGTCTGGCCGCATTCGGTGCCGTTGTCATCGGCGGTCCGAAAGCCTGCGGCAAGACGAGAACAGCAAGAGAGCATGCTGCCAGCGAGGTCTTGCTGGACGTCGATCAGGCTGCCCGCGCCGCAGCGGCCATCGACCCCAAGCTTCTCCTCGAAGGCGACACGCCCCGGCTGATCGACGAGTGGCAGCTCGAGCCTGCTCTGTGGAACACCGTACGCCGAGCAGTCGACGACCGCAGCCTCCCTGGACAATTCATCCTCACCGGATCGTCCAATCCTGCCGATGACATGACCCGTCATACGGGAGCGGCCAGGATCGCGCGAATCCAGATGCGACCGATGAGCCTCGTCGAGACAGGTCACTCCAATGGAGCGATCTCCCTCGAAGGCCTTCTCCAAGGCGAAGTACCGAGGAGCGCCGACCCGGGCCTGACACTGACCGACGTCATCGATCGGGTCTGTGTGGGCGGTTGGCCGGCATTCCAGCGCCTGAGCATCGAGGACGCGCTGGTCGGGGTGAGGGGCTACCTGGATGAGATCAGTCGCACCGACGTCACCCGCGTCGACGGGAAACGACGCGACCCACGGCGCGTGCAGCAGCTGCTCCGATCCCTTGCGAGAAACGCGGCGACGGAAGCGGCGATCACAACGATCGCTGCTGACACTGCCGGTCCCGAGGATGTCCTCGCGCGTGACACGATCTACGACTACCTCGATGCGCTCACACGGCTGATGATCGTCGAGGATCAGCCGGCCTGGTCACCCCACCTCCGCTCCCGAGCCCAGGCCCGTACGACCTCGACACGTCATTTCGTGGACCCGTCGCTGGCAGTCGCTGCGCTCGCTGCATCGCCCTCTGAGCTCATCCGAGACCTGAGCTACTTCGGCTATCTGTTCGAGTCGCTGGTCGTGCGCGACCTCCGGATCTACGCACAAGCCTTCGACGGCTCCGTCATGCACTACCGCGACAACACCGGGCTCGAGGTCGACGCGATCGTCCAGACTCGCGGCGGCTCCTGGGGAGCCTTCGAAGTCAAGCTCGGAGGCGAAGCGCACATCGCCAGCGCGTCCAAGAGCCTTCTGACGTTTGCCCAGCGCGTGGACACAGCGAAGATCGGGCCTCCGGCCACGCTCGCTGTCGTCGTCGCGACCGGATACGCGTACCAGCGCCCCGAAGGAGTCGCCGTCGTGCCGATCGGTGCCCTCGGGCGCTGATCCTCGTCAGGTATGCGCGTCGTTCGGCCGCAGCTACTTGATCAGCGTCAGCAGCTTGAACATCGGCAGGTACATCGAGAGGATGATCGTCGCGACCATGCAGCCGACCAGGATGATCATGATCGGCTCGATGATCGAGGTCAGCGCCGAGATGGTCGCGTCGACCTCTTCCTCGTAGAAGTCCGCGACCTTCCCGAGCATCGCGTCGAGCTCGCCGGTCTCCTCGCCGATCTTCACCATCTGCCCGACCATCGGCGGGAACACCGGGTGCTCGATCAGCGGCTGGGCGATCGGCACGCCGGCGTGGACCTGCTCGCGCATGTCGCGGAGCGCGTCCTCGACCACCCAGTTGCCGGAGGTGGCGCCGGTGATCTCCAGCGCCTTGATGATGTCGACGCCGGCCGCGACGAGCGTCGAGAGCGTCCGCGAGAAGCGGGCCATCGTCACCTTGAGGACGACGTCGCCGATCTTCATCGGCACCTTCAGCTTGAAGCGGTCCCACTGCTTCCGGCCGCCATCGCTGCCCTTCCAGCGGAAGAACAGGAAGATGATCAGCGCGATCGCCGGGAAGATGACGTACCAGCGGCTGCGCAGGAGCTCGGAGGCGCTGATCATGAACTGCGTCAGCTTCGGCAGCTGCCCGTTGAACTGCTTGTAGAGCTTCTGGAAGATCGGGACGATGAAGAGGAGCATCGCGACCAGGACCAGGAACGCGAAGGAGATGACCATCGTCGGGTAGACCATGGCGCCCTTGACGCGGCGCTTGAGGTTCGCCTCCTTCTCGATCTGCGTGGCGAGCCGGTCGAGGACGTTGTCCAGGATGCCGGCCGCCTCGCCCGCCTCGACCATCGAGACGTAGATCCGGGAGAAGATCTTCGGATGGCGGGACAGCGCCTCGGACAGGAGCGCGCCGCCCTCGACGTCGCTCCGGACCTGGCCGATCACCACGGCGAGGTGCGGATCGTCGGTCTGCTCCTCGAGGATGCTCAGGGCCGTGACCACGTTCAGGCCGGCGTCGATCATCGTCGCGAACTGACGGGAGAAGACCTGGAGGACGCGCGGCTTGACGCCCCGCCCGCGGGAGCGGCCGCCGCTCCGGGCCGAGGCGTCGCCGCTGGCGACGCGCCCGTCGGCTCCCGCGCCGGACAGCTCCTCGATGTGCTCGGCGAGGAGGCCCTGCACGCGGAGCTGCTCGCGGGCGGCCGAGGCGGTGGCCGCCTGGAGCTCGCCCCTCAGCTCGAGGCCTTCGGCGTTGATCGCCGTGTAGGCGTACGAGGCCATCGGCTGCTACGTGCCCGGGGTCGTCGTGTCGAGCGAGTCCGTCACGATCGGCGTGGTCGCGGTCGTCGTGGCGGTGGTGGTCGTGGTGGCGGCGGTGGTCGACGGCGTCGGCGCGATGGGCGTGGTCGAGCCCGCCGCCTGGGTGGTGGTGCCGGCCGGCGCCGCGAGGGTGCAGCTCGCCTTGAGCGCGATCTCGTACCGCGTGCCGTCGGCGGTGTTCACGAGCGTGAGCTTTCCGCCCTGCTTCAGGGTCGCGGTCGCCTGGCCGCTGTCGTACGAGCCGCCGACGACGCCGATCTCGACCGACTTCCCGTCGCGGGCGATCGAGACGAGGCGGAAGATGTTCTCGTCGGTCGGGAACGTCCCCTTCACGGACACGCGCTCGCAGACGCCGTTGACGGCGATCAGCGCGTCGGTCGGCGCGGGCGCGGGAGCAGTGGGCGTGATCGTCGACGGAGTCGACCCGGGGGCGGACGGCGTGGTCGCCGACGGGGTCGAGACCGCGCCCGGCGGGACAACTGCCGGAGTCGGAGCCGAGGGCGCGACCGTCGACCCGCCCGGCGTCGGGGTCGCGCCGGCGGGCGCGGGCGCAGACGGCGTCGCGCCGGGAGTCGTCTCGGCCGCGGAGGTCGCGAGCTGCTGGACGAAGGGATCCTTCGTCTTGAAGAGGCCGAACGAGATCAGCTGGCTGGAGTCGCGCTGGACGACGATCCGGTCGGTGTTCGGCAGCTTGCCGGGCGGAACCACCGGGGCGGCGCCCGTGGGCGCGGCTCCGAGCGTGCCGGCCGGCGCTGTCGTCACCCCGGAGGCCTCGTTCCCGCCGCCGCCGAGCATCTTCGGCAGCTCGAAGCCGAGGATCGCGAGCAGGAGCACCGAGCCCACGGCGATGAAGATCTTCTGGCGCCGGACGCGCTTCTCGGCCATCGCGGTGACGGATGCGGGCGCCGGGCTCATGCTCCCACCGCCGTTGCGCCCGCCGGCGCGGCCGGGACGGGCTGGGTGTTCTCGATCGCGGGCGAGCCCGGAGCCGAGCCGGTCGGGGCCAGGCCGCTCGGGACCGGCGGCGTGGTGCCGTTACCGAACACGTAGGCCGAGACGGTCAGCGTGGCCTTGACCTGCGGGAAGCTCGCGGCGCCCTGGTTGAAGCTGATCGAGTCGACCGTGAACAGCCGGCCGGTCGCGTCGAGCACGCCCTCGTGGACGCCGACGAGGTTGCGCAGGCGATAGAGGAAGTCGGAGAGGTCGTAGAAGCGACCCTCGAAGGAGAGGTCGACCGAGACCTGCTCGTACGCGCCGTACGGCACGGGGTCGTGGGGGGTGATCGACTCGAACTTCACGCCCGTCTCCCCCGCGACGCGGCTCAGCTGGAGGATCACGCCGGGGATGTCGGCGGTGTTCGGCATCGCGCGCGAGAGCTTGAAGAGATCGGCGATCCGGATCGGAGGCGGCGCGGCCTGCGTCGGCACGCCCTGGGCAGCGGAGATCTGATCGCGGGTGTCGGCGATCTGCTGCTTCAGGTCGGAGGCCTCGTGCCGCTTGGGCGCGACCGCGATGAACCAGCCGGCGACGAGCGCGACGAGGATTCCCCCGACGAGCAGGGCGACCTTGTACTCGGTGCGCAGCTTGCTCATCCCGTCTCCTGAGGCCGGACGTCGGCCTGGATCGAGAAGGAGACGACCGACTGGCCGTTGACCTCCGCCTGCGAGCTCTGCACGAGCTTCACGTTCTCGAGCGCGGGAACCACGGCGAGCCGGCTGAGGAGGCGGGCAACGCCCTCCTGCGAGTACGTGTAGCCCGCGAAGCTCATCGGCTGAGCGGTCGGTGCCGGCGGCGGAGCCGGAGCGGGCGTCGTGGCGGTCGTGGTCGTCGTGGTCGACGAGGTCGTCGTGGTGCCCGGGGAGGCCGCGGGAGGCGTCGCCGACGCGCCCACCGCCGTCGGCGTCTCCGGCGAGGTGGCGGACATCGTCGTCAGCCAGACGTCGCCGGGCAGCACCGCGGAGATCTCGCGCAGGACGCGATCCCAGACGAGGCGGCTCTGGAGGGCGGCGCCGAGCGCTGCGACCCGCACCTGCTGCTCCGCGGCGAGCGCCGGGTTCTGCTGCGGCTGGCGGGCCGCGGGCTGGGGAAGCGAGGCGAGCTCGTCCTGGAGCGCCTGGAGCGTGGAGCGCTTGCTGTTCAGGCTCGAGCTCGAGAGCAGGTAGCCGACGACGACGAGCCCGACGACGACGAAGGGAGCGACCAGGGTGAGCTGGCCGACGACGGTCAGCCGCTTGCGGGGCTCCTTCGTCTCGCGCGGGAGCAGGTTGACGGCGCGCATCAGTCCTCGATCCCGAGGCCGACTGCGACGGCCATGGAGGTGGTGGAGACCTCGTCCTCGACGTGCAGCGAGCGGGGCACCTCGACGCGCATGAGCGGGTCGGCGACGCGGACCGGGATCCCGATCAGCCGCTCGAGCTCCGCGGCGAGGCCGCCGCACGCCGCAGCGCCGCCCGTGATCATGATCTCGACGATCCCGAGGGAGTTCGGCTGCTCCTGGTAGAAGCGGAGCGAGGCGACCAACTCGCGGGCGAACGACTGGAGCTCGACGACCATCGCGCGACGGGCCTCCTCGGCATGGCGGGCGTCGAGGCCGGCGGCCTCGCCCTCCTCGCCGAGCGAGAGCGCGTGCTTGATCGGCACGGCCGCGGAGGGAGTGATGTCGAGGACGCGGGCGATTGCGGCGTCGAGCGCCGACCCGCCCCACGCGAGGACACGCGTGAACTCGCACAGCCGGCCGTCCGACACCGCGAGCGTCGACCGATCGTGGCCGATCGACACGCAGACGACCGCGGCGTCCTCGCCGGGCGGCTGCGTCGGGTCGCTGAGCGCGCGCAGCAGGGCGAAGGCCTCGAGGTCGATCCCGACCAGCTTGAGCCCCGCCTTGCGGCAGGCGGCCACGTAGCGCTCGACGAGCTCCTTGTGGGCGACGACGAGGAGCACGCGGAAGACGCGGGTGCCGTCCTCCCCGACGCGCTCTTCGAGGATCCGGTAGTCGAGCGCCGCTTCGTCGAGCGGGATCGGCAGCGTCTCCTGCGCCCGGAAGCGGACGGCGTTGGTCAGCTGCTTGGGATCGGAGATGCCGGAGATCTCGAAGGTGCGCACGCCGATCCGGTTGTTCGAGATCCCCAGCCGCACGCAGTTGCGCGGAAGCTTGTTCTTGCGGAAGAAGGTCTTCAGGCTCGCGGCCAGCGCCTCCGGCTCGCGCAGCTCGCCGCCGACGACCACGCCGCGGTCGAGCGGCATGCGGGCCATGCGGACGATCTTCGGGCCGCCCTTGTTGATCACCTGGGCGGCGGCGATCTGGGAGGCGCCGAGCTTGAGGCCGACGAGCTGGTTGTGGTCCTTCGCGCCCTTGTCGCCGCGCTTCGACTCGCGACGCTCGCGACGGGACGGCTTCTGCTCTGCCGCCGGCTCGAGAGCCGGCTCGGGAGCGTCGGCCGGTGCGGGCTCGGCGACGGGCTCGGGCGCCGGGGCGGGGTCGGCTTGGGGCTCGGCTGCGGGCGCGACGGCCTCGGCCTGCTCCGCGGCCTCTTCGGCGGCGACGACGCCTGCGGCGAGCGGCACGGCGACGGTCGCGGCTTCCGCTGCCGTCGGAGGTGCCGGCGGAGCTGCGGGGTCCGGCGTCGACTCCGCTGCGAGGGGCTCCGCGGCGGACGGCGTCGCCCGCGGCACCGGCGGCCAGAGCGGCTGCCGAGACTCGGCGGCGGCCGGCGCCGTGTCGGACGACACGGGCTGGTCGGGGACCTGTTCGGGCTCGACCGGCGGCGCCGGGGCCTCGGCTTCGACGGGCTCGACGTTCTCGACCTTCGGCTTGTCCTTCTTCCGGAAGGAGAGCTCCTTCTTCCACATCGACTTGCCGGGCTTCGCCTCGGCCTGCTCAGGCGCAGCCGCAACCTCGGGCGCCGCCTCGACCTTCGGCTTCTCCTTCTGCCGGAACGAGAGCTCCTTCTTCCACACCGACTTGCCGGGCTTCGCCTCCGCCTGCTCCGGCGCAGCCGGCTCGGGGGCAGGCTCGACCGGCGGCAGCGAGACGGCCTTCGGCTTCGCCTTCCGGCGGAAGCTGATCTCCTTCTTCCAGACCGAGGTGTCGTCGGGCTTGCTCATGTCAGCTTCCTGCCAGTCGCAGGCCTGAGGAGGCGGCGGCGAGCCCCGAGCCGCCCGGCGAGCCGGACCGCTGGAGCAGGCCCTCCAGCTGGTCGGGGTAGCTCGAGCTCTCGAGGGCGACGTCCCTGCTGATCGTGCCGCGGAGGACGAGGTCGCACAGCGACTGCTCCATCGTCTGCATCCCGCGGGTCGTCCCGGTCTGCATCACGGAGTAGATCTGCTCGAGCTTGCTCTGGCGGATCAGGTTCCGGACGGCGTAGTCGGGGATCAGGATCTCGAGGGCGGCGACCCGGCTCTGACCGTCGGCGGTGGGCAGCAGGGTCTGGGTGACGATCCCCTCGAGGCTGGCGGACAGCTGGGCGCGGATCTGCCCCTGCTGGGCAGCGGGGAAGACGTCGATGATGCGGTCGATCGTGCCGGAGGCGCCGCGGGTGTGCAGGGTGGCGAACACGAGGTGGCCGGTCTCGGCGGCGGTCAGCGCAGTCGAGATCGTCTCGAGGTCGCGCATCTCGCCGAGGAGGATCACGTCGGGGTCCTGGCGGAGGCCGGCACGGAGCGCCTCGGCGAAGCCGCGCGCGTCGGTGCCGATCTCGCGCTGGTTGACGAGGCAGCGGCGGTGGCTGTGGAGGAACTCGATCGGGTCCTCGATCGTCAGGATGTGGCCCGCGCGGTTCCGGTTGATCTCGTCGATCAGGGCGGCGAGCGTCGTCGACTTGCCCGAGCCCGTCGGCCCGGTGACGAGCACGAGCCCGCGCGGCCGCTGGGCGAACTCGTGCAGGCTGCCAGGGAGGCGCAGCTCCTCCAGCGTGAGGATCTTGTAGGGGATCAGGCGGAGCACGGCGCCGACGGCGTTCCGCTGGAAGAAGACGTTGACGCGGAAGCGGGCGAGGCCCGAGATCGCGTACGACAGGTCGATCTGGCGGTCGACCTCCAGCCGCTTCTGCTGCTCGGTGGAGAGGATGCGGTAGAGCAGCTGCTGCGTGTCCTCGGCGGACAACGGAGGCCGGTCCTCGAGCACGACCAGCTCGCCGCGCACGCGCACGACGGGCGGCGACCCGGCGGAGAGGTGCAGGTCGGACGCCCGCAGCGCCTCCATGCTCGCGAGGAGATCGTCGATCGAGTGAACGGCGCTCATTCCGGACGGGCTATCGGCAACGAGCGGCGGATCCTTAACGGGCCGCTCGGCCTACCCCGTCCGTACGGGCATTTCACCCGTTCTAGGGCTCGGGTGCGCGACGCGCCTCCGCCGATACGTCCGGGGCCACCGCAAACCCCCAAGGAAGGAGCACCATGCTCGACAAGTTGCGGAAGCGTCTGAGGAGCGAGAAGGGTTTCACCCTGATCGAGCTCCTCGTCGTGATGATCATTCTCGCGATCCTCACGGCCATCGCGATCCCCTCGTACCTGAGCTTCCGGGACCGCGCGAACAAGAGCGCGGCGGGCGCTGACCTCCGCGCGGCGATTCCGTCCGTGGAGGCGTTCTTCTCCGACCACGGCACGTACAACGGCATGAACGCCGCGAAGCTGAAGGCGTCGTACGACGCGTCGATCAGCGGCGGCATCGTGTCCGTGCACTCGGCGACCGCCACGACCTACTGCGTCCAGGCGACCTCGCCGAACGACAACACGAAGTTCGCCTCGAAGGCCGGCCCCTCCGCACAGATCGTCGTCGGTACGGCCTGTCCGTAGGCAACTCGTTTCAACTGCACCTCGGAGAGGGCGCGGGCGGCCGCGCCCTCTCTCTTTTCTAAAGTCGGGCGGAGGATTTGCCGAGCAAGGGCGTGTGAAGCTGCGCCCCGCCTACGCGCTCGCCGCTCTCGTCGGCGCGAGCTTCGTCATCCGCACCGCGCTGGCCTGGCTCCGCTCGACGCCGGCTCTCTTCCCCGACGAGTACATCTACTCTGCGATCGGACGGTCGATCGCAGACTCGGGTCATCCGTCGATCCGGGGCGGACCGGCTCACTTCCCGGCGCTGCTCCAGCCCATCTTGACCGCACCGGCGTGGCTGATCGGCGACGTCGGAACCGCCTTCCGGACGGTGCAGGCGATCAGCGCGTTGGCGATGTCACTCGCCGCGATTCCCGTCTACATGCTGGCGCTGCGGCTCGGTCTCTCCCGCCGAATCGCGCTCGCCGTCGCCGCCCTCGCCCTGCTCGTCCCGGATCTGCTCTATGCGTCGTTCGTCACCTCCGAGCCGTTCGCTTATCCCCTCGTGCTGGCCGCCGTCGCCGCCGGAACGATCGCCCTGGCCGAGCCGAGACGGCGCCCTCAGCTCGCGTTCGTCGCCTTCTCCGCCCTCGCCGCCCTCACGCGTGCCCAGCTCGTGGTGCTGCCGGTCGTGTTCGTCCTCGCGGCATTCCTGCTCGGCCTCCGGGAGCACCGGGTACGGGCGGCTCTTCGGGAGCAGCTCCTGCCGATCGCGCTCTTCGTCTTCCCGGTGGTCGCTCTGGTCGTCACCGGCCCGAGCCGCGTGGTCGGCTACTACCACCCGATCCTCCATCTCCACCTGAACCCGACTGCATTCCTGCGGTGGTCGGGCTGGGACACCATGGTGCTGGCGTACGCCGCCGGCTGGATCATCGTTCCCGGAGCACTGCTCGGGCTTTGGTTCGCGCTCAGGAAGCCGAGCTCACGGCTCGAGCAGGCTTTCGCCGTCGTAGTCGGCCTCGTCGCCGTCGGGCTGGTGACCGAGGCCGGTCTGCTCCAGGCGAACTCGGACGGGCGTCCCGGCTTCCCGGTTAACGAGATCAAGGAGCGGTACGTCTTCTATGTCGTGCCGCTCGCGGGCATCTGCTTCGCGCTCTACGCGAAGCGCGGCTGGCCGGCGCGCGTGGCACACCTCGCGCTTGCGGCCGGCCTCCTCGTGCTCTCGGTGCGCGTCCCGTTGAGCGGCTTCGCGATCGCCCCCACCATCAGCGCGTCTCCGATCCTGTTCGCCGTCCAGTGGCTGACCGTCCACCTCGGCGGACCTGGCAACGCCGCCAGCGTCGTCGCCGCCGCAGTCGGAGTGATGACGGTCGTCGCCGTGGTTGCGTCCAGGCGTCCCAAGCTGGGCACGCCCATCGTCCTCGGGCTCGCGTTGCTCGCAACCGGCGCAGCCTCGGCCGGCGCCGTCGTGCTTGACGTCCAGAGCTCCACCAACCTGCGGAAAAACGCGCTTCCGGCCGACCCGTCGTGGGTCGACAAGGCGCACGTCGGCCCGGTAACCCTGCTCCAGGCCTACACGGGGCCACGCGGGGACTACTCACTCCAGGAGCTCTTCTGGAATCGCTCGATCACGCGCGTGGCGCTCCTCCCCGGAGCCTCGAAGTTCGACGTCTTCCGAACCGAGCGCGTCACGGTCGGTCGGGACGGCTCGCTGAGCGTCGGCGGGCGACCGTTGAGCGGACCACTGCTGGTCGACACCTACGGGTCGACAGTGCGGCTCCGTGGAGGCGACGCGATCCGGACAACCGCGACGGCGACGCTGTGGAAGCCGGACGCCTCCGGTCGGCCGCGCCTGCAGCTGTACGCCCTGGGACGCTACTCCGACGGCTGGCTCGCCAACTTCGGCGCGATCTACCTGTGGCCGAGCGTGCCGGGGCGCCGCGTCGAGGGCTGGCTGTCGATGCGGCTGACGTCCTACCCGGCTGTCGGAACGATTCCGCTCACCTTCCAGTTCGGGCCAGACGCACGGACCACGGTCCGAGTGAGCCCCGGCCGTGAGCACCGCGTGCGCCTCCCGGTTTGCGCGTCCAAGAACGCCTACGTGACCTACCGCTCCAGGAAGCTCCTGCTCCTTGGCCGTCGGGGGTTGAGCGTCAAGTCCACTGCGCCGGTCTTCACTCCGGATCCGACGGCCTGCGAGCACCTTTCGCCTGCCCTCGACCTCGCGACCTAGCTGCGGCTGGACGCCCGGCACATCACCCTTCGGCGTGTCTAGAAGCCGTACGGCCGAGCCGATCTGGCTTCCATGCGGATCCGATTCTCCGCGGCGAGAGACCCCCTGAGGACCGCCGGCCAGCGTGTGCTCCCTGGTCGGCGTCGCGTGCTCTTCTTCGGCACCTACGACTCCCGGCTCTATCCGCGGATCCGGGTGCTCCAGGAGGGATTCGCGGCACTGGGCGACGAGGTCGTCGAGTGCAACGTCCCACTTGGTCTCGACACGGCGATGCGAGTCCGGATCCTCAGACAGCCCTGGCTCCTCCCGATCCTGGTGATGCGGATCGCACTCGCGTGGGCGCGGCTCTGGGCCTGCTCTCGCCGCCTGCCGACGATCGATCTCGTCGTCGTCGGCTACATGGGCCACTTCGACGTCCACTTGGCGCGACGGCTCTGGCCGAAGGTGCCCGTCGTCCTCGACCACCTGATCTCGGCCAGCGACACGGCGCTCGACCGGGGCGCCCAGCCCGGGCTCGTCGTCCGGCTGCTCGAACGGCTCGACCGCGCCGCCCTGCAGGCGGCCGACGTGCCGTGCGTCGACACGCCCGGGCACCTGGAGCTGATCCGGGGCGAGGCGCACGACCGCGCGCTGGTCGTGCCTGTCGGCGCCTCCGAGGAGTGGTTCCACCGGCCGGGCCCGATCGCAGCCGCCGGCCCGCTGCGCGTCGTCTTCTTCGGCTCGTTCACGCCGCTCCAGGGCGCGCCCGTCATCGGCGAGGCCGCCGGCCTTCTCTTCGGCGAGCCCTCGGTGCAGCTGACGTTGATCGGCCGGGGACAGGACTACGAGGCGACGCGCGCCGCAGCGGCGGCGAACGAGTCGGTGGAGTGGATCGACTGGGTCGACGCCGACGAGCTTCCCGCCGTCGTCGCCGCCCACGACGTCTGCCTAGGGATCTTCGGCACCGGGCCGAAGGCATTGCGGGTGGTTCCGAACAAGGTCTTCCAGGGTGCGGCCGCGGGCACCGCGATCGTCACCTCCGACACCCGCCCCCAGCGAGATGTCCTCGACCGCGGCGCCGTCTTCGTCCCGCCCGGGGACGCGCATGCTCTCGCCCGCGCCCTCGTCGAGCTCGCCGCGCGCCGCGAGCAGGTCGCCGAGCTGCGCGCGGCGGCGTACGAGCGTGCGATGCTCTCCTTCCGGCCGGCCTCCGTCACCGCGCCTCTCTACGCCCGCATCGCGTCCGTCGCCGCATGAGTCAGCCGCCGCTGCCGCTGAACGCCTGGCTCCGTTACGACCTCGTGCAGATGGTGCTGCGCAGGCTGGGAAGAGACGTCACCTCGGTCCTCGAAGTCGGAGCAGGAGAGGGCGCCGTCGGCGTGCGGCTCGCCTCGCGGTACGACTACACGGCCGTCGAGCCCGACCCGCTGGCGTTCGAGCGCGCCGCCGCCCGCCTGCGCAAGGTCGGGCGCGGAGAGATCGTGCTCGGCGACATCTCGGCGCTCTCGCCCGATCCCGTCTTCGACCTGCTCTGCAGCTTCGAGGTCCTCGAGCACCTCGAGGACGACGCCGGCGCCCTGACGGAGTGGCGTCGCCGCGTGCGCGAGGGAGGCTGGATCCTCGTCAGCGCGCCGGCTCACCGGAGCCGCTTCGGCTCGCACGACCGCATCGTGGGCCACCACCGCCGCTACGACCCCGACGACATGGCCCGGTTGCTCGAGACCGCAGGGCTCGTCGACCCGGTCGTCCTCACGTCGGGCTTTCCGTTCGGCTACGCGCTCGAGGTCGGCCGCAATGCCATCGGGCGTCTCGCGAGCGCCCGGGGAGAGCACTCGCCGGCGGAGCAGACCGCCTCGAGCGGCCGATGGCTCCAGCCGCCCGACGGGATCGGCTGGCTGACGGCAGGCATCGCCGCCCCGTTCCGTGTCCTCCAGCGGCCCTTCGCGCGCACGGGCCTCGGCACGGGGATCGTCGCCCTCGCTAGGGTGCCTCGCGCGCCTGCACCGGTCGGCTCCGGCTCCGGCTGCTGAGCCCGCCGATTCCCTCGGCCGCCCAGATCACGGCGCCGGGGGCCGAGAGCGCCAGCGCGAGCAGGAAGTAGAGGAAGCCGGTCGCGAACGCCTGGTCGGCGTCGACCCCGAGCTGGCCCAGGAAGCTCACGAAGAACGCCTCGCGGAGGGCGAAGCCGTTCAGCGTGAACGGGGCGAGCATGACGAGAAAGAACATCGGCCCCATCACGAAGTACGGAAGCGGCGACAGGTCGACCCCGACCGCCTCGCCGCACAGCCAGATCGCCAGGATGCGGAACGCCTGGACGACGAGGGTCAGCGCCGTCATCGCCACGACCAGCGCAGCGTGGTCGCGGTAACCGTGCACTCCGCGGTAGACCGCGCCGAGCGGCCGCGCCAGACGGAGCGGCCGGAGCAGCGGGTCCAGCCGGGCCAGCGGGCGACGCGCGCGCCGCGAGAAGACGACAACCGCGAGCGCCGCCGTGGCGACCGCCAGCGCCAGCTCGAGCCACAGGTAGCCGCCCACGTCGTAGCGACCCGCGGCGAGCACGAAGCCGAGGGCACCGAGGGCCAGCGTCGCGACTGCCCCCAGACCGCGCTCGAGCAGGACGGACCCGGCGACGGCGCCCTTCCCGCCCGGCTGCCGGCGCGACGTCTCGAAGATGCGCATGGCGTCTCCGCCGAGCGAGGTCGGCAGGACCTGGCTCGCCGTGTAGGAGACGAAGTACGTGCGCAGGAGCCACGGCAGGTGCTCCCGGATCCCGCGCGCAGCGAGCAGCCGCTGCCAGCGCCACGCGAGCGGCACGAGCGCGAGCACCAGGATCGCGAAGGCGAGCAGGAGGAGAGAGAGCCGCGCGCTTCCGAGCACGTGGGCGGTCTCGCCGAAGTCGATCTTCGCGACGAGATACCAGACACAGAGGCCCGTGAAGACCAGGGTGGCCGAACCGCGGAGCAGCCGGCGCTGAAAGGTCGAGGCGGTGTCGGGACTGGTTGCCACGTGTTCACGGTATCGGCCGATTCGGGCGATCACTCGACCGCAGGGCGCTCGAGCCGGGTGGCCGCAGCGGGAGTCGTGCGCCGACTCGACCGGGGGACACCCCAAGAGGGGATGACAGGCCTCCTCGACCGGGCCGATAACGAGACAGGCAATGCCCCCGGCTACCCGGAAAGAGGTTCCCCTGCGGCGCGTCGGCCCCCTGTCGCGCCTGCTCAGGAGCGAACGCGGCATCTCGATGGTCGAGGTCGTGATCGCGCTGGTCCTGCTCGAGATCGTCGGCGCCTCGATGGTGACCATGCTCACCTCGGCCACGGCCGCGACGACGCTCGGGCGCCAGCGGACGATCGCGCAGCAGTCGGCCCTGAGCCAGATCGAGGCCATCCGTGCGATGGACTACAACAACGTGGGCATCGTCGCCGGTAACCCAGCCGGCTGTCTGGGCGTCACCACGCCGACGACGGCGTGCCCGAACTCCTCGTATCCGCCGTCCACCGCCACCGTGAACGACGGCGGGCTGATCGCGACGCTGGCCACGTCCGTCTCCTACGTCAACGACCCGGGTCCGCTCAGCTATACCTCGTACGCGAACTACAAGAAGATCGTCGTCACGGTCACCCGCAATCGGGACTCGAAGGAGCTCGCACGCGAGGTGACGTACGTGGCGCCGCCGGTGCGGGCCTCCCAGTCCAACGCCGTGATCAACGCCCGTGTAGTCGACTACGGGAACAGCACGCAGGTCGCGGACGTCCCCGTCGCGCTCGAAACCGGTCCCGACGCACCGCGCAACGACGTCACCGACGCGTCCGGCACCGTGCTCTTCGCCGGGCTGACGCCGAACCCGACGAGCGGGGCCACGGCGTACTACGACCTCAGCCTGACGCCGCCGACGGGCTACGACACGCTGTACGACACGGTCTCGCCGTCCTCGCCGGCGCATGTCCAGCTCTCGCCGGGGCAGACGTGGCCGACCGCGCTCTACGTCTACAAGCCGGCGACGATCTACGTCGACCTGAGGAACGCCGACGGCACGGCCTTCACCGGGGCGGGTGCGACCGTCACCGTCTCGTACACCCGCAACTCGACGAACTACTCGAAGACGTTCTCCTATCCCGGGAGCATCCTGTCGGTCACCTCGATGACCGAGGGAACCCACACGGTCGACGTGATTCCCGGGCTCTCGTACACGGTGTCGACAGGAGGGAGCTTCATCGGGACTCCCGTGACCGCGAACGTGCCCGACTCCTACCCGACCGTCATGACGCACACGTTCACGCTCACGAACCAGGCATCCACCTTCGGCACCGTCCAGGTCAAGGTCCAGCGCACCCGCCTCGGCGTGACGAAGGACTGCAAGAACGCGACCGTGACCGTTACCGGCGGCCCGTTCGGCGGCTCGCCGTGGAACTTCACCGCCACCGGAACGACGGACGCCAGCGGCAACGCCGCCGTGATCGCCTACGTCCCTGTCGGCTCCAGCTACACGGTCAAGGGCCACTCGAACGTGACGGGCGCCGACGGCACGCTGAGCAACGTGACCGTCGCGGCCGGGACGAACAACCTGACGCCGATCGCCCTCACTTCCGGGAGCAACACGTGCTGAGGCGGCTCCGCGCGATGCCCGGCGGCCAAGCCGGCTTCACGATGGTCGAACTCTTGGCCTCGATGTTCATCCTGACGGTCGGGGTGCTGGTCGCCTGGTCGGCGATCATGTCGACGACGGCCAAGACCGCGGGCCGGGCGCAGCAGCTGGCCGACCTCCAGACGGAGGTCCGCGCAGCCGTCGACGCGCTCGCCGTCGATCTCCGCCAGGGCCAGTGCCTCGACGACACGACCACCCCGGTGACGACCGCCACGCCCACCCAGGTCACCTTCTACTCGCCCGACCGCGCGACCCCGTACCACCTCCGCCAGGTCTCCTACCGTCTCTCGGGCGGCAATTTCCAGCGCGCCTTCGCCACCAGCACCAACACGGGCGGGCCGCCCTGGACGGTCCCAGCGCTCGGCTCTTGGTCGACGCTGGTCGGCCGGGTCACCAACGCGTCGGTGTTCACCTACAAGAACGCCACCGACCAGACGACGACCGACCCGACCGCCGTCGCGTCGGCCCACGTTCAGCTCGTCATCGCGCCGGCGATCGGCGTCGGCGGTTCCGGCGCGACCTACGAGACCGACATCGCCTTGCGGGCTGACACATGCGACTGAGGCTTCGTATGAGGGATGAGAGCGGAACCGCGCTGGTGCTGGTCGTATTCCTCTCGGCCGCCCTCCTGCTCCTGTCGGTCAGCCTCATCGACCTCGTCAAGGGCGACTCGGCCCGCGGGGCGCGGGGCGTCGTCCGCGATGCGGCCTTCCAGGCCGCCGAGGCCGGCCTCGACGACTACACCTCGAAGCTGCTCGACGACAACCAGTACTTCTTCCACGACGTCGCGGTCGGTGAGTCCACGCGTCAGGCGTCGGACGGCACGCTGGTCTCGCCCGGCAGCTCGAGCCCGACCGCGTGGACGTACGGGACGACGTGGAGCTACCCGAACGGCAAGGACAACTGGCGGTCGCTGTCCAACGGCTACGAGTACAACATCCAGGTCACCGGGCCGAGCTCCACCGCCTCCTGGGCGGACATCATCGCCAGCGGCAGGAAGCAGGGCACCACCAGCCCGGTTCGCGTGCTCGAGAAGCGGCTGCGCCCGGCGTCAATCGCCGACTTCCTGATGATCACGAACTCCGACTACCACGTCGGCGCCGGCGCCACCACCTACGGGAAGATCTATGCCGGCATCGACTCGGGCGGCACGAAGCACGACGTCGTTCACGACGGGACGGCCTACGCCGACATCTACGCCGAGGGCCAGATCACGGGGTCCGTGACGATGATGAGCGGGGCGCAGAAATACGACTCGGACTCGACGCCGCAGATCAGGACGATGCTCAAGCAGCCGATCAGCTTCACGCGCTTTGCCACGTCGCTCGTCGACATCCAGCGCGCCGCGCAGCTCAGCGGCATCTACCTGAACAACGCGGCAGTCAACGCCTGGCGGCTCTCGTTCCTGTCGAACGGCACAGTCGACGTCTACCGATGCTCGGGGACGAACGAGACGAGCTCCACCGCGCCGACCTGCAACACGCACGAGATTGGATTCCCCAAGGCCGTCCCTGCAAACGGAGCGATCTACGTCGAGCAGAGCGCGATCATCGCGGGAGGATCATCGACCTGTACCGATCCGGACGGGACCGTGCTCACGAACGCGAACTGCGTTAACGGCCGTGTCACCGTGGCCTCGAACAACGACCTCGTGGTCGGGGACGACCTCGGGTGGGTGCAGAGCGGCGACGACGTGCTCGGGCTGATCGGCAAGAACGACGTGGTCGTCGCCAAGTGGGCGCCGTACGATCTGCACTGGCGCGCCGGCGTGCTCGCCCAGACCGGGGCGAGGCACTCCGCCACGTCCGACGGGAGCCACGGCACGGCGACGTTCACCGGCTCGCAGGCGTCGAACGGAAGCGCGTACATGGACATGTTCGACACGCGTTACTACAACTACGATCCCACGCTGCTATATCTCTCGCCGCCGTGGTTCCCGACGGTCGACTACGCGTACACCACCCTGCTGTTCCGAGAGCTGCCGAGCTCGTAGCGGCTCGAGCGCGGCCTCGCCGAGCTAGCCGCCGGCTGGCAACCACGTTGCCCGGCCGGGGCGCCTGCAAGCAAAGGGCTCGCGGGGAAACCCCTGGCTCCACCGCGCTGGTCCCCCCGCGCTCTAGCCTAGAGACGCTCGGGAGCGGCACGACCTGCACTACGGGCAGATATCCGCGTTCCGCAGTGCGATCTGATCGCTGAGCTCGTATGCACCCGGGCGCATCGTCGGATCCACGTCGACCGACATGGTCAGCTCGACCGTCGGGAACTGGCCGCTGACGCAGGTCGGACTGGCCCAGATCGACGCGGCGGTCAGATAGTCGACCATGAACGTCGAGGCGGTGCCGTCGCAGGTCGCGTCGGCGTCGTTCTCGCGGTACAGCTGGTAGCGATCGGTCGCGCCGGCGACTGGAATCGTGCACCACTGCACCGCCGAGGCGTTCGTCTCGACGAGGCCGGGGCACTCGGCGGTCCCTGTGACGTTCGTCTCCGTGAGGACGAGTGTCTCTCCGCCTGAGCTGTTCGTGTACGGGTCGGTGACGGCGTGAGCGCAGTGGATGTCCTTGCGCATGCGGTCGAGCGCCTGGCGTGCGTTCTCCTGCGCGTCGAACCGCCGCGTCTGGTCGACCTGCGCCGTCATGCTCGACGCGAAGGAGGTCGTGAGCGGCGCGAGGATGATCATCAGCACGGCCATGACGACAACGAGCTCGATCAGCGTGAAGCCGCCCTGGGGGGCTGCAACACGCCGAAGGTGTGCTCTCGCGACCGCAAGCCGTTCGACGATCCGAGTCATCAACCGACTCATCGGCAGTCACGATCCCGGATTGGTTACCCCCCTAGAGTGATTGTGCCGGCACGGGGTTTCGACGATTCGTTAGACCATGGGTCGCACGACGGACGTGGGGCCGACCGTCGAACCGCCCGCCCGCGCGTCGGTGCACGGGCGAATCCGGACTCGGCTGGCGCGGCAGGACGGACTGGCGCTGGTGCTCTCCATCTTCGTCATGGGGGTTCTCACGATCGCCACCGCTGCCGTGATCACCGAGGTCAACTCCAACGAGCAGCAATTCGGCCGCGACCGGCAGGTCAACAGGGCGCTCAACGTCGCCGAGGCGGGGTTGAATGCCGGCGTGGCAGCCGTGAAGACACTGCCGGCGACGGCCACCTCCCTCCCGGACGGCGGCGGCACCGTCGATCAGGGCTCCTGGTCTTACACGGCGGCACGCCAGGCCGACGCGACAGATCCCAATCTCTACTACTGGACGATCACCTCGACGGGCACCTCTCCGGACGGCAAGGTAACGAGGATCGTCAGCACGAAGGTGAGCGAGACCATCACCTCGACCTCGCAGTCGCAGACGCTCACGACCCCGGCCTCGCCGGCCTACAACTGGGGCATCTTCCTCGGCGACTCGACGTCGAGCTGCACACCCGGCCAGAGCGGCGGGAACACCCTCGGCGGAAGCTCCGGGGTCACCGTCGACGTCTACATCAAGGGCTCGCTGTGCGTCTCCGGCAACTCGTCACCGTTCATCCTGCAACCGGCCGGCACCACCGACACGCTCAGCGTCTACATCGGGGGACAGTTCAAGAGCAAGAGCAACGCGTCCCCGATCGGGACCTCGAGCGCGAAGATCCACCTCGCGACCATCGTCGGCGGGTGCATCGACGCCAACCACAGCAACCAGACGGTTCCCTGCAGCAAGCAGGGCAGTCCGCTCAACAACCCGAATAACGCGAGCTACGGCTCCGGGGTCTACGCGACGACCTACAACTCGACGCAGAACGATATTCCGAAGCCGCCGATCGACACCGCCTGGTACACGAACGCAGGCCCGGGACCGGCAAACGGCTGCGGCACGGGCTCGACCTTCCCGAACCCGTCGACGCCCTGGACCGCCACGCAGTTCAAGAACACGGTCCTCGACAACGACTCGACCCGGAACACGAGCGTCGGCACGGTGAAGCTGCTCCAGCTCGTCGACCGGTCGTCCGGCTCCGGCGGTGTCGCGCACAACAGCTTCGACTGCAAGTCATACGACGCCGACGGCAACCTGATCGGCGAGCTGAAGTGGGATTACCCGAGCGGCGGCTGCGGCAGCGGCCCAGCGGCCGGAACGGCCGATCTGACGGTCAACGGCACGATCTACATCGACGGCAACCTCTCCTTCGAGAGCTGCGACTACGCCGTCTATCAGGGGCGCGGAACGATCTACGTGAACGGCACGGTCGCGTTCGCGAATGGTTCGAAGATCTGCGCGAAGCCAATCTCCGGTAACCCCTGCCTCGGCAACTTCGACCCGAACAGCAACCTCATCGAGATCGTCGCGGTCAACGCGGCCAACAACGGAACCGGCTACGGGCTCACCGGCGCCGGCACCTATGAAGGCATCTCGTACGTGGTCGGGAAGTTCAACGCGGGCAACGGCTCGAACGTCAACGGCCCCGTGATCGCCGACACGGCGACGATGTCAGGGAACGCGAAGCTCCGGACGACCTTCAATCCTCCTCCGGGCGCACCGGGGGCTTCATCCACGACCACGACCGATGTGGGCGTGGATGAGGCGGAGTTCGCGGGAGTCCCCGGCTCATGGCAGCAGCTGAAATAGCTGTCGTCCCCCGTCGGCGGAGCATCTTCGGCCGGCCCAGGACGCGTCTGGCGGACGATCGCGGGTTCGGCATGGTCGAGCTGCTGATCGCGATGACGCTGCTGAGCGTCGCGGTCGGCGCGTTGATCACGACGTTCGCGGCGAGCGCAGTCTCCCTGCGGCGGGCCGGCGAGAAGGGCACTGCGCTCACGCTCGCCGACACGCAGATGGAGAAATACCGCACGCGCGGCTTCACGTCGATCAGGATCGACGGAGCGCTGATCCCGTCGAGCGGAACCTACGTGACTGCGAACTCGACCGATTCGACGATCCCGGCCTCCACCAACCAGGCGCTCGCAGGGCAGAACGGCGACGACACGTGCACGACCACTGACGAGCCGGCGGCGTGCCTGCCGGTGCAGAACGTGACCGGGCCCGACGGCAACGCCTATCGGGTCGACACGTATGTCAACTACGTCAACAACGACGCCACGCTGTCGGTGCGCACGCCCGCATCCGGGCTCACCCTGAAGCGGGTCACGGTCGTCGTTCGCGACACGACCACCGGGACGGTCATGGCCCGCGAGTCATCGGCCTTCGAAGGGCCGTGAGGTCAAGTCCGGACCCGGCGATGCCGATAGGAGAAGGGTGAACCGTACTCTCGACGCCCGCGCCCGGCTGCTCCTGCTCGTCCTGCTGTTCGTTCTCGCAGCGGGCGTGGCGGGGTTCATGGCGTTCCACAGCCTGCACGGCTCCAGCAGCTCCGAGCCGGCCCCCGCGCCGGTGACGCCCGCGCCCAAGCATGTGGCCGCCGCACCCGTGGCGAAGCCGCATGCGAAGCCCACGAAGCACGGGGCGGCCACGAAGACGCCGGCACACCACGCGCCGAAGCCCGCGGCCTCGCCGAACCAGCTGCCGGCCGCCGTCCGCCGCGCGCTCGCCGCCGACCAGGTCGTGGTCGTGGCGCTCTACGATCCCAAGGCGAAGATCGACGGCACCGCGCTCGCCGAGGCGAGGGCCGGCGCCAAGCTCGCGGGCAGCTCCTTCGTCCCGGTCGACGTTCGCGGCCACGGCGTCGACTCGCTGAACGCGAAGTACGGCGCCGTCCAGGACCCCGCCGTGCTCGTGTTGCGCCCGCCGGACTCGCTCGTCGTCCGGATCGACGGCTTCGCCGATCGCGACACCGTCGCGCAGGCGGCCGTGAACGCGGCTCAGTGATCCGGTTCGGCCGGCACACGGCACCCGCCGAGGAGCCGGCCTGGAACGATCTCTGGGCAGTCTCGCCCGAGCCGGTCGCGCCGACCTCCGAGTCCTCCGACGGCCGCGAGCTGTTCGTCAGGCATGCGCGCAAGGACGGGAAGATGGTCGCGATGCTGCGGGCAGTCGACCACGGCTCGTCCTGCGTGGTCGAGGCGGAGGTGTGCCCCAACGGCACCACCGAGCTCGTCCGCCCCGGCCCCTACACGTTCGCGGACGCGCAGCAGGCGAGCGCGTTCGTGACGGAGGCCGTCGCGGCCCTGATGTACCTGGGCTGCGACATCCAGGCGCACTAGGACCTCGAGGCCTTATCCCCGGGGACAGACCCCGCGGGGTCTGTCCCCGGAGGAGCCGGCCGGCCTACCGCTCCGAGCGGCCGAGCTCGCGCTCGAGGTTGTCGAACGTGCGGTTGAAGGCGCGACCGATCGCACGCGGGAGCAGGATGCGATCGAACGCGCCGCCGATCCCGTCACGTGGCTCGTACTCGACGACCAGCCGATAGAGGAAACCGCCGCCCTCGGGCTCGAAGTGACGCTCGTGCGAGGCGTCGGGGAGGCCGGGCTGCACGCTGTCGTAGGTGACCAGCCGGTTCGGCTCGAACGCGGTGAGGGTCATGGTCAGCGCACGCTCCCGTCCCAGCAGCCGAGTGATCAAGGTTGCCGTGTCGCCCTTGGCGGCCCAGCGCGATCCCTCGTCGAGGCGGATGAATCCAGGCCAGAACTTCGACCAGTTGGCCGGGTCCGTGACGAATGCGAAGCCGCGTTCGACGGGGAGGTCGTACCGCCGGGCAGCTTCCACGCGCGTCATGTGCTCGAGACTAGGGACTGACCCGGAGGGTCTGTCCCAGAAGAGCCGGGCCGTCAGACCGTCACGCGGGCGAGCTCTTCGATCGAGGTCAGGCCCGAGGCGACCTTCGTCATGCCGTCGTCCCAGAGCGTCTTCATCCCGCCCGCCATCGCCTCGCGCTCGACCTCGTCCCGGCTGGCCTTGCGCACGGCGAGCTCGGCCAGCCCCTCGTTCATCTGCAGCAGCTGGAAGATCCCGATCCGGCCCTTGTAGCCGGTCTGGTTGCAGCGCGGACAGCCGCGCTTGCGGTACAGGACCATCCCGTCCGACGACGCCGCGACCTCGGGCGAGACCCGGGCCTCGAGCAGCTCCTCGACGGTGGGCGTGTACATCTCGCAGCAGTGGGTGCAGAGCTTCCGGGCGAGCCGCTGGGCCAGCACCGCCGACACCGCGGAGGCGGTGAGGAAGGGCTCGACACCCATCTCGTTCAGCCGGGTGAGCGTGCTCGGCGCGTCGTTGGTGTGCAGCGTCGATAGGACGAGGTGGCCCGTGAGCGCGGCCTCGATCGCCATCTTGGCGGTCTCGCCGTCGCGCACCTCGCCGACCATGACCACGTCGGGATCGGAACGCAGGATCGACCGCAGCGCGGTCGCGAAGGTCAGGCCCGCCCGGACGTTGATCTGCATCTGGTTGACGCCGGCGAGGCGGTACTCGACCGGGTCCTCGACCGTGATCACGTTGATCTCCGGCCGCGCGATCTGGGTCAGGGCCGCGTACAGCGACGTCGACTTCCCCGAGCCGGTCGGCCCGGTGACGAGGATCGCGCCGGTCGGCCGCGCGATCAGCGAGCCGAACGTCGCGCGCATCTCGTCCGACAGCCCGAGCGCCTCGAGCGACGGCGCCTGCTTCGACTTGTCGAGCAGCCGCAGCACGACCGTCTCGCCTGAGACCGTGGGCAGCGTCGCCATGCGGATGTCGAGCAGGCGCCCGGCCGCAGCCGCGCGCAACGAGATCCGGCCGTCCTGCGGCTTGCGGCGCTCGGCGATGTCCATCTTCGCGAGCACCTTGAGGCGGGTCGTGACGCCGGCCATGTGCTGCCGCGGGATCCGCTGCATCTCGTGGAGGACGCCGTCGATCCGGAAGCGGACGAGCAGTCCGTCGTCCTGGGCTTCGAAGTGCACGTCGCTGGCACCGTCCTCGGCCGCCTCGAGCAGGATCGAGTTGACGATGCGGACGATCGGCCCGTCCGAGACGCCGTCCTCGTCCTCCAGGTCGGCGACGGTGTCGTCTTCCTCGGGCTCCGAGTCGTCCAGCGTCTCGATCACGGCCTCGGAGACGCGATCGAGCCGGTCGAGCTCGACGAGGATGTCGTCGCGCGCGGCGACGCCGAGCGAGAGCTGGTAGCGGGTCGCGAGCCGGAGCTCGTCGATCGCCTGGACGTTCTGCGGGTCGGCGAGCGCGACGTGGAGGGTCTCGCCTTCGAGCCGGTACGGGAGTGCGACGGCACGCCGGAGGACGTGCACCGCCATGTGGGTGCTCGCGTCGGCCGAGACGCCGGTCAGCCGCAGGTCGACGAGCGGCAGGCGGTGACGGGCGGCGAGCATCCGGGCGACGCCCTCGCTCGAGGCCAGCCCCTCCGACACGAGCGCGTCCCCGATCGTGCTGCCCTGCTGCGCCAGGCCGCGCACGAGGGCGAGGCGGTCGAGCGGGACGAGCGCGGTCGCCTCGATCAGGTCGGCGACGAGCTCGGCCGCCTCGTTCCGGATCCCGGCCGCCGGTAGCGACGCGCCGGCCGAAGGAGGTGCGGTCTGCTCGTTCTCGGCGCCCGGCCTCAGCGGCCGGATGTTGGACGGCCCGAGTCCCATGTCGTCCACATCGGCCTCAGAGGAGGCTGGTGTAGGCCCGGATCAGCGCGTCGCCGGCGAAGAGCGCGACGATCGAGCCGACCGCCAGGAACGGCGCGAAGGGGATGGCCATCTTCCGCGCCCCCGAGCCGTAACGGGCGAAGAGGAAGATCGCAGGGACGATCGCGGCGATCATCCCGAGCGGCAGCGCGACCGCGACAGCGCGGCCGAGGGCGACGCCCATCAGCAGCGCGAGCTTGACGTCGCCCATGCCCATCCCGCCCGGATAGGCCAGCGCGACCACCAGCAGGAACGTCGCCGCACCCACCCCGGCGATCGCCCACTCGGGGCTCGGCTCGGCCGCGGTCATCAGGACCAGCACGACCGCCGCTGCCGGCAGGACGACGCGGTTCGGGACGATCCGGTGCGTGAGGTCCGTGGCGGTGATCACCACCAGCGCTGCGCAGAAGACCGCGGCGGCGGCCGCCTGCAGGGTGAGGCCGAACACGAGGATGCAGCCGGCGAGGAGCAGCGCGGTGGCGACCTCGACGGCGGGATAGAGCGGGCTGATCCTCGCACGGCAGGACCGGCAGCGGCCGCGCAGCAGCACGTAGCTGAGCACGGGGACGTTGTCGTACCAGGCGATCGGCGTCTCGCAGGAACGGCAGGCCGACCGCGGCTCGCGCAGCGAGCGGCGCTCGGGCAACCGGGTGGCGACGACGTTCAGGAAGCTGCCGACGGCGAGCCCGGGAAGCACCGCGAACGCTCCGAGGGCGACCGCCATCTACCCAGGGCGAACGGCGGGCGCAGCCTTCGGCAGGAGCCTCGACGCGGGCTGGTTGCCCGGCAGGAGCACCGCGGTACCCGAGTACGGCGCGGCGTTGTCCGGCTCGCCGCGCTCCGGGTAGGACTTGCTCCGGGCGAGCGTCAGCGTGATCGTCGGAGCGCCGGTGTCCTGCACGACCGAGCCGGCAACCGGCTCCTGGTCGACGACGGTGTTCCCGGCGAAGCCGCGCACCGGCCCGCTCACGCGCCAGGCGAAGCCCCCGTCCTGGAGGATCCCCTTGGCGAAGACGTAGGCCTGCCCGGTCACCTGGGGCACGACCAGGGTCTTCGGCGAGGCCGCCACCGGCACGAGCGTCGGGCGCTGCGGAGCGACCTTGTCGGCGGCGATCGTCAGCGTGCCGCCGGCGATCAGAAGGCCGGTGAAGGCGGCTGCGACGCCGCGGGCGAGGAGGGCTGCGATCCGGATCATTCTTGGCTTTTCATCGGCGAAAACGGGCCAAAGCTTGAGCCGTGCTCACTCCTGCGAGCTGACGATGTGGAAGACCAGCGGCTTGTCCGCGCCCGCCTGCGTCGGCCCGCCGTCGGACCACCGGAAGGCGGTGTCGGCGAAGCTCTGGAACCACGACTGGTCCTGCGGATACGAGCCTGCGGGCTGGAGCTGGAGATGCAGATGCGGCCCCGTGGCGTCGCCCGTCGAGCCGACCAGGCCGACCGGATCGCCGGCTGTGAGCTGGGCGCCCTGGGTCACCGTCGGCTCGAGGTAGGAGAGGTGGCAGTACGTCCAGGTCTGGCCGTCGGTGGTCTGCATCGTGAAGCCGGTGCCGCAACGCTCGTCCCAGCTCCACGCGTAGAGCACGGTGCCGTCGGACAGGGCGTACAGCGGCGAGCCCTCGGGCGCGGCGATGTCCGCGGCCGGGTAGTCGTGGTGGTAGTGCGAGACGGAGACGACGCCGGGCCCGCCGCCGACGGGGAAGACGTAGTTGCCGGCGCCCGCGACCGGTGCCGCGGAGAGCATCTGCCGGGCCGGCTCGTTGAACGAGGCGCCCTGGGCCTGCGCCTCCAGCTTGGTCAAGGCTGCCTGGGCGTCGGCGAGCTCCTGCTTCAGCCGGTCGGCCTCGGCCTGCGCGGCCCCGACCACGTCGGCGCCGAACGTGGCGGCCCGCTTCTGCGCCTCGAGGCGATCGGAGAGGAGCGAGGTCGCGTCCGCCCGCTCGGTCAGCTCCTGGCCCTGGTCGGCGAGCGTCTGCGCCTTCTCGGACGCGAGACGGTACTCCTCGCTCGCCTTGGCGACCGCGGCGCGGGCGTCGTCGAGCTGCGCCTGGAGCTGGTCGAGGGCGAAGACGGAGCTCTGGCCGGCGGGCAGGTTCTGGTACGCATCGGCGGGAGCCGCGTCGGAGCTCCCGTAGAGCTGCGCCAGCTGCATCACCTGGTTCACGTACCAGTCCGCGTGGTTGTAGGAGAAGACGGCCTGGCGGATGTCCGTCCCCGCGCCGGAGGCCGCGAGGTAGCGGGCCGCGGAGTAGACGGCGTCCACCGGGTTCCACGGGTCGGCGATGCCGTTCGCGTCCGCGTCGGTTCCCCAGCGGGCCCAGGTCGAGGGCATGAACTGCATCCAGCCGACCGCGCCGGCCGAGCTCGGCCCCATGTTCCGGCCAAAGTTCGACTCGATCTTGTTGATCGCCGCGAGCACGTTCCACGGCACCCCGTAGGCCTGGCCGGCGTTCTGCCAGAGGCGCAGCAGCTGGTCGTACGGGAGCTGCACCGGCTGTGCCGGAGGCACGGTCCAGGCCGGCGCCAGCGAGAGGTCGCTGCCGTTGGCCAGCGTGGCGCTGGGGAGTACCGCGCTGCCCGATGCCACCGAGAAGGTCGCGCCGTTTCCGCGTGCGACCCCGCCGGTCGTGAGCAACCCGACAGCGAGCAGGACGGCGAGCCGCCTCACCGCTCTCCCCGCTGGACGAGGCGCAACTCGGACGACTGGGCCTCGACCGGCTCCTCGGCCGCCCGGCGCTCGGCCTCGGCCTGCTCCTTCAGCGCGCGATCGAGGGCGACGAGGAAGTCGTGCCGGTTGCTCGAGGCGTTCGCCGCCGTCTCGCTGTCGACCTGCTCCTCGAGCACGAGCTCGATCAGGGCCTGCGTGAAGGTCTGCATCTTGAAGTACGCGCCGTCGAAGATCGCGTCCTCGATCTCGCCCGACCGGTTCTCGCGGATCAGGTCGGCGATCCGGGCGTTCGTGACCATCACCTCCACGGCTGCGACGCGCCCGCCGTCGACGCGCGGGAGCAGGCGCTGGCTGATCACGCCGCGGAGCACGCCGGCGAGGATCGACCGCATCTGCTGGTGCTTCTCGGGCGGGAAGAACTCGATGATCCGGCCGATCGACTCGGCCGCGTCGGTCGTGTGCAGGGTCGAGAGGACGAGATGGCCCGACTCGGCCGCCTGCATCGCGGTCTGCGCCGTCTCGGCGTCGCGCATCTCGCCGATCAGGATCACGTCGGGGTCCTGCCGCAGCGCGCGCCGCAGCGCCTCGTTGAAGGACGTGGTGTCGATCCCGATCTCGCGCTGGTTGACGATGCCCTGCCGGTCGTCGTGGAGGAACTCGATCGGGTCCTCGATCGTGACGATGTGGCAAGGGCGGGTGGCGTTGATGTGGCCGATCATCGCGGCGAGCGTCGTGGACTTGCCCGAGCCGGTCGCGCCGGTGCAGAGGACGAGGCCGCGGGGCTCCTCGGCCAGGAGCTCGATCCCGGGCGGCAGCCCGAGCTCGGCGAACACGGGGATGGAGCTGGGGATGACGCGGAACGCGAACGAGATCGCGCCGCGCTGGCGGAAGCCGTTGACGCGCAGGCGCGGCAGTCCGGGCGGCGTGTAGGCGAGGTCGAGGTCGCCGGACTGCTCGAACGAGACCCGGCGCACCGGATCGTGAGTCGTGACGATCTGCAGGACCTCCTCGAGTTGCTGGGGGGTGAGGGGCAGCCAGCCTTCGGCCGACTTCAGCGCGCCGTCGTGCCGGAGGACCGGCGGCTGACCGACCTTCAGATGGACGTCGCTGGCGCCGCTGTCGACCGCGTGCCTGAGCAGAGAGAGCAGATCCACCCGAACCTGATCGGCAGGGTTCGGAGCGCGCTTTAGCCGGCGCCATCCTCCTAATGCGCACGAGCGGGGGCGCCGATACACGACCAGTGGCCGTCCAGCCTCTCCCTGAGCACAGCGGTGCTACGCATTCCCACGGGCGGCCGTTGCTGGGCGGGTTCCTCATGCGCAAGGGCCAGCTCGCGCCCGAAGACCTGGAGCAGGCGCTCGCGGAGCAGGAGCAGAGCGGCCTGCCGCTCGGCCAGGTGCTGATCGGGCTCGGCCTGATCACCACTCGCCATCTCGCCGAGGCGCTCGCCGAGCAGTACGAGCTCGAGTTCGTCGACCTGGGCGACCTGAAGGTCGACCACGAGGCGGTGAAGCTCCTGCCGGAGAGCCTCGCCCAGCGCTACCAGGCGCTGCCGGTGCGGATCGAGGAGGGCATGGCCGTCGTCGCCGTCGCCGATCCGACGAACGTCATCGCCCACGACGACCTACGCCTCGCGCTCGGCACCGACACGCTCTTCGTGGTCGCGGACGGCGGCCAGCTCGGAGAGGCGATCACCCGCGCCTACCACGCCCGCGTCGGCACGGTGGAGACGTTCTCGAGCGCCGCCCTGCGGGCGGACGAGGACGAGGAGCGCATCAACCTCGACGACTCCGCTCCGGCGATCAAGTTCGTCAACGACATCATCAGCCGTGCGCTCGCTCATCGCGCCTCGGACATCCACTTCCTGCCGCAGGACGGCCGGCTCGTCGTGCGGGTCCGGATCGACGGCGTCACCCGCGAGATCAGCGAGGTGCCGACCTCCATGCAGGCGTCGATCCTCGCCCGCCTGAAGGTGATGGGCGGGCTCGACATCGCGCAGCGGCGGATGCCCCAGGACGGCCGCATCGGCATCCGGGTGGGAGGCCAGCCGATGGACCTGCGGATCGCCGTGCTCCCGACCACGTTCGGCGAGCAGGCGGTGCTGAGAATCCTCCAGGGCGGCGTCAAGGGGGCTTTGAGCATCGCCGAGCTCGGCATGGACCCGGCCACCGAGGAGGTCGTCCAGCGAGCGATCGCCCGGCCGCACGGCGCGATCATCACCGTCGGCCCGACGGGGAGCGGCAAGACGACGACCCTCTACGCCGCCCTCGACGTGCTCAACGAGCCCGACCGCGTCCTGGTGACGATCGAGGATCCGGTCGAGTACCAGATGCCGGGCGTCGGCCAGATCGAGATCGACCCGCCCGGCGGCCTCACCTTCGCGCGCGGGCTGCGCACGATCCTGCGCAGCGACCCCGACGTCATCCTGGTCGGCGAGATCCGCGACGAGGAGACGGCGCGGATCGCGATGCAGGCGGCCACGACCGGTCACCTCGTCCTGAGCACGCTGCACGCCCAGAATGCGTCGAGCTCGATCGTCCGGCTCAAGGACATGGGCGTCGACCCGGGACTGCTCGCTCCCTCGCTCAACTGCATCATCGCCCAGCGCCTCGCGCGGCGGCTCTGCCTCAAGTGCCGTGAGGCCTACGAGCCGAGCAAGGAGGTGCGCGCGCAGCTCGGCGAGGAGCACGACGAAGTCCAGCGGCTGTACCGCGCGCGGGGCTGCGAGGCCTGCCTGCAGACGGGCTACGAGGGGCGGGTCGCCCTGTACGAGGCGATGTCGGTGGAGGGGAACATCCGCCGCGCGATCGACGGCACGACCGAGGAGATCTTCGCGGCCGCCCTCGAGCAGGGGATGATCACGCTCCGCGAGAGCGGCCTGAAGCTCTGCGCGGCCGGGATCACCTCGCTCGAAGAGGCCCGGCGCGTGACGGGCGACCGCCTGCTGTAACACGGGGGAACCCCTGGTTCCCCCGTGGTCCCCTTCCTCGCAGGCGAAAGCGCCCTTCGGGCGTGAGCTGGGCCGGTAACCGGTTCAGCGATTCGACCGTTGCCTCTCCTTGCCGTGCCTCTCGCCGGGCAAAGCCCGGCTTCGGCGGCCCATCCCCGATCACCCAGAAAGCGCGCCTGAGCGGGCCGTCGCCACGCGCGCGAGCGCGGCGATCGCCTTCAGGGGAGGACGGGCAAGGCCCCGCGCCTCGGACGGCGCGCTGATGTCGCCGCGAACGAGCCGCTCCACCACCGGCCAGACGAGCGGGGCGCGGGCGAGCGCGAACGTCGCCCGCGGGTAGCGGTCGAGCGCGACCTTGGCGCCCCAGGAGGCCCGGGCGAGCGGCCCGAGCGCCGCGGTCAGGCGGTCGTTGTAGGCGTCGACCGTCTCGGCGCGGCCGGCCAGGACGTCGAGCGCGGCCGCCGACGCCAGGCGGGCGCTGACGAACGCCTCGTACATCCCGTCCCCCGTGAGCGGATCGACGAGCCCTGCCGCGTCGCCGACCAGCAGCGCCTCGCCGCGCGCCGCGACGAACCCCGACCGGCGCAGCGGCAGCCGGTGGCCGCGCACGCTCTCGAGCGCGTCGCCGTCGATGCCGTGGCGGGCGCAGAGCTCGGCGAGGTGCCCGCGCAGGCGCGGCCCTTCCGCCTCCCACCCCCCCACGCCCACGTTGACGTGGTCGCCCTTCGGGAAGACCCAGCCGTACCCGCCCGGGATCGTCCCCAGCTCGATCACGGCCAGGCCGCGGTACCGCTCGTCGAACGCGGCGTTGCCCTCGAACGCCACCCCGTGGGTGATCGGGCCGCCGAGCCCGAGCGCCCGCGCGGTCGTGCCGTTGGCGCCGTCGGCGCCGACGATCACGCGAGGCCGTAGCTCCCTGCCGTCCACCTGCAGGGACAGGCCCTTGGGGTCGGCCCCCACGGTCACGCGAACGCCGTCGCGAAACTCGGCACCGGCCGCGGCTGCCTGCTCGGCGAGGTAGTGGTCGAGCCGCCGGCGCTGCGTCATCAGCACGAACGGCCCGCGCCTGCCCGTGCGCTCGAAGTGCGCGCGCCAGCCGACCCGGAAGGCCATCCGGTCGACCTCGTGCTCGACGACGGGGCCCGGGTCGACCGGCAGCTGGCGCACCGCCCGCAGGGTCAGTCCGCCGCCGCACGGCTTGTCGCGCGGGAACCTCGCCTTGTCGAGCAGCAGCACGCGCGCGCCGCCGCGGGCGAGGTGGATCGCCGTCACCGAGCCGGCCGGCCCGGCGCCGATCACCGCGACGTCGTAGCGCTCCACGGCGCCCATCGTAGACGGGCGCCGTGGTCGGTCTCGCCCCGCGGCGAGCGCGGTCGCTCGCCTCAGTCCGGGATGCCTGGCGGGCCCAGGATCTCGATCCCGTGCTCGGCCGCGGCCGCCAGCATCGCGTCCATCGCGGGCGGCTGGAGCGAGTCCGGCGGCAGCGTGGACGACTGTGCAGGCTCGGACAGCGTGCGGATGAAGTCGTCGAGGCCGGCCGGCTCGACGACCAGGAGGAAGCGCGCCTCCCCGGACGTGACCGTGAAGGTGTGCGGCACGTCGCGCGGGCCGAAGACGAACGATCCCTCGCCGGCGACGACCACCCGGCCGTCGATCCAGAAGGTCAGCTCGCCGGAGAGGACGTAGAACCACTCGTCCTCCCGACGGTGGACGTGCAGGGGCGAGCCGTGACCGCGGGGCGCCCAGTTCTCGGTGACAGCCACGCGGCCACCCGTCTCCGCCCCCGAGGACTTGATCGTGCAGAGCCCGCCGAGGAACCAGCGGGCCTCTCCCTCGCCCTGCTGCAGTGCGATCGGTGCTGCGGATGCGACCTGGCTCATCGCCTACTCCTCTCTTTTCGAGAAACGTTATGTATCGCGATTGCGCGTGAACCTACACCGTCTCGGCGTCGCGGTCAAGTTTCGCGATACATCGTGTATCGTGTGCGGCATGGCACGCGCGTACGAGCTCAAGCGCCGCGCCGAGCGTCAGGACGAGACGCGGCAGCGGATCGTCGACGCCACGATCGAGCTGCACCGGTCGATCGGGGCGGCGCAGACGACGATCAGCGAGATCGCGAAGCGCGCCGGCGTCGGACGCGTGACCGTCTATCGCCACTTCCCGGACGAGGACACGCTGTTCGCCGCCTGCAGCGGCCACTACTTCTCGCTGCACCCGTTTCCCGACCTCGCTCGCTGGCGGCAGATCTCCGATCCGGTCGAGCGGCTGCGGGCGGGCCTACGGGAGAGCTATGCGTGGCACGAGGAGAACGAGCAGATGATCGGCATGGCGCTGGCCGAGGCCCGCGACCTGCCCATCATGGTTCCGTACCACGCCTACTGGGACGAGGCGGCCGAGACCCTCGCCGCAGCGTGGCGCCGCCGGGGCCGCCGACGGGCGAGCGTGAGGACGGCCGTCGCGCTCGCGCTCAGCTTCGACACCCACCGGACGCTCGTCCGCGAGCAGCGCCTCCAGTCCGACGAGGCGGTCGAGCTCATGACCCGCCTCGTCGTCGTCGCGGCCTGACCTCGCGTCCGGGCCGATCGGGCTACTGCTTCTCCGAGATCCGCGGAGTTTCGCTCAGACCTCGAACCTGACAGGCGTGAATGCGAGCACGCGCGCCAGCGTGTCGTAGTGCCGGTCGAGATGCACAACCGCCGCCTGATGCCGGTGCGCGCAGGCGGCGATCAGGAGGTCAGGGATCGGCACGCGATGCCGGCTCTTCGCGGCGAGGTCACGTTGAGCCGACCTGGCGATCGCGATCGTCTCGGCATCCATGCGGAGCTCTCGCCTGATGCGCGGCGTCAGCGAAGCATGGGAGGCCGTCCTCGGGAACTTCGAGTTCGACCGCGTCGAGATCTCCGATGTGCTGGCGGACGTCCCTGCGCTCATGAGTGCCCACGGGCTTACCTCGTACGACGCGGTGCACGCTGCGACTGCGCTCCGGGGCGAAGGCGTCGGCATCGTGACCATCGATGTGGGCTTCGCCTCGCTCCCGGTCGCGACGACGATGTACACCGACAGCAGCCGGGTCGCTCCGCTGCCGCCAGCTCCGGAGTCGCCGCTGGGTCGCCGCCGAGCCCGACCTGCGCGGGCTCGGCCAGAACCGAAACGAGGGTGCGAACGCGCGCGCCCGGAGGGCGCGCTTGCCGAGCCGAGCGGAAAGCGAAGCGGGGCGAGGCGGGGAATGGGGGCGGGAGGATTCGAACCTCCGAAGGCAGAGCCAACGGGTTTACAGCCCGTCCCCTTTGGCCGCTCGGGAACACCCCCTGGGGAGCGGGCATTCTAGCCGCCCGACGGTTCACCGCCCGCCGGAGCGCACCACGTCGCGATCACCCGAAAGGGTGACTTGCAGAGGGCGCCCGTGCCCTAGCATCCCCGACTGAACGCTGAGCGCCGTGGGGTCGAGGAGGCAGGCAGGTATGGCGACCACGCGGACGACCCTGAAGCTCCTCGGCGGGTTCGACCTCTCCTGCGCGGGCCGACCGGTGGCGCTCCAGTGGAGCGCACAGCGTCTGCTCGTCTTCGTCGCGCTGCACGAGCAGCCGTTGCTCCGGCCGTACGTCGCGGGCTCGCTCTGGCTCGAGTCGAGCGAGGAGCGCGCGAACGCGAATCTCCGCTCGGCGCTGTGGCGGCTGCACCGCTGCGGTCATGCGCTCATGGAGTGCGCCGGCCAGCGACTGGCGCTCGGCAGCGACGTGGTGGTCGACCTGCGCGAGTCGGAGAAGGTCGCCCAGCGCGTCCTCGCCGGCTCGTCGGACGACGATCTCGACGTCGAGCCGGTCGCCTTGCACGGCGACCTGCTGCCGGGCTGGTACGACGACTGGATCATCTTCGAGCGCGAGCGGTACCGGCAGCTCCGGTTGCGCGCCCTCGACAGGCTGTGCGAGCGGCTGACCGCTGCGGACCGCCTCGACGAGGCGCTGGAGGCCGGCCTCGCCGCCGTGAAGCTCGAGCCCCTCCGCGAGAGCAGCCATCGTGCGGTCGTCCGAGCGCACCTCGCCGACGGAAACGTCGCCGAGGCCGTTCGCCAGTACCGCATCTGCCGCCGGGTTCTGCACGACCACCTCGGGCTCGAGCCTTCGGAGCAGATGAACAGCCTGCTCGAAGGCGTTCACGCGCTCGCGACGGCCCGGTGACGCCGGTCGAGCAAGATCTGCGCTCGACTCGTGTCGACGCAGGAGCACACAGGCGTGCTGGTCGTCAGCGCGTGGGCCGACGGCGGACACTTCCGGGCGCGGATCACCTGCACGCCCGACGTCACGGCGGCTAGCGCATCCGAGACCGTCGCCGGATCGCCGGAGGACGTCGTTCGCGCGGTCGAGGAGTGGCTGCGCGGCATCGCAGGCGGTGACGGTCCGGTAACGGCGGCGTGACGGCTCTCGGCGAACCTTCCGCCGTTCC
This sequence comes from Gaiellaceae bacterium, assembly GCA_036555585.1. Classification (GTDB taxonomy): domain Bacteria; phylum Actinomycetota; class Thermoleophilia; order Gaiellales; family Gaiellaceae; genus DATBLE01. Next base: position 66,447 of record DATBLE010000001.1, read on the forward strand.
GACTCGACTGCGCCGTCAGGAGGCTCGAGATGGCTCTGCTCTTCTCTGGGAAGCTGGTCAGCTCCGCTCAGGACCCGCCGCCGTTCACCGGTTGCCGGGTCGAGGCGCTCTACGAGTTCCGCGCGCCCGCCGTCCAGACGGCCACGGCGCCGGGTTCGCTGACCGACGACCTGTCGCTGGCAGCGCATCATGCCCGCGTGAGCGAGGCCCTCGAGCGGGGAGACCTGGTCGAGGCAGGCGCCGTCCCCGCGCCGACCGCCGTCGCCCCGCCGCCGGAGCCGCCGCCGGCCGCACCGGCGCCGGGTCGGGCGTCCGCCCTCTGCGACGCGGAGGGTCACTTCGTGCTCTCCCTGCCGGATCGCAAGGACATCACCAGCGAGAAGGTCCGATTCCTGGCGTTCTCGCCGCTCGGGCGCCTGATCGGCGAGAAGGAGCTGGTGGCGGCCACGCTCTCGGACTCCACGTCGATCGACGTCCTCAAGTTCGGGCCCACCGTCCTCGATCCGCCCGAGCCGACGGTCTCGACGGTCCGCCGCATCCGCGGCCGGGTGATCGAGCGGAACGGCCGCCAGCTGCCAACCGGCCTGCAGGTGCTGCTGCTCGCGAGCGAGACGGCCGACGGGCCGTCCACCGACGAGGAGACTTTCTCTCCGATCCTCGTTGCGAAGGCCGACAGCTCGGGCTACTTCGCCGGCGACGTCCCGAGCACGAAGTTCCACCGTGTGGCCGGGCTCGTCGGCGGGATCCCGGGGGAGCACGTCGTCCGGCTCGAGGACTCGCTCGTCCCGCTCTCGGTCCCGATCGTGGTCGAGCTGCCCGAGGGGCCCGAGACCGCCGCCAAGGACGATTGCGACTGCTCGACGTCGGCGATCCCCCACACGCCGACGCAGGAGAACATCGCCGACACGCCCGGGGTGTTCTCGGCCGACCTGGGCACCGGCCAGTGCATCCGCTTCAACGTGCCCAACCGGGCGATCGAGGAGTTCAACTTCTACTCCGTCGTGCGCACGACCGAGCCGGACATCGTCGGCCTCACGACGGGGACGGGCGGAAACGGCTCCGGCTCCGGGCGGGCGACCCGCGTGCTCCTCGATGCGCCCGCAACGGAGGAGACGGTCGCGCCGGGCCGGGCGATGATCCGCGGCGAGGAGGCCGCGCCCGAGGGGAACGGCGACACCGGCACGCGGACGCTTGCCCTGGCGACTCGGGCCGACGACGGCGGCGCCCGCGACCGGTACGAGCTCGAGTTGGCGCGCAGCCGGGTGCGGGTCGACGACGAGCTGCGCCTGTACGCGCACCCGCCGGACATCTACACGCAGCGCGGAGTGCAGCGTCCCCCCGGCCGGGTGCCCCTCGACGGGCGGGCACCGGTCGACTGGGACTCGACGCCGACGTTCTACGAGGCGGCGTCGATCGCGCACGGGCACCTGCTGCACTACAAGCAGGTCTGGTACGCGGACGGCTACTCGCTGGGCGACCTGCTCTACAGCCTGCCGCTCGCCCCGGGGCAGAAGAAGCTGATCTCGGTCGTCGACTGGGAGCGGCGGGAGCAGGCGAGCCGGGACGAGCTCACCTCGGCGGGCGAGAGCCTGGACTCGACGCTCACCCGCGATCGCGACCTGAGCGAGGTCGTGAGCGCCACCCTGTCGGAGTCGGCGCGCGGAGGCTCGCGCAACACGACCACGGGAGTCGGCGTCGGCACGGGCGCGGCCGGCAACGGGTCGTACCAGCAGTTCAACTTCGGGGCGCTGCTGGGCGTCTCGGGTGGCGTCGGCGAGAGCGACTCCTCCGCCTTCCAGGACTCCTCCCGCAACCTGTCCGGGTCGTCGCTGCAGACGCTGCGCGACCGCACGCTCCAGGCCTCGGCGGCGGTGCGGAATCTCCGCTCGACGATCGTGCAGACGGCCCGCCAGGGCGAGGCGGTCAGGGCGACGACGGAAGTGGTCGCCAACCACAACCACTGCCACGCCCTCACGATCCAGTACTTCGAGGTCCTGAGGCACTTCAAGGTCGGGCACGAGCTCGCGGACGTCCAGGAGTGCCTCTTCGTGCCGTTGCCGATGACCGAGTTCGACCGCCCGAAGGTCCTCCGCTGGCGGCAGTCGCTGTCGCCCTACCTCCAGCGTCCGGAGCTCGGCGCCGCCTTCGACGCGACCCGGCGGGTCGAGACGCTCTGGTCGGAGGTCGACACGCCGCAGGGCCGGTACGCGGACGAGACGGTGACGGCGATCTTCGGCGAGCTGACGCTGACGATCATCATCCCGCTGCCGCCGTTCCCCGAGAAGCCCAAGCCGAAGCCGGAGGACACCGCCGCGGACACCGCCGCGGCGGTCGGGAAGGCGCTCAGCCCCACCGAGGGCTTCTTCGGCGCGGTGCTCGCGATCGCGACCGGCGGTGCCAGCCTGATCGCGGGCGCGGCCACCAGCGCTGCGACCGACGCCGTCAAGGCGACGACCCAGGGCGCGCGCGCACTCGCCGAGTCGCTGCTCGACGAGCCCTCGGCCGAGGAGCGCTACGCGCGGTTCCAGCAGGAGGTGATGCCGTCCGCGGCCGTGGGCTTCGTCGACGAGCTCGAGCTCTACGCGCTCGTGGGCGCCAACGAGGTGAAGCTCTCCGGCGCCGACTTCACGCTCGTCTCGAACTACCAGCCGGGGACGCCGCTCCTCGTCTCCGTGCGCGGGCACCTGACCACCCCGGTCCGTCGAGGAGACATCTCGGCGATCGTGATCAAGTCGGCGGCGCCGCTGCCCTCGGGCTGCCGGGCGATCGTCAACTCGGCGTCGCTGCGCTACCAGACGACGCTCTTCCGGCACGGGCTGGTCACCGACGACCGGGTGAACGACGACATCGACCTCCCGGTGGTCGCGTACACCGGGCTGCCGGAGACGCCGACTCCGCCCCTGCTGCCGCCCGGCTTTCCCACCGACTGGGTGCCTGTTCCGGGCATGACGCCCCTGCGGGCCGGGAACGGCGCCATCCTCTACACGCCGCTCGACGAATGGGAGCAACGGTCGCCGCGCCTCGAGGACATCCGCCTCTCGGCCGAGCTGGTCGAGCACCTGAACGCCCACCTCGAGTACTACCACCACGCGGTCTGGTGGACGATGGACCCGAACCGCCGTTTCATGCTGCTGGACGGATACAGCGCGCCGAACGCCGGCGGACGCAGCGTCGCGTCCGTCGTCGACAACACGCTGATCGGGATCGTCGGCAACTCACTGGTCATGCCGGTCGCGCGCGGCAACAAGCTCGATCCGCAGTTCAAGCTGGCCGAGGGAGTGACGCTGCTCGAGCACTACGAGCCCCAGTCGCCGGTCCCGCCGTCCCGCGTCAGCCTGCCCACGCGAGGCGTCTTCGCCGAGGCGGTCATGGGCGACTGCAACGCCTGCGAGGAGATCGACGACACCCGCTTCTGGAGATGGGAGGAGTCGCCGATCGACGAGCCGCCCGCGCTCGACGCGACCGCCATCGCCTCACGCCGTGCGGAGCCCGCCTACGGCACGCCGACTCCGTTCCCGAACCCGCTCGTCTCGATCCAGAACGCCCCGCAGGCGCCGGATCCCACCGGACTGCAGCAGGCGCTCGAGACGGTCGCGCAGCAGTCGTTCGCGGACATCACCGGGCTCGCCGGCACGCAGGCGAACGCCGCCATGGCCTACTCGAAGGCGCTCGACACCGCCTACCAGTTCGGGAAGGAGGCCTCGACGCTCGCCCAGCAGGCTGCGATGACCAAGAACATCGGCCAGACCATGCGCGAGATCGACAAGGCCGAGAGCGGCGACAAGATCAACAAGGACGACGCGAAGCAGCTGCGCACGTCTGCGCTCAAGACCATGGCCGGAGACCGGGCCACCGACCCGAAAGCCGCGTCGATGGCCGACCGGCTCAAGGTGCTCGACGACCAGGAGTCGAAGGGCGGAATCACGCCGGATCAGGCGATGGACCGGCGCGTCGACATCCTCAAGGGCCTCGAGCCCGAGGACGCGACCAACCTGCAGGAGAGCACGGCCGGTGTCGAGGCGATCGACCGGATTCCGGGCGACGCGATCCAGAGCGTCAAGGCGGGAGACGTCGAGGTGCTCGCCACCGGCGGGCTCACGGGGACCGGCGCCAAGACCGAGAAGCCGAGCGGGCTCGGCGACTCGTCGGGCCAGGCGAGCAAGAAGACGGAGCAGCTCTGGTCGGGTGCCGAGGAGCTGCTGAATGCCGCGGCCGACGGGCTCGCGAACTGGAAGGACTCGCCGAGCAAGGAGCTCTCGGACGCGATCAAGGAGTCGATCGAGGAAGCCGTGCTCGCCGCGGCGGACGACGCCACCGACAAGATCCCGCTCGTCAAGGCGTTCAAGGTGGGCGTCCAGCTGAGCCTCGCCTTCGCCGACGGGGTCGGCGGGGCCCTCGAGCAGACGAACGACGAGCTCCGGCGCACCTACCGGCCGGCGGAGCTGGTCGGAGGCGGCAGCGACGGGCTCAGCGACGCCGACGTCGAGGCGCTCCAGAGCATCCGCCGCTGGCAGCTGACCAACGTCCAGCGCGTCAACGGGATCCTCGAGGCCGGCGTCGAGGCTGTCGTCGAGAAGGCGCTCTCGATGGCGCTGAAGTGGCTCACGGGCACCGCGGTCAAGGCGGCGAGCGGCGTCGCGAAGCAACTGGTCGGCGAGTACCTGAAGCAGTCGGGAACCGAGGCAGTGCTCGCCGACGCGCTCGACGAGCTGCGCAAGAAGGTCCCGCTCGAGCGCACGGCGTTCTACAAGAAGACCCTCACGCTCGTGATCGGGCTCTACGTCCGCCAGCTGGACGACCCGGACCTGCGCAAGGACCTCAAGCCGCTGACGAAGCTCGACCCGGACAAGCCGGTCGAGAAGATGATCCTCTCGACGCTCGCCGCCTTGCTCGTCGATCCGGTCGCCGGCAAAGTCGACGCCGGCCTGCGGGCGACGATCACCGCCAGGGCGAAGAAGCTCGTCGCCGAGCTGCGCGCGGACGGCCAGGACGTCGTCGCGGGCCAGGGCCAGACGATCTCGGCGAGCAACAAGCGCGTCACGCTGCCGCAGAGCGTCCTCACCGAGATCGAGCACGGTCCCGCCGCGGCCGAGGCCGAGGCCGCCCGGATGTTCGGGGACTTCGTCCTCGACTTCACCCAGATGCGCGACGGCACCAGGACCGCGGCCCGCACGCTCGGGCTGATGCGGCTGCGGGGTCTGACGACCGCCCTCCGAAACGACGACCAGGACCAGGTCGCCGCGATCTACAACCCGTACGTGGACGACCTGAAGCGGATCGGCTTCGCGTTCTACCGATCCGCACGCGCCAGGATCGAGACGATGTCCGGCCCGGCGAAGCAGAACGCCCTCAACTGGCTCGCAGGCGGCGTGACGTTCCAGCGCCTGGCCTTCGAGTGGGGCCAGCCACAGCCGCCGCGCTGGGAGCTGGTCGCGTACGTCTACGACGAGGAGAAGCGGACCGAGGCGCTCCAGCGAGTGGAGTCGACGTGAGGTCGTCCCTCGCAGATCTCGTGGAGAGGCCGTGAGGTCGAGCGATCGTCGCGTCTCTGACAGGTGACGTCGTCGCGGCCGTCGCCGCTCTCGTCGGCGTGCTGGTCACGGCGATCGTCACCTACACGCAGACGCGCCGCCGCCTGCTCGACGACCTGACCCACGACTACGACCTCGCCCTGCGCTCGAACCGTGTCGAGGTGTACCCCGGCTTGTGGCACCTGACCGAGGCCCTGCCGCGGTACGGGAAGCAGCGTCCGGTGACGATCTCCGACCTGCGCGAGCTGATCGAGAACCTGCGGGCCTGGTACTTCGAGCGCGGCGGCCTCTTCATGTCACCCGACAGCCGCGACGCCTACTTCGCCTTCCAGCAGGAGCTCACGGCGGCGACACAGGACGGCGAGCCGTACGAGACGATCGACCAAGCGACCCGCGAGCGTCTGCGCGAGTCCGGAAGCTCCCTCCGCGGCACCCTCACCGAGGACATCCGCAGCCGCGAACGCACCGTGCTGGGAGAGGGCAGGCGACAGGCGTAGCCGGCCGCCCCAGGCGATCAGGGGCCGCCTGCAAAGCGGCTACAGTAGGGCGGTTGCCCTCTTAGCTCAGTTGGTAGAGCACCTCCATGGTAAGGAGGGGGTCGACGGTTCGAGTCCGTCAGAGGGCTCTGAAGCTCCTGCAAATCCGCACCTCATAAGCAACGAGGGACCTCGTTGCCGTAACGAGTCGTGAGGTCCCTCGCTAGGGAGGGGTCGAACGTGGGCGAGATCCGGTGCGCCCAGCCGAGACATTCGGCTTCAGTTCTCGTAGTGGAACATCGGGATGTACGAGATGCCCACGATCGCGCCCTCCGGCGATTGCAGCCTCGCAACGGTCTGACCCCATGGTTCCTCCCGCGGTTGATGCAGCAGTTCGTATCCGGCTTGCTCGAGTTCCTGTGCTGCCGGACCCACTGCCGTGGCTTCCCCAACGTCGAATTCGATGCTGAGCTGCGGCACGGGACGATCCACCGGCCACTCAGCGGTGCCAAAGCACGCCTCAGCCGCATGGGACAGCGGCCAGATGCCGAACGACCTGCAACCAGCGATCTCTTCGCTGTGGTGATAGCCGTCGCCACGGCCGTCGAGCGGCAGCCCAAGCGCACCGACATATAGCTCGCGACTGGCCGATGGATCGGGCGCGATCACCGCCACGGTCGATAGGAACTCGATGTTCACGTCGCCTCCTGGTTGCGTGCGGTGGTGGACGATCGAGATCTTGCGCACGCCGGCTTCGTGTGTCGAACTCCAGACCCGGGGTAGTCGTTCGAACGCAACCTGCAGAAGACGCTCGACGAGATCGCCCGCCGAGGCTCGTGACACCCCAACTCTGCAAGGCCAGCGACGGCAGGACAGCCCGCTAGCAGCGAAGGATGACGATGCGGACACTCGCAATCACCGAGAACATCACCGTCGACGGCTCGATCGAGATGCTCACCAACTGGTTCGACCCGCAAAGACAGGGCGACGCCGACAAGAGCGATCTGCTCGAGGAAGAGCAGCGCCAGGGCCGTGAGGCCGACGCGCTGCTCGTCGGCCGACGCACATTCGAGGCGTTCCGCGAGTACTGGCCGAAACAGACGAACGATAGGACCGGCATCACCGAGTACCTCAACCGGGTGCAGAAATACGTCGTCTCGTCGACGCTCACAGATCCCCGATGGGAAAACTCGACGGTGTTGACCGGCGACCCCGTCGAGAACGTGACCAGGCTCAAACAGCAAGACGGGCGCGAGATCGTGCTCACCGGAAGCATCTCGCTGGCGCACGCGATGATCGAGGCAGGGCTCGTCGACGAGTACCGGCTCTTCGTCTACCCGACCGTTCAGGGTGAGGGCCGTCGGCTCTTCCCCGACGGCTACGAGCTTTCCCGCCTGAGGCTCCTGGACTCGAAGGCCTTCCGGAGTGGAGTCACCTTGCAGCGCTATGCCCCGGCCTAACGAGGCGGCCTGTACCAAGAGCGCAGCGTCTGGCCGACGGTCCCCTTCGACGAACGCGAGCGGCGACGTCACGGCGGAGTTGACGGAGTGCCGTACGTCGGCTCACGGTCACGTCGGCTGAAAGACGTGCATTGCGGCGCTGGAAAACGTCTTCGATTCGGTTAGCTTCAGTATCGCCGGGGCCGGAAGGTCTTTGAACAGGGGCTCTCCCTTCGCGACTGCCACCGGATGGGTGGTTAGCCGGTACTCATCGATGAGACCCTGCCGGGCCAGGGACTGAGCAAACGAGGCTCCACCCCAGGCGATGAGGTCCTTGTCGGACTCGCGCTTCAGCTTGGCGATCTCCGCTGCGAGGTCACCTCGGGCGATCCGCGACTCCGGCCAGTCCGCACGCTCGAGGCTCTTCGAGAAGACGATCTTCGGGATCTCGTTCATCGGCGCCGCGTACTCGTGCTTCGACGTCGGCCAGAACGAGGCCATCTCGACATATGTGTTTCGCCCCATCAGATGTGCGCCGGCCTCCCAGATCCACTCCAGCTTGGTCTTCGTGAGCTCGGGGTCTTCGGGTGGAAGCTCTCCTCCCTCCATCACAGGTGACAGACCGCTGCCATTCGGAACGGCGACGAAGCCGTCGAGCGAGATGCCCATCATGAGAACAATCCGTGCTGCGCCTTCGGCCATGTCGTGCTCCCTTGGTCGACCTATTCGTCTACCTAGTTCTCCTGCCTCGAAACCGAGCCACTGTCGCGGCCCAACACACGGCTTGGCATCTCGAGCGGGTGTATCTCGGAAAGGCGCGACGGCCACGGTATCGTCGGGAGATTGCGGAGAGCGCATTCCTGCCAGCGTGAGCGCCGATGAGCCGCATCGAGGTCCGTGACCTCGGCGAGCCGGAAGCCGTCGTGCGCTATCCGCTCGGGACATCCAACCAGGTTCGCCTGGCACACACGGTGGTCACCCGCCACGTCCTTCAGCCGGGCTGGAGCTGGGAGGAGCACGCTCGGCCAACGGTCGCAACCGATTCGTGCGAGCTCTATCACCGCGGGGTCGTCCTGAGCGGACGGATGGGGGTTCGCACCGACGAGGGGGAGCAGCTCGTGATCGGCCCCAACCAGGTCTTCGACCTCCCACCGGGACACGTGACCTGGGTGGAAGGCGACGAGGAGCTCGTGATGATCGACTGGGCCGGCGGCGCCGGGTTCGGCACACAGCCGGGCGAGAGAGCGCGAGCGCTGGCATCGATCCTGTTCACCGACATCGTCGCCTCCACCGCGCTCGCGCGCGACGCCGGCGACGCATCGTGGAAACGAACCCTGGCCATGCACGACGACGTCGTCAGGAGCGTGCTGGCCGGGTTCGGCGGTCGAGAGATCGAGACCGCCGGCGACTCGTTCCTGGTCGTCTTCGGCAGCGCCGAAGGCGCTGTCCGCTGCGGGCTGGCACTCGTCCCAGCCCTCGATGCGATCCGGCTTCCGATCCGGGTCGCCGTCCACAGCGGCGAGGTGGTCATGGCCGACGATCACGTTCGAGGGCTGGCGGTGCACGCCGCGGCCCGGATACTGGACCGGGCGGGATCCGGCGAAGTCCTGGTGTCGGCCACGACCCGCGACCTTGCCGAAGGCGCCACCGGGCTCACGTTTCAACCTCGAGGCCGACACCGTCTCGAGGGCCTGGAGCGAGAATACGAGCTGTTCGCCGCGGCGACTCTTGCCGCATCCTGAAGAACCGCACGGGTCGAGTCTGCGGCGGGGGAACGGGGCGAATTGCGCCTTGTCGAAGAGATCTGCAGGCTCAGCGCGTCTCGGAGGCGTACGCCGCGAGCCTCGTCGCCAACTCGAGCGGACGGCTGAGGCTGATGTAGTGGCCTCCGTCCATCTCGTCGGGCTCGACGCCGAGGCGGTCGCGGGCGTGGCGTCGTGCCCATGCGGGTGGAAACATTCGGTCGTCGCGGCACAGGAGATACCTTGTCGGCGTTTCGGGCCAGGCCTCGAGCGGCCATGGCTGTTGGAGCGCCTTCGAAGCTTCGTTGCGTTGTCGTCGCCTCGCTTCGGCCGCCAGCTCCGGCGGAACATCGTGGTAGAAGACGTCTTCGCACCCGCTCTCCTCGTAGCCGACGTTCGCCCACCAGTCTGTGAAGAGCTCCCCGGGCGCGGGGATCATCGCTGCGACGAGGACGAGCAGGTCGATGGGGATCCGAACGCAGACGAGCGGCGCCGTGAAGGCGCCGAGGGAGTGGCCGACGACCACGACTCGGCGACGGCCGTCGACTAGTCGCACGACCGCGTCGGTATACGCCTCCCAACCGGCCGACTCGTCCTCGATCGGGAGATCGACGGCGACAGCGTCGTGCCCGCGCTCGTGCAACGCCGGCGCCACCAGGTGCCAGTCCCACGCGCTCCCGCCACCTCCGTGGATGAGCGCGAACGTCGCCACCGCGGCCACGCTACCCGAGGTCGGCGTGCCGGGCCCTCGCTCGGATAGAGCGGCCACGAGTCAACGTGATTCGCAACCAGCAGGCGCCTGTTCCTTCAGAGCACCGATGAGTTCCGCAGGGCGGGCCGGTCTGAACTACGACCGACTCGGAAGGAGACGAGATGGGCACGATGATCGTGAACGCGTCTCTCGCGCTCGGCGGGACCGCCCGGGCTGGCGGCGAAGTGATGCGTAAAACCGGCGCCGAGCGGTCATCATCAGCATCCACGGAGGAAGGAGACCGGAAATGGCTACCGACACGATGATCACCTGCCTGTGGTTCGACCGGGGCGAAGCCCGCAAGGCGGCGGAGTTCTACGCCTCCGTCTTTCCGGACAGTCAGGTCGGCGCCGCCCACAAGGCACCGTCGGACTTCCCCGGCGGCGAGGAGGGCAACGAACTGACCGTCGAGTTCAGCGTGCTCGGCCAGAAGTTCGTCGGCCTCAACGGCGGCCCCACCTTCACGCCGAACGAAGCGGTCAGCTTCATGGTGGTTACCGAGGATCAGGCCGAGACCGACCGCTACTGGAACGCGATCGTCGACAACGGCGGCGAGGAGAGCGCCTGCGGCTGGTGCAAGGACCAATGGGGCTTCTCCTGGCAGATCACGCCCCGCGTCCTGCTCGACGCCACCACCAGCCCTGACACAGCAGCGGCCAAACGCGCCTTCGACGCGATGATGCCCATGCAGAAGATCGACGTCGCCACGATCGAAGCGGCCCTCAGAGGGGAGACCGTCGACGCGTAAGCCACCGGCGGCTGCTGCGTGCCGCGGCTTGCGACCGCTTGCCGATCGAGGCGCATGGTAAGGAATGGTCGACGGTCGGCTTTGACCTCTCCAGCGAGGAGGACGGCGAGTGCCCGGCTGCGCGAACTTTGCTTCCTTCCGCCGGGAACCCGAGCGCGTCTTCTACAAGCGCAGCGCGTACTTCTGTAGCGTGAGCAGCTCGTGACTGTCGAACCGAGTCGGCCGATCGGGCTCGAGCCGGTTGATCGGGCGGAGGTCACGATCGTGGTCGACAACTTCGTCGATCTGTTGATGGCCGGCGGCGACGGGGTTCGCAGGTACCTCACCAGCGATTTCGGGGATCGCGATCAGTTGATCGCAGAACATGGATTCTCGGCGTTGGTCACCGTCGAGTGGCGCGGCAGCCGGAGCTCGATTCTCTACGACGGCGGCCTGACACCGACCGCGCTTGCCCGAAACCTGGATGTCTTGGAGATTCCGGTCAAAGACCTGCGCGCGCTCGTGGTTTCTCATGGGCACGCAGATCATCACGGCGGTTTGGAAGCACTCTTCCACCGGCATGGCCGGCGTGGGCTGCCGCTATTCATCCACCCCGAGGCCTGGCAGGAACGCAAGGTCGTGTTCCCGACAGGGAACGAGGTGCGTCTTCCGCCCCCGAGCCGGCGCGACCTCGAAGCCGAGGGGGTCGAGGTGATCGAGGAACCCGGACAGACTCTGCTCCTCGACGCGACCGTGCTCGTCTCCGGGCAGGTCGAGCGCCACACCGCATTCGAGCAGGGCTTCCCGATCCATTACGCGCGCTCGACGGCGGGCTGGGAACCCGATCCGATGATCTGGGACGACCAGAATGTGATCGTCAACGTCAAGGACAAGGGTCTCGTCGTCGTCTCCGGCTGCTCGCACGCCGGAGCCGTGAACGTGCTGCAGAACGCGCAACGCCTGACCGGCGAACGACGGCTCGCCGGCTTCATCGGCGGCCTACACCTCACCGGCGGCATCTTCGAACCGATCATCAAGCCGACAGTCGATGCCTTCGTCGCCGCAGAAGTAGGCCGAGTCCTGCCGGCGCATTGCACCGGCTGGAAAGCCGTTCACGAGCTGGCACGCGCGCTCCCGGACGCGTTCGTGCAGCCTGCGGTCGGAACCGTCGTCACCTTCTGAGAACTCGACTCGTCGCGCCAGACGGGCGGATCGCCGCCGAACGGGCGCGGACCGTGTGCCCAGCGCAGCGGCACGCCGTCGAGCGTCCCCGGCGGGGCGATCGGCGAGACCTCGCCGAAGGTGACGCGGTGGCGGTCAGGGTCTGCTGCCCCGGTCGCGGAGGTTGCGGCGCTGTCCGGAGACGGAGCCTCGAGTAGCTCACGGGCGGTGCGTGCGAGGGCGAGATGCGCGGGAGCGAACGGCTCTCCTCGGGCTCGCGCGGCGAGAGCCCGGAGCGCGGCCGCAGCCATCAGGTGCCCGCTCGCGTGGTCGAGCGCCTGTGCCGGTAAGACCCCGGGCGTCCCGTCGGCGGCGGCGCAGGCGGCGGCGATCCCGCTCGCCACCTGGACGAGCGAGTCGAAGCCGCGGCGGTCCGCCCACGGGCCCTCGCTTCCCCAGGCGCTGAGCGAAGCCTGGACGAGGTGCGGATGACGCTGGGCGAGGCTCGGGCCGTCGAGCCCGAACCGCGCGAGGGCGCCCGGACGGTACGCGACGAGGACGATGTCGGCGCCTGCGAGCAGGGCCTCCCGGCGCTCGACGTCGGCGAGGTCGAGCAGCGCGGACCGCTTCCCGGCCCCGGTGTCGAGGTGCTGCTCGGGGATCTCCGGGAGCTGCGGCGGGTCGAGGCGCAGCACCTCGGCGCCGAGGGCGGCAAGCGTGCGGCCGGCGACAGGCCCCGCGATCACGCGCGTCAGGTCGAGCACGCGCACTCCTCGGCACGGCCGCGCCGCGTCCGAGAGCGGCGGGAGGCCGCGCCCGGCGGAGCGGGCGAGCTCGCGATCGACGGTGACGAGCGGCGTGCCTGCGACCGCTCGTCCGGCCGGGTGCGAGGCCCACTCCGACGGGGTGCGCAGCGCCGCCGCGCACCCGCGTGCGGCGATCACGGCTTCTTCGAGCTCGAGGGCCGTCAGCGAGCGGGCCGCGTGCTCGAGCTCGACAGCCGCCCGATGTTGGTCACCCCCGACCTCGATGGCCAGCGCTCGCCCGAGCGCGGCTGCGTGGTGCGGATAGCTGCCGTGCGTTCGCGCCCAGCCGCCGTCCGCGCAGCGCACGAAGCGCGAAAGCGCGGCGAATCCGGCCCACGCCGGTCTCCCCCCGACCAGCAGGTGGCGCTCGGAGCGGAAGCTGAGCGCCACGTTCTCTGCGGAGAGGCCGATCGCGGGGCGTCCGACACCACGCGCCTCGGCCAGCTCGACCGCCGCCAGCAGCGCCGCCGCCACCGACCCCACCGCGAGCTCGTCGACCGCGAACGGCCCGCCCAGCCAGGCGTCGCGCCCCTCCACGGCGAGCGACTCGAGCAGCGCCGGGTCGCCGCCCAATCCTCGCCACACGGTCTCGGTCAGCATCCCGATCACGCAGGCTGACCGTACGGCTCGAGGCGCCGCGATCGCCGGGTGACCAACCCGCCGGTGCCGAGAGCGAGCCCGGCCAATGCCGTCAGCAGCGCCGGGTAGCCGGCCAGGGGCGCGACCAGGGTGAGCAGGAACGGTGCGGCGAAGCCGAGATAGGCGAGCGCGTAGTAGGTCGCGGTCGCGGCCGCGAGCACTCGCGGGTCGGCGAGACGCTGTACCTCGACCAGGCCGGCAACCAGACAGAGCCCGTAGGCGCAGCCGAGCACGAGCGAGGCGGGCACCAGCATCCAGGTGTCGCGATCCGCCGCGGCCCCGGCGCCGAGCGTCAGGCCGGCCGCGAGCACGACCAGGCCGACGGTGGCTGCGTGGTTGCCGCGAGCACCCGTGTCGAGCCGCCGGGCCAGGGGTTGGATCAGAACGCCTGCGAGCGCACAGAGCGTGGTGATGCCGGCGGTCAGGGCGATGCCGTCGCCCGCCCGGTCGGCACCGACGAGGCTCGGCAGGAGTGCGAACGCGATCGCCGGCGCGGCGAACACCCAGGGCGCCATCGGGGCGACCACGGCGCGAAAGCGCGGGCTGCGCAGGCCGGGCGCCGAGAGCTGCACCCGGCGTCGGCCCGCCGCGACCGTTTCGGGAACCGAACGAAGCGAGAGGAGGATCCCAGCCGTCAAGGCGATGTGCGGCAGAAACGGCAGCGCCGTCCCGGCGGGCGCCCACTGCGCGAGCAGCCCGGACGCGAGCGGCCCGAGCGCGAAACCCGTGGTCATCGCGACCGCCGCACGCCGCGCCGCCCGGGTATCGCGCGCATCGTCCAGGCGGGAGGACTCGCGCAACCAGGCGGTCCCGGCCCCGAACACCGCACCCGCGCTCAGCCCGGTCAGCAGCCGGCCGGCGAACAGCAGCGCGACCACATGACCGCCCGCGACCTGCGCGAGGGTGGCCACAAGCGACAGTGCGGCGGCGGGGACGACCACCGCCCGCCTGCCGCGCGCATCGGAGACCGGCCCGGCGAGCAGCAGACCCGGGATGAGACCGAGCGCGTAGAAGCCGAACATCGCCTCCAGCGTGCCCGTGCCCAGCCCAAGACCCCGGCCGTAGACGAGCAGCATCGGCGTGAACTGGTTCGAGGCCCACCCCGCCCCCACCAGCGCCGCGGCCACCGGCAGCCACGCGAACTGCACAGAGTTCAATGAACGAACCACTATGGGACGATAGCAATCCCAGTTCGATCACCGAACTCGAGGCGCTATCCTGCTCGAGATGCTCGGCAAGGACTACGAGGCGCAGGACTGCTCCCTCGCCCGCGCGCTGGGAGTGATCGGCGAGCGCTGGACGCTCCTGATCGTTCGCGACGCCTTCTACGGCGTCCGTCGCTTCAGCGACTTCCACGCCCACCTCGACATCCCGAGGGCCGTGCTCTCGGACCGGCTCGCCGGGCTGGTCGAGGACGGGATCCTCCAGCGCCGGCCCGACCCCGAACACGCAGGCAGGCAAATGTACGAGCTGACGGCGGCGGGACGCGACCTGTGGCCCGCGCTCTACGCCCTCCTGGTCTGGGGCGACCGGCACCGCTACCGAAACAGCCGCCTGTTCGAACACGCCGTCTGCGGCACGGCGCTCGACGAAAGCGGCCGCTGTCCGGTCTGCGGACTCACCCCGAAGCCCGAGAACATCCTCACAGCCCCACGGCGCGGCCGCGGGAAGACGAGGGACGACCGGGTCGCCGTCGCCCTGCGCAGGCCGCACCGGCTGCTCGAGCCGATCGGCGATTGACGACGAGCCCGCCGTTGCCCGCGGCGGGCCCGAGGAGCGGCTTCCGTGTCTGCGGAGCGGTTTGCCGGGCAGTCTCGCGAGCCGCTCGTCCCGGGAGTCCCCGTCTGGCGGAAGTACAGTCGACAGGGCTGGGCGCCCCTACACGGAGGACGGATTGGACATCTCGAGCGTCGAGCGCTGGATCGAAGGACGCGCCGACGAGATGGCGGCGCTGCTCGTCCACCTCGTCTCGATCCCGAGCGAGAACCCGCCGGGACGCTCGCTTCGCACCTCTGCGCAGGCGCTCGCGGAGGCGGCCGAAGGGCTCGGGCTTGCCGCCGAGGTGATGGACGTGCCCCCGGTCGCCGATCTCGAGCGGCCGGCGGTCGTGCGAGTGACGGCCGGCGAGGGAGAGCAGACGGTCTACTTCCACGGTCATTTCGACGTGGTCCCGGCGCAGTCGTCCGATCAGTTCAACCCTGTTCGCGCGGACGGACGGATAACCGGACGGGGGACCGCAGACATGAAGGGCGGGCTGGTTTCGATGCTCTACGCAGCCGCTGCCGCGCACGAGCTGAAACTCTTGGGCGACGGACAGGTCGTGCTCCACTTCGTCTGCGACGAAGAGACCGGAAGCGTCGGCGGCTCGGGCTACCTGCAGGCGCAGGAGCTGATCGACCCTGCCGCGCTGGCGATGGTGACGGCCGAGCCGACAGGCGGAGACGTCTGGCATGCGAGCCGCGGCGCGATCACCATGCGCGTCACGGTCGCCGGGCGTGAGGCACACGTCGGCCAGGCACATCGCGGCGACAACGCGTACGTGCGCATGGCCCGGATCGCAGAACCGCTGGGGGAGCTGGCGCAACGGCTGCTCGAGCGACGGACGGCATTCCCGCTCGACGACCCGGACGGCGGAGGCTCGATGCTCGTCGTCGGCGGCGCCGCCGGCGCCGGCACGAGCTTCAACGTCGTCCCCGGCTCCGCCTGGTTCGCCGTCGATCGCCGCTTCAACCCCGAAGAGGATCTCGACGAGGAGCTGGCGCTGCTCACCGAGACGATCGAGAACGCCGCCGCCGACGCCGGCTCACACGTCACGATCGAGGTCCTGCAGGCACAACCGTCCGCGAACACCGACCCCACCGGCCCGGTAGCCGAGGCACTCACGCGGTCGATCACGCTGGCGGGCGTGGCGCCGAGGATGCTCATGTGCCCGGGCGTGCTCGACATCCGCTGGTACGCCCAGCTGGGGATTCCGGCATTCGCCCACGGACCGGGCCGACTCGACGTCTCGCACGGTCCGCAGGAGTTCGTCGACGAGCACGCAGTGCAACGCGCCGCCGTCGCCTACGCACTCTTCGCCGGCGACCTACTCGGGTGATCCATCGAGGTCGCAGGCCGTGCGGGACCGAACCAATCGGTCAGTGCTGCACCGAGTCCTCTGTCTGCCTGGTCTCCGACCCAAGCGACATGACCGTCGGGGCGGATCACGACGACTGTGGGAGCCGAGACCGAGCCGACAACCGGAAGCTCGATGGTGCCGACGCGCCGGGCGTCGACATGCTGGACCCGATCCGTCCACGGCGCGATGTCCACGCCCGGATCGCCGAAGTCGAGGACCACCGGCCGGGCAGCGTGCAGCAGCGTGAACGCTCGTACGGATCCGGCGGCCGTGACGAGGTCGAGGTCGGGCATGCGACGGCCGAGCAGTGGGTGCCCCTCGCCCAGGTCGTAGCGGATGTCCAGGGCGTGCATCGTCGCGGCCACCCGCGTGCGCGGCTCGTCCATGCCGACCAGCTCGGCCACGGTCTCGCGAAGCGCGTCGATGCGTGCGTCGGAGCGCGTGAGCGTGGTCTGCGCCATCGTCGTTCGCAGCACGCCGGCTGCAACCGGATGCCGCTCGGCGTGGTAGGTGTCGAGCAGGCTTTCCGGCGACGTTCCCTTCACCACCTGAGCCAGCTTCCAGCCCAGGTTGACCGCATCCTGGACGCCCAGGTTCAGGCCCTGCCCGCCGACCGGATAGTGCACGTGCGCGGCGTCCCCGGCAAGCAGCACACGCCCCTGCCGGTAGGACGCCGCCTGCCGGGTCATGTCGGTGAACCGGGAGATCCACGTCGGGTCGTGGACGCCGAAGTCCGTCCCCCAGACGGCGACGAGCGCGCGGCGCAGGTCATCCAGGGTCGGGTCGGAGGTTTGCCCCGCATACCGCTCGCTGATCACGAGCCCGATGCGACCGTCACCGAGACGGCCCACGGCCTGGGTACCGTTCTCGTCATACCGCATGCCCAGCGGCGGCTCCTCGCGCATCTCCACCTCGGCGATCAGCGAGCTGACCGAAGGATCCCAACCGGGGAACTCGATGCCGGCGGCCCTGCGGATGACGCTGCGGCCGCCGTCGCACCCGACGAGAAAGCGCGCGCGAAGGTGCCGGCCGTCGGAGAGCTCGACGTCGACCCCGGCCTCGCCCTGGGCGAAGCCGGTCACCTCGCGCTCCCGGATGATCGGCACCTCCAGCTCACCGACCCACGCGGCCAGGATGCGCTCGAAGTGGTTCTGCCCCAGCGCCAGGCCATAGTTGTGCCGCGTCGGGAAGTCGCTGATGTCGAGGCGGACGCCGGCGAAGGCGCCGATCTGCATCGCCTGCCCCTCGGCCAGGAAGCGATCGGCGATCCCGCGCTGGTCGAGCACCTCGATCGTGCGGGAGTGCATGCCGCGAGCGCGCGATCCGACCAGCTCCTGGGTTCGGCGCCGTTCGACGATGACGACGTCGATCCCAGCCAGCGCCAGTTCGCCCGCCAACATCAGCCCGGTCGGCCCCCCGCCTGCGATCACCACCGAATGCTCGGTCATCGGCACGGTCCAGCCTGGTACCCGGGTGTGGCTTTCACCACCCACGAGCTCCCGCGGATGTCGGTCGACTCACCTCGTGCGGGCGAAGCGCTGCACCGCCCCCAGCAGCTCCTCGATCTTGAGCTTGGCGTCCTGCTCGTCGCCTGAGGCGAGCGCGCCGGCAACGCAGTGACGGACATGCTCGTCGAGGATCTTGAAGGCGAACGCCTCGAGCGCTGTGTTCACGGCCGCGATCTGGGTGAGGATGTCGATGCAGTAGCGGTCGTCCTCGACCATCCGCTCGATCCCCCGGACCTGGCCCTCGATCCGGTGCAGGCGCTTGACGAGGGCGTCCTTGTCCTTGGTGTAGCCGTGCGTCTGCTCAGCTGTCGAGCTCATCGGGCTCCCTTCTCGCGTGCGCTCGAGAAGCGGCGCAGGCGCAGGCTGTTGGTGACGACGAACAGGCTCGAGGCGGCCATCGCGGCCGCGGCGATGATCGGGTTCAGGAGACCGGCGACCGCGAGCGGGATCGCGGCGACGTTGTAGGCGAAGGCCCAGAAGAGGTTGCCCTTGATCGTTCGCAAGGTCTTGCGCGCGAGGCGAATCGCGTCGGCGGCGGCGCGCAGGTCGCCGGAGACGAGCGTCAGGTCCGAGGCCTCGATCGCGACGTCGGTGCCGGTTCCGATGGCAAGCCCGAGGTCTGCCTGCGCGAGCGCCGGCGCGTCGTTGACGCCGTCGCCGACCATCGCCACGACCTCGCCTGCCTGTTGCAGGCGCTGGATCTCGGCGACCTTGTCGGCCGGGTAGACCTCGGCGAGCACGCGCTCGATCCCGACCTCGGCAGCGACCTGCTCGGCGACCCGGCGCGAGTCGCCGGTCAAGAGCAGCGGCGTCAGGCCGAGCTCCTTCAACTCCGCGATTGCCTCCGCGCTCGTGAGCTTGACGGTGTCGCGCACCGACAGCCGCGCCCGCTCGATGCCGTCCCAGGAAGCGGTGATGGCACCGCCCTTCCGTGCGACCTCGACTGCGTGGCCTTCGACCGTGCCGACGACGCCGGTTCCGGGAATGTTGCGAAACCCCGTGACGTCCGGCAGCTCGCCGACCTCGCTGCGCGCGGCGGCTGCGATCGCCCGGGCGATCGGGTGCTCGGAGGCGGCCTCGACAGCGCCCGCGAGGCGCAGCACATCGCCGCGCGTCGCGCCGTTCAGGAGCGCAACCTCCGCGAGCTCCATCCGTCCTTCGGTGACCGTGCCGGTCTTGTCGAGCACGATCGCGTTCACGCGCCGGGTCTGCTCGAGAATCTCGGGCCCCTTGATCAGGATGCCGAGCTGTGCGCCGCGGCCGGTTCCGACCATCAGCGCGGTCGGAGTCGCAAGGCCGAGCGCGCAGGGGCAGGCGATGATCATCACCGCGATGGCGGCCGTGAAGCCGGCGGCGGCCGAATGTCCGGTGACGAGCCAGCCGGCAAGCGTGGCCAGCGAGAGCGCGATCACGACCGGCACGAAGACCGCGGAGACGCGGTCGGCGAGCCGCTGCACGGGCGCCTTGCCCGACTGGGCTGCCTCGACCAGGCGCGCGATCTGCGCCAGCGCCGTGTCGGCGCCGACCCTGGTCGCGCGCACGACCAGGCGTCCGTAGCTGTTGACGGTTGCTCCTGCGACCTCGCTTCCGCGCGCGACCTCGACCGGGAGCGATTCGCCGGTGAGCATCGACTGGTCGAGCGCCGACTCGCCCTCGACGACGACGCCGTCGGTCGCGACCTTTTCTCCGGGTCGGACGACGAACACGTCGTCGACTGCGAGCTCTGCGACCGGCACCAGCGTCTCGACCCCGTCCCGCAGGACGCGTGCGTCCCTGGCACCGAGCTCGAGCAGCTTGCGGATCGCCTCCGAGGAGCGTCCCTTGGCACGGGACTCGAGGAAGCGCCCGAGCAGGATCAGCGTCGTGATCACCGCGGCGACCTCGAAGTACGTGTCCTCGGCGATCTCGCCGACGAGGACGACGGTCGACCAGCCCCAGGCGGCGAGGGTGCCGAGTGAGATCAGCGTGTCCATCGTCGCAACGCCGTGGCGCGCGGACTCGAGCGCCGCGCGGTGGAAGCCGAGGCCGCCGTAGAAGACGACGGGCGTCGCCAGCACGAGCGCAAGCCACTCCCAGCCCCCGAACTGGAGCGGCGGCACCATCGCCAACAGCGCGACCGGCACGGTCAGCACCAGCGAGAGCGCGAGGCGCCGGGTCAACACCGAGAGCGGCTCGTCCTCGTGGCGGTGGCCGCCCTCGTGGTCATGTGTAGGGGCGTGCTCGTGGGCGGCCGGCGCGACGCGCGCGCCGTAGCCGGCGGACTCGACCGCGCCGATCAGCTCATCGACCGAGACGCCGTCCTCGCAGTGGATGGTCGCCTGCTCGGTCATCAGGTTGACCGTCGCCTCGACCCCGCCGAGCCCGTTGAGCTTGCGCTCGACGCGCGCAGCGCAGGAGGCGCAATGCATGCCCTCCAGCTCGAGCCTCAGTTCCTTCGTGTCGGAATTCTCGGTCATCTTGCGCTCCTTCGGATGATACCCCGGCAGGGTATCCACCAGCACGCGCTCGTCGAGTGCGAGCAATCCGCTAGCTGCCCTTGCGTGGCGGGCGCTGCGCCAGCCGTACCGCTGCGTAGACGACGGCGCCGAAGGCCGCGATCCAGAGGACCATCGTGAGGCTCATCCAGACCCAGTCCCAGCCGTCCATCCACCCGTGCACCGCTACCTCCTTCGAGACGCTGCTTCGAGGATCACCCGTGAGCGGCTGCAAGGCATCCGCGCCGCGCCGCATACCCACTGGGGGTAATTACGGATCCGGCCAGCGCGGTCGATCCGAGGTTGTGATATACAACTATACAACTATGTTGTTGTTATCGAGTGTAGGAGTCTGCCGTGGCACTTCCCCATCCGATCCCCGAAGACCTTGCCGCGCTCGTCGCCCGCCGCTTCCGCGTGCTGGCCGAGCCGATGCGCATCCGACTGCTCGATCGTCTCCGCGACGGAGAGGCGACGGTCGGGGAGCTCTCGGATGCGCTCACCGCCTCGCAGCAGAACGTGTCCAAGCACCTGGCCGTGCTCGCGGATGCCGGCATGCTCGGCCGCCGCAAGGACGGCAACCGCGTCTACTACCGGATCGTCGACGAAAGTGTCTTCGCGCTCTGCGAGCAGGTCTGCGGCGCGGCGCAGCAGCAGCTGCGCGCACTCCATGAGCTGGTCGAGGGCGTGACTGCGTGATGGCACGGCGCTGGCCACTCGAGCGGGTGCTCTTCGCGCTTGCAGGCTCGATGACGTTGCTGAGCGTCCTGCTGGCGACGGTCGTCTCGCCCTGGTTCCTGCTGTTGACCGTCTTCGTCGGGTTGAACCAGTGGCTGTTCGTCGGCGCAGGCTGGTGCCCGGCCTCGCTTCTGCTGGAGCGTGGAGCCGGGATCGAGAAGGGGTGTCGTCGATGAGTACGGCCGCCGCTGCCGAGCCGACGGCGCTCGCCTCGGAGCCGCCGCTCGAGGTCGGGCCCGTGGGCCGGCTGGGCGGCTGGACCGCCGACCACATCCGCGCGGTCTCGATCGCGTGGCTGCTGGTGGCGGTCGCGCTCGCCGTCTTCGCTCCCAAGGTCGAGACCGCGCTCTCGGGCGCCGGCTGGCAGGCCAACGGCTCGCAGTCCGTCCAGGCGCGCGCGCTGATCCAGCGCAACTTCGCCGGTCTCTCGAGCTCGGCGCTGATGGTCGTCGTCCACTCGCCGCACCGGACCGTGGCCGACGCGGACTTCAGGGAGACGGTTGCGCGTGTCCGGCGCGTCCTGGCCGGCGAGTCTCGCATCGCGTCCGTGCAGGCACCGCAGCCCGGGGCGAGCATCTCGGCCGACGGCCACACCGCTGTCGTCATGGCCGGCGCGAAGGGCGACCCGACGGCGATGGTCGCCGCCGCCGACAGGCTCGCGCCCGAGCTGCGCGCCGCCGCTGCCGGCGATGTCACCGTCTCGCTGACCGGCGCAGCCGGGATGTGGAGCGACTTCAACACCGCCAATCGCAGCGCGATGATGCGCTCGGAGCTCTACTCGTGGCCGGTGACCATGGCGATCCTCGTGATCGCCTTCGGCTCGCTGGTCGCCGCTGGGCTGCCGCTGCTGCTGACGATCGTCGGGCTGCTCGCCTCGGCCGGACTGCTGACCCTGCTCACCCACGCCTTCGAGATCTCGATCTGGGCGATGAACTTCGCGCTGATGTTCGCGCTCGCGCTCGGGATCGACTACGCGCTCTTCGTCGTGCACCGCTTCCGCGGCACCTTCTTCGGCTCGAAGCTGTCCGTGCGCGACGCGGTCGCGGTGACGATGGACACGGCCGGCAAGGCCGTTCTCTTCTCCGGGCTGACCGTCTTCGTCTCGCTCTCGGCCGTGATGCTCGTGCCCAGCCCCGCTTTCCGCTCGATGGCCCTGGGGATCATGCTCAGCGTCGCCTTCGTGCTGGCGGCGACCCTGACGCTGCTGCCGGCCGTGCTCGCGAAGCTCGGGCCGAAGGTCGACGCGATGCCGCTGCGCTGGGTGCACTCCGGCGAGCATCGCTCCCGGCGCTTCGCCCGCTGGGGCGAGCGCCTCTGGCGGCGTCCCCTCGTCTACGGCCCCGCCGCTGCGCTCGTCCTCGTCCTCCTGGCCCTCCCGGTCGTCGGCCTGAACACCGGCATGCCCTCGATCAAGGTCGTGCCGAAGCACGACGGCTCGCGGGTCGGGTACGCGCAGGTGCAACGGGCGTTCGGCACGGGCGCGCCCGGAGCGTTGCAGATCGTCGCTCCGCGGCCCGACGCCCGCGCGGCTTCTGCTGTCGCTCGTCGCGACCCGGGCATCGCCCGCGTCTCGCCCGTCCAGGTCGGCGGCAGCGGTCTCGCCCTGGTGCAGGCGATCCCGGCCACCGACCCTTCGAGCAAGGCGACCGGCCGCACGATCGACCGGCTGCGAAGCGCATTGCCCGCCGGCGCGCTCGTCGGCGGCGCCGCGGCCGAGAACCACGACCTCGAGTCGGCGCTCTCGTCGAAGACGCCGCTCGTCGTCGGCGTCGTGCTCGCGCTCGGGTTCGTGCTGCTGCTCGTCGCGCTGCAGGCGCCGCTGATCGCCGCGCTCGGGGTGGCGACGAACCTGCTCGCCGTCGGCGCCGCCTTCGGGATCGGGCGGCTGATCTTCCAGAACGGCCACGGCGCGGGACTCCTCGGCTTCGAGCCGCAGGGGTTCATGGACGCCTGGGCGCCCGTCTTCTTCTTCGCGATGATCTTCGCGATCTCGATGGACTACACGGTGTTCCTGCTCTCCTCGGCGAAGGAGCACTGGGACCGCTCGCACGACGCCCGCGAGGCGATGGTCGGCGGGCTTGCGCACTCGGGCCGGGTGATCTTCGCCGCGGCAGCCGTGATGGTGGCGGTCTTCTTCACCTTCGCCCTCTCCGGCCCGCTGCCGCCGAAGGAGATGGGCGTCATCCTCGGCATCGCCGTGCTGCTCGACGCGATGCTCGTTCGTCTCGTGCTGATCCCGACCCTGCTGCGTGTCTTCGGCGGCTACGCCTGGGCGCGTCCGCAGTGGCTGCGGCGGCTGCTCCCGAATGTCCGGTTCGGCCACGCTTGACGGTCGAGCTACGGCACCCTGAGTAGAGGGTTGACGTTTCGAGTGCGTCAGAGGGCTTCGACTGCCTGCCTCGCCTGGGAGCGGGGTAACGCGGCTGCTGGCCTGTCCCGTCATACCCTGCGTCCATGACATGGAGGCAGAGCGAGTGTTAGCCGCCTTCTCACCGTCCCCCTCGCCGGAGGACGACGCCTACCGGAGGATCCGATTGCGGGACGGCCGGCGGCTGGGCTATGCGGAGTGGGGCGATCCTGAAGGCGCGCCCGCCTTCTACTTCCACGGCTGGCCCGGATCGCGGGTCGAGGGGCGCCTTGGCAATGACGCCGCCGTGAAGAGTCGCGTGCGGTTGATCGCCGTCGACCGGCCGGGCATGGGCCTCTCGGACTTCCACCCGCATCGCTCCCTCCTCGATTGGCCCGACGACGTGGTCCAGGTGGCAGAGGCCCTGGGTCTCGACCGCTTCGCCGTCCTGGGAATCTCCGGCGGAGGGCCGTACGCCGCCGCCTGCGCATGGAAGCTGTCGGATCGGCTCACTGGTACAGCGATCGTGAGCAGCCTTGCCCCGTTCGATGTTCCCGGCGCTGTCGCCGACATGGGCCGGCGGAACCGGTTGAGCTTCCAGCTGTTGGGGCGGCTTGCCGTCTTGCGGAGGGCGTTCTTCGCGGCGATGGCGGTATCGGTGCGCCGGCATCCGGAGCGAATTCTGGAGCGCGGCGTCGCCGCCGTCGACAAGCCGCACCTCGCCCGGCCGGACGTGCGAAGCGTTCTGGTGGAGAGCCTGTCCGACGCGTTCCGCAGAGGCAGCCGCGGACCGGCCTGGGAGATGGGCGTCTACGTTCGGCCGTGGGGGTTTCGCGTCGAAGACATCCGGACGCCTGTGTATCTCTCGCACGGGGAGCGGGACGCGAACGCTCCGGTCGCCATGGGACGCTATCTGGCGACGAGCATTCCCGAATGTCGGGCCAGCTTCGTGCCTGCAGGTGGCCATCTTCACTTCGTCGATCGCCTGCCGGAGATCCTCGCGGCGCTGTCCAGGTAATCGCCGGGCGGCGGAAGCGTCAGCTCGTCGCCGGATCGTAAGGGGCAAGCCGCTCGCACAAGACTCGCATGAGTGCCAGTGCCGTATCGGGTCGCTCGCGGAGGATCGCTTCGAACGCCGACTTGTGGATCTCGAGAACACGGACGTCGGACTTCGCGCACAGCGATGCAACGCGAGGTCGACTGGAGATGACGGACATCTCTCCGATGACGTCGCCGGCATCCCGAACGGCGAGCGGTCGCTCGTCGGCGATCACATCGACGTCTCCGTCGACGATCACGTAGGTGGTCTCGCCGAGCTCTCCCTCGGCCGCGATCAGGTCGCCCTCCGCGAACACGTGCTCCTCGGCCACCTCGGCGATCGGCTGCAAGTCTTGGGGCGGCAGGGCGGCGAAGAGCGGCGCCTTGCGTAGGAAGACGACGCGCTCGACGAGCGGGACGGTGGTCTCCGTGCGTGTCATGACTCCTCCTTCCAGCGCGTCGCTCGCAAACTCGGCGCACGCGCGGATCCACTGGTCATCGTCGCTTCTGAGCTGCTCGAGCACGCTCGGATCGCGCTTGCCGGTCTGCGGCGGTTCCCAGAGCGCGAGGAGCGGGCGGACGATCGCCGGCTCACCGACCGTCTCGATCACTTCCACGGCATTGGCTCGCTGGGCGGCATCCGAGGCGTCGAGGCTCTCGATGGCGACCGACACGGCACGCCGGTCGCCGATCAGAGCGGCCGCGCGTAACGCGTCGATCGCGTTCCTCTCCGCGCGCGCTTCCAAAGATCGGCGCAGGAGCTCGAGCGCGTCGCCATCTGGCAAGCCGAGCGCATCTCGATGGCGGATGTCGTCGAGCGTGCGGGCCACGGCCTCCGCGGCGAAGCGACGCAACTGGCCCGCGGCGCCACCGAGGGGAAGTCGCTCGAGCACTGCGAGCGCCTGTTCCCTGCGGTGATCGAAGAGCGCCTCGGACACGGCGTCAGAGGCAGACGTTCCCACGCCTGCGAGTCCGTCGACGGCGGCGACACGCACCCGGGGATCGTCGTCAGCAAGAGCCGCGAGGAGCGAGTCGACGGCATCCTCGGGGGCTGCGGCGGCGATGGCGCGCAGTGCCTCTGCTCGTACCTCTGCGGCTGGATCGGTGAGACCTTCGAGCGCTATGGGAAAGGCGCCTCGCGTGCGCGCGGCCGCGATGCCGCGGAGTGCGCCGGCACGAACTGTGGCGCGTGGGTCGCTGGTGGCACGGATCAGTGTCGGCTCGGCCTCGCTGTCGTGGTCGAGCAGAAGGGCAGCTGCCTGCGAGCGTACGGTCGGGTCGCCGTCGGCGAGCAATGTCCGGTCGGGAAGCGCACCCGAGTCTGTGAGCACAGCAAGTGCTTCGAGGCGAACGGCTGAGTCAGGGTCGAAAAGACATCGTTGCGCGGCCTCGACGGCGGTGGAACCGCCGAGGCGGCCGAGCGATTCGAGCGCTTGAGCTCGGACGGCTACGTCCTGATCGTCGAGCGCCTGGATGAGAGCAGTCTCTGCGGGCTCGGGCGCGAAGTCTCCGAGTGCGTGAGCCGCCAGCCGACGGACGGCCGGATCGTCGTCGCCCAGTAGGTCTTCGAGGACAGCCAGGCTCGTCGCGTCGGCCTGAAGCACGGCCGGCCGGGGCCCGCCGGACACTCCGAAGATTGCCGGCCGTCCCTCGCGCAGGGCCGCGACCAACGCTCTCGGATAGGCGGCTCGGATCCGCCAGACCGATGCAACCGCGAGGATTCCGCCGACGAGACCGGCGCCGTACAGGATGTCTGCATGGCCTAGTCGCTGGGCGATGAAAGCCACAAGGCCGGCAAGCATCGTGCCGAGTTGCAACGGAACGCCGTAGAGGAAGGCTCTCGCCCGGTCGCGTCGGTCGGCGGGAAACGTGTTGATCAGGGCCTCCCAGGTTCCGTTTGCGCCCCCGTTGTCCCAGGCGACCTGGGCGAAGCGGAAGGCCGCCAGGGTCGCAAACGTGGCTGCCGCGACGAACACGCCGAACGCCACGGCGTAGAGGAGCGGGAGGATCAGAACGACAGTTGGAACACCGAAGCGTGCAAGCAGTCGGCTCGTGCCGAAGAGCGAGATCAGGAAAGCGGCTGTCATCGCAATCGCGAAGAAGACGCCGAAGAAGCCGGCAAGCTTGTCTGGGTCCGGATACCTCTCGACCGCGACCTTCGAAAACGCGAGGTAGAGGAGGCTGAACAGAAGGGCGACCAGTAGGTCAGCGGCGCTCATCCAGCGAAGCAGGTCGGACCTGATGACGTCGGTGAGACCGCCGGTGAGATCGGATCCGTGTGCTTTCGCTCGTCTCAGCGGGGTCGCGAGCGAGATGCCCTCCCTGCGCACGAGCTGCCAGGCGAGCGCCGTGGCGCCGGCGACAAGGGCGGCCCAGACGAACAGCAGGTTTGCTGATCCAAGCAAGGCCGCGAGCGGCGCGGTCACCACACCCCCGGCGACGAGACCCATGACGCCGCCGGCAGCGATCACGGGGAACCAGCGCTTTGCCTGGCGCGTGTCGGCCACGAGGCCG
The DNA here is from genome assembly GCA_036555585.1 of Gaiellaceae bacterium. Lineage (GTDB taxonomy): Bacteria > Actinomycetota > Thermoleophilia > Gaiellales > Gaiellaceae > DATBLE01. The sequence goes on from DATBLE010000001.1 coordinate 93,456, forward strand.
GCGAGACCCCAGACCGCGAGGATGAGCGTGGACTGTGCGATGTTGCGAACCAGCCAGAGCACTGCGTAGACCCAGGGCGCGCCGGCCTCGAGCCCAGCTCGGCTACCGAGCGCGGCCACAACAATCACGGACGGAATGAGGAGAAACGTCCGCGCTCGTCCCGCGCGCTTCAAGAGAGCTGCGAGACCGAGAGTCGTCGCGAACATCGCCGCCCCGACCAGGGCATACATGAGAGGGAGCTTTCCGACGCCGTACCGCGCAAAGAACAGAGCGTCGATGGCGCTCTGCGCGATCATGACTCCTGCATCCGCGAGGAACGCGATCCCCACGAGGACGGCGACCGTTCGGCCCTCTCCGCGATGAAGCCGAAGTGTGGCGAGAGCGCGGCCTGAGAGCACTCAGGCCCTTTCGGCCTCGTACACGACGACCTCGTGCGAGACGTTCTTGAACGAGACGGGCCCGATTCTCCTGAATCGAACGTCTTCACCTGCCCCGTGCGAGACGACGTCCTCGCTCACGAGGACTTGCCCATTTTCGGCATACGCGGCGATGCGTGCGGCGATGTTGACCGTCCGTCCATAGAAATCGCCGTTCTCGTAGACGACCGGTCCCGCGTTGACGCCGACATGCGCGCCGGGGATGTCCGCCTCGGGGATCCGGTCGCGGAGCTCGAGGGAGCACCGGACCGCATCCGCCGGGCGGCGAAAGTACAGCTCCACGCCGTCCCCGATCCACTTCAGCGTGCGCCCGCGGTAACGAGAAGCCGCCTCCTGCACGAGACTCCCGAGCCGCATCGGCATCGCAGCCGAGGCTTCGTCGCCCAATTCCTCTGTCAGGCGGGTATAGCCGCTGATGTCGAGGAAGACGATCGCCGGTGGATCGGCAGTCTCCCGCCGGTGGATCCCTGCCCGCTCGAGATCGTCTTCCCCGTGAAGAACGCGGTGCTCGACGGTGAACGTCTCGCTATGGCGGCGGTAGAGCCACGCGGCGAGAAGCTCGCCGAGCGGACTCGTACGCACGCCTACTTCCTTCAGTGCGACGTCGAGAACAAGCGCCTCGGGCACGCCTGCCTTTCGGAACCTTTCCTCCACTCGCGTGTGGAAGAGGTGGAGTTGGTGCTCGGCGAGCTTCCGCAGCGCATCCCCCGAGATCCGTGCCATGCCAAGGAGGTCGGGCTCGTCGATCGCATGGAGTAGCGCCTTGACGCCATGGAGAATCGCCGCATCGTCCTCGCGAGCCTGGTCGTTCGGAAGCGGCCGAGGAAGGCCGAAGGCCAAGAAGACGCGTTCGATGACAGCGAACGGGAGGTCGAGCTCCTCCGCTGCCTGCGAGTACGTCTGATCGAGGACGGGGGGCGGTTGTATGACGTAGTCGAGATAGCCAAACGACAAGTCGCCGGCGGCCATCGCCGCGGCGATCTGCTCGGGCTTCACCCCTGAGGCCTCGAGGGCCTTCACTGCTCGCACGCGGAGGATGTCGCCAGAGCGAAACGGTTCTCCCGAATCGGCGGGCACGAGGATTCCGAGCTCGACGAGACGTTTCAACCGCTCGCCTGTCGCACCCGTTCTCTCGGCCAGCTCATCCCATGAGAGACGCCAGCCTGCCGGTTGCTGCGGAGATGGTTGCGCAGGTGTCAACGACCCTTCCTTGACCAGCAAGTCTGGTCGCTAACCTCCGCGTGGGCTCCTCTATCCGTGCATGGCGTCGAACCGCCGGCGCGCTCAGCGGTGCGTTGGCCTCAGCTCGCGGACCGCGAGGGCGGTCTCGCGGTGCTGGCGCATCGTCTCGCGGCCGTCCTCGCCGGGCTGCCGGCCGAAGCCGCAGTACATCGCGACGCCGAACTCGTCCAGGTACTTCGAGGCCGTGTCGTAACGGCGCTTCACGCCCGGAATGCCGTCCAGCGGGAGGACGATGCCCAGGTAGACGCGCGTATCGGGGATGTCCAGGTCGGCGAGCGGCGCGAAGTAGCGCTCGTCCTCGCTCCGCAGGTAGCGGGGGCCGGCGAGGTGCACCCAGTCGACCGCGCGGCCGGAGGCTGCGACCGCGTGGTTCGCCATGCGCACCATCAGGCCCATGTCGCGCGCCTCGTACATCGGCCACTCCGGGAACGTTCCGTAGCAGAAGTGGTAGCCGACGAGCACCTCGTCGGGAACCAGCCGGGCCAGACGGCCCACCGGCCCCGTGAAGCGCTCCCACGCGGCGTCGCCGCCGCCCATCCACGCGACCACGCCCTCGATGTCCTGCACCTCGTAGCAGACGTCCCACTGGATCGCGAGCTCGGCCGGCGGGACCTCGCTCGTCAGCCGCTCGAGCTCGCGGCGCACGAGCTCCTCGAACGCCGGCTCCGCGGCCGCGTAGTCCGCGGCGAAGTCGACCTTGAGCGCGTTCAGCGCGCTCGACGGAAACGGCAGCCCGACCTGGAAGCGCAACCCCGCGGGGACGACCCCCTCGTCGCGGAGCGCGCGGAACGTTCCGTACGACTCGATCGCGTCGTCGATGCGCGGCCACGTGTCCCAGCGCACGTCCGCGCCCTCGCGCAGCTTGAAGATCGGCGTCTCGTACGCGTGGCGCGGGATGCCGGTCGGCGACGCGGTCGCCTCGACGAGCTCGAACGCCGGGTTCGGCTTCATCAGCTGCTCGCGCTCGTAGCCGACCCACGCCGCCCGCGGCCCCGTCTCGCCGTCCGGGAGCGCGAAGACGAGGTCGCCGAAGAGCTCCGACCCCTGCCGCAGCGCGGCCTCGGTCGAGTCGGCCGGAAGGCTGCCGACCAGCAGCAGCTCGCTCTGAACTCTCGGCGCCATCGTGTGCCTCCTTCGGCTTGCCGTTGCACCCGGCCTGACCCCGGCACGCACGAGCCTGCAGGGCCAGCCTCGATGTTCACATAATTCGCACGTGCGCTCGTGCGTCCCTGTTCGCGGCCAGGCTGCGTAGCGATGCTGGAGACCGCTTTCACCGAGCTCGTCGGCTGCCGTCTTCCGATCCAGCTCGCGGCGATGGGCGGCGGCGTCACCACACCCGAGCTCGTCGTCGCGGTCAGCCGTGCCGGCGGACTGGGGATGCTCCAGCGAGGAGGTACGCGGCCGCTCGCCGAGCGGATCGCGGAGATCGAGGACGCCCGGGCAGGCCCGTTCGGCGTCAACTTCGTGCCCGCGCTCGGGCAGGGGGAGCGGGACGAGATCGAGCTCGCCGCCTCCCGCGCTCGACTCGTCGAGTTCTTCTGGGCCGATCCGGATCCGGAGGTCGTCGCGCTCGTGCACGCCGGCGGGGCGCTCGCCGGCTGGCAGGTGGGCTCGGTCGATGAGGCACGACGCGCCGCGGATGCGGGCTGCGACCTCGTGGTCGCCCAGGGAGTCGAGGCGGGAGGCCACGTGCGCGGAACCGTGGCGCTGCTGCCGCTGCTCGCCGAGGTGCTCGAGGCCGTCTCGGTGCCGGTCGTCGCGGCGGGCGGGATCGCCTCGGCGCGCTCGATGGCTGCCGTTCTCGCCGCCGGAGCGTCGGCCGTGCGGATCGGGACACGCTTCCTGGCCACGTCCGAGTCGGGCGCGCACCCCGACTACGTGGCGGCGCTGCTGGCCTCCGGCCAGACGGACACGGTGCTCACCACGGCCTTCGGAGTCGGCTGGCCGGATGCGCCGCACCGCGTGCTCGCCTCGGCGGTCGCGGCCGCCGAGGCTCTCGACGACGAGACCGTCGGGGCGCTGGACGTGAACGGAGAGCCGCAGCCGCTGCCACGACTCGCGGCCAGGACGCCGACCCGCGAGGTCACGGGCACCGTCGAGGCGATGGCGCTGTATGCCGGCGAAGGCGTCGGGCTGGTGACCGAGATCGAGGACGCCGGGTCCCTCGTCCGCGAGCTGGCCGAGGGAGCCGAGGCGCTGCTCCGGCGCTGGGCCTGACCCTCGACGAGCCGACCGGCTTCCGACTTTCGCTACCCTGCCCCGCCGGCAACCGGAGCGGCCGGCGACCCGGAGGGGCCGCCAGGCTCGCTCGGAGCCAACTCGCGAATGGATCCGTCGTCTTCTTCTCTACCTCGATGAGCGCTGCTCTCACCCACGACGAGAACCCGCCGGCCGAGGCAGTGCTCCTCGACCCGCCTCTGCGCCGGCCCGTGCGCACGGGCTGGGCGTGGCTCGGCGGCGGCGACGGCTTCGTGCTCGCGAACGTGCCGAGCGAGGTGAGCTTCCTGGGCGGGCTCGGCATGTGGGTCGCCGGGATGGCGCTGGTCAGCGGGTTCGCGATGACGGTCGCCGCGAGCCAGTGGTGGAGCACGTCGATTCCGAGGGTGCTCTGGGTACTGCCTCTCTGGGCCGTGCTCTATTGCCTGATCGAGCGGCTCGTCCTGAAGAGCTTCGGCACGAGCAAGCTCTGGAACCTCGCGATCGCGGTCCCGCGGCTCCTCCTCTCGCTCGCGATCGCGCTCGTCGTGGGCCTGCCGATGGCGCAGGTGATCTACAGCGGCTCGATCGACGACGAGCTCAGCAGGACGACGACCGCCCGCATCCACCAGGCGACGAACGAGATCGCGCGGGTCTACGACGCGAAGATCGCGGCCGCGCAGAAGGAGATCGCGGCGGTGGAGCGCCGGGAGGCGACCCTCCAGCGGCAGGCCACGAACAGCCGCTTCCTCGCCGACTGCGAGGCCGGCCTCGCGAGCTGCTCGCAGACCCACAAGCTCGGCCGCGGCCCCTACTACAGACGCGATGCCCGGCGGGCGGCCGCCGCCGCCGCGGCGCTGAAGCGCGCCCGCCCCCGGTTCGAGGCGACCATCGCCGCCGACCGGCGCAAGATCGCGCTCTGGCAGGCAACCGAAACGAGTCAGACCGCGAAGCGCGTCGCTGCGATCAAGGCCGACCGCGACTTCCTCGCCCGCCAGGCGGCGCTCGAGCGGGTCGAGAAGGCAAATCCGGCCGTCAAGAAGTACGTCGAGCTCTTCCTCGCCTTCCTGATCGCGATCGACCTCGTCGCGCTCGTGCTCAAGCTGACGCACCTCCTCTCGACCGGCGGCGCCTACGAGCGCACCGCGGCGGCGCTGCGGGCCACCGACCTCGTCGAGGCGCACCGGCTCGAGCAACGGGCGGCCGTGCTCACCCGCCGGATCACGCTCGCGGCGCGGGCCGAGGAGGAGGCGGCCGAGATCGGGATCGGAGGCGAGGCGGTACCGAGCCCGGGGGCGGAACCGCGCAGGCCGCTACGCCACGCCGACGGGCTGGCCGGCCCCTAGGACTTACGTCGCGCTTCCCGCGCCAGTGAGGATCACGGCCGTACGGGCGCCGGCGATCTCGTCGCCGTAGCGGATGAGGGCCGCCACTCCCGCGGCGCCGGCGGGCTCGACGAGCAGGCCGAGGCAGTCGGTGACGAGGGCCATGCCGCGGCGCAGGTCGTCGTCGTCGACGAGCACGAAGTCGTCGACGAGGGCGCACACGCGCGCGACCGATTCGGGGACCGGGTGGGCGATCGCGAGCGCGGTCGCGATCGTGCCGTCGCCCTCGACCGGAACGGCGTGCCCGGCGGCGAAGCTCCGGGCCATCGCGGGCGCGCCGGCGGCGCAGACGCCGACGATCCGGGTCCGAGGAGCCACGCTCTTCAGCCAGCAGGCGACGCCCGAGACGAGCGCGCCGTCGCCGACCTGGACGACGGCGGCGTCGATCGGCCCCTCGGCGGCGAGCTCGAGGCCGATCGTGCCCGCGCCCTCGGCCATCGACGGCTCGCGGCCGTCGACGACCAGGAGGCGGTCCGGGGATCCCGCGGCAAACTCGCGCGCCGCCGTCTCCGGCTCGTCGTGGACCGAGACGCGAGCTCCGAGCACGCGCATCTGGTCGACCTTCACCTGCGGGACCTGCGGCGAGACGAATGCTTCCACCGCGGCTCCGCGCTCACGTGCGACGTAGGCGAGCGCCTGGCCGAAGTTGCCCGCCGTCGAGCAGATCCAGGCGCGCGACGGGTCGAGCCCGCGCGCCAGCACGGACGCGCCGCGCGCCTTGAAGCTGCCGATCGGGTTCAGCGTCTCGACCTTGACGAGGACCTCCCGCCCGAGCGCGCCGGCGAGCCGCTCGTTGAGGAACTGGGGCGTGTCCCGGAACACCGGGGCGACGAGGTCGCGCGCAGCCGCGATCCCCTCGGGGCGCAGGTCGAGCGTCACGACCCGCCACCCTAGCGCCGGCCGGAGAGCGTCACCGCGTCAGCTCGAGGCGAAAGGCGAGCCTGGTGTTCCCGAGCTCCCGGTCTCGCGCCTGCCCATGGGCGCCGGCGTACGCGCCGGTGCCGCCGACGATCGCCTCGAGCGCGGTCGACCCGGTGTTGAAGCCGGGGCCGTAGCCGGCCTCGATGACGAGCTGGCCGCCCGCCAGCCCGAGGGTGAAGGAGCACTGCTGGCTCGCCCGAGGCAGGGTCGTACAGACGCCCTGGAAGCGTCCGACCCGCTTCCCGTGGTCGTAGACGAGGCCGACCTCGTAGCCGACGTCGCCCGGAGACGGCCCTGCAGGCTTGGCGTCGAGCGAGACGCCTGAACCGGTGACGGTCCCGGTGAGATCGAGGTTCGTGCCGCCGGACCCGCCGGCAGCGGTGGCCGATGCGACCAGAGCTGCCACGGCGAGCGCCAGGCAGGCGGCGAGGATCTGACGGTGCTTCACGGGTGCTCCCTTCGGTCGGTGACGGAGCCGACGCTACGAGGACGACGCCGCCGCGTCTGCGGCCGGGAGGCGGATTCGATTCGTCCGGAGGGAGGAAGCTCGCGCGCCCTGCGGAGGATGTACGCGGAGCCGACGGCGCGGTAGCGTCTTGCGCATGCCGGGGGTCAGGTTGCGACGCGACCGGAAGCAGACGGCATTCGCGCTCGACCTCGCGATCGTGGTCGCGATCGCCGTCATCACCGAGCTGAACGTCTGGGTGTTCGACAGCGTGCCCGGACCGAGGTGGCTGACCACGCTGCTGCCGCTCCTGCTGGCCCTGCCGCTCCTCTGGCGGCGTACCAGCCCGCTCCTGGCGGCGACGCTCGTCCTCTGCGGCGTGGTGCTGCAGTCGGTCGTGAGCGGCAACTCGGCGGAGGGGTACCAGCTCGCGCTCGCCATCGGCGTGGCCGCCTACTCGGTCGCGGCGTACAGCGACCGCCGCGGCGCGCTGCTCGGGCTCGCCGCCTTCGTCGCCGGCTATGCCGTCTACGCGCTCGAGGACCACAACATCCGGAGCGGCCGAGCCGGCGAGCTCTGGGCCGGGGCGTTCTTCGCGGTCGCGCTCCTCGCCTGCTGGCTGATCGGCATCTTCGTCCGCAGCGCACGCGAACGAGCCTCGCTCCGGGCGCTCGCGGCCGAGCGCGAGCGGGCGGCGGCCACGGCGGTCACCGAGGAGCGCTCACGGCTCGCCCGGGAGCTGCACGACATCGTCTCGCACAACCTCAGCGTGGTCCTGCTGCAGGCGGGCGGGGCGCGCGCCCAGGGCGAGAACGCCCCCGCGGCCACGCTCGAGAAGATCGAGCGCTCGAGCCGCGAGGCGCTCGTCGAGATGCGTCGGCTCCTCGGCGTGCTCCGCGAGGACGACGACCGCGCCTCGCTCGCCCCCCAGCCCGGGATCCCCGAGCTCGAGACGCTGGCCGCGACGGTGCGCGCCGCGGGCCTCCCCGTCGAGCTCGACCTCCGGTGCAGCTGCGAGGACCTCGCTCCCGCGCTCCAGCTATCCGTGTACCGGATCGTGCAGGAGGCGCTCACCAACGCGCTCAAGCACGCCCACGCCACCAGGGCGATCGTGCGGATCGGCCGATCGGCCGACGCGGTCACGGTCGCCGTCGTCGACGACGGTGACGCCGACGCCGGCGTCGAGCCGGACGGCACGGGTCACGGTCTCGTCGGGATGAGCGAGCGCGTCGCCCTCTTCGGGGGCGACCTGCGCGCGGGGCGCCGGCCCGAGGGCGGCTTCGCCGTCCACGCCACCCTGCCGCTCGCCGCGCCGTCGTGATCAGCGTCGTCGTCGCCGACGACCAGGACCTCGTCCGCGAGGGCCTGTGCATGATGATCGACGCCGAGCCCGACCTGGCCGTCGTCGGCGAAGCCGTCAACGGCATCCAGGCGCTCGCCGCCGCGCGCGCGCACGACCCGGACGTGCTCGTGATGGACATCCGCATGCCGGAGGTCGACGGCATCGAGGCGACCCGCCGCCTCGTCTCGGCCGGCGGCCGGGCGCGGGTGCTCGTGCTCACCACCTTCGACCTCGACGAGTACGTCTACGAGGCGATGCGGGCAGGGGCGAGCGGCTTCCTGCTCAAGGACGCGACCCGCGAGCAGCTCGCCGCTGCGATCCGTACCGTGGCGGGCGGCGACACGCTGCTCGCGCCCGCGATCACGCGCAGGCTGATCGAGGACTTCTGCGAGCGGCCGCCGCCGAGCGTCGGGATCCCGGACGCCGTCTCGCACCTGAGCGAGCGCGAGCTCGAGGTCCTGCGCCTGCTCGCCCGCGGACTCTCGAACGCCGAGATCGCGGCGCAGCTCTACCTCGGCGAGACGACCGTCAAGAGCCACGTCGCCCGCATCCTCGCCAAGCTCGGACTGCGGGACCGCCTCCAGACGGTCGTCTTCGCCTACGAGCAGGGCGTCGTCCGTCCGGGAGCGCCGTAACGGTCACCGGCGATCGCGCCGCATCGGCGAGCCGTGCGGGCGGCCCCGCTCGTACCTGCGATCGCCGGCCCGTGACGCTCCCCGGTCCGTCGGCCGGTCCACGGTCGCCCGATACCCGAGGGCCCGTCCCAGCGGCGCCCCGACGGCGAGGGCGGCGCGCTGGAGCGTGGCCGGCGGAAATGGGAGCCGGACCGTGTCGAAATGCTCGCGCGCGATGACTGCGAGCTGGAGCGGGCCCGGCAGGCCGTGCTTGCCCGTCTTTCCCTCGGCGGCGAGGGTGAACATCGTCTCGATCAACGACTCGAAACCGAGCGCGGGCCGGATCTCGCAGAGGAAGCGGGCCTCCGCCTCGCCCGCGTTGCGGAACCGGTGCGGCGTTCCCGGTGGAACGACCAGCTCGTCGCCTTCGCGGGCATGAACGGTCTTCCCGGCCACGCGGAACTCGAGCGCGCCGGCGAGGATCTCGAACCGTTCGGTCTGCGCCGGATGGACGTGGGCGGCGGCCACGAAGCCGTGGGGCCGGACGATCGTCTCGACGCGGACGAGCGTGCCGGCGCTCTGGGCCGCGGTCTCGTGGAAGATCAGCACCTCGCCGGTGACGGGGTTCTCCAGGCGTTCTCCGGGACGGATCATCGTCTTCTCCTCGGGTCGGCTGCGATGAGAGACAGCCTGCGTGCGATCGCGCGCGACGTCGTCGCCCGGCGGCCGGATCTTGCGTCCCGCCGAGGTGGGATCCCGGGGCTCGTCCCGGCGAGGTAGCCGAACCGCGACCGGCTCAGAGCCCGGGCTTCGGCCCGGGCTGGGTGAAGCCGTGCTCGTAGGCGAAGATGACGGCCTGGACGCGGTCGCGCAGGCGCAGCTTCATCAGGATGCGCTTGACGTGCGTCTTCACCGTCGACTCCTCGATCACGAGCTCGCCGGCGATCTCTCCGTTGGAGAGGCCGCGCGCGACCAACTCGAGGACCTCTCGCTCGCGGGGCGTCAGCTGCTCGAGTAGACGGCCCGAACCGATCTGCGGCGTCGGCTGATGGGCCATGCGGTCGATCACCGTGCGGGTCACCGAGGGCGAGAGCAGCGAATCGCCGGCGGCGATCGTGTGAATCGCCGCCAGCAGCTCCTCGGGGCCCGTTCGCTTCAGGAGGAAGCCCGAGGCTCCGGCGTTGAGCGCGCCGAAGACGTAGTCGTCCTGCTCGAACGTCGTCAGGATGACGACCTTGACATCCGGGGAGGTGCCGAGGAGCTCGCGCGTGGCGGCGATCCCGTCCAGATCGGGCATGCGCACGTCCATCAGGACGACGTCCGGGCGGAGCGTGCGGGCCCCCTCGACCGCCGTGCGGCCGTTGCCCGCTTCCCCGATCACGTCGATGCTCGCGTCACTGGAGAGCACGGCCCGCAGCCCCGCGCGCATCAGGTCGTCGTCGTCCACCAGCAGGACTCGGATCGGCGACTCGCTCACCCCGCCTCCTCGCCGGAATACGGCAGCCGGGCCTGGACGCAGAACGCATCGCGGTCGCGGCGCGCCTCCAAGGTGCCACCGAGCAGGGAGGCCCGCTCGCGCATGCCGAGGATGCCGTGCCCCCCGGTCGCCGTCGAGATCCCTGTCGTCGCCGAGATCGGGTTCGTGACCGTCAGTCGCAGCCCGCGGTCGGCGAAGCGGACGTCGACCCGCGCGACGCCGTCCCCGTGGCGGGCCGCGTTGGTCAGCGACTCCTGCACGATCCGGTAGGCGGCCTGGTCGAGACCGCGTGGGAGCGGACGAACGTGTCCGTCGACGTGCACGTCGATCGCCAGGCCTCCGGCCCGGTAGCGATCGGCGAGCGTGTCCAGCGCCGCCAGGCCCGGAGGCGGCTCGACCGTCGGCACCCTGCCGGCCTCGTTCTCCTCCCGCAGGCCGCGCACGAGCAGGTCGATCTCGCCGACCGTCTCGCGTGCGACCTCTTCGATCGTCGAGAGCGCCGCCCGCACGGCATCGGGATCGCGCTTCTGCAGCAGGCGGGCTGCGCCTGCCTGGACGAGGATGACGTTGATCGCGTGCGCAGCGGAGTCGTGCAGGTCGCGCGCGATCCGGGTGCGCTCCTCGGCGGCTGCGAGCCGACGTTCTCGCTCGATCTCGCGCTCGGCGCGCCGGAGGCGTTCCTCCGTCTCCACGCGACGGCGGCGGCGCTGTCGAACCTGATCGCCGACCGTCCAGGCGCTGCCCCAGACGACGATCCCGAACAGAACGGCGCTGGTCGGGAAGCCGGAGTGGGCGCCCGCGCTCGCGGCGACGTGGATCGCGAAGATGCCGACGACGACGGCCGCCGTACGCGCGACGCGCAGGCGGTTGCGCTCGTCGGCAGCGACGTAGAAGAGCGCGACCGTCGGACCGAACGGCGGACCGAGCGCGTAGCCGAGGCCGTTGAGGGTCGCGCTCGCCGCCGCCGTGACTGCGAAGACGCCGAGCGACGACCTCCGCCGCGCGATCAGCGGGAAGCTGGAGACGGCAGCGAGGACGACGCCGAGCGCGTCGAGGCCGCGGCTCGAGCCGTGGGCGTCCGCCAGCACCACGAGCGTCAGCGCAAACGTCGCCGTGGCGACGGCGAGATCACGGGCCGTCGACGACTGGACGAGCCAGCCGGGCCGGATGTTGGCTGTATGCGCGATCATCGACCCTCACCTCGAGGGTAGCCGCCCGGCGCCGGGCCGGAGTCGCCCCCGGGAAGGATCCCCGTCATCCTGCAGGGGTAGCCCGAAGTTCACACCGAGGGGCGTTTCGGCGGGGCGCCCTGCCCTGCCACCCTGGTCCGCATGAACACACTCACATCACTGATCGCCGGCACGTCCGGCGGGCACCACGCCCATTGGTGGATCGTCTTCCCGATCCTCTGGCTGCTTCTGTTCGCGCTCGCACTCACGTTCTTCTGGACGCGCTGCCGTGGGCGACACGACGGGCGCGAATCGCCACGGCGGATCCTCGGCGAGCGCTTCGCGCGCGGCGAGATCAACGCCGACGAGTACCGCAGCCGGCTGGACCAGCTCCGCTGAGCTCGTCGCCGCCGACCTGCTCGTCGAGGCCTGAGACCTGAGACGCTGTCGACGTCAGGAATCCCAGAAGCCCTCGATCACTTCGGCGTCGTCCTCGACGTGCGGGCCGAAGATCAGGATCTCGAGGCCCTCCTCGCCTGCCTCGAACGCGCGGGTGACGCCCGGGCTCACCCGTACCACGTCCAGCGGCTCGAGCTCGACCAGCTCGTCGTCGAGCTTCACGCGACCGCGGCCCGCGAGCACGACGTAGAGCTCCTCGGCCTCGCCGTGGCGGTGCGCGAACGCCTCCCGGCGGCCGGGCTTGACGATCAGGTAGTTGAGGCCGGTCTGCTCGGCCCCGAGGTCGCCGCGCGGGAAGCGCGCCTCCTGCGTGTCGGAGAGGCCGAAGCGCACCGCGGAGTCTTCGACCTCGCGGAGGTTCCGCTTGGAGAAGCCCACGAGCGTCGATGCTATCGAGGACTCGTCTACCGGCCGGACGCCTGAAGGCTCGGCCGGGCCTGCGACGTCGCCGCGAACAGCCGCCAGGTCCCGGGGACGCCCGCGAGCTCGTGGTCGCCGCGCTCGTCGAACCTGATCCCCGAGCCGGCGACGATGTCCTTGACCGTGCTCGAGACCAGCACCTCCCCCGGCTGGGCGGCCGAGAGGATCCGGGCCGCGATGTGTACGGCGATGCCGCGCGGGCGGTCGTCCGAGCGCTCGATCTCGCCCGTGTGCACGCCCGCGCGTACCTCGATGCCGAGCGCACGGACGGCGTCGGCGATCGAGCACGCACAGCGGACCGCGCGGGCGGGCCCGTCGAAGGACGCGAACATCCCGTCGCCGGCGGTGTCGACCTCCCGGCCGCGGTAGCGCGCGACCTCGGCGCCGACCAGCCGGTTGTGCCGGGCGAGCAGGTCGGCCCAGCCGCGGTCGCCGACGTCGGCGGCCCGGGCGGTCGAGCCGACGATGTCCGTGAACAGGAGCGTCGCCAGGACCCGGTCGGGGTCGACGTCCTCGTCGACCGCGCCGACGAAGCGCGCGACCTCGTCGAGGAGCGTCTCACGGTCGCCCTCCCACGGCAGGTGGTCGTTCCCCGGCAGCTCGACGACCTTCGCGCCGGGGATCAGGTCGCCCATGAAGCGCGTCGCCGTGTTGAAGTACTCGTCGGCGCGGTAGAGGACGAGCGTCGGCACGCCGATCGTGGGCAGCACGTCGCGCACGTCGATCTCGGCGTTCATCAGCCGGATCGCCCTGTTCCCGCCGGGGCTCGCGCCGCGGACGATGTACGACGTGTACCAGCGAACGGTTGCCGGGTCGCGGACGAGGTCGGGCCCGACCCGCGCGAGCCACTCCTTCGTCACGCTCGACGCCCAGTCGTCCTCCTCCGACGTCACCAGCCGACGCCGGTAGTCATCCTCGCTCGTGCCGAGCGGATAGTCCGGAGCCTTCATCATGCGGGCGAAGGTCCCCATCAGGACGAGCGCCTGCGTCCGCTCCGGGTGCGTCGCCGCGAAGAGCGTCGACATCGCGCCGCCCTCCGAGATGCCGATGATCACCGCTCGCTCCGAGCCGGCCGCGTCCATCACGGCGCGCACGTCGTCCATCCGGGTCTCGAGATCGGGCAGGTGCTCGGGCGAGACGCGGTCGGAGAGGCCCGTGCCGCGCTTGTCGAACAGGATCAGCCGGCCGAGCGAGGCGAGGCGACGGTAGAACGCGGCCAGCCTCGGGTTCTCCCAGCCGGGATGGAAGGGGCAGACCCAGCCGTTGACGAGCACGAGGTCGATCGGCCCCTCGCCGACGACCTCGTAGGCGATCCGGACCGTGCCGCTGCGCGCGTAGAGGATCTCCGCCTCCGAGCGGGCGGAGCCGATGCTGCCCGCAGGCGGCGGCTCGACGAGCGGCTGGGGGTCGAGGTCGAGGTCGAGGTCCTGCCGCAGCATCATCCGCTCGAGGTCGCGCAGCTTCGCCGAGGGCTCAACGCCCAGCTCCTCGCTCAGGCGCCGCCGGTACGACTGGTACGAGGCGAGTGCCTCGGCGTGCCGGCCCGACCGGTAGAGAGCGAGCATGTGCTGCGAGCGGATGCGCTCGCGGAGCGGGTTCTGCACCACCAGCGTCTCGAGCTCGCCGACGACGTCGCCGTGGTGGCCGAGCGCGAGGTCGGCGTCGATCCGCCACTCGACCGCGGCGAGACGCAGCTCCTCGAGCCGCGGCGCCTCGTGGGCGGCGAACGGCTCGGCGAACTCGGCGAGCGCGCGTCCCCGCCACAGGGCGAGGGCGCTGCCGAGCAGCTGCCTCGCCCGCTCGGCGTTGCCCTGGGCCAGCGCCTCCCGCCCCTCGGCGGTCAGTCGCTCGAACCGCACGAGGTCGAGCTCGTCGTCGCCGACCTCGAGCAGGTAGCCCGCGCCGCGGGTGCGGAGCCGCTGCTCGGGCAGCTGCTTTCGGAGCTGGGAGACGTGGATCTGGACCATCTTCGCCGCCGTCTCCGGAACGGACTCCCCCCACAGCCCGTCGACGATCTGGTCACGGACGACCGTCCGGTTCGCGTTCAGCAGCAGAATCGCGAGCAGCGCGCGCTGCTTGCCGGCCGGGACGCGCAGCGGTGTGGAGCCGGCAGACGCCTCCAGGGGCCCGAGGAGCCGAAAATCCATCTCGCGACGTGCCGACGCTATCACCCCGTGTCCGGCAGGCCTGGTCGACGTCGCCATCTCAGTGCAGGCTCGGCTCGAGGCCGAGCGCGAGCTCGCCCAGGTAGTCGTAGGCGCGGTTGGCGCCGAGCGGGTGCATGAACGCTGTCGCACGGACGTCGCGATAGGCGCGTGCCAGCGGGCTGCCGTTCAGGTAGCCGGCGCCGCCGGAGAGAGCGAGCGCACGGTCGACGACGCGGACGGCGGCCTCGCCGACGAACGTCTTGGCCGCCTGCGCCTCCGCGAACAACGGAGCCGCGTCGACTGTCGAGCCCGACGCGTAGTGGTCGTCGAGCAGGTCGCCCGCGCGTCCCAGCACGGCCCGGCACGCAGCCAGGTCGACCGTGTTCTCGGCGGCGAGCGTGCGCGTCCGGCCGTCCGGGTCGACCTCCCTCGCCTGGATCCCGCCGGCGGCGAGGTCGTGTGCGCTCTCGGCGATCCCCAGCGAGGTGGCCGCGTGGAAGAGCCCGGCGTCCAGGTTGCGCTCGATGTAGCCGGTCGAGCTTCCGACGGGAAAGCCGCCGCGCAGCGCGCTCACGGGCAGCTGCACGTCCTCGAACGACACCGAGTTGCTCCCGGACGCGCGCATCCCCAGCGCGTCCCAGTCGTCGTGGACGACCACGCCGGGCGTCGCGGTCGGGACCATCGCGTAGCCGTACAGCTCGCGGCCCTCGGCGTCGACGTAGGTGACGGCGGTGAAGAGGACGTCCGCGGCCGGCGACATGGTGCAGAAGACCTTCCGGCCGGAGACGGTCCAGCCCTCGTCCGTCCTGGTCGCGACGGTGGCCGGGCGCGTCAGGTCCTGCGAGCGCTCGCTGATCGCCGTCCCGAGGACGAGACCGTCGCCTGCGACCTGCTCGAGCGTCCGCGCAAAGGCGTCGATGCGGCGCCGGTTGTCCTCGGCCACGGCCGCCTGCCAGCGCCGCAGCAGGCTCGAGACCAGGACGAGGTGCATGTTGACGCCGAGCGCGAGGCCGGCGTCGCCGCGCGCCAGCCGGCTGGAAGCGACGAGCAGGTCGTGGAGCGAGGTGACGCCGAGACCGCCGAGGTGCTCGGGGATCGGAGCGGTCAGGTAGCCGCTGGCCTTGACGGCCTCCAGGCTCTCGAAGGGAAAGGTGCCTTCGCGGTCGTGGACGGACGCGCGGCCCCGGATCTCGCCGGCGAGCGTCTCGGCCAGCGCGACGAGGCTGCGGCCGTGTTCGGTTCGGGCGGTGAGCTCGAGCGACATGGTGGTCTCCTCTCGGATTCGGATCGCGTCGCAAGGCTCACCCGGGGCGGTAGGAGCACGGCTGGACGCCGGTAAATCCCGGGTAGCGCTGCTTTACCGGGGCTGCGGAATCACCGCGTCGAGCTCGTCGAGCATCGCGCGCGCAGCCACCAGATCGTGCGTGTCCAGGCCTTCCGCGAACCGCGAGTAGGCGTCGCCGACGAGCCCGCGCGCCGACTCGTCTCCCTCCGCGCGCAGGTAGCCGGCGAGGCTCAGAGCGGCGCGCAGCTCGAGCGAGGGCGATCGGCGGTCGCGCGCGAGCGCGAGCGCCTCTCGCAGGCGGGTCTCCGCCTCGGAGCGCCGGTCGAGCTGCAGGAGGAGCTCGCCCTCGACCCGGCGCAGCTCGCTCTCGAAGAAGAAGCCGCGGGTCGCCGGGGTGTGCGCGAGTCCCGCCTCGACCGCGGCGAGCGCGGCATCGAGCCGTCCCGCCCGGGCGCGCGCGTCGGCGAGCAGGGCGAAGTAGTACGGGTCGTCCATGTGGGCGCCGGTCGCGCGCGACAGCTCGAGGCCGTCCTCGAGCTCGGCGACGCCCTGCTCCGTCTCCCCTGCCGCGGCCACGGCCCAGCCGTGGAGGATCATCGCCATCGCCAGTCGATACCGGTAGCCGTCGCGGGTCGCCGCCTCGATCGCCGCCTCAGCGTGGGCCCGGGCCGCGGCGACGTCGAGGCGGCACTGCTCGACGGTCGCGGCCTGCGCGAGCGCGTTCGCGTAGCCGTGGCGATGGCGCGGATCGCCGGTCAGCGCGACCGCCGCCAGCGCGCGCTCGCGTGCACGGTCCGGACGGCCGAGGAACCAGAGCGAGAGCGCGGCCCAGCTGTGGCAGGCGGCGCCGGCATCGTCCCCGTAGGCCGCCGTGACCGGGTTGAAGTACTCGCCGTCGTAGGCGGCGAGGCCCTGCTCCGCGTGCTCGAGGGCGTGGTCGAAGGCCCCCTGGTGGAACAGGCTGCAGGCCAGGCGGGCATGCGAGTCGGTGAGCAGCCCGGCAGCCGCCCCGCTCCCGGAGACGACCAGAGCCTCCTCGAGCAGCGCCTCCGAGCGGTCGTACTCGCCGCGCACCTCGTAGAGGCTCCCCAGCCTGAACAGGGCCCAGCCCAGCTCGTCGCTCCTCCCCAGGCGCTCCGCCAGCTCGCGGCCGCGCACGAACGCCGCCTCCGCCTCGGGAGCGGACCAGCCTCGCGACGCGACGTGCGCGGCGGCCAGCATCGGCTGGAGCTGGATCTCCTCGGACCAGCGCTCAGGCCCATCGTGCAGCTGTTCGAGCATCGTCAGCCCGGTCGTCAGGTGCTCGAGCGCCTCCTGGTGGGCGAGCCGCTCCAGCGCCTGCTCGGCAGCCAGGCGCAGGGACGCGGCGGCCGGGAGGGCTTCGCCGGCGAGCACGAAGTGCTCGGCGACGGTGGCGGCGATCTCCTTCGGCTTCGACCGGTACGCCTCCTCGAGCCGCCGGCCGACTCTGCCGTGGGCCTCAGCGCGCAACGACGCCGGCATGTCGTCGTAGAGAACCTCTCGGGGCAGGTCGTGGGAGAAGTGGTACCGGGCCGTCACCGTCCCGTCGGGCCAGCGCTCCTCGCCGGCGGCGAGGACGAGGTTGGCGGCGACCGCGAGCTCGGCGCAGCGGACCTCGACCTCGACCGGCGGTCGCCCGGTCGCGGCCGCGACTGCCACGCTGGAGAACTCGCGGCCGACGACGGCGGCCACGCGCAGGAGCTCGCGGTCGGCCGGATCGAGCTGGGCGAGCGTCTGCCCGATCAGCTCGCGGACCGTGTGCGGGACACCGCGCGCGAGCCGTGCCGGATCGGCAGGCGACTCGTCCAGGAGCCCCTGCTCGAGCCAGGAGTCGAGCAGCGTGGCCGCGAACAGCGGGTGCCCGCCGGTGCGCTCGTGGAGGACGCCGGCCACCTCGCGGGCCGCCTCCGCGCCGATCCGCTCCGCGACGTAGCCCTCGACCGCGTCCGGGTCGAGCGGACCGACTCCGATCTCGGTGCAGAGGCCGCGGCCGCGCAGCGACTGCGCGAGCCTGTGCACCGGATGGCGAAGCGCGATCGCGTCGCTGCGCCTGAAGGTGCCGAGGACGAGCAGCCGCGCGGGCTCGTCGCGCCGCGCGAGCGCGTCGAGCAGGTCGACGGTCGAGGGGTCGCTCCAGTGCAGGTCCTCGAGGACGAGCACCAGCGGCGTCGACTCGCCGATCGCCTCCAGCGTCTCGAGCATCTCGCGGAGCATCCGCGTCTGGGTAGCGCCCACCGTGCGCCGCTGCACGGACTCGAGCTCGGCGTCGTCGAGCAGCCACGGCATCTGCGCGGCCCACATCGGCGCCTGCCTGGCGAGGATCGGGACGAGCGTCTCACCGTCCTGCCGCCGGCCGAGCCGGCCGAGCGCCTCCAGGATCGGCAGGTAGGGCTCCCCCGCGCCGCGATGCTCGACGCACTGGCCGCGGGCCGTCGCCGCATGGGCAGGAATCTGCCCGAGGAAGCTCTCGACGATCGTCGTCTTGCCGATGCCGGCCTCGCCGGTGACGAACACCAGCCGGCGCTCTCCGCCGAGCGTCTCGTAGAGCAGCTGCTGGAGGCGGTCGAGCTCCCGCTGCCGGCCGTGCGGCGGGGCGCCGACGCTGCGCATCGCGAGCGCGGTCGCCGCCGGGCGCGGCGCCTCCGGCCCCGCCGGGTCGAGCGAGCGGTCCTGCTGGAGCATCCGGCGCTGCAGCTCCCTCAGCCGGGCGGGCGGGTCGATGCCGAGCTCGTCGGCCAGCATCCGGCGGAACTCCTGGTAGCTGTCGAGCGCCTCGGCGTGACGGCCCGAGCGGTAAAGGGCGAGCATCAGCTGGCCGCGCAGGCGCTCCCGCAGCGGGTGGCGCCGGACCAGCGTCTCGAGCTCGCCGACGAGCTCGCCGTGGCGGCCGCGGGCGAGGTCCGCGTCGATCCGGTCCTCGAGGCACGCCACGCGCTGCTCCTCGAGCCGCATCGACTCGAGCCTCGCGAACGGTTCCTCGAACTCACCGAGGGCCGGGCCGCGCCACAGGGCGAGGGCGGCTTCGAGCTTCTGCGCCGCCTCCTCGGCGCGGCCTCCGGCGAGCGCCGCGCGTCCCTCGTCGCCGAGCTGCTCGAAGCGCCGGAGGTCGAGCGAGTGCCCGTCGAGCCCGGCGACGTAGCCCGGCGCGCGCGTGCCCAGCAGCTCCCTGGGCAGCTGCTTGCGGAGCTGCGAGACGAAGATCTGCACCATCTTCGCGGCGGTCTCCGGTACGGCCTCGCCCCAGAGGTCGTCCACGATCCGATCCATGGGCACGACGCGGTCGGCGTTCAGCAGCAGGAGCGCCAGCAGCGCCCTCTGCTTCCCGCCCGCGAGCGGGACAGGCCCGGCGTCATCGCGGGCCTCGAACGGCCCGAGTAGCGAGAACTCCAGCGTCTACCCTCCTGGCAGGATTATCGCGGTGCGGCGATCCGGCCGTGCCGCCGGGGCCGCGAGCGCCAGCGCCGCCGACGCGAACAGCAGTCCCATCGCCCCGCCGAGCGCTCCGTAGCCGCCGAGGGCGAGCGCGGCGCCGCCCGCAGTCGCGCCGACGAAGTAGCCGAGCTGCATCGTGGCGGTCCTCAGGCTCGCCAGCGTGGGGCGAAGCTCGGGAGAGCGCGAGAGCGCGTAGGCGTTCGAGAGCAGCGTCCGGGCGCCGAACAGGAACGCGGCGGAGGAAAACAGCAGCGTGCTGGCCGCGACTCCCACGCGCACCGCCCCGAACGCCGCGTCGGCGAGGGCGAGCAGCAGCGAGAGGGCCGCGAGCAGGCCGCGGGCCTCCAGGCGCACGAGCCTGCGGGCGGTCAGGTTGCCCGCGACGTAGAGGCTCGCGACCACCGCGAGCAGGCCGCCGGTCGACGCGGCCGACGTCCCGTACGACTGCACGAACAGCGCACCCGAGTAGACGAGCGTTCCCGCCCAGCCGGCGTTGGCGGCCAGCTCGGCCGCCAGCCACCCCGCAAGCGTGCGGTCGGCCAGGACGGCTCCGACCGGAGCGCGGCGCACCTCCCGGGACGGCGCAGCGGCCCGCGGTGCCACGAGCAGTCCGGCCACGATCGCGGCGGGAAGCGGCAGCACCAGCCAGCCCAGGCGCCAGCTGACCCCGCCCACGGTTCCGATCAGCGGCATGCCGAGGATCCAGGCCGCCGACGGACCGACCAGCGTCCAGGACAGCGCCCGCGCCCGCAGCTCGGGAGCGACCCACTCGGCGCTCGCGAGCACGCCTGCGGTGGTCAGGGCCCCGACCCCCACCCCCACCGGCACCTGGGCGGCGAGCAGCGCGACGAAGGTCGGCGCCGCCGCGCTCGCCAGCGACCCGACCACGAGCAGGCCCGAGGCGGCGAGGAGCTGCCCGCCGAGGCCGACGCGGGCGGGCACCGCGCCCAGGAGCAGCGCGGTGACGGCGGCGGCGAGGCCGGTCACCGTCCGCAGCTGCCCCGCGGTCGCGGTCGAGACGTCGAGGTCGCTCGCGGCCTGGACCAGCACCGGCGACATCACGATCAGCGCGGCCTGGCCGGCGAGCAGGCACAGGAGCAGGGTGATGCTCACCTTCCGATGCCCCGGTGCGACTCCCTGCGTTGTCCCTCTCATGACCGTCCTCCGTCGTCTCGTGTTCACCGGAGGAGAGCGAGACGCGGTTGCGCCCCGGTCAGGTCCGCGGTAAAGACGGCCGCCTGCCACACCCCGGCCGGGAGCTACTCGCGCTTTACCGCCGCCGCAACCGACGGCCAACCGGCGTGGTGTCCCCTTCTTCGCACAGCTCCGGCATCCCGCCGGGCACGCAGCAAAGGAGGAGCATGATGAGCACCACCGTCGAGACGATCCGCAACGGCGTCGACACCGCGCAGCTCTACGGCACCCTCGACGCGATCAAGGCGGATCCGGCTCTCGCGCGGTTCCAGTTCCGGGCGCGCAACCGCTGGATCGCGGGCGCGCACAACCGCAGCACGATCCGCGACTTCTACGCCGCCAAGCAGGAGGACGCCTCCCGCACCGAGGAGTTCGTCCTCGACGCCGGCGAGCCGGCGATCCTGCTCGGCAGCGACACCGGGCCCAACCCGGCCGAGTACCTGCTGCACGCGCTCGCGGCCTGCCTGACCACGTCGCTCGTCTACGTCGCGGCAGCCAGGGGCGTCCGCCTGACCGAGGTCGAGTCGACCCTCGAAGGCGACATGGACGTGCAGGGCGCGCTCGGCCTGTCTGACGACTACCGCAACGGCTTCGAGCGGATCCACGTCTCCTTCCGCATCGCGGGCGACGCGCCGGAGGAGAAGCTGCGCGAGGTCGTCGAACGCGCCCAGCAGCGCTCGGCCGTCTTCGACATGGTCACCAACGGCGTTCCGGTGACGGTGGACGCGGCGATCGCATGAGCTCGTCGACCGTGGCGGCGGCCGGGCAGCGCCTCGGCCGCCGCGCCTCCGTCACCGGCTACCTCGACGCGATGAGCGCCCTGGCGAGCGGCGTCGTCGTCGTCACCTGCCGGATCGACGGCAGGCCGTGGGGGACGACCGTGACCGCCTTCTCCTCGGTCTCGGCCGACCCGCCGACGGTGCTCGTGTCGCTGGGCTCGGGAACGGCCGCCGCGCGCGCGATCGACCACTCAGGGAGCTTCGGAGTCAGCATCCTCGCCGAGGAGCAGGCTCAGGTCGCCAGGCACTGCTCGCGGCCGGGAGCCGACAAGTACCTGGAGCGGTTCGCCGCGGTGGGCGCGAGCGCCGCGAGCCCGGCGGTCGCAGGTGCGCTCGCGCATCTCGACTGCGACGTGATCGACCGGATCCCGGTCGCGGACCACCTCCTCTTCGTCGGGGAGGTTCGCACCGCACGGCCGCTTGCAGGCGAGCGGGCGCCGCTCGTCTACCAGGGCCGGACGTACCGGCGGCTCGCCGGCACCCGCCTCAGTAGCTGAACACCGTCGCCGGCGAGTCGCCGATCCAGCTCCAGAGCGGTGTCGCCCCGCCCACCTCGGCATTGGGGACGAGCGCGTCCTGGTCGAGCTTGCGCGCCTGGGCGCAGATCGGGCACACCAGCAGGCGCCCGCCGTTGTCGGCGTACTGCTCGAAGAGCCTGGCGATCGGCGGGCAGCCCTCGCACGCGACCGCGTCCGCGTACCCGGGCAGCGCGAGCCGGACCGCCTCCTTCGTCAGGAACATCGTCACCTGCTTGCCCTGCTCGGCGGCTGCGCCGGCGACCAGGAACGCGATCATGACGCGCTCGGCGTCCTCCAGCCCGGTCGCCAGGTTGACCACGACCTTCGAATCGTCCGCCATCGGGATCCCCCTTTCGTGCCTGCTGCTCGGCCTGCCTCGGCGGGATGCTCGCGCGCCGGCTCCACGCCCGCAACCGCGATGTGCCGAGACCGCCCCGGCGTGGAAGACGTATCGGGGTGACGGCATGGCTCGGTCTCGTGCTCGCGCTCGCCTCCGCGATCGCGGTCAACTGGGCCTACACGCGGGAGCACGACGCCGCCGCAGGCCTCCCGCGCCTCACGCCGAGACGGCCGCTTCGCTCCGCGGGGCTGCTCCTGCACGACCGCGCCTGGCTGCGAGGCTTCGCGGCCGAGTGTGCGGGCTGGCTGAGCTACGTGGCCGCATTGCGCCTCGCGCCGCTCGCGCTGGTCCAGGCCGTCGGCGCCGGCGGCATCGGCGTGCTCGCGCTGCTCACCGTGCACGGCGATCCCAGGCGGCTCGAGCGCCGCCGGCGGCTCGCCGTCCTCGCCGCGCTCGTCGGCCTCGTCCTCCTGTCGCTCTCGCTGGTCGGCACCGCGCCGGGCGAGCGCACGCCGGACGCCGTCGCCGTCGGCCTCTGGCTCGCCGCCTGCGCCGCGGGAGCGGTCACGCTGATCGCGATCCGCCTGCCGGTCGCACGGGCGGCCGCTCTCGGGCTCGCGGCCGGGCTCCTCTTCGCCGGCGGCGACATCTCGGTCAAGCTGGCCGTCCGCGGCGGGCTCTGGCTGGTCGCGATCACCTCGCTGGTCGCCTTCTACGCGTTCGGGACGATGCGCCTCCAGGCAGCCTTCCAGCACGGTGACGCCTTGACCGCCGCCGGCATCGCCACGCTCGCGACGAACGCGATCCCGATCGCGGCCGGCTTCGCGCTGTTCGGCGAGTCGCTCCCCGGAGGAGCCCGGGGGGCCTCCAGATCGCCGGCTTCGCCGCCGTCGTGGCCGGAGCGGTCGCGCTCGGCAGCCCGCACGCCTGATGGCCACGGCGCTCGGCCGGACGACGCGCGCGGCGATCGACCGGCTGACGGTCGCGCTCGGCGGCGCCGAGCGGACGCGGGTGATCGTCGTGCTCGCCTGCGTGCTCGGGCTCAGCGGCGCCGACACCGCCACCGTCGGCGCGACCGCGAGCCAGCTCCGCCACGCGCTCGGGATCAACAACACGGACGTCGGCCTGCTCGTCACGGTCAGCTCGCTGGTCGGGGCGGTCGCCACCCTGCCGTTCGGCGTGCTGGCCGACCGGGTCCGACGAACGTGGACGCTCGGCGCCGTGATCGTGCTCTGGGGGCTCGCGATGTTCTGGAGCGCCGCCGCGACCAGCTTCGGCACGCTCCTGCTCGCGCGCCTCGTGCTCGGGGCCGCCACCGCGGCGGCGGGGCCGATCGTCGCCTCGCTCGTCGGCGACTACTTCCCGGCCACCGAGCGCGGGCGCATCTACGGCTACATCCTGGCCGGCGAGCTCGCCGGGTCGGGCTTCGGCTTCGCGGTCACAGGCGACATCGCCGCGCTCTCCTGGCGGGCCGCGTTCGTCTTCCTCGGCATCCCCGCCTTCGTGCTCGCGTGGTTCGTCCTGCGGCTGCGCGAGCCGGAGCGCGGCGGGCAGGGCGCGCTCGTCTCCGAGAGCGCAGAGCCCGAGCCCGAGGAGCACGAGCCGGAGCACGGACATCGCCGGACCGACGCCCAGCGGCTCGCCGACGAGCACGGAGTCGCCGCGGACCCCGACCTCGTCCTGCGCCGCGACGGCACCCGCATGAGCCTGCCCGCCGCCGTGCGCTACGTGCTGCGCGTCCGCACGAACCTGATCCTGATCGCGGCGAGCGCCTGCGGCTACTACTTCCTCGCCGGCGTGCAGACCTTCGGGCTCGAGTTCGCGAAGGACCAGTACGAAATCGGCCAGGTGGTGGCGACCGGGGCGCTGCTCGTCGTCGGGCTGGGGGCGATCGGCGGTGTCCTCGCCGGCGGCGCGATCGGAGACGGGCTACTGCGCCGCGGCCGGCTCGACGCCCGGATCCGGACGAGCGCCGTCTCGGCCGCGGCGGCGACCCTCCTGTTCATCCCCGCGCTCTTCACCCGCCACCCGGCGACCGCGGTCATCTGGCTCGGAGCCGCGGCGTTCGCGCTCTCGGCTCAGAACCCGCCGCTCGACGCCGCCCGCCTGGACATCATGCCGGCCTCCCTGTGGGGACGCGCCGAGGCCGTGCGCACCCTGCTGCGCTCGCTCGCCCAGGCGCTCGCGCCGCTGCTCTTCGGCGCCGTCTCCGACTACGTCTTCGGCGGTGGCCGGACCGGCCTGCTCTGGACGTTCGTGCTCATGCTCCTCCCGCTCGGGGCGGGGGCGGCCCTCCTCTTCAAGGCGCTCGCCACCTACCCGCGAGACGTGGCCACCGCCGCCGCGGCGCGGGGCCCGCGGCGGCCGCGGAGCTAGATGGCTGACCGGAAAAGGTCGTCTGCTCCGGGGCGCGAGCTGGTCCCTCTGGGGCGGGCGGCGAGACCGGCGCCGCTACGAGAAACGTAACGGCGGCGGGCTCGCCGCACGAAGCGGACGCGCCGCTGGAGCGGCCTCCGGCCGCGCAAGCGACGCGGGAGCGGCCCAGACGACCAGATCGCGCATCCGGACGCACGAGATTTTCCGGTCAGCCATCTACCCGTGCTGTAACGAATCCGGCGGCGAGGGGACTCACGCTCATGCGGACGTTCTCGACCTTCCTCGCCGTCGCCGCCGCCGCGCTTGCCTTCGCCGCCGGCGCGATGCCCGCCGCCGGGCCGGCGGTCACGGTCCACACCTCGGCGTACGGGCGGGTCCTGTTCGACCAGCGCGGCTACGCGCTCTACGCCTTCACGAGAGACGGCCGCGCCGGCAGCCGGTGCACGGGCGCTTGCGCGAAGGCATGGCCGCCCTTCGTCGTCTCGCGTGTGCCCCGGGCGGCCGCCGGAACGCAGGCGCGGCTCGTCGGGACCACGCGCCGTGCCGACGGGCGGCTCCAGGTCACCTACGGCGGGAGACCGCTCTACTACTACGTGGGCGACCGTCGGCCGCTCCAGATCCTGTGTCAGGACGTCGAGGAGTTCGGCGGCCTCTGGCTCGTCGTCCGGCCGAACGGGACGCCGGTCCGCTGAGGCGCGCGTACCGGCTGGCGCTTCCCGCTGAGGGCGTCGATCAGCTCCCGCTTGCCCATCTTCGAACGGCCGCGGTCGTAACCCTCCGATGATTTCGTTCGCCTGGAGCGGTCGTAGCTGCAGGCGAACCGAAAGGAGTTTCGATGGGCAAGCTGGTGGTCACGGAGTTCGTGTCGGTGGACGGCGTCTTCGAGGATCCGGGCGGGGCCGAGGACTACGAGCACGGCGGCTGGACCTTCGAGTACGACCGCGGCGACGACGGCAACGCGTTCAAGCTCGACGAGCTGATGGAGGCCGACATCCAGCTGCTCGGGCGCGTGACCTACGAGGGTTTCGCCGCGGCGTGGCCCTCCCGCGAGGGCCCGTTCGCGGACAAGCTCAACTCCGACCCGAAGGTCGTCGTCTCGACGACGCTCACCGAGCCGGAGTGGCAGAACACGACCGTGATCTCGGACGACGTCGCGGGACGGATCGCGAAGCTCAGGGACGAGACCGACGGCGTGATCCTCGTCGCGGGAAGCGGGACGCTGGTGCGGACCCTGCTCGAGGCCGACCTGGTCGACGAGCTGCGGCTGATGGTCTTCCCGACGATCCTCGGACGCGGCAGACGGCTCTTCCCGGACGGCATCGACCGGCGCAAGCTGGAGCTCGTCGAGAGCCGGACCGTCGGCGGCGACGGGGTGCAGGTGCACGTCTACCGGCGGACGGCGTAGAGCTCGGCTACGGCAGCGAGATCAGCGCCAGTCCCGTCTCGGGATCGAGCCGCTTGTGCAGCGCCCGCGGCGGCTCCACCAGGATCAGCTCGAGCGTCGGCCAGACCCGGGCCTCGAGCAGGTGGCCTCCGTGCGCCGAGCCGTCGGCCTTGCCGACGACGACGTGGGCGTGCACCTGCGGCTCGCCGTCCGCGTCGAGGGCGATGTCGCCGGCGAGCGAGAGGACCTCCACCTGCTCGGCGATCGGAATGCGGCTGTAGTCCTTCCGGCCGCGGTCGAAGTAGCCGACGACGAGCTCGCTGAAGGCGCCGATCCCCGTGAACTGCGCGGCGCCGAGCTGCTCGTCACGGGCGAACCGCGTCAGACCCTCGATCGGGTCGTCGCCCTTGTCGAAGACGAGCACGAACGTCGTCTCGGACGCCTCTGCCAGCCGCTGCGCACGCACGTCTCCGTGGTTTCTCCCGCGCCGCCGAGACGGAAACGGCGGCGAATCGCCAGAACCGCTACGTGTTCGCGCTAGGCAGCCTTGGCGGCCGTCTGCGTCAGCGAAGAGCAGAGCAGCCGGGCGAGCTCGTCGCCGAGCTCGAGCTCGAGCCGCTGCCGCGCGGACAGCCGCTCGCCCTCGATCATCGTCTGGACGACTGCGAGGTCGTGCAGGAGGCGGCGCTCGGCCGGGAGCAGGTCGGTCGTACGAGTGCGGCGAGACATGCGGCTCCTTTCGAGTGTGCTTCGATTCCGAATACGGAGGCCGAACGATGACTCCTGCGCCTGACGACTCACCCGATCGGGTGATCTTTTTCGCGCGCCGGGTAGCGCACCGGGATGCGTGACGAGTCGCAAGCGCCGGTGCTGCGCGAGCTGGCGCTCCGGGTCAACGGCGTCGAGCACGCCCTCACTGTCGACACACGCGTGTCGCTCCTCGACCTGCTGCGCGAGCACCTCGATCTGACCGGCGCGAAGAAGGGCTGCGACCACGGCCAGTGCGGCGCGTGCACGGTGCTGATCGACGGCCGGCGCGCGAACGCGTGCCTGGCGCTGGCCGTCGCCCACTACGGCGCCGAGATCGTCACGGTCGAGGGGCTCGCCGAGAACGGAGAGCTGCACCCGCTCCAGCGCGCGTTCATCGAGCTCGACGCCTTCCAGTGCGGGTACTGCACGCCGGGCCAGCTGTGCTCCGCGATCGGGATGCTGCGCGAGCTCGAGGCCGGGCACCCGAGCGCCGTCACGACCGACGGCGCCCGCCTTTCGCCGCAGGAGATCAGGGAGCGGATGAGCGGCAACCTCTGCCGTTGCGGCGCCTATGCGAACCTGGTGCCCGCGATCCTGGGAAGCGGTTCGTGAGGCCGTTCGAGTACGAGCGTGCCGGCGACGCCGCGGAGGCGGTCGGGCTCGTGTCCCGCCGCCGGGGCGCGAGGTTCCTCGGCGGAGGAACGAACCTCGTCGACCTGATGCGGCTCGGCGTGGAGACGCCGGAGCTGCTCGTCGACGTGACGCGCCTGCCGTTCGACCGGGTCGAGGAGACCGGCGACGGGGGGCTGACGATCGGGGCGGGCGTCCGCAACAGCGACCTGGCCGCCCACCCGCTCGTCCGCGAGCGCTACCCGGCGGTCTCGTCGGCCCTCCTGCACGGCGCGTCCGGTCAGCTCCGGAACCTGGCCACGACCGGCGGCAACCTGTTGCAGCGAACCCGCTGCGCCTACTTCCAGGACGTGACCAAGCCGTGCAACAAGCGCGAGCCCGGCTCCGGCTGCCCCGCTCGCGAGGGCGAGCACCGCAACCTGGCCGTCCTCGGCTGGTCGGAGCACTGCGTCGCCACGCATCCCTCGGACCTGGCCGTGGCTCTCGCCGCCTTCGACGCGACCGTCCGCGTCGAGGGGCCGGCCGGGGCCCGCTCGATCCCGCTGGTCGACCTCCACCGCTTGCCCGGCGACGAGCCGCACTGCGACACCGTGCTGGAGCCCGACGAGCTCGTCGTTTCCGTCGAGCTGCCGCCGCTCCCGCTCGCCGCCGGCTCCCGGTACGTGAAGGTGCGCGAGCGCGCGTCGTTCGCGTTCGCGCTCGTCTCGCTCG
The DNA here is from genome assembly GCA_036555585.1 of Gaiellaceae bacterium. Lineage (GTDB taxonomy): Bacteria > Actinomycetota > Thermoleophilia > Gaiellales > Gaiellaceae > DATBLE01. Next base: position 121,130 of record DATBLE010000001.1, read on the forward strand.
CGGCGGCGCTCGAGGTTCGGGACGGCGTCGTCGCCGACGTCCGCCTCGCGCTCGGCGGGGTCGCCCACCGGCCGTGGCGCGCCTTCCGCGCCGAGGAGTCGCTGCGGGGCGAGCCTGCGACCGCGGAGAGCTTCGGCCGGGCGGCCGACGCGGAGCTCGAGCCGGCGAGGCCGCTCAGGGACAACGGCTACAAGCTCCCGCTCGCCCGCACCCTGATCGTGCGAACGCTCGGCGAGCTCGCGGAGAGCGCGTGAGCGTCCTCGCCGAACGCGCCGTGGGCAGGCCGCTCGACCGAGTCGAGGGAGAGGCGAAGGCCACGGGCGAGGCGCTGTACGCCTTCGAGCACCCGCTCGACCGGCCGGCCTACGGTGCGCTCGTGCAGTCGACGATCGCGAGCGGCGAGATCCGCGCTCTCGACGCGAGCGACGCGTTGCGCGTGCAGGGCGTGCTGGCGATGGTCTCGCACGGGAACGCGCCGCGGCTCCAGGCGGAGGGCGAGCTGGCGGTTCTCCAGTCGCCGCGCGTCTGCTACCGCGGCCAGATCGTCGCCGCGGTCGTCGCCGACACGCTCGAGGCCGCGCGGGAGGCGGCGCAGCTCGTGCGTGTCGAGTACGCCGAGGAGTCGCCCGACGTCGTGCTGCGAGACGACCACCCCAAGCTCTACCGGCCGGAGAAGGTCAACCCCGCCTTCGAGACCGACACGGCGCAGGGAGACCTCGACGCCGGCCTCTCGGCGGCCGAGCACGTCGTCGACGCCGTCTACGAGACGCCCGCCTTCCACAACAACGCGATGGAGCCGCACGCGACGATCGCCGTGTGGGCCGACGGACGGCTGACGCTCTACGACTCGACCCAGGGCGCCTCGTCCGCCGGCCGGACGATCGCCGGCGTGTTCGGCCTCGACCCCGAGCACGTGCGCGTCGTGTCGCCGCACGTCGGCGGCGGCTTCGGGTCGAAGGGGACGCCGCGGCAGCACGCCGTCGTCGCCGTGATCGCCGCGATGACCACCGGCCGCGCCGTGAAGCTCGCCGTGACGAGGCAGCAGATGTTCGCGCTCACCGGCTACCGCACGCCGACGATCCAGCGCGTCCGGCTCGGCGCCGACGGCGACGGCCGCCTCCTGGCGATCGCCCACGACGTCGTCGAGCAGACCTCGACCGTGCAGGAGTTCGCGGAGCAGACCGCCGTGGTCACGCGGATGATGTACGCGGCCCCCAACCGGCGGACGACGCACAGGCTGGTTCCGCTGAACGTGCCGACGCCGTCGTGGATGCGCGCGCCCGGCGAGTGTCCGGGCATGTTCGCGCTCGAGTCGGCGATCGACGAGCTCTCCGTCGCGTGCGGCATCGACCCGATCGAGCTCCGGGCACGCAACGACCCCGAGGTCGACCCCGAGAACGGGCGCCGCTTCTCGAGCCGCAACCTCGTCGAGTGCCTTCGCACGGGCGCCGAGCGGTTCGGCTGGGCCGATCGCGACCCGGCCCCGGCCACCCGCCGCGACGGCCGGTGGCTCTGCGGCACGGGTGTGGCCGCCTCGACGTACCCGGTCTACCGCCGACCCTGCCGGGCGCTCGCCCGCCGCGAGGCGGACGGAAGCTACCTCGTCCGCGTCGCCGCCGCCGACATCGGCACGGGCGCCCGTACCGCGCTGACCCAGATCGCGGCCGACACGCTCGGGGTGCCGCCCGGGGACGTGCGGGTCGAGCTCGGCGACAGCGCCTTCCCCGCGGCGCCGGTCGCGGGCGGCTCGGCCGGCACCGCCTCCTGGGGCACCGCCGTCGTGAAGGCGTGCCGCCTGCTCCGAGACGGCGACGGCGAGACCGAGGAGTCGGTCGACACCAGGGCCGAGATCGAGGCGGCCGAGCAGCTCTCACGCCATGCCTTCGGCGCCCAGTTCGTCGAGGTGCGCGTCGACCTCGAGACCGGCGAGATCCGCGTGCCCCGCGTGCTCGGCGTCTTCGCCGCCGGAACGATCGTCAACCCGAAGACCGCCCGCTCGCAGCTCATCGGCGGGATGACGATGGGGCTGGGCATGGCGCTGCTCGAGGAGAGCATCCTCGACCGACGGTTCGGCGACTACCTCAACCGCGACCTGGCCGGCTACCACCTCCCGACCTACGCCGACCTCGACGAGATCGACGCGATCTGGGTCGAGGAGGACGACCCCGACCTGAACCCGATCGGGAGCAAGGGCATCGGCGAGATCGGCATCGTGGGCACGGCCGCGGCGGTCGCCAACGCCGTGTACCACGCCACGGGCCGCCGCCACCGGCGGCTTCCGATCACTCCGGCCGCCGTCCTCGCGGGCTGAGCTCCCGGCGAGCGCCGCGCCGGACCTGACCTGCCCGGTAGAACGTCGAGATGGGACGCAGGTCGCTCGTCTCGGCCGCCGCTCTCGCAACCCTCGCGCTCGCCGGTTGCGGCGGCTCGCCCGGTCACACCGGGAGCGGCTCGGTCTCGGTCGGAGCGTACGGCGTCACCCCCGCGACGACCGTGTCCGGTCCGGCGAACGCGAGCGCGAGTGCCTGCCGGAGGCACGCGCGGACCCTGGCGGCCGACGCGGTCGGGTTCGTCGACCACTACGGGTCGGCCGCCGCCTACCCGGCCGACCTCAACTACGTGATCATCCGGGAGGACCTCGCCCGGTTGCAGACCGCCGGCTGCGACCCGATGCTGCTCGGCAGGGCCCTCACCGCCCGCCTGACCGCCGCGCAGCGAAGGACGCTGGTCGACAATCTGCCGGCCGCCATGGCCGACGAGATCCGCGCCGCGCTCGCCCGCGCGTAGCGGCGGCGAGGGTCAGGCGAGGCCCGCTCCGAAGCCTTCCCGCCAGCTGCTCCAGATCGGCACGAACCCGAGCTCCCGCTTCGCCTTCGCATTCGACGACCCGCGGATCTGGGTCATCAGCGACACCCCGACCTCTCCGATCGCGAACCGGGCGAGCCAGGCCGGAACGTGTCGGGGCGGCCTGGCGCCGAGCACCTCGGCGAGGTACGGCAGCCACTCGGCGACCGGAGCGGGATCGTCATCGACCACGTTGTAGAGACCCGGTCTGCCGCCCTCGACGGCGATCGCCGTCGCCGCCGCGGCGTCGTCGACGTGGAGGAACGACCAGATGCCGCGCCCGCCGCCGACCAGCGGCAGCTTCCGCTTGCGGATCAGCTGCGCGTACTCGCTCGCCACCGAGGTTCCCGGCCCGTACAGGCTGCCGTACCGCAGCACGAGTCCCTCCGGCGCGCCGAGGACCGCCCGCTCGAGATAGCCGATCGCCGCCAGCGAGCGGCGCTGGTGGGCGGGCGGGCTCGGATCGAGCGGATCCTCCTCCGTCTTCACCGGTCCGCCGGTGCGCGGGTTCGGCCAGCCGGTGAAGCTCTGGGCGACGAGCCGGCGCACGCCGACGGCGTCGGCGGCGGCGAGCAGGTTGTCCGTCCCCTGCGTCCGCAGCCGGTTCGTGACGGCGAAGCCGCCGTCGAAGTCCTTCAGGTCGGAGAAGCCGGCGAGCGCCGTCATCTCGTGGACGACCACCTCCGGCTGGGCGCGCGCCACGGCCTCGCCGACCGAGGCGGCGTCGAGGCCGTCCATCACCGCCGGCGTCGCGCCGAGCGCCCGCAGGCCGTCGCTCTTTCCCGGGTCCCTCGTCGTCGCCACCACCTCGTGGCCACGCTCGACGAGCCGCGACACCAGCCGCCGGCCGACCACGCCGCCTGCACCCGCGACGAAGACCCGCATGGAAGCTCCTTTCCCCCGTTCGACGATCCCGAGACGAAGCAGCTCGACGTTGCGCCGGGTGGGTATAGCCTCAGGGGTGGCTGCGTGAACGAGCAAGCGGTGCACCGCGTGGTGGTCGTGGGCGGCGGGTTCGCCGGCCTGCAGGCGGTCCGCGGCCTTCGCCGCGCGCCGGTCGAGGTCACCCTGGTCGACCGGCAGAACTTCATGCTCTTCCAGCCGCTCGTGTACCAGGTCGCAACCGGCGCGCTGTCGCCTGCCGAGATCGCCATGCCCCTGCGGACGATCTTCAGGCGTCAGCGGAACACGCGCGTCCTCCTCGCCGAGGTCACGGGCTTCGACCTCGACCGCCGCGAGGTCGTCCTCGACCGTCTGCCGAACGGCGAGGGGCCGACGAGGCTCGGCTACGACACGCTCGTCGTCGCCGCCGGCTCCCGGTACTCGTACTTCGGCCACGAGGACTGGGAGACGCACGCGCCGGAGCTGAAGTCGCTGGCCGGCGCGCTCGACATCCGCAGCCGCATCCTCACCGCCTTCGAGGCGGCGGAGGCGGAGCCAGAGCCCGAGCAGCGGCGCAGCTGGCTGACCTTCGTCGTCGTCGGCGCCGGCCCGACCGGCGTCGAGATGGCCGGCCAGATCGCCGAGTTGGCGCGCGACACGCTGCGGCGCGACTTCCGCACCATCGATCCCCGCCGCGCCCGCATCCTGCTCGTCGAGGCCGCCGATCGTGTACTCACGAGCTTCCCACCCTCACTGTCGGCGAAGGCCGAACGGTCGCTGCAGCGCCTCGGAGTAACCGTCCTCACGGGCCGCACCGTGGTCGGAGTCGACGCAGCCGGCGTGATGCTCGAGCGCGGCGACGGCGGCGCCGAGCGCATCCCCAGCCGCGCGGTCGTCTGGGCTGCCGGCGTCATGGCGTCGGGTCTCGCCCGCAGGCTCGTCGAGCTGACCGGAGCCGAGCTCGACCGCGCCGGCCGT
>DATBLE010000002.1:0-291098 GCA_036555585.1 Gaiellaceae bacterium
CATGGAGAAATGAGCGACGCTCAAACCACCCACCACGACAGAGCACCACCCGCCCTTGACAGCCAGCCCTCCTTCATGGAGAGGGGGTCCGTGGGGGAACCAGGGGTTCCCCCGCGTAGGATTTCCCGATGGCGAAGGTGCTCGTCACCGGCGGCGCGGGCTTCATCGGGTCCAATCTCGTGCGCGCGCTGCTCGAGCGCGGAGACGACGTGCGCGTGCTCGACAACTTCTCGACCGGCAACCGGGCGAACCTCGAGGGCCTCGAGGTGCAGGTCGTCGAAGGGGAGCTGCGCAGCTACGAGCGCGTCCACAACGCCGTCCGCGGAAGCGAGGTCGTCTACCACCTGGGCGCGCTGGGCTCGGTGCCCCGGTCGGTGCAAGACCCTCTGACCTCGAGCGCGGTCAACGTCGAGGGCACGCTCAACGTCCTGCTCGCGGCACGGGACGAGGGCGTGCGCCGGGTCGTGTACACCTCGAGCTCGTCCGTCTACGGCTCGAGCGCCGAGCTGCCGGCCCGGGAGAACGCGGCGCCGGACCCGCTCTCGCCGTACGGGGTCGCGAAGCTCGCCGCGGAGCGCTACTGCATCTCGTTCTCCCGCGTCTACGAGAGCTTCGAGACCGTCGTGGTGCGGTACTTCAACGTCTTCGGGCCGCGGCAGAGCCCGTTCTCGCAGTATGCGGCGGTGGTCCCGCTGTTCATCACCGCGGTCTCCGAGGGTCGTCCGGTGACGATCGAGGGCGACGGCGAGCAGCGCCGCGACTTCACCTACGTGGCGAACGTCGTCGAGGGCACGCTGCGCGCGGGCGACGCCGCCGGCGTCAGCGGCCGGATCTTCAACCTCGCGGCGAGCGCTCCCGCGAGCGTGAACGAGCTCGCCGAGCTGGTCGGGACCGTCCTCGGCCGCCGCGTCGAGCGCGTGAGCGCCCCGCCCCGCGCCGGCGACATCAGGAGCTCCTGGGCCGACATCTCCGCCGCGCGCGAGACGCTCGGCTACGAGCCTTCCGTGGGCCTCGAGGAGGGCCTGCGCCGCACGGCCGAGGCGATCGAACCACGCCGCCAGGACTAGTCCTGTCCCGGTCGCACCCCCCGATCAGGGTCCTCAGGGCGATCGCCCGCCTGAACATGGGCGGGCCGGCGCTGCACGTGTCGTACCTCGCGGCGGGGCTGCGCGAGCGCGGATACGAGACGTTGCTCGTCGCGGGCAGCGTCGGCCAGGGGGAGCAGTCGATGGCGTACGTCGCCGACGAGCTGGGCGTACCGGTGACGACGATCCCCCACCTCCACCGCGAGATCTCACCCGTCCGCGACCTGCTCGCCACCGTCCGGCTGGCTCGCATCATCCGCGCGGAGCGGCCGACGATCCTGCACACGCACACGGCGAAGGCCGGTGCGGTCGGGCGGGTCGCCGCGCTCCTCGCCGGCCGTCACCGCCCGCCGATCATCGTCCACACCTTCCACGGGCACGTGCTGCGCGGCTACTTCGGCCGGTTCTGGACCGGGTTCTTCCGCCTGCTCGAGCGCCTGCTGGCCAGGGTCACGGACGCACTCGTCGCCGTCAGCCCGGAGGTGCGCGACGAGCTCGTCGCCTTCGGGGTCGCGCCGCAGTCGAAGTTCCGGGTGATCCGGCTGGGGATCGAGCTCGACGACCGCGTCGCCCGCGCCGACGCGGCGAGAGCCGAGACCCGCAAGGTCATGGGCATCCGCGGCGACCGGTTCGTCGTCGGCTGGATCGGCCGGATGACGGCCGTGAAACGGACGGACGTCGTGCTGAGGGGGTTCCGCAGGCTGAAGGACGAGGGAATCGACGCCGCCCTCTGCATGGTCGGCGACGGCCCCGATCGCGGATCGGTCGAGGAGCTGGCCAGGGAGCTCGGGATCATGCGCGAATGCCTGTTCCCCGGCTACCAGGAGGACGTCGGGCGGTTCTTCTCCGCGTTCGACGTCTTCGTGCTGCCCTCGGGGAACGAGGGGACGCCGGTGACGGCGATCGAGGCGCTCGCGAGCGGCTGCCCCGTGGTCGCGACCCGCGTGGGCGGCGTCCCGGACGTGGTCACCGACGGCGTCGACGGGTTCCTGGTCGCGCCGGCCGCCGTCGACGAGCTGGCGGCGAGGCTCGCCGAGCTCGCGCGCGACTCCGGCCTGCGCGCCCGGATGGGCGGTGCCGGCCAGGAGCGAATGCGGACGCGCTACGCGGTCGACCGGCTGATCGACGACATCGACCGGCTGTACCGAGATCTGCTCGAGCAGAAGGGCATCGCCACGGGCAGCCGGCGTAGGCTCGACGGAGCCGGCCAATGAGCGACGGGCCGGCTCTACCGGCCCCCAGGAGCGGGGACTAGTGCGGCAGGTGCTGGAAGGCCCTGAACGCCGGCTTCCTGGCGCCCCCCGCCGTCAGCAGGCCCGACTGCCAGCCTGCCAGGTTGGGCTCGTCGCGGACCAGGAACCACAGCATCAGCCTGATCCGGGGGTTCTTGCGTGCGACCGCGAACGCCTGCGTCAGGTATCTCGCCTGCTGCGTCCAGGAGACGCCGAAATGGGGATCCGGCGGGTTGGTCTGGTAGCCGTACTCGGTGATCCAGATCGGTCGCGCGCCGTAGAGATGCCCGACGGCGGTGATCAGCAGGCCGATGTTGGCGAGGGTGATCGCGGTGGGCGTCCCGCCGGAATGCGTGCCGGGCGGCCGGGTGGTGGGCGTCTCCGTCGGGACGCCGTAGTACGGGTTGTGGGCATAGGCGTCGAACTCCTTCATCCCTGCCCGCTTGGCGGCCGTGAGGAAGGCGATCGGCGAGACCGAGGGCCTGGCGCTCGACGGGTTGTTGTTCCCGCGCGGCGCCGTGACGCCGCACGCGACCTGCTCGCCCCTGTACATGGTTGCGTGCACTCCTTCGTAGACGGCGTTGCAGATCTTCGCGTAGTCGCGGGCGCTCTGGACGACCCACTTCCCCTGCCTCTTCACGAACTGCGGCCGGAGGAACGTCGGGTTGTTCGGCTCGTTCCAGGCCGCCCAGAGGCGCACGGCCGGCAGCACCCGGCCGTCGTCGCCCACGTACGTCCCGCTGTACCGGGCCGCGGCCGCATAGGCGAAGCCGCGCAGGAAGCCGTAGTTGTTCGGCGGGCGGTTCGAGCTCTGGTCGCCGTTCGCCCAGCGCGGCGTGCCGGTGATCGAGAAGAGCAGCTTGATCCCGTTGGCGGCGGCGTACAGCGCCGTCCGGTCGTACATCGTCCAGTCGTAGGCCGCGTCGCGCGGGTCGTTCGACGAGAACGGGCGGTGCTTCGCGACCCCGAGCGGCCCGCCCCAGTAGAGGTTCACGCGCAGGACGCCGACGTGGAGCGCCTTGTACTGGGCGAAGACCTGGTCGAGGTCGCCGAAGAAGGTCTGGCCCTCGTCGTAGACGCCCACCGACATGTGCGGCGACGCCGTCGCCGTGGCCGCCGGCACGCACAGCCCGGCGGCGGCCGCCAGGGTCGCCGCCAGGACCCGCCCTCGGTTAGACACCGACCGGCGCCCTCCCCAGCATCCGCCGGAGCCCGTCCTCGAGCTGCACCTCGGGCTCCCAGCCGAGCACCTGGCGTGCGCGCGTGATGTCCGGCTGCCGGATCTGCGGGTCGTCGACCGGCAGCGCCTCGTAGACGATCTCGCTGCCGGAGCCGGTCACCCTGAGCACGGCCTGCGCGAGCTCGAGGATCGTGAACTCGCTCGGGTTGCCGATGTTGACGGGGAAGTGCTCGCTACTCTCCGCGAGCAGGACGATGCCGCGGACGAGGTCGTCGACGTAGCAGAAGCTCCGCGTCTGCGAGCCGTCCCCGTACACGGTCAGCGGCTCGTTGGCGAGCGCCTGCCGGACGAAGGTGGGAATGGCGCGGCCGTCGTGCGCCCTCATCCGGGGGCCGTAGGTGTTGCTCGCCATCACGCCCGTGCCGGCCCAGAAGTTCTCGAAGCCGGGAACCGAGAAGTCGTAGACGAGCGCCGTCGGCTCGATCTCGCGGATCTCCCGGATCGGTGCCCACACGATGTCGCCAGTGCGGCGGGACTGCAGACGCTGCCCGACTCCGCGGTCCCACAGCAACGGGCTCCATGGCGAGACGCTCGGCAGGGTCAAGCGCCAGAAGGGATAGGTCCTCTCCCCGGTCTTCTGCCTGAATCTCGTGGCGTAGCGTCCGACGGAGGGGACGAGCCCGAACCGCGCGAAGACGACGACCAGGTCGTCCTTGAGCTCCGCGTCGACCGTCGAGAACTCGTGACGCTTGCCCTCCTCGCAGTGACGCCCTGAGTGGACGCCGTCGCCTTCCCGGTAGCCCTCCACGAACCACTTGAGCCGTGCCAGGGGCAGCCCGAGGATCCAACCGGGAATGCGCTTGGCACCTTCCTCGAAGCCCAGGAAGTCCAGCAGGTGCAGCAGCAGCTTCGAGTGGACGAAGATCGACGCTGCGCGATCCGCGCTGCCACGCGCGTGGACGACATGAAGACCGAGCTGCCGCTCGACGATCGATGCTGCCCGGGCGAGCACCTCCTCGTCGCAGCTGATCGTGATGAATGCGTTTCCTCCCGAGGCGTGGCGGCAACCTTCCGCAACCCACAGCCCGAGCAGCCAGAGGAGCTCGTCCGTGAGCTCGATCGCGGCCGGGAGCGGAGCAGTGCGCCCGCCGCGGCGGAGCCGGACGCGGGCGCCCTGCGGAACTCGCTCGACGACTCGACGGAGCACCGGTAACGGAAGGCGGTCCGTCTCGCGCATCCGGATCAGCTTCGTCCAGGCGCCGTTGCGCCGGTTCGGACCTGCGTTCCGCCGCTCGGTGACCAGGAGGCCGAACAGATCCCGGCGATGCGCCCACGCCAGCACCCCGAGCCCCTCCGCCTCGACGGTCAGCTCCCACGGGTCTCCCTCTGCGTGCGCCCAGACGTCGAGCATGCTGATCGCGCTGCGGTCGCGCTCGGGAACGTCGATTCGGGCGGCGATCGCGATCCGGTCGCCGGGCGAGAGGCGAGACACCTCGCGCGCCTCGGGCCGTCCGTCTTCGCCCTCCACGAACACGGAATGGTCGCCGGTGACCCTGATCGAGCGGCCGTAGCGCGTCACGACCTCGAAGCAGGGCCCTGCGGGAGGATGCGCAACGAGGGAGGAGGCAACTGCCGAGGTCAGCCGGCCGCCGCCTCCGAAGGCAGGCACCCGAACGTCCTCGAGAGGGAGCTCTGCGGCTCCCAGCGCCGCGTCTGCGCTCGGTAGCGTCATAGCGGCAAGCACGGGCGTGCGGAGGGAAAGCCTGGCGGCCAGCCGCGAGACCGGTTCCCGCCGCAGCTCTCGCCCGTCGTCGTAGAGCACCTGCTCGTCTGCGAGGATCGAGTTGAAGATGCGCACGATCGCGGTGTCCACGCCCTGCTGGTTGTGGTACGCCATCGTCAGCGCCTCCGCGTAGCGCTTCGCCTCGTCGTAGACGCCGCGGGGCCCGATCGGGTTGACGTGCCCCCAGTACGTCTCCGGCTGCGGGTGCACCTGCGGGTCGCCGTACACCTCGCTGGTCGAGGCGAGCAGGAAGCGAGCCCGCTTGAACTTCGCGAGCCCGAGCGCGTGGTGGGTCCCGTACGAGCCGACCTTCAGGGAGTGCAGGGGCATCCGCAGGTAGTCGACCGGGCTGGCCAGCGCGGCGAAGTGGTAGACGACATCGACCGGCTCGTCGAGCTCGAGGTGCTCGATCATGTCGTGGTTCAGGAAGACGAAGTCGTCGTCCCGGATGTGCTCGATGTTCCCGAGCGTGCTGGTGACGAGGTTGTCGACGCAGATCACCCGCACACCCCGGCCGAGCAGGTACTCGCACAGGTGGGACCCGAGGAAGCCGGCGCCCCCCGTGACGACGGCGGTAGGCACGTCGGAATTGTAGAGGGAGGCCTGGCGGAGTTAACCGAAGGCTAACGTTCGTCCGCTGGCAAACCGCGGCTTTGCAGGGGACAATCGGCGCTCCATGCGGTTCCCCCTCGTCCTCGCCGCCGCGGGTGCGGTGGTCTTCGCTGCGTCCGCGTCCCCGGCCCCGTCCTCGATCGCGAAGCGACCGGCGTGCGCGCGCCAGCCCGTCAGCCCCGCGTACGCCGGCAGCGTCCGGCGCGCGCTGCTGGCGAAGCAGGACGTCTGGGGGAACGCGCTGATCGCGCGGCCGAACGGCCCGACCTACGAAGCGGTGCGACGGCTGCTCAGGCCGCTCTTGTTCGCCCGCTCGAAGGAGAAGACCCTGACCGCGTCGGGGGTCTACTACCTCCCCTTCGCGCAGCCGCTCGGCGTCCGCGGCGCCCAGACGGTCGCGCTCCACGTCGCCGACGGCAGCGAGATCCTCTCCCAGACCGCGAAGGGGCCGAGCCTGAAGGTCTTCGTCGGCCCGAACGGCCACGAGCGCTTCGGGTCGTGCCTCGCCCGGCTGAGCTCCCCGCGGCTCGCGGACGGGTTCCTGCCGATCCTCCAGACCCGGTACGTCGACTCGGGGGGCACGAGGTACCGCCAGGAGTCGTTCGCCGTCAGGGGCCTCGGCACCGGCGAGCTGGTCAGCTACGTCCGCCTGACCGCAGACGGGCGCTCGGGCAGGGGCGCGGTGCTCCAGCTCGTGCCGCAGGGATCGCGCCGCGGCGCCCGGGTCGCCCAGGGAACCATGCGGGTCCGGGTGGCGCCCGGCGAGTCGGCGACGCTCGATGCCGGCTGGCTCGTCCCCTACGGAGGGGCCCCGGTCCCGATCGACGACCGCGAGTACGACGCCGCCCGCCAGCGGCTGGTCGACTTCTGGCTCAGCCGGCTCGGCACGCAACCGACGTACGACGTCCCCGAGCGCGTCGTCACCGACGCGGAGCGCAGCCTGCTCGTCCAGGACCTGGCGCTGACGTGGCGGTACAGCGTCGGGAACCAGTACGAAGAGTTCTCGTTCGCCGAGGCGCTCGACGCGGCCGAGGTGATGGCCGAGTACGGGCTGCCCGGGGTGACCAGGCAGATCCTCGGCAGCTCACTCGCCCGCCTGAGCGGCGGCACGTCGAACTGGCGGTCGGGCGAGAAGCTGACCGCCGCCGCGCTCTACTTCCGCCTCTCCGGCGACCGGGGGTACCTCGATCAGGCGACGCCGAAGCTCTCCCGCGTCGTCGACGGGCTCGGCCGGCAGATCTCGAGCGGCCACGGCGGGCTGCTCAGACGCGAGCGCTACTCGTCGGACGTGGCCGCCCGGGTCTACGGACTGCATGCCCAGGCAGCCGTCTGGCAGGGGCTGAACGCCATCGCCGACGCCTGGCGCGCGACCGGACGGACGGCGCATGCGCGCAAGGCCCGCGCCCTCGCCGCCGCGCTCGGCCGGGGCCTGCACCGGGCGGTCCGCCGCTCGTCGCAGCGCCTGAAGGACGGCTCGCTGTTCGTTCCCGCCGCGCTCCTCGCCCGCCACAAGCCGTTCGACGCGGTCACGGCCTCCCGGCCCGGCAGCTACTGGAACCTGGTCGTTCCGTACGCCCTCTCCTCCGGGTTCTTCACGCCGGGCGGACGAGACGCGAACGGGATCCTCGAGTACATGCTCGGGCACGGCTCCAGGCTGCTCGGCCTCGTCCGCGCAGGCGCCTACTCGCTCTACGGCAAGGCGCGCTACCCGGTGTCGGGCACCGACCAGGTGTACGGGCTGAACGTCGCACGGTTCCTCGCGGACAACGACCGCCCCGACCAGCTCGTGCTCAGCCTGTACGGGATGCTGGGCGCCTCGATGACGCCGAACACGTTCGTCTCCGGCGAGGCGGCGACCGTGGCGCCGCTGCGCGGCGCCTCCTACCGCTCGATGTACATGCCGCCGAACACGGCGAGCAACTCCGCCTTCCTCGAGACGCTCCGGCTGATGCTCGTCCACGAGACGCGCGACAAGGACGGCTCGCCCGTCGGCCTCGAGCTCGCGTTCGCGACGCCGCGCCCCTGGCTCGGGGACGGCAAGACGATCGCCGTGAACGCGGCGCCGACCAGCTTCGGCGCGTTGACCTACGAGCTGCACCGCGACGGCAACCGCGTCACGGGCACCGTCGACGTGCCGTCGCGTCGCCCCCCGCACACGCTGCGGCTGCGGCTGCGCCTGCCGCACGGCGTGAAGCTGCGAGCCGTGCGCGTCGACGGCCGTCGGCGGCCGCTCGACCGCCGAACGGGCACGATCGACCTGTCCGGCTTGCGGGGCTCGCTCGAGCTCGCCGCCGTGCTCGCGCGGTGATCCGCCCGGAACAGCCACACTGAGCCGGTGAGCGTCCTCTTCACCGCCCTCACGGCGATGATGACCGGCTTCGTGATCGGCAGCGCCGCCCGGTTCGCCGTGCCGGGGCCGGATCCGATGCCCTTCTGGCTGACGGTGCTGATCGGGCTGGTCGGGTCGGCGATCGGAACGGCGATCGGGGCGGTCCTGTTCGGCGCACAGCACACGTTCGACAGCCCGGGACGCTCGTTCGTCACGCTGCTGCTGGCGATCGGGTTCGCCACCGGGCTCGTCGCCGCCTACCGGGTCTTCGTGCAGAAGCGGCCCCTGACGGGCCCCGACGCGCGCCGCTTCCCGCGAAGCGGGTTCGGCGTCGCGAAGATGCGCAGGCGGCTCGACCAGCTCGGGATCGACCCCGACCGGATCCACACGATCGGCGCCCCCCAGCCGCAGCAGCCGGCCGAGCAGACGCACGACGACGTCGTCGACCAGCTGGAGAAGCTGCGCGACCTGCGCGACCGCGGGACGATCACCGACGAGGAGTACGAGCGGGCCCGCGACCGGCTGCGCCGCTACTAGCGCGAGGGCGGGCCGGGCCCGGCCCGCCCTCGCGCGGCCGACTTACGGCAGGTAGTACATCGGGTTCGGGATCTTGAAGGTCTTGTCCGCGAACCCGCCGGTCAGGTCGCTGAACTGGTCGCCGAAGTTGGCGACGATGTCGTAGCCCAGCGACTCGATGTGCTGGCGTGTCAGCGACTTGTACTGGATCGTGGTGCAGGACATGGCGCACGGACTCAGCCACGGCTCGGACGCGTAGTCCTTCAGGTACACGTTGTCGCTGACCACGTCGTAGCCGACGCCGGTGAGGTTCGCCTCGGTGCCGGCGCGCTGACCGTCGGGCCCTCCGGGCCGGCCGGTCAGGAAGAAGACCGTGTAGCCCTTCGACTCGGCGTAGTGCTCGAGGTCGACCATGTGCGGGACGGCCGGGAACACGGCGGCGTTGACGAAGTACGCGTTCGTGGTCGGGCTGTAGACGAAGTTGCTGTAGATCTCGTAGCTGAAGGTGTTCAGCGTGGTGTCGTCGACGTCGAACAGAACGGCCTTCTTCTTCCCGTGGCTGTTGTCCGCCTTCCGCAGGTACTTCTCGGCGTCGTCGACGATCCCCGCCAGCTCGTCGGCGTACGCGCTCGTCGGCGAGAACGTGTGCAGCACCTTGTCGCCGCCGTCGACGTCGTTCGGCACCGGGTCGTTCTCCGTGGTGAGCGTGTCGCCGTAGTAGGCCTTGATCGCCGTCTTCACCTGGTCGATGTTCTGGATCTGGTCGGCGCTCGTCGGATTGTCCGGCGGCGGCGGCACGGCGTCGTGCTTGCCCGCCGCCCCGGTGAGCGCCAGGGCGAGAGCCGCGACCGCGGCAACCCCCGCCGCGAGCCCGAGCCGGACGGAGCGCCTGCGACTGAGCGGCGCGAACGTGCGATGCATCCTGTGGCACCTCCTACTCGTGGGTCGTCCTGGAAACGCCGGAACCCTATACGGGGCCTCGCCGATCGGCGGCAGCTCGGACTCCGTCGGCAGGGGCATAGACTGCGGCCGTGCGCCTGCGACGGGACGTGAAGGTGGAGCTCATCGGGCGCGTGCCGCTGTTCGAGCGCTGCTCGAAGCGCGAGCTGGCTGCCATCGCCGGGATCGCCGACCAGGTCGACCTTCCCGAGGGCCGTGTGCTCGTGCGCGAAGGCACGCTCGGCCAGGAGTTCTTCGTCCTCACGGAGGGAAGCGCCGAAGTGAGGCGGGCCGGGCGTCTCGTCTCGACCCTCGGCCCCGGCGACTTCTTCGGCGAGATCGCGCTGGTCTCGAACGTTCCCCGCACGGCGACCGTGACGACGGTCTCGCCGGTTCGGGCCCTGGTCGTCTCGGGCCGCGACTTCTGGACGCTGCTCGACGAGTCCCCGCGCACGCAGAGGAAGATCCTCGAGGCCGTGGGCGACCGGCTCGCCGTGCTGAGCGCGAGCTAGCCGATCTGCAGAGCGAGCAGCGTGATCGCGGCGACAGCGCCGGCAACCACGATCACCCAGCTCACGAGAACGCCCGCCACCGCCACCTTCACCGGCTTCGGCGCGACCGACCAGACGAGTCCGGCGAGGCCGAGCTTGGCGATCTTCCCTCCCGTGAGGAAGGTCCACGCAAGCCCGAGCAGCAGAACGAGCCACCTCGCAGGTACGAAGCGGATCTCCGATGCCGCCCCCGTCCGCTCGCGACCCGGAACAGTCGGAGTGGACGAGGCTCCCGAGGGCAGCAGTCGCGTCTGCCGTCTGTCGAGCCACGATCCCATCGAGTCCCAGAGTAGCCCCTCCGCCGCGCGCGCGGCTTGCTCGCCTTGACACGTAGCATGGTGCTAGTGATACTAGCGTAATCGCCATGGAGGCACGGTGACCGATCTCACACACCCGGTGGGCCTGCCGGCCGTTCGAGGGCTGCTCAGGGCGCTGATCGAAGAGGCCCGGCGGCGCGCCCGCCGCCGGCGGGCGATGTACGGAGGCGTCGGTCTGTCGATCGCCGTCGCCGGAGGGATCGTGTTCGCGGTCCTGCAGGGTTCTGCCGGTCCGCGCAGCGGATCTCCGGAGCTGATCGCAGGTCAAGGCGCACGAGTGGCTCCGGCTCGAGGCCTGGCGGCGCCCGCGGGCGCGACCTACGCGATCCTGAACCAGGGCGACGTCGTCCTCGTGCAGGGTACGAACCTCATCTGCAGGTTCAAGTCCAACCCGGTCAGGCTCGTCTGCATGCTGACGAACAGCAGCGGCCCGCTGCCACGCTCGTGGGGCACCAGCATGAACATCGCCGGCGCCGTCGAGGTCTTTCGGTTCGACGCCGACGGCAAGTCGACGGCGACGAAGACGTTCCGGAGGCTGCTCGAAGGGGTGGCGGCGCGGGGAAGGATCTACCGCCTCGAGGTCGGCGACCGCTTCCGGGTGGGCAGCACCCGCATCGCCTGCAGGGTCGAGCGCAGCTCGTCGCTCGGCCGCTCGCCGGTGGCCCACTGCTACTACATCGCTCCGAAGGCCATCGAGACGACGCGCGAGTTCGCGATCGACGACTTCTTCGCCGGTGTCTACTCGGTGCGGCTCACGCTCAACGGCGCCGGGACGATCCTCGACGTGAAGAAGCTGAGGACGCTCTACGCGAAGAAGCAGCCGAGCTAGCGCAGGTCCTTGTTCGACTCCATGTCGAACCACATGGCGAACAGCGTGAACTGGGAGCCGAAGATCAGGAGCAGGGCGACCAGCACGCCGGTCGCCGCCGTGATCGAGTGGCCGAGGATGCGCAGCACGATCAGCGCGATCCCGAGGCCGAGCCCGGCGAGGCCCATCGCCAGCCCGCCGAGGTAGAAGAAGACGAGCGGGTGGAAGTCGCGGATCACGTACTTCTCCTTCATCCGCCACAGGAAGGCCTTGAGCAGCAGCCACGAGATCCGCGGGACGACCTTGCGCACCCTGATCCCGGAGCGCTCGCCGACGCCGTACACGGGCCGCGAGGGCACGTCCCGGACACGCGCGTTGACGATGTTGAGGTGGACGAGCATGTCGTTCGGGAAGCCGTAGCGCGGGTAGAGCCGGTCGAGGTCGAGCTCCTCGAGCGTGTGGTGGGCGACCGCGGTGTACCCCGACTGCGAGTCGGCGACGTGCCAGTACCCGGACGCGATCTTCGTCAGCAGCGACAGCACGGCGTTCCCGAGGTAGCGGTAGTGCGGGATCAGGTCCCAGGCCTGGCCGGTGAAGAGCCGGTTGGCCTTCGCGTACTCGACCTCGCCCCGAACGACCGGCCCGGCGATCGCCTCCAGGTCGGCCGGGTCCATCTGGTTGTCGGCAGCCATGACGCAGGTGACGCCGACGTGGTCCTCCACCGCCCGCTTGTAGCCGGTGACGATCGCCGCACCCACCCCCCCGTTGCGCTCGTGCGTCAGCACCTCGACCCGTGCGTCGTCCGCCGCCGCGGCCCTGGCCTGCTCGGCCGTGCCGTCGCCCGACGCGTCGTCGACGACGTAGATCCGGTCGACGAACCCGGGGATGCCGGCGAGCGTCTCGCGCAGCAGCACCTCCTCGTTGTGCGCGGGGACGACGACCGCGATGCTCTTCCCGTCGAGCATTAGCTCTCGGGGCGGCGGCCCGCGATCGGATCCCACAAGAGCGCGGCCAGCAGCCCGACGATCAGGCCGATCAGGCCGCCGATCGCCGCGCCGGTCCGGCTGTTCGCTCCGGCCGTCTTGGTCGCGGACGCCTGCGAGACGATCCGCCCGACCTCGACGTCCTGGGCCAGCGAGAGCTGCTGGCGCACCGTGAAGCGGTCGAGCGAGATCGTGTTCTGCTGCTGGAGCGCCTGCGTGATCACGGAGTTCTGGTTCGCGAGGGCGACGAGCTTGTCCGTCGCGCTGATCGTCTTGTCCTTCAGCACCTGCGCCTGCAGGGCCTGCGCCGCGCGCAGCCGGTTGGAGGTCGCCTCCAGCTGCGCGTCGTCGTAGGCGAGCTGGTCGCGCAACGACTGGATCTTGGCGGTCTGGTACGGAGCGACCTGCTTGATCACGAGGTCGCCGAGCGCATTCGCGGCGGCCGCGACCTTCGCGGGCGCCGAGCCGCTGACCGTGATCGCGAGCAGCGGGGCCGGCGTTCCGACCTTCGCGCCCGTGATCCCGGTGATCGGCTTCGTGGTCACGTGCCCGCGCAGCCGGCGAGGCTTCAGCCCGACCTGTCTCGCCACCCTCTTGATCGTCGACTCGGCGGTCACGTAGTTCGAGACCAGGCCGAGCGAGGTCGGCGCGGAGCCGACCGGAGCGGCCCCGCCCGGCGCGAGCGGCTGGCCGAGGTACACCTGGGCGGTCGCCTTGAACGTCTCCGAGTGGGTGCCCAGGGAGACCAGGTAGCCGATCACCAGGCCCGCGACGAGCCCCCCGATCGGCAACCACCAGCGCGCGGCGATCGCGCGCCAGTAGCGGCCGAAGTCGACCTCCTGCTCGGCGTCGACGTCGGCGGCGGGCCCGCGCTGAGGGTCCGGGCTCATGGCGCGGCAACCCTACCGGAGAGCCATGACCGCATCCTCACGAGGGCACCATCCCGTAGAGCCGCGTGTACCCGGTCAGGTACAGACGGCCGGGGCCGGCGACGACCGGCGAGTACTGGCCGTCGGGAAAGCTCCAGATGCGGCGCCCCGTCGCCGCGTTCAGCGCGTACGTGCGGCCCTTCAGCGTCGAGAAGTAGACGATGTTCCCGATCACGCTGGCCGACCCGGAGATCGGCCCGTTCGCCTCGAACTTCCAGCGGACGTCGCCGGTGGCCGCGTCGAGCGCGTAGAAGGTGCCGCTGTACGAGCCGACCAGGATCCGCTCCTTCCAGACCGCCGGCGAGGCGTAGACGTAGCCGCCGGTCGACTGCGACCAGCGGAGCTCGCCGCTCGCCGCCCCGAACGAGTAGACCTTGCCGTCGGTCGAGCCGATGTACACGCGGCCGTACGCCGCCGCCGGGGTGGAGTAGAAGGTCCCGCGGCTGCCGAGCCGGTCCTGCGCGGAGGCCCGCCAGATCAGCGCGCCCGTGCGGGCGTCGAGCGCGTAGAGATGGTGGTCGTAGGAGCCGACGAAGAGGCGCCGGCCGGTGCGGGCGAAGGCACCCTTCACCTCGCCGCCGGTGCGATACGTCCAGACCGTCCGGCCCGTCGTCCGGTCGAACGCACGGACGGCGCCCGTCCAGTCGCCCACGTAGACGAGCCGCCCGACGACGAGCGGCGACGTCTCGCTCGGCCCGATCACCCGCCGCCAGCGCACCTTGCCGGTGCGGGCGTCGAAGGCGACGACCTCGCCGTCGATTCCAGGCGTGCCGGGCGCGACGTTGCACGCGTCTTCTCCCTTCCGGAGCAGGTTGAGGAACGCCATGTAGACGAGGCCGCCGGCGACGGCCGGCGAGGCGGCGGTGCACCGCCCCGACCGGTACCGCCAGCTCGTCCGCCCGGTGGCCGCCTGGACGGCGAAGAGCACGCCCGGGTTGTTGGCGATGTACACGCGGCCGTAGGCGACCGCCGGCGGGAACTCGAGCAGATGGCGGCCGCGGAACGTCCACTCGGCCCTGAACGGCGGCCGGAGGAGGCTCGGCAGGTAGCGGAGCCGCTGCTCGTCGTATCCGTACATCGGCCAGTCGACGCGGGTGAGGGCCGCGGGCCTGCCCGGCTTCGGCCGCGGCTTCGGCTTCGGCGGCGGCGCGGTCTCGGTCGGGACGAACTCGACGGTCGAGGAGCCGCGGATGTCCCGGCCCTGGTGCTGCTTGTAGAGGTAGAAGCCGAGCCCGGCCCCGACGAGCAGGAGCAAGACCGCGGCGGCTCCTCCGCCCGCGATGAGCCACCGCCGTCGGGTCAAGAGGAGAGCGCCGCCAGCTTCGTCGCGAGCCCCGTCACGCCGTCCGACCCGTTCACGCGGACGCGCGCGAGCGTGTACAGCTCACCGGGGCGCGCCAGCCCGTACCTCGTGGTCGTGGCCGCCAGGTAGCCGGCCTGCTGCACCGCGGCGACCACCTCGGCGTCGTACCGGCCGGCCGGATAGCAGAAGAAGTTCACCGGCACGTGGAACATCTTGCGGATCGCGGTGCGCGACCCGGTGACCTCTTGGCGCAACCTGGCGGCGTCCACGGTGGTGAGATCGGGATGGGTGAGCGTGTGCGCGTCGAGCTCCCAGCCCGCGGCGAGCAGCCGGCGGACCCCGGGCGGGCGGATGCCCCACACGGGCCTCAGGTTCGCGACCTCGAGATTGAGCACGCCCGGCCAGCGGCGGGCCTCGAGCACGGGCAGCGCCGTTCGCACGTCGCTGAGGTAGCCGTCGTCGAACGAGAGCACGACCGGCTTCGGGGGCAGCGTCGCCGCACCGCGCCAGGCGTCGAAGACGCGCTGGAGCGTCACCGCCCGGTAGCCGTGCTTCGCCAGCCAGGCGACCTGGCCGGCGAAGACGGCCGGCGGTACGTACAGCTCCGGGTAGGGCGCGTTCGGCGGCGGAGCGCTGAGCACGTGGTACATGAGGATCGGCACGGGACGAAGGCGCGTCCCGGCTCCGGCCGGGAGTGCCGGCACGGCGGCGGCGGCTCCAGCGCACAGCAGTGACAGGCTCAAGCCTGTCACTGCTCTTCGCAGCGCGCTCACCGCGGCAGGTATCCGAGCGAGACGGAGCGAGTCCGTCCGCCCGAGTTGGAGGCGAGCAGCGTCACGTGCCAGCGTCCCGGCGGGAGGCGCAGATGCCGCGTGCCGGCGAGCCGCCGGTGGCCGAGGTCGATCGTGCGGGTGACCGCCCCCTGCGTCAGCCGGAGACCGAGCTGCAGCCACGGGGTGCCCTCGGCGCCGGAGGTCCACGTGAGCGTCGCGGGCGGGGTCACGGTGACCTCGAGCGGCGGCGGGCCCGGCGCGGGCGCGACCGTCACCGCCGGCGCCGCCTGCTCCGTGCGCGTGCCCGCCGGCCCGACGACGGTCAGGAACGGGTGGTAGGTGCCGGGCTCGACCGGCCCCGGGGCCCAGACAAAGGTGTTGGCGCCGTGCGGGAAGGTCTGCGTCACCCGCTTGCCGCCGACGAGCAGGGTGACCGTCGAGGCCTTGGACAGCCAGAACCGGATCGGCGCGTCGTCGCGGAAGCCGTCGGCAGGCCTGGGGTAGACCGTCGGCGGGCCCTGGCCCAGGCGGATCACCGGCGGCTCCGACTCGTACCCCTCGAACCGGTCGGCGGCCTGCTGCCAGGCGGCCTCGCCGGTACGCGCCGCGAGCTTGCGCAGGAGGCCGACGACGTAGTCATGGTAGTCCAGCGGCGCCTCGTCCCCCCGGAGGGAGTACAGCGACCAGTAGCCGGTGTCGAACCTGGGCAGCATCGTCAGGGCGGCCGCGGTCAGCCGCGCCGCCATCGATGCGGCGGCGGCGTTCCCCGAGATCGTCGCGTAGTCGCCCAGCGAGAGCGCCGCCTGGAGCTGCGCATTCAGGACGGGCATGCGGTCGAAGCTGTAGAGCGCGATCCACGGCTTGGTCGGCGACGAGGGCAAGAGCAGCTTCGGCACCGCTGCGTACGCGCCGTCGGCCGTGTCGAGCAGCATCCGGTCCGACAGCAGCGTCCCGGCACGGGCGAAGGCCTGTGCGGCCACCGCCTGGGCCATCCCCGACGTCCACGGGGGCCGGCCCTTCGCGAACGGAAAGTCGTACTGCCAGACCAGCGAGCGGCCTACCGGAACGGCCCTGGCGACCAGCGCCGCGGCCAGGTGCGTCGTCCGCGTCTCGTCCTTCGCCGCCGCGTAGGCGTTCAGCTTCGCGAAGTTGGCGAGCGGGTGGAAGGCGTAGCCGTGCCCCGAGAAGAACCGGTAGACGGCGCCGTCCTCTCCCTCGACGTCCGGACGCGGGCCGGTGAGCGCGTGCGACGAGAGCCAGTCGGCGTTCACGGCCAGCGTCGAGAAGAGCGTCAGCGCCCTCGGTGCCGTGTACGAGCGCCACTGGGAGGCGACGTCGCCGACCACGGCGAGCAGCAGGTCGGTGCGCAGGGGCGGCAGGCCCTTCGCCTCCGCGAGCACGTTGGCCAGCGTGGCGCGGTAGGCGGCCGCCTCCAGCGCAGTCAGGTCGCCCCGCTCGACTGCCAGGGTCAGACCCTGCCGGACGAGCGCGGCAGGCGAGGGTCGCGCCGACGACCCGGCCACGGGCACGGCGAGGAGCGCGACCACTGCGAGAGCTGCGGCGAGGGAGAGGCGCATGACGACCGAGGCGCCCTCAGGGTAGCGCCGGCTCCGTCTCAGACGTGCTCGACCGCGTAGATGCGCGAGTAGCCGTGGAGCAGGAGCCGCCGGCCGCTTCCCGACACCGGCACGTACTCCCCGTGCGGGAAGCGCATCAGCACGCGGCCGGTACGCGCGTCGGCGCCCACGATCCGGTGCGCGAAGCTCCCCGCGTACACGACGCCGTGCACGACCGTCGGTGCGCCGGAGACCGGCCCGCCGGTCTGCACCGTCCAGCCGACCCGGCCGGTCCAGGCCGACACGCAGTAGAGCAGCCCGTTGTAGGAGCCGAAGAACACCCGGCCGGCCCAGACCGCGGGCGACGAGTAGACGTAGCTCCCGGTGTGGACGCGCCAGAGGTAGCGCCCGCCCTGCGTGAAGGCCGTCATCGATCCGCCGTCGGAGGACGGCACGAAGATCCTTCCGCCCCACGCCGCCGGCGTGCCGTAGATGCGCCCATTCACCTGTCCCGTCCAGCGCAGGCGCCCGCTGCCGAGAGCGAGCGCGAGCAGCCGGCCGCCGTAGTCGCCGACGTAGAGCATGCGGCCGGCGAGCGTGGCGCTGGAGGTGATCTTGAACCCGTCGCGGTGGACCCAGCGGAAGCGCCGCGTGCGCAGATCGAGGGCGTAGACGTTGCCGTTCCAGGCCCCGAAGTAGTCGATCCCGTCGCGGACGACCGGGGAGGACTCGATCGGGGAGCCGACGCGCCGGGCGAAGCGCAGGCGTCCCGTCCCTCGGTCGAGCACGCGCACCGTCCCGTCCATGCCGTGGACGACCAGCTCGTCTCCGACGACCGCAGGCGAGGCGGCCATCTTCCCGCCGCGGGCGGCGCGGCGCCAGAGGACGGCGCCGTCCCGCATCGACAGCGCCGACACCGTCCCCCGGCCGTTCCCGACGTAGGCGACTCCGTCGGCCACGACGGCCGGGAACTCGACCAGCGAGCCGAGCCCCCGGCTCCAGACGATCCGGAACGGCGGCCGGACGCCGATCGCGGGATGCACCTGCGTCCGCGCGGGGCCGGCGCCGTACATCGTCCACTGGAGCCCGGGCTGGTAGACGCGCACGACGACACGGCGCCGGCGCTGGAACGGCATCCGCACCGAGCGTGGCTCGTAGCCGCGGGCTGCGACCGAGACCACGAGCGGCGCGCGCCGGCGCAGCCGGAACGCGGCGTTGCCCTTCCGGTTCGCCCGGTCGGCTCGACCTCCGACACGGACGAGCGCGCCGCGAACTCGCCCTCTCGTGTCGCCGTCGACGACGGTGACGACGACGTGGAACCGCGACGGGGGGCGGTGCTCGGCAACCGCGGGACGGTGCACGGCCGGGCGCGAGACGGCCGCGCGGGAGCCGCACCCTGCGGCGAGCACCGCGAGGGCGACGACCGCGAGCGGGGCGATCAGCCCTCGCCGGGCTCGCTCGCGACTGGCTCTGGCAGGTCCTCGGAGAACGGTTCGAGGGTACCGGCGTCCCCGGCGGACAGGCAGAGGTCGGAGAAGAAGCGGGTCATCGTCACGCCCTCGCGGAAGTCGCCCAGCCGCGGCTCCGGCCGCTCGCCGCGCGCCAGGGCAAGCGCCAGCTCCGGGTAACGCCCGCCGGCCGCGAGCGGCAGCGGGAAGCCGCCGCCGAAGCGCGGGTTGACGTCGGTGACCTCGTGGCGGTCGGGAGCGACGCGGAAGCACTGGATGTTCGCGGGGCCCCAGATCGGCAGCGTCTCGGCCACCTGCCGCCCGAAGTCGATCAGCGCCTCGTCCTTGATCGACATGCCCTTGATCGACTCGCCGCCTTTCGACTCGATCATCGTCCGCGGGATCGCAGCGAGGCAGCGGCCCTCGAAGTCGCAGAAGACGTCGATCGAGAACTCCTCGCCCGCACAGACCTGCTGGACGAACGAGTCTGCCGGCGTCTTGCGAAGGTGGAAGTCGAGCTCCTCGCCGTCCTCCGCGCGGTAGATGTGGCGCGAGCCGAAGCCGCGGCGGGGCTTGACCAGCACCGGGTAGGGCGGGTCGCCGGGGAGCTCGTCCGGCAGCCAGCACGCGGGCGAAGGGATCCCGTTGGCTTCGAAGAACAGGTGCGCCTCGTACTTGTCCTCGGTCCGCCGCACGACGTCGGGAGCGGGCAGCAGGACGAGCGCGCCGTCCAGCTCGGTGCGCCGCTCGGCGAGCAGCCGGTGGTCGAGGTCGGCGAGCGGGATCACGAGGCGCACCCCGTGGCCCCGGACGAGCTCCCGCAGCGCCGGGAGGTAGGCGGGGTCGTCCACGCGCGGCACGATCGCGCGCTCGTGCGCGTGGTAGAGCGCCGGCGCCAGCGGATCGGCGTCGACCGCGACCGTGCGGGCCCCGGCCCGCCGGAACGCGGAGACGATGTCGACGCGCTGGCCGGCGCAGGTGAAGAGGACGGTGGTCACGCCGGGAAGAGGGTATCCGTCCGCCGGATCACCGGTTCGTCGCGCTTCTGGCGCAGTCGGGGGCCTCCCTTTACCTGTATGGTAAAGGCATGCCGAAGATCTCCAGCAAGAACCAGGTGACGCTTCCGGTCGCCGCGCTCGAGGAGGCCGGACTGAACGCCGGGGACGAGGTCGTGGTCGAGGCGCTCGACGACGGTGAGCTGCGCGTACGGCGTGGTGCGCTTACCTTCGAGGCTGCGTTCGGCGCTCTCACCGGAACGTATCCGCCCGGATACCTCGACAGGCTCGACGAGGAAGACGCTCGGCGGTGAAGGTGGTGCTGGACGCCGACGTGCTGATCGGCGCCCTGGATGCCTCCGATCCCCACCATGCCGAGGCACGCGCGCTCTTCACCGCCTGGCAGGCGCGCGGCGACACGAGACTGATCAGCGTCGTCAACCTCTCGGAGGTGCTCGTCGCGCCTGCGGCGGACGTGCGTCGGCTGCGAGCGGCCCGCGAGGCCGTACGTGCCCTGGGCGTCTCGACGCATCGCCCGGGCGAGGCGATCGGCGTGCGGGCCGCCCGCCTGCGCTCCGAGCATCCGATCAGCCTCCCGGACGCCTACTGCCTCGCCACCGCCGACCACACCGGCAGCACGCTCGCGTCATTCGACGACAAGGTTCTCCGAGCAGCTCGCTCCGAGAAGATCCCGGTCGAGCAGGCCGCCAGGTCGCGCAGCCGCCGGTCGTGAGCGCCAGGCGGGCCGCGCCGCCTCGGTCGGCGCCTGTCGAACGAGCGCCGCGGGTCTGATAGGGCGCGAACCGCACGGGCGCTCGCGTCGCGTCCTCGAGCCCGTCTCGGCCTCGCTCTTCCCGCCGTTAACCGTGCCAGGCACGGTTAAGGAAGAGGGTTGGATTCCCGCAACGTCCAGGCTCTTTACGGTGCCTGGCACCGTAAAGAAACGTGGCGGGCGGGCGACTCACCGACGTTCGCCGGAAGCCGCCGATGCGAGCGCAGCGAGCGAGCGGAGGAGGAGGCCGGTGGGGGAACCAGCGGTTCCCCCACGCTTACCAGCCGCCGGTGTCGCCCTTGTACGTCCCGCTGAACAGGGCAAGCGGCGTGCGCACCAGGATCCCGAGGTCGACCTTCGCCGAGCGGTGGTCGACGTACCAGACGTCGAGCTCGATCCGGTCCTCCCAGGGCAGCGCCGCCCGGCCGTGGATCTGCGCCCAGCCCGTGATCCCCGGCTTCACCTCCAGCCGCCGTCTCTGCCGCGGCGTGTAGCGCTCGACCTGGTAGCGCAGGGTCGGCCGCGGGCCGATCACGCTCATGTCGCCGCGGACGACGTTCCAGAGCTGCGGCAGCTCGTCGATCGAGAGCCGCCGCAGGAGCCGGCCGGGGCGGGTGATCCGGGGGTCGCCCCGGTCGACCGCGTAGCCGGCGCCCAGCTTCTCCGCGCCGACCACCATCGTGCGCAGCTTGAGCAGCTCGAACTCCTCGCCGTCCTTGCCGACCCGCCGTTGCCTGAAGAGGACCGGGCCGCCGTCCTGCAGCTTGACCGCAACCGCGCCGGCGGCGAGCAGCGGGCTCGTGAGGACGAGCGCGAACGACGCGAGCGCCACGTCGGCGGCGCGGTTCACGCCGGCTTCCGGGCGTGGACGACGACGCTGTCCGCCACGTGGACGAGCGGCGGCACGTGCGTCGAGGCACGGCGCAGGGCGTCCGAGGTGCGGACGACGAGCCGCGAGCGCGGCGGGAGCAGATCGAGGTCGGAGGACTGCGGGTTGATCGTCAGAAAGCCGTCGGCCGTGATCTCCAGCGGCCCGATCGCGCCGAACGTCCGGCGCAGCTCCGCGAGCGTCCAATAACGGACGTCCTGACCAACACCGGCCGAGAAGCCGCGCCGCGCTTGCCGTAGGAGGTTAAGAGGCCCTCGCGCATTCGGCATCTCGATCCACGCGAGACCGCCGGGACGAAGGACGCGGCGGATCTCGGCGACGACCAGCGACACGTCTTCCTTGGCGAGGTGCTGGAGCACGCTGTACGAGAAGACCGCGTCGAACGACTCGTTCCGGAACGGCAGCTCGCGCGCGTCGGCGACGACGTACTCCGCCTCCACGCCGATCTGCTCGGCTACCCGGCGCGCCGCGCCGACGGATTTCTTCGCCAGGTCGATCCCCGTCGGCCGCCAGCCGGCTCGCGCGGCCGCGATCGTCCAGCGGCCCCAGTTGCAGCCGATGTCGAGCAACGTCCGACCGTCACCGGCGCCGAGCGGGGACGGCGGGATCGGGTACCGCGTCAGCTTCACGCCCCGGTAGAGGTTGCCGTGCGTCTTGAGCAGCGACGCGCGGACGTGCTCGTCGACCTCGGTCACCTCGTCCCTTCGGCCGCGTCCCACGTCGCGGGCACGCCGCGGCGCAGGTAGTTCCAGAGCGAGACGACCGTCGCCCAGGTGACGAGCGCGTAGTAGCGCGGCAGGCCGCGCCGGAGCGCGGCGACCAGGAGGAACGCGAGCTGGAGCCCGAGCAGCACGTCGTAGACGACCCCGGCCCGGAGCGCGACCAGCGCGACGTTCGTCCCCAGGACGACCAGGTGGAGCAGACCGCTCCCGTAGCGCAGGTGCCGGTGCGAGACGATCTCGACGAGGTACCCGGCCGGGAGCCGGCGGAGCATCTTCCCGCGCAGCACGATCAGCCAGCAGTGCTCGAACATGCGCACCTTGCGCCGGTACTCGGTCTCGATCTCCGGCGTCGGCGCCTCGAAGGCGAGGGCCTCCGGGTCGTAGACGGCCCGCCGGCCGCGCTGCACCATCAGGTACGGCAGCGAGAGGTCGTGCCCGAAGCGAGGGTCGACCTCGACGTAGTCCGAGCGCCGCACCGCGTACACCGAGCCGTTGCCGCCGGTGACCGAGCCCAGCGCCGACTCCTGGGCGCGCAGCCAGGTCTCGAAGCGCCAGTAGACGCCCTCGCGGTTCGAGCCGGCGGCGTCGGTGAGCACGAGCCGGCCGCACACGTACGCCACCTCGGGATCGGCGAACGAGCGCACGAGCTTGGCGAGCGTGTCCGGCGCCCAGCTTGCGTTGGCGTCCGAGAAGGCGACGATGTCGCTCCCCGTCTCGCGCACCGCCCGGTCCTGCGCCGCCACCTTGCCGCCCCGCGGATTCCGGATCAGCCGCACGCGCGGCTCGCGCGCCGCCACCGCCTCGACCAGCTCGTCGGTGCGATCGTCGGAGGCGTCCGACGTGACGACGAGCTCGAGCCGGTCGGCCGGATAGTCGAGCGCGAGCAGGTTCTCCAGCCGCCGCTCGATCACCGTCTCCTCGTTGTAGGCGGCGACGATCACCGTCACCGACGGGGTTGCCGCCTCGCCCCGAACCGGGCGCCGCCTGACCCGCGCGGCGAGCGCCGCCGCCAGCGGGTAGGCCACGTGTGTCCAGACGAGCGCGCCCAGCGCCGCCCAGAAGACGACCTCGACGACGATCACGCGGCGTCCTGGAGCTCGGCCAGCACCGACTCGTAGCGCTCGATCGCGATCGACCGGTCGGCCTCCGACTCGGCGTACGCCCGGGCCCGCCTGCCCATCTCGGCCAGGTCGAACTCGCCGTCGTGGGCGGCACGGATCGCCTGCGCGAGCGCGAACGGGTCGCCGGGCGGCACGACCACGCCGCAGCCCACCCGGGCGACCAGCTGGGCGGTCTCGCTCTCGGCCTCGGCGGCGGCGATCACCGGCCGCCCGGTCGCGAGCACGCCGTACAGGCGGCTGGGGACGACGTAGCCGGCGAGCCCGCGGGCGAGCCCGACGACATGGACGTCGGCGGTCGAGATCGACAGCGACCGCAGCTCGTACGGCTGCCACGCCATGAACCGGACCTTCTCGGCAGCCAGCCGCCGGGCGAGCTGGATCAGCTCCTCGCGGCGGGCGCCGCCGCCGATGATCCGCACGGCGAGGTTGTCGAGGTCGCGCAGGAACGTGCACGCCCGGATCAGCGTGTCGAGGTCCTGGGCGTGGCCGACGTTGCCCGAGTGCATGACCACGAAGCGCTTGGTCAGCCGGTGCTCGCGCGCCCAGGGGTTGTCGCGGGGCGCGGGGCGCACCCGGGCGACGTCCACCCAGTTCGGGATCACGCGAATCCGCTCGGGCCGGACGCCCTTCTCCTCCAGACGGCGCTTCATCGTCTCCCCGATCGCGACCACGCGGTCGGCCGACCGCAGCGACGAGTCGACCAGCAGCCGCAGCGAGCGCACGACGAGCGGGTTCCGCAGCCGACCGAGCTTCACCGCGATCTCCGGGAAGACGTCCTGGGCGATCACGAGCAGCGGAGCGCGGAAGCGGAAGGCGACGATCCGGGCCATCGCGCCGATGAACGGCGGATCGGTCATGCAGATGACGAGATCGGGGCGGCGGGCGAACATCGCCTTCCACATCACCCCGACCACGTAGGTGAGGTAGTTGAGGGCGCGCCGCGAGAGCCGCGAGCGCTCGTACGTGGTCGAGCGCACGCGGACGATCTGGACGCCGTTCCGCTCCTGCTGGCCCGGAGCGTCGGCCGCAGCCCCGGCGATCACGGTCACGTCGTAGTCGGCGGCGAGCGCCTCACAGAGCTCCGTGAGCAGGTTCGCGGTCGCCTCGACGCCCGGCCAGTAGTACTGGTTGAGGACGAGGACGCGTTGCCTGCGCACGGCAGAACAGGCTATCCCTGCCTCCGCACGGCAGACGGGCTAACGTCACCATCCATGGCCGATCTCGCCGTTCTCGGCCCCGATCCCGCCTTCGGCGGAGGCGGAGCCGCGCAGCTGGAGGCGTTCCTCGAGGCCGTGGCCGCGCTCGGTCGCACCGCCGAGGTCCACCACGTCCCGATGCCGTCGCGCCGGCGACCGGTCGACGCCGCCAACCAGGTCGCGTTCGGGCGGAAGGTCGCGCCGCTGCTCCGCGATGCGCGCGAGGTCTGGGTCGTCGCCACCTCTGCCTCGAACGGCTACGGCGCGGCCCTGAGCGGCCGGCCGTACTCGGCCTGGGTCGGCACCGGGCTCGAGGACGAATGGGCCGGGCGGCGCCCGGGGCTGGCCCGTTCCCGGCGGCTGGCGATCCGGGTCAACGCCCCAGTCCTGCGACGTCTCGAGCGCGAGGTGCTCGCGGGCGCGCGCCGCGTGTACGCCACGTCGCCGTACAGCCGCGGCAGCGTCGCCAGGGCGGGCGGGCTGGAGGAGCCGTCCGTCGGGATCCTGCCGCTGCCGGTCGACCTCGACCGCTTCACGCCCGCTCCGGACGAGGCCTGGCAGGCGACCCTGGCCGAGCCGGTGATCGTCTTCGTCGGCCGCGCGAACGACCCGCGCAAGAACATCCGCGTGCTGCTCGACGCGCTGCCGCTCTTGCCCGGCGCGCGCATCCTCCTCGTCGGCGAGCCGCCGGAAGGCCCGCTCCCGCCCCGCGTCGAGGCGACGGGCTCGGTCGAGTCCGTGGTTCCCTCACTGCACCGCGGAACGCTCTTCGTCCTCCCGTCCCACCAGGAGGGCTTCGGCATCGCCGCGGCGGAGGCGATGGCGGCCGGGCTGCCGGTCGTGACCACGCCCTCGGGCGGGCCCGAGGCGCTCGTCCGCGAGTCGCGCGGCGGGGTGGTGCTCTCGAGCTTCTCGACCGAAGAGCTGGTCGCGACCCTGCGCGGCCTGCTCGACGATCCCGCGCTGCTCGAGGACATGCGGCAGAGCGGCCGGGAGCACGTCGTCCGCGAGCACTCGCCCGAGCGCCTGCGCGAGCTGCTCGCGGAGGCGCTGGATGGCTGATTCAACCGGCCCGATCGGCATCTCGCTGCTCACGCTCGACCCCTGGACGGTCGGCGGCACGCAGACCTACGCACGGGGCCTCGTGGACGCCCTGGCCGGCCACGGCTCGCTCGACTACCGGGTGTTCGTGCCGGAGACCGCCCCAGAAGCGGGCGGCGACCTGCGCACGGTCGTGGTGCCGGAGTTCCCGGCGGGACGCAGCCGCCTCGGCCGTGTCGCCGGCCTCGCCCGCGCCACGCTCGCCGACGGACGGCTTCGGCGGGCGCTCGACCGCGAGGCCGCGGCCGCGTTCCACTTCCCGCTGACGGTGATGCTCCCGCGCGTCGGAGCGCCCGCGGCCACGACGATCCACGACCTCCAGCACGAGGCGTTCCCGCAGTTCTTCTCGCGGCCGCAGCTGGCCTACCGCCGCCGGGTGTACCGGCGCTCCGTCCGGGCGAGCCGGATCGTGATCGCGGTCAGCAAGCACGTGCGCGACGACCTCGTCGCCCGGCTCGGCTACCCGCGGGAGCGCGTGCGCGTGATCTACCACGGCGTCGACCGCGAGCGCTTCGCCCCGGACGGCCGCGCCCGCGAGCCCTTCCTCCTCTACCCGGCCAACTGGTGGCCGCACAAGAACCACGAGCTCTTGCTCGAGGCGTTCGCGCTGGTGCGGCAGGAACGTCCCGAGCTGCGGCTCGTGCTTACGGGCTCCGATCATCCGCCCGGGCTCCCCGACGGCGTGACCTCGCTCGGCCGCGTGTCCGACGAGCGCCTCGTCGACCTCTACCGCAGCGCAGCGGCGCTCGTCTTCCCCAGCCTGTACGAGGGCTTCGGACTGCCGCCGCTGGAGGCGATGGCGTGCGGCTGCCCGGTCGCGGTCTCGCGTGTCGCCTCGTTGCCAGAGGTCTGCGGCGACGCTGCCGTCTACTTCGACCCGACCTCCGTCGACGACGTCGTGCGCGGCATCTGCGAGGTGCTGGACCGGCCCGCCGCCGGGGGCCCGGAGCGCGCGGCGCTGTTCACCTGGGAGGAGTTCGCGCACCGCCACGACGCCGTGTACCGTGAGCTGGCCGGAGGCGGCGAGCCCTTCGGATGACGATGCGCTTCCTCTTCACCACGCTGCAGACCTACGAGAGCGAGTTCTACGCGCGCGTCGGCGAGGAGTTGCGCGCGCACGGCCACGAGGCCGCCCACGTGACCGTCTCGCGTGGGTCCGCGCAGGCGCTCCGGGCCCGCGGGATCGACGCCCGCTGCCTCGCCGACGTCGCCGCGGCCGTCGGCGAGCCTGCCGATCTCGCCGCCGAGGTGCTCCGCATCGAGGAGACGTACGACACCCTTCACCTCCGCGACGTGTACCGCGCGGACTGGGCGTGCAGCGGCAAGCCGGAGGCCTGGTGCGTCCGCCGGACGGTCGAGCACTTCCGCGCGCTCGAGCGCGTCTTCGACGACGTGCGTCCCGACGTGCTCGTGCCCGAGGTCGGCAACGAGACGATCCGCGTCGCCTCGCATCTGATCGCCCTGCGCCGCGGGATCCCGGTGCTCTTCCTGCTGTACACGATCTTCCCCGAGCCGCTGCGTCTCTACGTGGACACGCTCCACGCGCCGATCGCGGGCGCCGACGAGGTGCGGGAGCTCAGCGACGAGGAGCGGGAGGAGGTCGAGGAGTTCCGCCGCTCGTTCACGGAGGCGGCCAGGCCGATCCGCGAGCACCGGCGGGTGCCGATCGAGCTTCGCCGTGTGAAGGTCTACGCGGGCCACGTCCAGCGCAAGGCGACCGTCGACCGCGACAACGACTACCTGCGCCCCTGGCGGCTGCTGCACACGAACGCGTCGGAGTGGGTGCGGGCGCGGGTCGCCCGGCCGTTCTACGACCGGCTCGATCCGGCGCGGCCCTTCGTCTACTTCCCGCTGCACGTCACGGACGACTACAAGATCACCCGCGTCATCCCCCACTGCCGCGACCAGGTCTCGCTCGTCGAGCAGGTCGCGGACGCGCTGCCGGTCGGCTACGACTTGGTGCTCAAGGAGCACCCGATGTCGCTCGGCCGGAACAGCATCGGACTGCTCCGGCGCCTGCGCCGCCGGCCGAACGTCCGCCTCGTCCAGCCGTACACGAGCTCGCACGACCTGATCCGCGACTCGGCCGGCGTCGCCGTGATCTCGTCGACCGTCGGCCTCGAGGCGCTGCTCTACGAGCAGCCGGTGCTGACGCTCGGCGACCCGTTCTACGCCGGCTTCGGCGTCACGGTGGACGTGGGCTCCTTCGCCGAGATCGCCGGGAAGGTGCCCGAGCTGCTGCGCTTCCGCCCCGACCCGGAGCGGATCCGCCGCTTCCTGCACGCGGCGATGCGCAACTGCTACCCCGGCGCCCCGGTGCTCGTCGACCGCTCGGAGGAGAACGCGATCCGCCTTGCCGGCTCCATCGAGGCCGCCGCGAGAACTGCGCTCGCCGCACGATCGCCCGCCCCCGCGCTCGCATGACGGCTCGCGTCGTCCTCTTCTGGGACCTCGACGGCACGCTCCTCCTCACGGGCCGCGCCGGGCTGTACGCGTTCGAGGAGGCGGTCGAGGAGGTCACCGGCGCGACCGTCGACCTCGAGCAGGTCTCCACCGCGGGCTTCACCGACGCCGGAGTGGCCCGGCTCGTGCTCGAGCACGCGGGTCAGCCGGGCGATCCCGACACCGTCGAGGCGGTGCTGCGCTCGTACGAGCGCCGACTGCCCGACAGCCTGCCGCGGCGGGAGGGACGCGTGCTCGACGGGATCCGCGAGGTGCTGGAGGACCTCGAAGGGCGGGACGACGTCCGCTCCTACCTGCTGACCGGCAACACGCCCGCGGGCGCGCGCGCGAAGCTCGGCCACTACGACCTCGACCGCTTCTTTCCCGACGGCGAGGGCGCCTTCTGCATCGACCACGGCTCGCGGGTCGAGATCGCCCGCCGGGCGCTGCCGCTGGCCGAGGGCGCGGACACCGTGTACGTGATCGGCGACACGCCGGCCGACGTCGAGTGCGGCAAGGCCATCGGCGCGCGCACGATCGCGGTCGCCTCCGGCTGGCACTCGGCGGAGGAACTGGCGGAGCACGAGCCGTGGCTCGTCCTCGACCGGATCCCGGAGCCGGCGGAGTTCCGCGGGCTACTGCGACTGGACGACTAGCGTTCCGAACGTCGGCCGGCGCAGGAACTCGGTCGCGACGCGGACATCGTTGCGGGCGGCGGCGTCGAGGCCGTCCGCAATCGCCGTCGCCGGCAGACCGAGCAGAACGGCGAGGAAGGCCTCGGCCCCGTACGGGCCGACGTAGCCGGATGAGCGGCCGAGCACCGCCAGCCGTTGGTCGGGCGCGTAGCCGTCGAGATCGACGCTCTCACCTTCGACCGCGGGATCGCCGCGGACGGCGACGAACCGGCCGGGGAGGTCGAGCCCGTCGATGCCGGGAGCGGTGAGGCGAGCGAACTTCGTCAGCCGCTGGAGGAAGCCGCGGTGGTGGTCGGCCAGCTCCAGCCGGTGCGCACCGATCAGCTCCGGCTGGATGCGCGCAGCGCCCGGCTCCGGGTCGCCGCCCACCTGCCGGGCTCCGATCCCGGCGTACCACGGGAGACTCGACTCGCGGGCGTGGACGACGAGCTTCTCCCGCAGCCCCGGCGTGTTCGACTCCGCCCAGGAGAGGAACGGCAGCCAGTAGAGGGCCTCTCCGACCTCGTCGTCCACCCACGGCCCGGCCGCGACCCTCTCGGCCTCCGCGAGCTCGCGGATCCGCGTCCGCAGCGCCCGTCCCAGCGACGGTGGCCGTTCGCGCTCGGTCGCCGCCCGGCGGGCTGCCCGCGCGGCGAGCGGCGCCAGCGCCAGCCGCACGACCGGACCGGCGGCAGGCCCGCGGTCGGGCGCAGGCGCGGGGAGCGCCGCGGCCGCCTCCAGCTCCTCGACCACCTTCGGCGCGGCGGCCACGTCGAGCCCGAACGGCCGGACGAATCGCAGCAGGAAGCGCTCGTTGCGCTCCCGGTGTTCGCTGTCGTCGAGCGACGGCTCGAGCAGCGCCGCGTGCTCATCGAGCGTCCGGGCTGCGTAGACGTGGCCGAAGTCGTCGTCGATCAGGTACGGGAAGTGGAGCGTGCCCAGCTGTGTCCGCCGGAACTCCTCGGCCAGGATCGTGTGCACCGGCCGGTCGACGATCGCCGCCTCGATCTGGGCGCTGGTGTTGATCCCGACCACGGCGTTCGAGTGGTAGATCGAGTCGAAGTAGTGGCTCCGCGACTCCTCTTCCAGCGGCTCCTCGCCGAGTCCGGGCCAGACCTTCACGCCCGGCTCGCCGATCGGCTCGCCGCGCCACTGGTCGATGTTGCGCGGGTGCGGCCGGATGAGCAGCTGAGCATCGGCCAGCAATCCTCCGTACGCCCGCACCGCCGCGATCCAGCGCCGGATGAACGGCACCTCGTTCGGCGCGACGAACTGGGCCGAGCAGACGTAGAGCACGATCGGGCGGTCGGGGCGGATGCCGACCTCGGCGCAGAACTCCGCGCGTGTGCGGGACGGCTCCCGGCCGAACCAGTGGTCGTACGCCGGTGCACCGGTGAGCCGCACGCGCGCCGCCGGCAGCCGTTGAAGCTGCACCGCCTCCTGCTGCTGCAGCTCGTTCCAGACGAGAATGCGATCGGGGGCGTCGCGGACGAGGCCCTTGTTGGTCAGGTTGTCCCAGCTGAACACGAGGTAGGCGGTGCGGACGCCGAGCCGCTTCGCCGCGCGGACGTAGTCCGACTGCGGCGAGCCCCACTCGTTCAGGTGCGTCGCGACGACCAGGTCGGGTGCCCGCTGCCCGACCAGACGCTCCGCGTGAGGTGGCGCCGGCAGCGACTGCTCCACCCAGCGTGTGGTCGCAGCCAGTGCGGCAACGCCGCGCGGGCCTGCCTTGACGGCGAGCTCGCCGAGGCGGTTCGCGGTCGCCGGCGCCTTCGCCAGGCCGCGGGCGCGCAGCGCGTCCGCGTCCGCGTAGCGGGGGTCGAGGTAGCGGAACGAGTCGGCCGACAGGCGGATCTCCTCTGTCAGCTGCGACCATCCTGCCGCCCCGGGTGCCCGCCGGGGCAGCCGGTCGAAGGTCAGGTTCGAGCACTCCGCCGCCAGCTGCTGGAGCGCCCGGTGGGCGTCGCCCGACTTCGCGGTGGCGAACGCCAGGTGGAGGTGGTGGCCGTTGCGGTCGAGCAGCCGGAAGACGCCGTGGAGCGAGCGCACCGCGGCCGGGTGGCGCAGGACGAAGAAGAGCCTCATCGTCCCGGGAACTGGACCGCCGCCGCCCGCTCGTACAGGTCGCCCGCGAGGGTGTCGATCCGCTCGACCGAGGCCTGGTCGAGCAGCTCGCGCCACTTCTCCACCCGGTCGCGGAGCACCCCGTATCCGGGGACCGCGAAGCTGGAGTCGGCCCGGATCGGACGGCCGTTGAACGTCGGCTCGAGCAACACCGGCGCCATGGTCAGCCCAAGGCGCTCTGCGAGCGCGTCGACGACGTGCTCGGTGTCCGCCACCAGGCGCTCGTAGGTCAGGACGAGGACGCGACCGGCGAATCGTTCGTGCAGCTCGAGCGCGGCCTCGACCGAAAACCGCCACCGTTTCATCGCCCCATCGACGCGGATCACGCGGCGGTGTCGCTTGTGCTCGCGGGACGAGCTGAACCAACCGCGAGGGTCGCGGACGATCGAGATCAGCGTGCCGTCGGGGTAGGCGGCGAAGAACCGGTCGGCGTTTCCGGGCTCGAGCGCCAGCTGCGGCGTGAAGCCGGTGACGAGCTTCTTCGGCTCCGCGTAGAGGTTGTGGTTGTCGAGCCAGGCGTTGAAGTACGAAGTCATGTACGCGTCGAGCACGTCACGCTCGCGCTCGATCGGCCACGCCGCGACACACGCCTCGAACACCTGGCGCTGGAGCCTCGGCGAGAAGAGGAACGGCAAGACGTCGACGCCGCTCGGCGCCGGTGACTTGCGATAGCCGCCGACGAGATGCTTGCCGGCCGCGGTCTCGTAGAGCATTCCGAACCACTCGTCCGGCCGCGCGAGGTCGATCGGAGGCCAGTGACGTTTCTTCGGCCAGCCGATCTTCACCTCTTGCGGATGAGCGTGGCATTCGGGATGGCCGTCGAAGAGCTGGCTGAGCAGGGTGCCGCCGGAGCGCTGGATCTGGGAGACGAGGACGAGCGGCTGCCGCACCTCGACGAGGTGGGCGAGCCGGGCGGTGCAGAGCTGGCGGTACTCGTCGATCGGGCTCGTCCCCAACCGGGGCGCGACCGGGGTCTCAGACACCGGTGGCCTCGAGCGGCGGATCGGGAACACGGTCGAGCTCGTCGCGTGCGGCGGCCACGTCGGCGGCGTCCAGCGTCCGGAACGCCCGGACGCCGAGGCCGAAGGCACGGCGCAGCGACTCCGGGCTGCCGTCGACCGCCTCCGCATCGACGCGGCCGGCGCCGATGTCCTCGTACCAGGCGGCGCTCGACGCGCGGCTGATCACGAAGAGCCGCTCCCGCAGCCGCGGCCGGTCGCGCTGCGCCCAGCGCAGGAACGGGATCCAGTAGCGCTGCTCGCCCGCCTCGTCCTCGAGCCAGGGCCCGGCGATCACGGGTATGCCGGTGCGGTCTCGGGCCAGCGCCCGGACCGTGGCCTGGAGCGAGCGCACGGGCGTCGCCTTCTCGGCGGCTCGGAGGCGCCGGCGTTCTGCATCGTGACCTGCCCTGGCTGCGAGCGGGCGCAGAGCGAGCCGAACGGCCGGCCCGAGCGCGGGACCGGGCTGCGGCCGCGGTGCAGGTGCGGCGCCCAGCTCCTCGATCGCCTCGACGGTCGCCTCCGTCGCCGAGCGCTCGCGCCCGAGCGGGCGGACGAACCGGCGCAGGAACCGCTCGTTCCGCACGCGGTCGTCGCGTCCCTGCAACGACTCCTCGAGCTGGGCCGCGTGCTCGTCGAACGTGCGCGCCACGTACAGGTGCCCGTCTCGCTCCTCGCGCAGGTGCTGAAAGTGGAGCGTGCCCTGCTGCGTGTCGCGGAACTCGTCGGCGAGCAGCGTGTGCACCGGGCGGCCGACGATCGCGGCCTCGATCTGGGCGGTGGTGTTGATGCCCACGACCGCGGCCGAGTGGTGGATCGAGTCGAAGTAGTTCCGCCTGGCGTCGTCGGCGCCCGGGTCCTCCCCGAAGCGCGGCCAGAGCCGGACCTGCGGTCCGTCGAGCGCGGCATCCGCCCACTGCGCGGCGTTCAGCGGATGCGGCCTGACGAGAAAGCCGACGCCGTCCCAGACGCCGCCGCGCGAGCGTAGCCGCTCGATCCAGGCCCGCACGAAACCGACCTCGTCGGGTGCCACGAACCCGGACGAGCAGGCGTACAGCACGTAGGGAAGGGCCGGATCGAGCCCCACCTCGCCGCAGAGCTCCTCGCGCGTCCTGCTCGGCTGCCAGCCGAACCAGTGGTCGACCGACGGCGCGCCGGTCAACCGGATGCGCTCCCGGGGGATGCCGTGGAGCTCGACCGCCTCTGCCGCCTGCAGCTCGTTCCAGACCAGCATCAGGTCGGGCGCGTCGCGGAGCAGGCCCTTGTTCGTCAGGTTGTCCCAGCCCCGGACCGGGAAGACGCTCCGGATGCCGAGCCGGCGCGCTGCCCGCAGGTAGTCGGCGTGGCCGGTGCCGATCGGCAGCAGGTGCAGCGGAACGAGGACGTCGGGGTTCTGCTCGCGCAGGAACGCGACCACCGGGCCCGGCGGCTCGAGCGACCGCTCGACGCGGGCGAGAGAGCCCTTCAGCGCGGCGACTCCCGTCGGACCCGCACGCAGCGCGAGCGCACCGGCGCTCCGGACCGCGGCCGGCGCCTTCCTCGCGGCGCGGGCACGCAGGGCGTGGGCATCGCGATAGGGCGGTTCGAGGTAGCGGAGGTAGTCGACGCCCGAGCGGATCTCCTCGGCAAGCGCCGCCTGCCCGGGATCTCCCGGCTCCGGCAGCGCCCCGACGGTGATGCCCGGCGTGGCGCGGACGAGCGCCTGCAGCTCACGATCGGACTCGAGCGAGCGCACCGCGCCGAATGCGAGCTGAACCTCGTGCCCCCGCTCTGCCAGCAGCCGGAGAACGGGGTGCAGCGACCCGATCCCCGGATGCTCCATGACGGCGAGGACGCGCACGCTAGGACCCCTGACCGGCGCCGCCGGCCCGCTCGTAGAGGTCGCCGGCCGCCCGCTCGACGGCCTCGATCGTGGCCGCGTCGAGCGAGTCGCGGAAGGCGGTGGCGCGCTCGGGGAGGACGCCGCGGCGGTCGACCGGCTCGGTCGAGTTCGCGAGGGTCGGGCGGCCGTTGAAGGTCGGTGTGAGCAGCACGGGCGACCACGAGATTCCGATGCGCTCGGCCACGAGGTGCATCGTCTCTTCGGTCGCGCCGGCGAGCTGCTCGTACGTGAGGACGAGGACACGCTCTCCGTGGCGGTCGCGGGCGTCGAGCGCCGCCTCGGTCGACTGCCGCCAGAGCGCAACCGCCTGCTCGACGGCCTCGTAGGCGGCCCGGTGCCGGCTTGCGGACGCGTACCAGGCCCGAGGGTCGCGGACGATCGAGACGAAGAGGCCGTCCGGGTACGCGGCCAGGTAGCGCTCGAGCCGCTCGACCTCCATCGCCAGCCGGGGCGTGAACGCGGTCACCGCCCGCTTCGGTTCCGAGTACAGGTTCTGGTCGTCGAGCCAGGCGTTGAAGTACGAGGTGAAGTAGCAGTCGAGCACGCCGCGCTCGGTCTCCGGCCGCCAGTCGTCCACGCACCGCTCGAACACCGCCCGCTGCACGCGCGGCGAGAACACGAACGGGAAGACGTCGGGCTCGAACTGCCCCAGCAGCGGCTTCTCCTTCAGGAACCCCTCGCGCAGGTAGAGATCGACCTGCGGCTCGAACAGGAGCTCGAACCACGTCTCCGGCCGCTGGAGGTCGAGCTCGGGCCAGTGCCACTTCTTCGGCTTGCCGATCGCGAGCTCGCCCGGGTGGGCGTGTACCTCGGGGTGTCCGTCGAGGAGCTGGCTGAGCAGCGTCCCCCCCGACCGCTGGATCTGCGAGATCAGGACGAGCGGCTGACGGACCGGGACGATGTGGGCGAGGCGCACCGCCTGCAGCTGCCGGAGCTCCGCCGCGTCGTCGCGCCGCTCCCAGGGAGGCA
The DNA here is from genome assembly GCA_036555585.1 of Gaiellaceae bacterium. Taxonomy (GTDB): domain Bacteria; phylum Actinomycetota; class Thermoleophilia; order Gaiellales; family Gaiellaceae; genus DATBLE01. Next base: position 34,230 of record DATBLE010000002.1, read on the forward strand.
GCGCAGGCTCGCCCGCCGGAGCCCACCGCGCCCACACCTTGTCGAGCATCCGCCGCAGGTCGGAGGTGGCGATCGACACCGTCCTACGCGGCAGCGGGCGCCGGCGCCTTCGTCCGCAACCGGCCCGCCAGCTCGTCCGGGTCGGCCTCGGCGGCAGGGACTGCGTCGAGCCGGCCGAACGGCGGGCGTCCGATCTCCGCGGCCACCCGCAGGTCGGCCGCGGTCGCTTCGCCCGGCTCGACCACCGTCACCGCCCGGACGCCGGTGAGCAACGCGACGTACGCGGAAGGGCCGTACGAGCCGAGGAAGCCGCTCGAGCGCGCGATCACGCCGATCTCCGCCTGCCGGTCGAACGCGTCCAGCATCACGGCCGGCACGTCCAGCGCGCGGGCCGCATCGGCCAGGACGGGAGGGGCGCCGTCGTCCAGGCGGACGGCGACGTAGCGTTCGGGAAGCTCCGGAGCCGTGTCCGCGAACGGCACCGGCAGTGGTGCGAATTCGAGCCGCAGGTCGCGCAGCCGGGCGAAGAAGTCCTGGCCGGCGAGCGCCTCCCGGTGCGGCTCGACCAGCTCCTGCCGGAGCCGTAGGAAGTCCGGCGTGCCGAGCTCGTCCGCGAGGGCTTGCTCCAGCTCGTCGCCGAGCTCCTCGAGCGCGAAGCACCGCTGCGCGAAGCCTTCGTACCAGGGGAGGCTCGCGCTGCGGGCGACCACGACCAGCCGATCCGGGAGGTCGAGCGTGATTCGCATCGTGCGCCGGACGAACGGCACCCAGTAGACGAGCTCGCCGATCTCGTCGGCCAGCCACGGCCCGGCCACGACCGGCACGCCGCGGTTCTGCCTCACGAGGTCGCGCACCGTCCGGCGCAGGTCCTCGAGCGGATCGGCGCGGCGCCGGCTCTTCTGGGCACGGCGCTTGTCGCCGAGGTGCTTGGCGAGCGGCTCGAGAGCGAAGCGGACCGCCGGGCCGAGCCGCGGCCCGGGCTCCGCACGACGACGGCGCCGGCCGAGCTCCTCGATCGCGTCGGCGGCAACCGGGGTCGCGGCGACGTCCAGGCCGAGCGGCCGGACGAACCGGCGCACGAAGCGCTCGTTCAGCCCATCCGGGTCGCCCTCGGCCAGCGAACGCTCGAGCTGCGCCGCGTGCTCGGCGAATGTGCGCCCGACGTGCAGCTGGCCGAACTCGTCGTTCGCGAGGTAGTGGAAGTGGATCGTGCCGCCCTGCGTATCGCGGTACTCGTCGGCGAGCAGCGTGTGGACGGGACGGCCGACGATCGCCGCCTCGATCTGAGCGGTGGTGTTGATCCCGACGACCGCGGCGGAGTGGTGGAGCGAGTCGTAGAAGTTCTGCCGCGGACCGGTGCCGAGGGGGAGCTCGCCGTACCGCGGCCAGATCGAGACCTGCGGATCGTCGATCACGAGGTCGTGGAAGCCGTTCGCGTGGAGGGGATGGGGGCGCACGAGCAGACCGGCTGACGCGAGCAGGCCGCCGCGCTCGCGCAGCTCGGCAGCCCAGCGCTTCACGAACGCCGGCTCGTGGGGCGCGATGAAGCTCGACGAGCCGACGTACAGGACAATCGGCTCGACGGCGTCGAGCCCGACCTCCGCGCAGAACGCCTCGCGCGAGCGGCTCGGTTCCCAGTCGAACCAGTGGTCGTACGCCTGCGCGCCCGTGACGACGACCCTTTCGGCGGGGACGCCGTGCATCTCGACCGCCTCTCTCCGCTGCAGGTCGTTCCAGACGAGGACGCGGTCGGGCGCGTCACGGAGCAGTCCCTTGTTCGTCAGGTTGTCCCAGCTGCGCACGGGGAAGCAGACCGGGATCCCGAGCCGCTGCGCCGCCCGGACGAACTCCGCCTGCGGCGTTCCGAAGCCGACGAGCGGAGTGATCACGAGGACGTCCGGGTCCTGCTCGGCCAGGAACTCGGTCGCCCGCGGAGGCGGGGCGAGGCACCGCTCGACCGCCTGGAGCGTCTTCCGGGCGGCCTTCGCTCCGCCGGGAGCCTTGACCGCAAGGTCGGCCGCTCGCCGGAAGCCGGCCGGGGCCTCGTGCCGGGCGCGCTCGCGGAGCTTGGTCGAGTCGCGGTAGACCGGGTCGAAGTAGCGGAGGTAGTCGATCGTGCTCCGCAGCGAGCGGGCGAGGTCGCTCCAGCCGGCCGCGCGGGCGAACGGCTGCTCGACCAGCTCGACGCGGGAGCCTTCCGAGGCGATGCGCTGGATGTGCTCGTGCGAGTCGCTCGACTTCACGTCCCGGCAGGCGAGCCTGATCGAGTGGCCACGCTCGTCGAGCAGCCTCACGACCGGCGCCAGGGTGCGCAGGTTCGAGGTGTTCTTGATCAGGAAGAGGATCTTCATGAAGCATGCGCGGATGCCCGGCGCGAGCAAATCGTAGCCGCCGCCTCCGCCGGGACCGGCCGCTCAGCGCCGCTCGAAGATCCCGTACCAGACGTTCGCGAGCGGCTCGCCGTCGCGCTCGTCGACTCGCTCCACCAGCTGCAGACCGCTCGCCCGGAGAGCCTCGGCGACCGCGTCGCCGCCGGTGCGGTCGATCTCGACCAGGACCGAGCGCAGCTCGGAGCGCGCGAGCGTCTCTCGCGCTCCGTCGAGCGCCGCCGACTCGGCGCCGTCGACGTCGATCTTGAGCAAGGTCGGCGGCGGCAGACCGACCGCCGGGATCAGGTCGTCGAGCCGGTAGCAGAGCGCCGCCACCCCGGCTCCCCCTACCGCCCGCTCCGCCGCTCCGGCCTCGCCGGCCTCCAGCGCGGCAAGTCCCGTTCGCCGGCCGAGCAGCACGGGCAACGGCGTAACGGTCGCCTCGAACCCGTTCAGGAGGATGTTCTCGCACAGTGCGGCGTAGCTGGCGAACGAGGGCTCGACAGCGACGATCCGAGCGCCGTCGCGACCGAGGGAGGCCGCGATCAGCGAGTACCCGCCGATATTGGCACCGACGTCCCAGAGCGCGTCGCCCGGGCGCAGGCTGCGCTCGATCCAGGCGGCCGTCCACGGCTCCTTCGCCACCGGTCGCAGCCGGCTGAGCAGCTCGGAGCGCGAGGTCACCCCGACGACGAGCTCCGCGCCGGCGTAGTCGAGCCGCCCGATGTGTGCCGGCACGACCGGGTACTCACGGCGCGAGAGCGCCCTGCGGACCCGGCGGAGGGAGCGCGCAGCCACGCGGCGAGCCTACTAGGCTGATCGCGAGATGGAGACGGACGGCCCGCCGCTCAGGATCGAGTGGTTCATGCTGCACAGCGGCTACATCCGCTACTTCGGGCCCGCGATCCGGCTGCTCGCCGAGCACGGCCACGGCGTCCACCTCTCCTTCACGCGGTTCGAGAAGGACCCGGGCGACGCGAAGCTGGCGGACGACCTCGCCGCGAGCCATTCGAACATCACGGTCGGCCAGGCTCCTCTGCGTCCGCGCAACGACGGCTGGCGACCCCTCGCCGGGCTCGTTCGGGGCCTCACCGACCTCGGCCGCTACGTTCATCCGCGCTACGCCGACTCGCCCGCCCTCCGGGCGCGCATGGCCGGAAAGCTGAGCGAGCACGTGCGCACCGCACGCGCGGTCGACCCGGTCACGTCGAGCTTGACACTCCGGCTGATCCGGTTCATGGAGTCGCACACGGGCGAGCGTTGGTCGCGCCGCATCGTCGCCGCGCTCGGAGCGGTCGAGCGAGCGATCCCGACCTCCGGCGACGTCGACGCACACCTGCGCAGGCGGCGGCCCGACGCGGTTCTCGTCACGCCCCTGATCGAGTTCGCGAGCTCACAGGTCGAGTACGTGAAGAGCGCGCGCAGGGCGGGGATCCCGAGCGCGGCCGCCGTCGCCAGCTGGGACAACCTGACCGGGAAGGGGCTGATGCGGGTCCTGCCGGACCGCGTCTTCGTCTGGAACGACATCCAGGTTCGCGAGGCCGAGGAGCTCCACGGGGCCCCGCGCGGTGCCGCAATCGCCACCGGTGCGGCGAAGTTCGACGAGTGGTTCGAGCGCCGGCCGCGGTGGACGCGCGAGGAGCTCGCGGCGAGGGCCGGCCTCGACCCGTCGCGGCCGTACGTGCTCTACGTCTGCTCGTCGGCGTTCATCGCACCGGACGAGGTCTCGTTCGTGCGCACCTGGGTCGAGCGTCTGCGCTCCGACGAGCGACGGTCGCTGCGCGAGCTCGGCGTACTCGTGCGGCCCCATCCTCAGAACGCAGCGCAGTGGCGCGACGCAGATCTCTCGCGGCTCGCAAACCTCTCCGTCTGGCCGCGGGCGGGCGCCCAGCCCGACGACGGCGACGCCCGCGCCGAGTTCTTCGACTCGCTCGTCCACGGCGCCGCGGTCGTCGGGATCAACACCAGCGTGCTGCTGGAGGCGGCGATCCTCGGGAAGAGCGTCCTCGTCCCGCTTGTCCCCCGGTTCGCCGGCACCCAGCAGGGAACGCTGCACTTCCGCTACCTGCTGCACGAGAACGGCGGCTTCCTCCACGTCGCCTCCACGCTCGACGAGCACGCCGACCAGCTCGCCGCCGCCCTCGAGCACGGGGACGACCATGCCGAGCAGACGCGGCGGTTCGTCGAGTCGTTCCTGCGCCCGCGCGGCCTCGAGCGTCCAGCGGCGCCGATCCTTGCCGACGCGATCGAGCGGCTGGCCCTGCTCACGCCCGCGCCCGCTCGACGCACCGCCGGTTCGCTCGTGCTCCGCGTGGCGCTGACGCCGCTCGCGGCCGGGGCGAGCGTGCTCGGCGCCGCCTCGGAGCGGATCCGCGTGCGGCCGCCGCTCGAGCCGGACCTCGTCTAGCCGGGCAACGAGCGCGCGAGGCTCTCGATCGCGTCGGCAAGGATCGGCGTCGCCGGACGCTCGAGGCCGTTGGGGCGGACGAACGCACGCAGGAACGCCTCTGCGCCCGCCTCGGCGGCGGCGGGGTTCGCCAGCGTCGCCCGGAGCTGGCGCGCGTGCTCGTCCAGGGTCCATGCAACCCGGAGCGCTGGCCCCGCGGCCGCGCGCAGCTCGCGGAAGTGGACGGTTCCCTCCTGCGACTGGCGGTACTCGTCGGCGGCGACCGTCAGCACCGGCTTGCGCTGGATCAGCGCCTCGACCAGCGCACTGGTGTTCACGCCGACCACCGCCGACGCATGATGGATCGAGTCGAAATAGAGCGCGTCGTCGGCCTCGGTCATGGGCAGCTCGGGCGGAACGCGCGGTGCAACCGGCAGGTCGACCTGGGCCCACGCCTCGACGCTGTAGGGGTGCGGGCGGACGAGAGCCTGCACGCCGGTCGCCTCCCGCCATCGGCGCACGAAGGCGATCTCGACCTCGGCCGCGACGATGTTCGGCGAGGACCCGGCGTAGAGCACGTAGGGGCCCGGGTCGAGGCCGACCCGTGAGCGGAACTCCACGCCGTCACCGGTCGGGCCACGCTCGAACCACGCATCGAACAGCTGCGCGCCGGTGACCACGACGCTTCTCGGCGGCAGGAAGTGCAACTCGACCGCGTCACGCCGCTGGATGTCGTTCCAGACGAACGTCGCGTCGGGTCGGGCCTTGACCACCCCCTTGGTGGTCAGGTGGTCCCAGCTCGCGATTCCGGCGGCGACGGGGATGCCGAGCTTGCGTGCCGCCTTCACCGTGTCGGTCTGGCGGCGGTTTCGACGGCTGCGGCCGAGGAGCGGCGTGACCACGACGACATCGGGCGAGTGAGCCGCGAGCGCCTGTTCGACTCCGCGGTCGCTCGGCACGGCCTGCTCCAGCGCGAGTGCGAGGCGGAGCGCGGGCCCGGCCCCCCACCAGCCGTAGGGAAGCCGGGTCGGCCACCCGCCCACGTACTTGGCCATCCGCTCGCGGAGGTAGGGCGCGCCCGCGAAGCGCGGATCGAGGTAGCGGAGGTAGTCGGCGGTCGCGCGCAGCCGCTCGATCGTCCGCTCGGCACGACGCTGCGCCGGAGGGAGCCTCGGCACCACCTCGACGCCTGCGAGCTCCTCCAGCGCGTTCACGGCCGGGTCGCGCCGCTCGCAGTCGTCGTAGCAGAGCAGCACGCGGTGGCCGCGCCCGGCAAGCTCGCGCACTGTCGAGCCGTACATGCGCAGGTAGCCGGGGAAGGCGAGCTGGAAGAGGATCCTCACGGCTCAGCTGTGTGCGAAACGGGCGGACCGTCGCGCCAGCGGCGAGAGCAACGGGCGGAGCGGCAGCAGCGGCGCCGGCGTCCGCTGCGGCCGGGGCGCCGCGGACGACGCGAAGCGCTCGAGCTCGTCCACGAACACGGGCGTGGCGGCGACGTCGCGGCCGAGCGGGCGGACGAACTCGTCGACGAAGGCGTCCGCCCGCGCCCGGCCGTCGTCCTCGCCCTGTATCGCGCGGGCTAGCTGCGCCGTGTGCTCATCGAGCGTCCGGGAGACCGACAGCAGGCCGCCGCCGACCTCGAGCAGGTAGCGGAAGTGCAGCGTTCCCTGCTGGATCCGCTCGTACTCGGGGTCGAGCACGGTCAGGACGGGGCGGCGGACGATCGCCGCCTCGATCATGGCGCTCGTGTTGAGGCCGACCACGGCGGTGCTGTGGAAGATCGAGTCGAAGTAGTCGGCCTTCGAGTCGTCGTCCGTCGGCGCGTGCGCGACGCGCGGGAACACGACGGCTCCGTGCAGGTCGCCCGCGTCCGCGTCCAGCCACACGTCCGGTCGTTTGGGATGCGGGCGGACGAGCACGTCCGCCTCGGCGAGCACGCCGCCGTGTGCACGCAGGGCCTCCAGCCAGCGACGGACGAAGCCGAGCTCGGACGGTCCGGTCCATGGCGAGCAGCAGGCATAGAGCACGTACGGCCGCCCGGGGTCGAGCCCGGCCCGTGCCGCGAACTCCGATCTCGGACGCGGCTGCCAGGCGAACCAGTCGTCGAAGCACTGCGCACCGGTGACCACCACCCGCTCCGGCCCGATGCCGTGCAGCGCCTTCGCCTCGGCGCGCTGCACCGTGTTCCAGACGAAGAGCCGGTCGGGGATCGGCCGGATCACGGACTTGCTCGAGAGGTTGTCCCAGCTCTTGACCAGGATCGCGGTGCGCAGCCCGAGCGCCTGGGCGGCGCGGAGAAACTCGGGCTGGATCGACCGCAGGCCGAGGTACGGCGTGAAGACGACCACGTCGGGCGCGATCTTCCGGAGATAACGCTCGATCTCGCCGTTGGTCGGCACTGCTCGCTCGAGCAGCCTGAAGGTCGCGGTGACGGCGCTCCGCGAGGCCGCGCTGCGCGACAGCGGGCTGCGGGCGATCGCTGCGGCCGGCCTGGGAGCACGCTTCCACGCGCGTGCGCGATAGGTCTCGTTGAACCGGGGACCGAGGAACTGGAAGAGGTCGATCGAGGAGCGCAGGTCGGCGCCGAGCTCGAGCCAGCGATCGGGCCGGGGGCTCACCGCGGGCTCGACCCATACGTGCGACGAAGCCACCTCGTCGAGCAGGTGATCGCGCCAGCCGATCTCGCGTTCCTCGTGGATCGCGATCACGACCTCGTGCCCGCGGCGGTCGAGCTCCCCGATCACCGACTGGTAGCTGGTCAGGGAGAGCGGCGTCTCGGCCGAGAAGAGGACGCGCACGCGACTACCCGGCGGACCCGGAGAGCTTCCGCGCCTCGAGCTGGGCCTTCAGCCGGACGCGCCGGAGGAAGAACGGCACCTTGATCAGCGCAAGCGGCGGGCGGAGCAGCACAAGCCAGCGGGAGTCGGGCTCGACCCCGTGCGGCCCGGAGTGGGCCAGCTCCTCGACCGCGTCGACGAAGACGGGAGTTGCGGGAACCTGTACGCCGTTCGGGCGGACGAACAGCTCGGTGAAGCGACGCGCGGCCTCCTCGCCCTCGGTGTCGCGGCCCGCGATGACGTCGCCCAGCCTGCGCACGCACTCGTCCAGCGTCGCCGACACCTGCACGAGCCCACCGCCGATCTCGCGGAGGTACCGGAAGTGGAGCACGCCGCCCTGCGAGGCCGCGAACTCGGGCACGGTGACCGTGTGCACCGCCCGCCCGATGATGCCCGCCTCGATCATCGCGGTCGTGTTGATCCCGAAGGCGACGGCGCTGTGGTAGATCGAGTCGAAATAGTCGGCGCGGGTGGCCTCCTCGACCGGCATCTCGACGTTCTCGGGCCAGACGACCACGTCGTCGAACCCGCCGAAGTCCCGCGTCCGCCACTCCTCGACGCGCTTCGGATGCGGCCGGATTAGGATGCTCGCGTTCGCGAGCGCCGGCTCGGCGGCCGCCCGCACGGCGCGGATCCAGGTCTGGCAGTAGTCCGCCTCGATGATCGAGGTCGGAAAGAGCGCGCCGCCGAGGTAGACGACGTACGGCCTCGCCGGATCGAGGCCGACCCGGCCGCAGAACTCCTCGCGCGGGCGCGGCCGCCAGCCGAACCAGTGGTCGAAGCACTGCGCGCCGGTCGAGAGCACCCGGTCGCGGGGGACGCCGTGGAGCTCGACCGCCTCCGTTCGCTGGGTGTCGTTCCAGACGGTGAGCAGGTCGGGGACGACGCGCAGCAGCTGCTTGCTGGAGAGGTTGTCCCAGCTGGCGATGCAGACGGCCGTCGGGACGCCGGCGGCCGTCGACGCCCGCGCGTACATGGCGTCCGTCGACGCCGGCATCAGGTGGGGAGTGACGAGCACGACGTCGGGCCTGTCGTCGCGAACGAACCGCTCGACCCGCTTCGAGGTCGGGATCGCGCGCTCACACAGGTCGAGGAGCGTCGTCCAGCCGCGGAGACCGCGGTCCGAACGCATGGCCCGGAGCCGCATCAGCTCCTGGAAGGCGACGGGCGCGCGCCGCTTCGACCGCTGGAGGAGGTACGGCACGTTCTCCTCGCCCAGCCGGAGGAAGTAGACGTAGTCCAGCGCGCCGCGCACGGGCCGGGCGACGCGGAACCACGGGTCCCGACGCCACGCATCCGTGTGCTCCCAGCCGAAGCGCGGATGCGCCTCCATCCGCCGGAGCCACGCCTGCTCGAGCGGGCCGGGCGCGCCTTCCTCACGCTCGAAGACGAGGTGGACGTGGTGGCCGCGATCGAGCAGCTCGCGGATGACCGAGTCGAAGAAGCGCAGGTAGCGACCGAGGTGCTCCATGAAGAAGAGCACCCTGAGCGGGCTCCGGACCGGCTCGAGGTCCTCCTCGACCGTCGACTCAGGGCGCGGCGCGACTGACATCCCACTCCGCCACGGCCGGCGTGCCCGAAGGCTCGTCGTCGGGCGCCGGGAGCAGCACGAACGCCGCCTCGGCGTCGGCCTCGGACCCGCTCTGACCCTCCGAGACCACGTCGAACCGCAGCAGCTCGCGCTTCTGCACGGAATCGCCTCCGCCGATCTGACCGACGAGATGGGCGCGGTAGGCCCCGTCCTCGAGCAGGCCGGGCGGGATGAAGATCCGCAACCGATACGCGCCGGGATCCTTCGCGTGCGTCAGCCCGGGCTGGTCGATGCTGATCGTCTTGCCGAGCTCGTTGTGGAACTCGACCAGGAACGCGACGTCGAGATGGGGCCGCAGCATGTCGAGGTCGAACTCGACCGTCGTCCCGTCGGAACCGACGTCGACCTGCTGCCCGCCCTCGGACAGCTTGGCGAACATCGGCGCGGCCAGCGGGTGCACCTTCTGGCCCCGTCCCTTGTGTGCCGCGACGGCGACTTCGAGGGGCCGGCCCTCGTGCAGGACCGACCCTTCGTCGAACCAGAGCACGTGGTCGCAGAGGCGGGCGAGGTCGTCGACGCTGTGCTGGGCGCCCTGGATGACCGCCGCCCCCTCCGCCTTGCGCTGCTCGACCACGTCGAAGACGCGCAGGCCGAAGTCGGGATCGTCGCCGACTCCCTGATCGAGGGCGTAGACCGAGGCGTCCAGATGCAGGGCGGCCGACAGCAGCAGGCGCAGCGTCTCCGTCCGCTCCCGCTTGCGCCTCGGCAGGCGGTCGAGCTCGTCGAGCCGGGCGAACTCGACGATCTCGTCCATGCGGCTGCGCAGCAGTCCTTTCGGCCAGTGCATGAAGCGGCCGACGACGTAGACCGCGTCCTTGCCGACCTCCTGGCGCGCATATCGGGTCAGGTCGCGGACGAGCAGCGGCGCGATGCGGCCGCGGACGACGACGCGCCCCGTCGACGGCGGGAGCGCGCCGATCAGGATTCGCATCAATGTCGCTCGGGCGTCGCCGTAGCCGAGAATGCCAAGCCCCTCGCCCCTGCGCAGGTCGAAGCTGAGCTCGTCGAGCGCGGCGTTCTCCTCCCAGCTGCCCTCGAGCATCTCGTCGTCCGGGTTGTCCGCGTCGTCGAAGTCCTGGACGTTCGCGCCCTTCCCGGCGAGGCCGCTCTTCGGCAGGACGCGCTTCAGCCAGCGCGGGACCTCCGGCATCGCCGTGCTCGTCGCCCGCGAGACTCCCTGGATCGAGAGCAGGACGTCCGGCGGGAGCCTGTCCGGGCTTGTGCTCGCCTTCGACATCTAGAGGCGCGCGACGAACGTGCGCTCGAAGCGGTTGAAGAACCAGAGGCCGCCGCCGCAGAAGACGAAGATCCCGACCAGGCAGCTCGTCATCGCCAGCGGCGAGGGGGGCGCCGAGCCGACGAAGCCGAACTGCACCATCTCCATCGGAGCGGTCAGCGGGTTGAGCTCGAGCAGCGTCCGGTACCGGTCGGGCAGCTCGCTGATCGGGTAGTAGACGGGCGTCATGAACAGCAGGAACTGCACGAGGTAGGAGGTCACGTAGCGGATCTCCTTGGTCAACGCCGTCAGCGGTCCGGTGATCAGCCCGACGCTGAGGCCGAACAGCAGCAGGAGCAGGAGTCCGATGGCCCCGACGGCCCACTGCTGGGGCGGGGCGAGGTAGTTGGTCTGCCGGGCGATCGAGAAGTAGATCAGGGCGATCATGAAGAGCGCCTGGTTGATCAGGAAATCCATGATCGCCGGCCCCGACGAGGCGACCACGACCATGATCCGCGGGAAGAACGAGCCGCCGGAGAAGCTCCCCGCTCCGCGTACGCCGCGGGTGCCCCAGTGGAGCGCACGCTCGAACAGCACCCACGCGGCCGTCGAGAGGGAGACATAGATCAGGTACGGCCGGTCGCCGGACGAAACCTGGAGGAAGCCGCCGAAGACGAGCCCGCCGCTCAGGATCTGCAGCCCGGGCCGGAGCGGGATCCAGATCCAGCTGAGGTAGGTCCTCCGGTACCGGCGCATGATCAGCTCCTTCGCCAGGTACGGGAAGAGCGCGCGGAACGTCCAGACCTCGCCGAGCCGCGCGAGGATGCTCTGCCGCCACGGAGCGATCACGGTGACGTGCTTGCTCTCGATCCGTGCCGGCGCCGCGGTGACGGCGCCGCGCTCGGCCTGCTCGGCGACCGCGCTCATCCGGACCGTGCTCCGAGGGAGGTGTGCGCAGGAATCCGCATAACGCCGTCGATTCCAGGCAACCCGGCCCGGGAATCGGACGCGAGAAGTCTACCGCCGGGGGCTGCCGGGACCTGCCGGGCCGAACATCCTCCTAACATGGGCGGGCGCTAGATTCCCGGCGTGATCGACCGCCCTCTGCGGCTGCTCGTCGTCTCGAGCCCGCCGCCGCTCAAGCGCCTGCCCGAGCTCTACCTGGGCCTGCTCGACTCAGGCGCCGAGCTCGTGTTCGCCGGGAAGCCCGAGGACGTCCCCGAGCCGATCCGGACGGCCGGCGGACGGACCGTCGAGCTCCCGCTCGTCCGCGGCGACGAGGACGCCGCGGCCGTGCGCCTCCTCCGGGCGGCCGCCGACCTGAACCGCTACCTCGGGCCGGAGCTCGCCGATGCGCGCTGGCCGCGCACGCGCGCGACCCGCCGACTGCTCAAGCTCGCCGGCTACCCCCACGCCAACCGGATCTCCCGCGAGGCCGCGGACTTTCGCCTCCCGGACTCGGTCCAGGCGCGGCTCCGCGATCTGTTCCGCGGCCTGGAGGGCAGGCTGGCGCCGCCCCCCGGGCTGGAGACGGCGGTCGCCGAGCTCGAGCTCGACGCCGTCCTGCTGGTCTCGCGCTTCCTGCTCGGCGGCCCGGAGCCCGACGTGGTCAAGGTCGCCCGCCGGCTGGGCCTGCCGTCGATGCTGCTCGTCTGGAGCTGGGACAACCTGTCCAGCAAGGCGGTGTTGAACGAGCACCCCGACCGGCTCTTCGTCTGGAACGAGCTCCAGGCCCGGGAGGCAGAGGAGCTGCACGGGATCGCGCCGGAGCGTATTCGGGTGGTAGGCGCTGCGAACTTCGACCGGTTCTTCGAGGCGCTCCGAGCGGTGCCGCCCGCGCGGCCGGCGGAGCGGAAGTCGCTCCTCTATCTCGGATCGTCTCCGAAGGTCGCTCCCGACGAGCCGGCGATCTTCGACCGCTGGCTGGCCGCCGTCCGCGCGAGCTCCGATGCGCGGCTACGCGACGCACGGGTCGTCCTGCGTCCGCATCCGGCCGCTGCCGAGCCGTGGGCCCGCTGGGTCCCTCCGGCCGGCGTCGAGGTGGCCGAGCCGCGCGCGAAGCTCGAGCAGGCCGAGCTCGCCCGGCGGCTCGTCGAGGCGGATGCCGTGGTCGCCCTGAACACGAGCGCCGAGATCGAGGCGGCGATCGCGGGGCGCCCCGTGCTCACCTTCCGGGCCGGGCCGGAGGCGCGCGGCCAGGAGGGCTCGGTGCACTTCACGTACCTGCTCGAGCAGAGCGGCGGCTTCGTGCTCGACGCCGCCGGCGTGGACGAGCACGTGGCCGCCCTGTCGGCCGTGCTCGGCGGCGAGCACGATCCCGAGCCGGCGCTCCGGTTCGTCGAGCGGTTCGTCCGCCCGGCCGGCCTCGAGACGGCGGTGACGCCCCTCGCGGTGGCGGCGATCCTCGAGGGAGCCGCCGAGGCGCGTCCCGCGGCGGGCGGCGGCACCGTCGAGCCGGCCGTCGAGCCGAAGGGCGACCAGGCCCGGATCCTCGTGCTCTCACCTCACGGTCTCGCGCGGTCGGTGCCCGACGTCTTCCTGGACCTGATCGCGGGCGGCGCGGAGCTCGTCTTCTCCGGCCGTCGAGCCGACAGGCTGCGACTCCCGCCCGAGATCAAGAGTCACGCCGCCGTCGAGGTCGTCTCGCTGCCGCTCGTCGGCGACGACCGGGCGGACGTGGACGTGCTCCGCGCCTTCCGCGACGCGGTCCGCTTCCGCGACGAGAGCCTCGAGGATGCCTCGTGGCCGCGCAGGCGTGCCACCCGCCGCCTGCTGAGGCTCCTCGGCCATCCGGACTGGAAGGCTGCGCTGACGGCGCTCGACTCGCTGCGGCTCCCGCCCGGAGTCTGGGAGCAGCTCGACGGTCCGCTCGCAGAGCTCGAGCGGCTCGTGCCTGCGCGAGAGGAGCTCGTCCGCGCGGTCGCCGCACAGCGTCCCGATGCGCTGCTGGTGGTCACCCGCTGCACCCTGGACACCTACGAGCCCGACGCGCTCAAGGCGGCGCGCGCCCTCGGCATCCCCGCGACGATGCTGATCTGGAGCTGGGACAACCTCTCCAGCAAGGCCGTCCTGCACGAGCGGCCCGACCGTCTGATCGTCTGGAACGAGGTGCAGGCCGAGGAAGCCGTCCGCCTGCACGGCCTCGGCCCGGAGCGCGTGGTCGTCGCAGGCGCCGCCAACTTCGACCGCTTCTTCGCGGAGGTCGAGGAAACCGGCGACGCGCGCGGAGAGCGGCCGACGATCGTCTACCTCGGCTCGTCGACGAACGTCGCACCGCACGAGCCCGAGATCTTCGAACGCTGGCTCGCGGCCGTTCGGGCGTCGGACGATCCCACCTTGCGCGACGCGCAGGTGCTGGTGCGTCCGCATCCGGCCGGCAAGGCCTGGCTGGGCTGGGCCCCCTCGGACCCCGCGGTGCGACTGGAAAGGGCCGAGTCCAAGAGCGACTCCGGCCGGCTGGCCTTGCTGCTCGCCCGGGCGCACGCGGTCGTCGCGCTGAACACGAGCGCCGAGCTCGAGGCGGCGATCGCGCGCCGCCCGGTGCTCACGTTCCGGGCGGGGCCGGACGCGCCCGGCCAGGAAGGCTCGCACCACTTCCGTTACCTGCTCGAGGCCGACGGCGGGTTCGTCCTCGACTCCGCCACGCTCACCGAGCACGCCGGCCGCCTCGCCCGCGTGCTCCGGGGCGACTACGACCACGTCGCGATCGACCGCTTCGTCGAGCGATTCGTCCGTCCAGGCGGGCTCGACGTGCCGGTCGCGCCCGTCGTCGCCTCCGCCGTGCTGGAGCTCGTCCGCGTACGGGTGCCTGTCCGCGCCTGATCGTGGGCTCGCCCCGCATCCTCGTCGTCTCCTCCCCGCGCGGGCTGGCCCGGGCGATCCCGAACGTCTTCGCGGCGCTCGCAGCCGGAGGAGCCGAGCTGACCTTTGCCGAGGAGGCTCCCGCGGGCGTCGAGGCCGGGTCGGTCGACCTGCCGCTCGACCACACTCGGTCCGAGAGCGGCGCCGTCGCGCTCCTGCGCCGGGTCAGCGACCTCGTGCGGTTCCTCGGCCCGGAGTTCGCCGACGTCTACTGGCCACGACGGCGGACGGCCCTCCGGGCGCTCGTCGCCGCCGGGCACCCGGACGCGGAGGCACTCGCGGCCCGCGCCGACGACTGGCGGCTGCCGCCCGAGGTGCACGCGCGGGTGAGCTCGATGCTGGCCGAGCTCGAGCACCGGCTCCCCCCCGACGAGGCACTGACTCGGGCCCTCTCGGAGGCGGCCGTCGACGCCGTCCTGCTCGTCAGCCGCTGCAGCCTGGGCGGCGCCGAACGGGACGTGCTCAAGGTCACCCGTGCGCTCGGCCTGCCCTCGGTCCTGCTGGTCTGGAGCTGGGACAACCTCTCCAGCAAGGCCTTGCTCGTCGAGCATCCGGATCACGTGCTGGTCTGGAACGACACCCAGGTGGACGAGGCACAGCGCCTCCACGGCATCGCGCGCGACCGGGTACACGCGCTCGGAGCGCCCGGCTTCGACCCGTTCTTCGCCGAGGTGGAAGCGCTCGGCCCGAAGAAGGACGACGGTCGGGCGACGATCGTCTACCTCGGCTCGTCCACCAACATCTCGCGCCACGAGCCCGAGGCGTTCGGGCTCTGGCTCGAAGCCGTCCGGGCCGCACCCGACCCCGCCGTCCGGGACGCGCGGGTCGTCGTCCGTCCCTACCCCGGGACCGGTGCGTGGAAGCGCTGGCATCCTCCCGACGACGAACGGCTGACAGTCGACAGGGGCAAGAAGCTGGAGGCGCACGGCCTCGCGGCGGCCCTCCGGCAGGCGGACGTCGTCGTCGCGCTGAACACGAGCGGCGAGCTCGAGGCGGCGATCGCCGGCCGGCCGGTCGTCACGTTCCGGGGGGGTGAGCTCGCTCCGGGCCAGGAGGGCTCCGTCCACTTCGAGTACCTGCTGGAGGAGCGCGGCGGCTTCGTGGTCGACTCGCTCGATCTCGCCGAGCACGTCGCCAACCTCGCGCGCGTGCTCGACGGCGGCTACGACCAGGCCAGGCTGCGGATGTTCGTGGAGCGCTTCGTGCGTCCGTGCGGGCTCGAGCGGCCGGTCGCGCCGATCGTCGCGCAGAGGATCCTGGAGCTCGCGGGCCGATCTGCCCACGCGGCATGAGGATCGGCGTCTTCCACGGCCGCCGGTACTACCTCCGCAACTTCCGGACCGCACTGGACGAGCTGCTCGCCCGCGGCCACGAGCTCGTGCTGGCCACACCGGAGACCAAGGATCGGCAGCCCGGGACGCAGAAGTGGCTCCGCGACCGCGACCGCGTCTCGGTCCGGCTGTACCCCAACCGCCGGGCCGACGGGCTCGACCGCGCCGTCGATGTGCTCCGGGCCACCCGCGACGCCGCCAGGTTCGAGCTTCCCCAGCTTCGCGACGACTACGCCAATCGCCGAAGGGCCTTGCAGAAGCTCGCCCGCGCCGTCGGCGTGGAGAGCGGGCGGGCGCAGCCGGAGGACGTCCTCCCGCTGCTCCCGGACGCGTTCGAGCTCGCGCGGGTCGAGGCGCTCGTTCCTCCGATCGCACCGCTCGTCGACTTCATCCGGGCGCAGCGCCTCGACGTCCTCCTTGCGATCAGCCGGGTCAACTTCGGCGCGCCCGAGGCGGACGTGATCCAGGCGGCCCGGACAGTCGGCGTTCCGTCGGCGCTCGCCGTCTACAGCTGGGACAACTTGTCCAGCAAGGCGTTGATCCACCGCCATCCCGACCGGCTCCTCGTCTGGAACGAGATCCAGGTCCGCGAGGCCGCCGAGCTGCACGGGCTGGCCGCAGGGGTCGCGGTCGCGACCGGTGCCCCCCGCTTCGACCCGTTCTTCGCGCTCCGACCGTCGGCAGGTCGCGAGACGCTGCTCGCCGGGCTGGGTCTCGACCCCGACCGTGCGACGATCCTCTATCTGGGATCGTCCGGCTTCGTCAGCAAGCGCGAGCCGGAGTTCTTCGAGGCCTGGCTGTCGGCGCTGCGGGCCCATCCGGACGAGCTGCTCGCCGGTGCGAACATCGTCGTACGACCGCACCCGGGAGCAATCGACGAGCCGGCCTGGGCGGGCTGGCGGCCGAGCGGCGAACGGGTCGTGCGGCCGGTCGTCGACAAACGTGCCCAGAACCTCTTCGACCAGCTGTCGCTGGCCGACGCCGTCGTCGCGTTGAACACCACCGCCGAGCTCGAGGCCGCGATCGCCGACCGGCCGGTGCTGACGGTCGACGCGGGCGCGCTCGCGCCAGGACAGGAGGGGTCGGGCCATTTCCGCTACCTGCTCGAGGAGCAGGGCGGCTTCGTCGAGCACTCCGAGACCCTCGAGGAACACGTCGGTCGGCTCGCGCGCGCCCTGGAGAGCGATCCGCAGCGCGGTGCCCGGCGGGCGTTCCTGGAGCGCTTCGTGCGCCCGCGCGGCCTGGACGTCCCCGCCGGACCCGTGCTGGCCGAGGCGATCGAGCAGCTCGCGTCAGCCTGACGTCTGCGCCGGCTGCTCGACGTCCAGCACCAGCCGCTTCTGCACCGACGGCCGCACCTCGGCCAGCTTGTCGGCGATCCTCGCTCCCGCGCCACCGTCGCCGAACAGGGTGCTGCGCTCGTACGGGCCGTGGGCGAGCTGGTCGCGGATCGCGTCGGCGACCGCCGAGCGGTCGTGGTCGACCTCGACCAGGTTCGGCCCGCGCTCGCGGCCGCGCTGGCGCGACCCGACCGTGACCGCAGGCGTGCCGAGGAACGATCCCTCGCGCAGCGCCGCCGACGAGTTGCCGACCATGCAGGCGCAGTGGGCCATCAGCTTGACGAAGACCTCGGGAGGCAGGTTGCGGAAGAAGTGGAAGCCGTGGGCGAGCCCGAGCTCGCGGAACGTTCGGATCCCCTTCGCGACGTCCTCCGACCCGGCATCGACGTTCGGCCAGAAGACGAGCGTCTGCATGCCCAGCTCCGCGACCGCCTCCAGGGTCGTGTTCACCTGGTCGAGTCCGTGGCCGTACTCGGTCGTCACCGGGTGCTGCATGACGAGCAGGAAGGGCTGCTCCGGATCGACCGGCGCGCCCGTGCCGCCGAACTGCTCCAGCACCTCCCGGCGCAGGCCGAGCTCGGTGCGCGCGACGAGGTCGATCGACGGACACCCCACGTTGAAGACCCACGCGGGATCCTCCCCCATTGCGATCACCCGTCGTGCGGACAGCTCCGTCGCCGGGAAATGGACGTGGGCGAGCTTGGTCACCGCGTGGCGGACGCTCTCGTCGATCGAGCCCGACACCTCGCCGCCCTGCGTGTGCGCGACCGGGATGTTCATGTAGGCGGCCGCGACGGCGGTCGCGATCGTCTCGAAGCGGTCGGCGACCGTCACGACCACGTCCGGCTGGAGGAGCTCGAACACCGTGGGCAGCTCGAGCATCCCGAGGCCGGTGGACTTGGCCATCGTCGCGGGGGTCTCGCCCTCGATGATGAAGCGAATCGTGGCGTCGGGGTCGAAGCCGTCCATCGTCAGCACCTCGAGGGCGTTTCCGAAGCGCTCGAGCACGAGCGAGGCGCCCGCGACCAGCTGGAGCTCGAGCTCGGGATGGTCGCGTACGGCCTCGAGCGCGGTCTTGATCCGCGCGTAGTTCGCGCGGCTCGCGACGACCACGCAGACCTTCCTGCGATCAGACAACGTCTGCCTCTTGTAGCTGGTGGTCGGGCTCGAGCGTCCTCGCCGCCCGCCGCCCGACGAGCTCGGCCAGGCGCAGCGCCGGGATCCCGGTGCCGGGTCGCTTCGTGGTCAGCATCTCCGGCCGGAGGACGGCTCCCTCGGGGATCTCGACCTTCGCGACCACGCTCTTCTCGAACGTCGCCCGAGCCGGATCCAGCGACGGGTCGCGTTCCTTCAGGCCGTCGCCCATCGCCGCCTCGACCTGGCGGATCCCTTCGACGAGGCGCGCGAGCTCCTCGGGGACGAGCGAAGCATGGTGGTCGGGCCCGTACAGCCGCTTCGACAGCGTGAAGTGCTTCTCGACGGCGACGGCGCCGAGGGCAACCGCGGCAATCGAGGTGTGGATGTCCGGGGTGTGGTCGGAGAGCCCGTACGGGACGCCGAGCCGCTCGCCCATCGCCGGCATCGCCCGCAGGTTGACGAGCTCGGGCGGGCAGGGGTAGTTCGAGGTGCACTGCATGACCACGAACTCGGACCCGGCATCGTGCAGGATCCGGGCGGCCCGCTCGACGTCCTCCATCCCGGACATCCCGCTGGACAGAAAGACGGGCCGGCCGGTGGAGGCGATCGCCTCGATCAGGGGCGGATTCGTCACCTCGCCGGAGGCGATCTTGTACGCCGGGACGTCCACAGCCTCGAGCAGTGCGACCGCCTCGACGGAGAACGGCGACGAGAAGAACACGAGCCCGCGCTCCTCGGCAACGGCCTTCAGCAGGACGTGGTCGTCCCTCGACAGCTCCATGCGCTTCGTGAACTCGTAGCGGGGCTCGTCGAAGTGCGGCGGAGTCGGTGTGGACGGGAGCATCTCGGCGTCGGCGATGTGCGTCTGGAACTTGACCGCGTCGGCGCCGGCCTCGGCAGCCGCCTCGATCAACCGCTCCGCCTGTCGCACCGAGCCATCGTGGTTGTTGCCGATCTCGGCGATCACGAAGGCGCGCGGCCCGAGCTCTCTGCCGGCGATCTGCACGGCGGTCACTGTACCCCGGGGCGTCTCAGGAACCGGCGCAGCAAGCCGCCCTGCTCCGCCCGGCCGAGCTTCTTCTGCAGCTTCCGCAGCTCCTCGCGGGCGATCGCCCGGTCGCGCTCCGCCCGCGCGAGGTCGCTGCGCAGCCCGGACTCGTCCTTCCACGAGCGGGCCGAGAGATGGAAGGCGTACTCCGCCTGGTCGCGCGCTGTGGCGTAGAAGACGTTCGGCTCGAACAGCGTGACGTCGTCGAAGCCGCCGCGGAGCCGCTCGAGCAGCAGCGGGCCGGTGCCCTCGCGGTCGACCGGCCCGTAGGTCGTCCGCGGTCGCACCTCCGCCATCGCCTTCGCGAGCAGTGGGTGGCCGGGCACGCAGCCGATCACGGCGTTCGACACGCGGCCCGAGTCCAGCAGGCCGAGGAAGCAGGTGACGCCGTCCAGCAGCGGGTCGATCGGTTGCAGGCATTCGAAGTCGGCATCGAGGTAAACCCCGCCGTGCCGGTGGAGCAGCTCGAGACGGAGGATGTCCGCGCGCTCGGCCGGCTGGCGCAGGCGGTTCCCCGCCTCGGCCAGCTCGAGGTCGCCCGGCAGGTCGTCCTCGGTCCAGAGGCGGTGCTCCCAGTCGGGGTGGAGGCGGCGCCAGGTCTCGCGCTGCTCGGCGTACGGGAATGCGGCCTCGCCGAGCCAGATCTGGTGGAACACGTGCGGGATCACGTTCTGTCTCCCCGCGCGACCAGGAACTCGGCGAAGGCGAGGTCCTCCGGCGTGTCGATGTCGAACGAGCGCTCGGCGGGCATCTCGTAGCCACGGATGTCGTCCGCTTCCAACCCGCGCTCGACGACGTCGCGGCGGAATGCGTACACCGAGCCGTTCCGCACCCAGAGTCGCTCCAGCTCGTGCGACGGGGCCAGGCGATCGTCCTCCAGGTACGGCAGCAGCCGGTCTCCCTCGAGCCGCTTCAGCTTCAGCGGGTGGTGTGCGGCGTCCGCGCGGGAAACGGTGACGACCGATTCTGCGCCGGTGGATTCGAGCAGCGCGACTGCCCCGGCGACATCCTCGGGCGCGGTGAAGGGCGACGTGCACTGGATGATCGCCAGGGCGTCGAAGGGTCCGAGCTCGTCCAGGGCGTGCCGCGCGAAGTCGCGGGCGCGTGCCGTCTCGGTGGACAGCGCCGGCGGTCGCCGGAGCGCGACCACCTCGAGCCCGTCGGCCTCGGCGAGAATGCCCTCGTCGTCGCTGGAGAGCGCCACCGTCTCGAAGCAGCCGGCCGCGAGCGCCGTCTCGAGCGCGCGCCGCACGAGCGTCCGTCCACCCAGCACCGCCAGGTTCTTGCGCGGGACCCGGGTGGAGCCGCCGCGCGCAGGAACGAGGCCGAGGGTCCTCACGCGACCTGCAGCTCCTCGATCATCGCGGCCGCGTGCGCACCGAGCGCATCCCAGTCCGGCTCGCCCGGCTCTCCGGGTGCGAGCACGAAGCCCCAGTGGCCGTCCGCGGAGAGCCTCTCCGCCACGGGCTCGAAGCCCGCGCGCCGGAAGAACGCGATCGCCGTGCCGTGCGTGAGGTAGTAGGGGTGGTCGATCTTCGCGGCGCCCTCGACCGAGCCGTGCTTGCGCGCCGCGATCAGCAGGTCGAGCACGTCCACGAACGCGTGCCCGTCGTCCGCCGTCATCCGCCGCATCGAGTCGAGCGTCCGGCGGACGTCGAGCAGGTGGTCGACGGTCTGGCAGAGCAGCACGAGGTCCCAGCGCCGCTCGGCCGGATCGAAGTCCTCGGCGAAGCCGGCGATCGTCTCCATCCCGGCTGCCGCGGCTACTTCGAGCTCCGCCGGCGCCGGATCGAGCACCGTCGCCTCGGCGCCGAACGCGTCGCGAACGGCCGCGGCGACGATGCCGGTCGAGCCACCGACGTCCATCACCGACCGCGGCGGCACGGCGAGGTTCACGCGCAGGTGCTCGACCAGCTCGGCGGCGTAGCCGTGCTGGTCCTCCTGGACGGTCTCGGCGTCGATCCGCCGCCCGTGGAAGGCACTGACCAGCGGCCGGTAGACGTCCTCGTAGAACACGCCGTATTCGCCCGGGGTCAGCCGGGGCGAGAGGAAGCCGAGCCCGCAGCGGCGGCACATCCAGAGCGATGCCGGGTAGCCGTAGCGGTCGCGCCTCGACAGCTCGGTCACGTCCGTCGAGCCACAGAGGTTGCACGACTCGACCACCTCGGTCTCGCGCGCGGCGTAGTCGTAGCCGACCGCCGCGATCCGGTCGGCCCGCTCGCTCATCCGCGCATCCTCTGCACCAGCGCGTCCCAGCCTCGCGCCGCCGCCGTCTCGACCGCCCGTTCCCGGATCGCGGCCAACACCGCCGGATCGGTCGGCAGCTCGCCGCAGCGCTCGATGTCGATCACGTTCTCGAGGTGGACGTACTCGGGAGGCGAGTGCTCGTCCAGGTTGGTGATCACGACCGCGCCCGTCTCCATCGCCGCCGCCACCGAGGTGTTGTTCGCCCGGACGCCCTTGTCGAAGAACGCGGCGAAGAACGTCGTCCCCTTCAGCTCGTTGTAGACGGCCACGTCGGACAGGTTGCCGAGGAAGTAGAAGCCGGGAAAGACGTCGCGCATCTCCTTGAAGATCGCCTCGGCGTCCTCGAGCGTCGCCGTCTCGTGGTTGGCCGCAGAGACGTAGACCTCGTACGGCCGGCCGAGCGCGTCGAGGAGACCGCGCAGCCGCCGGAACATGTCGGTGCGGACCTTGTGCGCCATGCCGAACGAGAAGACGGTCACCCCGGGGATCTCGTAGAGGCGCCGGTCGGTGATCAGGCCCGGCGCCCACGAGGGCTCCGCCCGGTCGGTCAATCCTCGGACGCCCTCGTAGATCTCCAGGTTGCCGCAGTGCACGCGACGGGCACGCGTGACGAGCTCGCGCTCGAGCTCGAGCCCGGAGAGCTCGTGCAGGAACAGCTCGCCGTCCCAGCCGTCGAGGCGCCCGGCCAGCGCGGCGCGGGTGGCGACGTCGAGCTCGCTGACCTTGAAGGAGAGCAGCGAGCTCCCCCAGCCGGGCCCGTCGTCGTCGAGGCCGTACAGCGGCACGCGTAGACGCTCTGCGAGCAGCTCGTTGAAGCGCGCGACGCCCGAGCGCAAGCCGCTGCGGTGATGGGTCACGACAGCCTGGACGGGGCTCATGGAGGCTCGCGCGAGTCGATCTAGACGAGAGCCGCGCGGACGGGCCTCGAGAGCTCGTGCTCGCGCCCACCGAAGTCGACGGCGAAGCGAGAGCGCCCGTACTTGCCTTTCAGCCCGGGCTGGAGGTAGGTGGCGACCGCCAGGACCCTGGGACGGGCGCGGGCGAAGCCGCCGCGGTGGAAGCCGCCCGTGTCGCACAGCACGACCGTGCCCGCAGAGCCGCTCAGCACCAGGCGATCCTCCTCCGCGACGGCGGCCTCCAGCTCCTCCGTGGGCGGATACCAGTCGTCGCTGCTGCCGCCCCAGCGCCAGAGCTGGCCGTACCGACCGCCGCCGGTGCTGCTGCGGACGTACTCGAACGGGCCCGCGCCCTCGTCCACGTCGGAGAGGTAGACGAACAGCTTGACCACGTGCTCGTGCTCGGGGTCGCGATGCCACCGCTGTGACGCGACCCGCTCCTGGGCGCCCGGATAGGCGGGCGTGTACCAGTTGTCGACGTAGAAGAGACGGGTGGTGGTCTCGCGGTAGGCGTTGACGATCCCGAGCAGCTGGTCGGAGGCGGCGATCCGAAGCCACGGAGAGTCGATCGAGAGCTCGGGCTCCTCGGTGGAGGCCTTGTCGAAGAAGCGGCGGAAGATCACCTCCTCCTTGCCCGACGGCCTGTCGCCCATCGCCTTCGCCGCCTCCTCCGACGCCGCGACGAACGGCGCGATGTCGCGCTGCGCCTCGGCCCAGAGCACCTCGTCGAACAGCTCGCCGAAGCGCAGCACCGCGATCCCGTCCCGGCGCAACGCCCCGAGCGCACGCTCCTGGACAGCCGACAGGCTCTCAGTCGCGGCCTGGGTCATCCCCGAGAGCGTATCGCTCGAGCAACGCGGTGGACGAATGGAGAACGGTGTCGAGGAACACCACCTCGATCCCCAGCTCCTCGCAGGCCGTCGTCTCCGCCGCCGGCAGCCGGCCGCGCCAATCCGTGCCCTTCGCGTAGTAGCGCGGCACGAGCCTGCGGAGCACCGATTCGGTCGTTCCGGACGCGAGGTGCGTGTAGTCGACGGACCTGAGAGCGTCGACCAGGGCCCCGCGGTCGCGCTGTCCCATCAGCGGTGGATGCTTGCGCGCGACCCAGTCGTCGGGAGCGACGTTGCACAGGACGGGCAGGCCCAGGGCGGCGGCAGCCTCGAAGTAGGCGACGTGGCCGGGGTGGAGGAGGTCGAAGCCGCCGTCGACCATCGTCACCCGCCCGCGGTACTCGGCGAGGTCGTCGGTGGAAAGGATCACTGGTAGCTTCCGGGCGTGCGCATCCCGCGCATCTTCCATCAGATCTGGGTCGGACCGGACCCGTTTCCCGAGGAGTTCCTGCCCTACCGGCAGAGCTGGCTCGACCTCAATCCGGGCTGGGAGCTGAAGCTCTGGACGGACGACAACTTCCCGAAGCCCGAGGAGCTCCGCCGGCCGGAGGCGGCCGAGTGGCTGCGAGCCCCCTGGGAGCGCGGGGACATCTTCCGGCTGGAGGTCCTCTGGCGCCAGGGCGGCGTCCACGTCGACACCGACTTCGAATGCAGGAGGCCGATCGAGCCGCTGATCGGGGACGTCGACCTCTTCATCGGCCTGCGCAAGCCGAACAAGGTGAACGGTGCCCTGATGGGATCGGTGCCCGGCCATCCGCTGCTCGAGCGCGGCCTCGAAGAGATCCGCCCGCGGCAGAAGTACGGGATGCGCATGGGAGCCGGGTACGCAAACGTCAAGGACGAGACCGGGCCGCAGTTCCTCGACCACCTCCTGCTCGGCCGGCCGGAGGTCAGGCTCTTCGACCCGCCGGTCTTCTATCCGCGTACGCCGGACGAGCTGGAGACCGCCTACGCGATCCACCACCGCGCGAGGGCGTGGAAGGACGACGAGGGCGTCCGCGACTCCCTGCGCAAGGCCGAGCAACGCCTGCTGCGCTCGCAGGCGGAGACGCTCGAGTGGCGCGAGCGGTACGAGGCGGCGGCCGCAGAGCTGGAGCGACTGCGCGCGGTCTCGTCGTCCCCGAGCTGACGGCCTCGCGCCGGCACCGCTAGCCCGGCGGGGCGAGCACGCGTGAGACGAAGCCCTCGACGTCGATCCCGGCCCCGATCGGGACGCGCTCGTAGTCGGCGCCGGGCATCGCCCGGCGCACCACTTCGAGGTGCAGCGGCACGGTCTGCTCGACCGCATGGAAGGTCAGCGTGGGCACGCCGAGGAACGGCCCGAGGTAGGAGAAGCCTCCGTAGGTCGCGACCAGCCCCCGCGCACCGGCGATCAGCCGCGACTGCACGGCGAGGTTGTCCTGGGGCCGCAGGAGGCGCTCGATCGAGTGGACCCGGCCGGTCGCCGCCTCCCACTCCTCGTGGTCGTCGACGAGCAGGCCGGTCGAGAGCAGGACGACGTCGATCCTCTCCGTCAGACGCTCGATCAGCCCGCGCAGGAAGGAGCGGGACTCGTCGGTCGCCGGCAGCACCTCGTTGAAGTACGCCTTCACGGCGACGTAGTCGGCGGGCACCCCGTGAGGACGTTCCGGCTCGACCTCCAGGCGACGGTACTCGACCTGCGGCCACAGGGTGTCCAGCGGCTCGTCCCGGAACCACAGGCCCCGGAGCCGGGTGAACATCAGGCCCGGGTGGACGGCTGTGAGCTCGCCGAGGCGGTCGCGGGCGAGCGCGAGCAGCTCGCGGTCGAAGCGCTCGACGCGAAGCTGCTTCAGGTCGCCGGCCCGGCGGCGGCGGTCCTCGAGCCGCGGCAGGTACTCCTCGGGCGTCAGCAGGTCGAGCACGTCGAGCGTGTTCGACGCGAAGTCCCGGTACCAGAGGCCGGCCCCGCCACGCGTCATCACGGTCACCCGCTCCGGGTCGATCCCGTGCTCGTGCAGGAGCCGGCGCGCGAACGGGATCCAGTATTCGAGCTCGTAGCCGATCTCCCCGAGGAACGGGCCGAGCAGCACCGGCGTCCCTTCACGTGCCGCACGGCGGAGGGCGCTCTCGGTGCGGCGGGCCGAGGTCCGCACCTCCGCCTCGCGGCGGGCCGCAGAGGCGATCTCCGGGATGGTCCGGGCCCTCACGGCCACGACGTTAGCCGACCCCGCTACGCTCATTGACCGGAGCGATGCGCATCCTCGTCTTCACCAAGCTGCTCACCGTCGGGCGGTTCCTCGGCGTGGTCGACGAGCTCGCGTCCCGCGGCCACGACGTCGTGCTCGCCTTCGCGGAGCGCGAGCGTCAGCGTCCTCATCCCGAGGACCTGCTCTCGGCGCCTGCCTCGATCCGGTACTACGTCCCGTTCGCGGACGACGCACGCCGCCGGTCGCTCGATCTGTTGCAGCGGGCCCGGGACTACGCCTGGTATCTCGAGCCCGCTCACGAGGTCGCGTCGTTCAGCCGCCGGCGCGCGCTCGAGCGGCTCGTGCGGGCGGCGTCGGGCCACCGGCGAGGGGCCGACCCGTCGTGGCCGGACCCGGTCGTTGCGCTCGAGCCGGATCTCGTCGCCCGGCTCGGCGAGCTGCTCGACGAGCTCGAGCGGCAGGTTCCGGCCGATCCGGGCGTCGTCCGCTTCGTCGCCGAGCAGGAGCCGGACGTCGTGCTCGCGACCCCGTTGATCCGGCCGTGGATGCACCAGGCCGAAGCCGTCAAGGCGGCAGCCGTGCTGGGCATCCCGTCGGGCGCTCCGGTGTACAGCCTGGACACGCTCTCGAACAAGGGCTGCATGCACTGCCGCCCGGACCGGGTCTGGGCGTGGAACGAGATCCACCGCCGCGAGCTCGTCGAGCTCCACCGAATCGACCCGGATCACATCGAGGTCACCGGAGCGCCGCACTGGGACGGCTTCTTCGAGCTCGAGCCCTCGTGCTCGCGGGCCGAGCTGTGTGCCCGGTTCGGCTTCGATGCCGACCGGCCGATCGTGCTCTACCTCGGCTCGTCGAAGGCCTCGCGCGACGAGCCCGCGATCGTGACGCGATGGCTCGGAGCGGTGCGGACGAGCCGCGCCCTGCGCGATGCGAACGTGCTCGTCCGACCGCATCCCGGAGAGCGGGACGCGGACCGGTGGACCGAGTGGGCAGCGCCGCCCGGTGCGGCGCTCAGCGAACGCGGGGCCAAGGCCGATCAGAGCCTCTACGACGAGCTCCACCATGCCGACGTCGCGGTCGGGCTGAACACGAGCGCCCAGATCGAGGCGAGCATCCTCGGCAAGCCCGTGTACACGTTCGCCGGCGGCGAGCTCGCGCCGGGACAGGGTGGGTCGCTCCACTTCTACTACCTGCTCGAGGGGAGCGGCGGCGTCTACACCTACGCCGAGACGCTCGCCGAGCACGTTCGCCAGCTCGAGCGCGGGGTCGCCGGCGATTTCGACCGTGAGGCGATCCGGCGGTTCTGCGAGCTGATCGTCCGGCCGAGAGGGCTCGAGCGCCCGGTGGCCCCGATCGTCGCCGACGCGGTGCTGGCGCTCGCCGGCTCGCGCTCGCCCGTGCCCGTCGAGACGTGACCCGGATCCTCTTCTGCACGAGGCGGCGACATCATCGCCACTTCGTCCCGCTGCTCGACGAGCTCGGCCGGCGCGGCCACGAGATCGTGCTGGCGTTCCCGTCGCCGCAGAAGGTCCGCATCAAGGGCATCCTTCGGAATCGCCCGAACATCACCGCCCTCACGTACGACGAGGTCTCGGCGCCCCGGTTCGCCGACGCGGTCGCGCTCCTGCGCCACCTCCGTGACTACGGCTGGTACCTGTCTCCGGAGCAGGAGATCGCCACCTACAACCGGCACCGCGCGCTGGAGCAACTGCTCGAGACGGCCGGGGGCGGGACGATCGCGGCCGACCCCTCGTGGCCCGACCCGCCGGTGCAGGTCGACCAGAGCATGCGCCGGCGGCTCGACGCTGAGCTGGGCGGGCTCGACCTCGCGCTGCCGCCCGATCCAGGCGTCGTCGAGCTCGTGCACGGCCAGTCGCCGGACGTCGTGCTCGTCAGTCCGCTCGTGCTGCAGGGCTCCCACCAGACGGAGGTCGTGAAGGCCGCGAGGTCGCTCGGCGTCCCGAGCGGCTTCCTCGTGCACAGCTGGGACAACCTCTCGAACAAGGGGCGGGTACACGTCGCTCCGGACAAGGTCTACGTCTGGAACGACATCCAGCGCCGCGAGGCGGTCGAGCTGCACGGGATCCCGGCCGAGAATGTCGTCGTCACCGGAGCGACGCACTGGGATCCCTTCTTCGAGCTCGCGCCGTCCTCGACGTTCGAGCAGTTCTGCGCCGGCCACGGCTTCGATCCGGCCGAGCCGATCGTGCTGTACCTCGGCTCGACGAAGAACATGTCCACCGACGAGCCGCTCCTCGTCGATCGCTGGCTCGCAGCGGTGCGCAGCGCACCAGGGCGGCTGGCCCGGGCGAACATCCTCGTCCGGCCGCATCCCAAGGAGGGGAGGCGCTGGCTCGGCTGGCGTCCGAGCGGCGAACGCGTCGCCGCGAGCAGCCCCGATGCCGCCGACAGCCAGGGCCTCTACGACGAGCTGCATCACGCGACCGCCGCGGTCGGGTTGAACACGAGCGCCCAGATCGAGGCGAGCATCCTCGGCACGCCGGTCTACTCGTTCTTCTCAGGCGACCTCACGCTCGGCCAGCGGGGATCGCTCCACTTCTACTACCTGCTCGAGGAGAACGGCGGCGCGGTCACGTACGCGCAGACGCTGCAGGAGCACCTCGGCCAGCTCGAGCGGGGGATCACGGGCGACTTCGACCGCGAGCGGATCAGTCGCTTTTGCGAGGCGTTCGTGCGCCCGCGCGGCCTCGACCTGCCGGTGACGCCGATCCTCGCCGACGAGATCCTGGCCCTGGCCGGCCGCTAGACGCGCGCGCCGAGGCGCCGCGTCACCTGTGCGGCGATCCCGTCTGCGTCCAGGCCGTGCGCGCGCAGCACCTCGTCGTTGCCGCCCGACTTCGGGATGCTGGTGACGCCGATCTTGTGCACGCGTGCCGCCGCCTCGGGCGCGTCGGCGGCGAGCGCGGCGAGCACCGCGTCGCCCTGGCCCCCGGTGACGTAGTGGTTGTCGAGCGTCACGATCGCCGCTCCGTTGGCGGCGTCGGCGAGCCAGACGCCGTCGACGTCCCGGAGCCAGGGCAGCGCGACGAGACCGGCCTCGACACCGTCGCCGGCGAGCGCCTCGGCGGCGTGCCAGCCGGCCGCGACCATCACCGGGCCCGCGGCGACGAAGAGCACGTCGCCGGCCGACCGCAGCATCGTGCCACGCCCCGGCGAAAGCTCCTCGATCGCAGGCGGCTCGAAGCCGAGCGCCCACGGGACGCTGACGAGGCGAAGGTAGGTCGGGCCGTGCGCGCGGTGGACGGCCCAGTCGACCGCAGCCCGCACCTCGTGCTCCGAGAACGGCTCGATCAGCGCCATCCCCGGTACGGCGCCGAGGGCCGAGATGTCGCGCACCGACTGGTGGGAGTGGCCGGGCCCGCCGGGAACGAGTCCCGCGAGCGAGCCGACGTAGATCACCTTCGAGCGCTCGGTGGCGTTGTTGTAGATCTGCTCGTTCGGCCGCGTCGAGAGGAAGCAGGCGAACGAGTGGCAGACGGGGATCAGCCCGGCCAGGGCCATCGCCCCCGCCTGCGAGACCATGTCCTGCTCCGCGATGCCGCACTCGAAGAAGCGCTCGGGGAAGCGCTCGCGGAAGCCGACCAGACCTGTGTCGAGCCGGAGGTCGGCGTCGAGGGCGACGAGGCGAGGCTCCTGCTCGGCGGCGGCGATCAGCGCCTCGCCGTACGTCGGAACCAGGCGCTGGCGCTCCTTCGGCGCCGAGCGGTGCTCCGGGGGCTCGGCCGGCACGAGGTGGATCGGCTCGGCTCCGGCCCGCGCGAGCCGCTCGTCGAGCCGCGACTGGATCTCGGCGAGGGCGCGCTCGTACTCGTCCTCCGTCGGCGCGCCGGAGTGGAAGCCGTAGAGCGCGGTGTCGGTCCGGGGCAAGTCGTGGGGCTCCATGAACGAGACGCCGGCGCCCTTGCGCGTGTTCGCGATCACGACCTGCGGCCGTTCCTCGTCCCCGAACGCGGCGAGCGTGTCGGCGAAGTCCCGCAGGTCGTGCCCGTCGCAGCTCGCCACCGCCCAGCCGAAGGCGCGAAACTTCTCCTCCAGCTCGCCGAGGTCGCTGACGTGCGATACCCAGGTGTCCGACTGCACCCGGTTGCGGTCGACGATCATCGTCACCTCGCTCAGCCTGCGGTTCGCCGTCGGCTGCAGCGACTCCCAGAGCTGCCCCTCCTGCAGCTCGCCGTCTCCGGTGAGGACGTAGACCCGACCCGAGCGGCCGAGCGCGCGGTCGGCGAGGACGAAGCCGCGCGCCTTCGAGATGCCCATCCCGAGCGAGCCGGTGCTGGTCACGACCTGCGGTGTCGCGGCGACGTCGGGGTGCCCGGGGAGGCCGTCCAGCTTGCGGAGCTCGTGGATCAGCCCGAAGTCGAGCCGGCCGAGAGCTGTCAGCACCGCGTAGAGCCCGGGAACGTCGTGGCCCTTCGAGGAGAAGTAGCGGTCCTCCTCGCGGAGCACCTCCAGATGCAGCCAGGCAACCACGTCGATCGAGCTGAACGTCGTGCCCGGATGGCCCGAGCCCGCGCGCTCGATCATGTAGAGCGCGTTCAGCCTGCAGACGTCCGCAAAGGCAGCCGCGCGCTCGACAGGGTCGGCGTCGAGGCCCGCGATGCGGGCGCACTCGGCAAGCGGGGCATAGCGAAGGCCGGTCACGTCTGTCTCTTCTTCACCCTGGCGTCCTGCTTCCTCTGCTCGTAGGCGGCGCGCATCCGCCCGGCCTCCTCGAGCGCGAGCTCGACTCGCGCGTCCGAGCGTACCGCCTCGGCTCCGTTCCATCGAGCGGTTGCCTCCCGGATCACGTCGGCCTCCTCCGCGACCGCGGCGTCGACCTTCTCGGCGAGCAGCTCGCCGGCGTACGCATGGAGCTCGCGATCGAGCTCGTTCCGCTCCGCAGCGACCGCCCACGCCTCGTCGGGCGTCCGGGCCGGGCGCCGCGGATTCTCACGCGCCCGCTCGTAGGCCGCCGTCGGCCAGCCCAGCGAGAGATCGAGCACCGCGAGCAGCTCGTCGAAGCGCTCGGTGGTCCCGACGTAGGCGAAGCGGTCGCGGAGGTTCGTCTTCGCCCGCTCCAGTGCGCCGGAAGGCAGCTCGTCGTACGGTGAGACCAGGCCGCACAGCATCCGCGTCTGGAGGTCGTGGAGGAGATAGCCGCGGTCGAACGCTCCGGACAGGCTCAGCCCGCGGGCGTCGCCGTCGAGCCACGGCGGCACCAGGCCGGCGCCGTTGCCCGACCGGGTCAGGAAGTGGTACTGCGAAAGGGTTCGAGCGACCGGCTCCCGGAGGATGGTGACGAAGACGGCGTCGGGAAGCACGCGCTCTGCGAGGCCGAAGCTGACGTGGCCCGCAGCCGCCCGCAGCCGCGGCTTGCGGGCGATTGCCCGCAGCCGCGATTCGGCCTCGTCGAAACGGCTGAGCACGTTGCCGGCACCCTTGAACGCACCGCCGCGGTAGTGGTAGCGCATCAGCTGGGCGAGGGTCGTCCCCGCCGTCTTCGGCAGGTGGACGAGCAGAAGCGGATCGGCGGCCACGTCCTAGAAGGCGGCGAGCGCGACAGTGGGCAGTCTGGTTTCGCCGCGCTCGACCGCACGCTCGGCGGCCTCGAGATCGCCCGGGTAGTCGACCGAGAAGCCCTCCCAGCCTTCCGTGAAGAACGGCGCCACGCGGCTTCCCGAGATCGTCGCCAGGGGCGCCTCCAGCACGTACGACCAGGCGATCTCCAGGCTCGAGTTCTGCACGTAGACGGTCGGCAGCGACTGGTACTGCAGGGAATGGGTCGGTGTCGAGCCCTCGGGTTGGGGCAGCAACGGCTCGAGCAGATCGCCCTCGAGCGTCCACATCTTCCCGGGGTGCTGCTTGACCGGCTCGACCGCCCGGATCGAGTCGGCCCGGTCGCCCAGCTCGACCAGCCGCTCGAGCGCGCGGCGGATCGTCCCGCCGGTCCTGAACGGGCTCGTCGGGCGCAGAATCGAGAAGAGCTCCTCCGAGCGGTCGGCCATGGCGTGCAGCACCCACTCGACGTCCGGCGACGTCGCGGTCGACATCTCCGCCGGACGGAGGCCGGGGACCGTCGCGCCGTAGCGTTCGGCCACCTCGGCGATCGCCTCCGAGTCGGTGGACACGACCACCTCGTCGAAGACGCCGCTGTCCCGCGCGCCGGCGATCGTGTAGGCGATCAGCGGGTGGCCGGCCAGCGGCGCCACGTTCTTCCCGGGCACACGTTGTGAGCCGGCCCGGGCCGGAACAAGGGCAACCGCGCTGGGCACGGGCCGATCGTACCCGGAAGGTTGGCCGGCAACCGGCCCCGCCGCCGGCCGGGGTCCGAGCGTTAACCGTGCCAGGCACTGTTAGGACGCGGGCTCGAAAAGCCCCCGCCTGCAGGGACTTTACGGTGCCAGGCACGGTTAAGAGCGGCGCCGGGCCCGGCCGGGCAACGCGGGCATCACGCTACGATCGCGCGTGTGGAGCTCCTGACGGAGACCGACGAGTACGAAGCCCTCTGCAAGGCCCGGTTGGACCACCTCGTCCCCGTCACGCAACCCCTCGTGCTCGTCTCCCAGGTGCCCCGCTCGGGGGGCACGCTGCTCAGCCAGCTCTTCGACGGGCACCCGGAGGTGCACGCGCACCCGCACGAGCTGCGGATCGGCAGGCCGACCAGCCGCGACTGGACGACGGTCGACGTGACTGCACCCGACGAGTGGTTCGACCTGCTCTACGAGCCCTACGCCGCGAAGCACATGCGGCGCGGCTACAGGAAGCCCGCGGGCGTGCTTCCCGACGGCACGCCCGACGTGGACGTCTTTCCGTTCCTGTTCCTGCCCAACCTCCAGCGGCTGATCTTCGAGCAGTGCGTCGGCGAGCGGCCGATCACGAGGCGGCGGGCCGTGCTCGACGCCTACTTCACCGCGTACTTCAACGCCTGGGTCGACAATCAGACGCTGTACGCGGGGCCGAAACGCGCGGTCACGGCCTTCGCTCCCGATCTCCACGTCAAGCAGCCGAGCCTGGAGGGGTTCTTCGCGGACTACCCCGACGGGACGCTGATCTCGATCGTGCGGGACCCACGAGCCTGGTACGCGTCCGCGCGCAACCAGAAGCAGCAGTACTCGACCGTCGAGCGCGCGCTGAAGAAGTGGTGCCGCTCGACCGAGGCGACCCTCGCCGCACGCGCCGAGCGTGGCGACCGGGTGGTGGTCGTCACCTACGAGGACCTGGTCCGGGACACCGAGGGGACGATGCGCCTGCTCGCGGAGCGGATCGGAATCTCGATGCTGCCGGTGCTGCTCGTCCCGACGTTCAACGGCCGGCCCATCAGGGCGAACTCGAGCGAGCGGGTCGACGACTACGGTGTACGGCCCGAACGGAGCGACGGCTGGCGCGACACGCTCGACGCCGCGACCGTCGCCCGAGTCGAGGAGCTCGCCGGCGACCTGTACGCACAGGCGCGTCAGTAGCGCAGGCCGCGCGCCCGGAGCACCGTCCGGAGCGACTGCCGGATCACCTTCAGGTCGTGGCGCACGAGCCGCCGGCCCGGCAGCGTGCGGCAGAGGGCGACGTACTCGAGGTCGAGGTCGGTCGCCCTCGACTTCGCCTTCGAGTCCTTGCGCACCTGGGCAGGGCCGGTCCAGCCGGCCATCACGTGCAGGCGGTAGTCGAGACCCTTCGCCACCTGGGCCTCGACCATCGTCACCGGCCACGGCCGCGGCCCGACGAGGCTGATGTCCCCGCGCAGGACGTTGAAGATCTGCGGCAGCTCGTCGGCGTAGATCCGCTTGATCACCCGTCCGGCGCGTGTGAGGTTGGCGTGCTCCGCCTCGAACAGCCGCGCGTAGGCGTCGTCGCGGGCGGCGATCTCGGCGAGCACGTCCTCGCGGAGGACGCGAAACTTGAGCACCTCGAACTCGCGGCCGCGCGAGATGCGGCGCTCGCGGTAGAGCCAGCGGCCGCGGTCGCGCCGGACGAGGAGCATGTCGCCGGCGAGGATGGCGAAGGCGAGGAGCAGGAGCGGCGAGAGCACGAGCAGGAGCAGCGCCGCGATCGTCCGGTCGAAGACGCGCTTGGCGAGCGGGTACGGAACCTCCTCCGCCGGCGCCGCGACGGCGGCGATCGCTTCAGACGGACGCTGGATCGTGTGTGACATAGACCGTCTTCCAGTCCGAGTACACGTCGAGCGCCTCGGTGCCCGGCTCGCGCCAGCCGGTGCCGGAGTCGCGCTGGCCGCCGAACGGGACGTGCGGCTCGAAGCCGTAGGTCGGGCCGTTCACCTGGACGCCGCCCGCGACCACGCGGCGGACGAACTCCTGGCCGCGGTGGATGCTCGCCGTCCAGATGGCGGCGGTGAGGCCGTACGGGCTCGCGTTCGCCACCGCCAGCGCCTCCTCGAAGCCGCCGACGCGGTGGAGCGTGGCGATCGGCCCGAACAGCTCCGTGCGCGAGATGTCGGAGTCGGCGCCTGCGCCCTCGACGATCGTCGGCGCCATGTAGAACCCGGGCCGGTCGAGCCGCTCGCCGCCGGTGAGCACGGTGGCGCCGGCCGCCTGCGCACGCTCGACCGCGCCGAGCATGTGCTCGAGCTGGCGCTCGTTGATCACGGGCCCGAAGTCGTGCTCGTCGTCCGGGCCGACCTTCTGTGCCCGCGCCCGCTCGAGGAGCAGGTCGCGGAAGGGTTCGTAGACGGCCTCGAACACGATCAGCCGCGAGCCGGCGGCGCAGCGCTGGCCGGCGTTCGAGAAGGCGGAGAGGGCCGCCGCGTCGGCCGCACGCTCGAGATCGGCGTCGTCGCAGACGACGAGCGGGTTCTTGCCGCCCAGCTCGAGGCAGACCTTGGCGAGCCGCTCGCCCGCGACCCGGGCGATCGACCGGCCGACCGAGGTCGAGCCGGTGAAGGAGACGACCGCGACCCGCGGGTCCTCGACCAGCGGCTGCCCCGCCTCCTCTCCGAAGCCGTGCACCACGTTCAGCACGCCCTCCGGCAGGCCGGCCTCGGCGGCGAGCCGGGCGAAGACGCTCGCCGTCTCGGGCGCGTCCTCGGAGGCCTTCAGCACCGCCGCGTTGCCGCACAGGAGCGCCGGAAAGACCTTCCAGGCGACGTTCGCGATCGGCGTGTTCGCGGCGATGATCAGCCCGGCCACGCCCAGCGGCTGGCGGATCGTCATCGCGTGGCGGTTCGGCGTCGCGCTCGGCATCGTCTTGCCGTAGAAGCGCCGGCCCTCCCCGGCGACGAAGTAGCCGAGCTCGATCGCGCCGTCGGTCTCGCCCCCGGCGTCCTTCGGCGACTTGCCGGTCTCGGCCGAGACGATCGCGGCCACCTGCTCGCGGTCTCGCTCGAGCAGCTGCGCGACCCGGCGGAGGACGCGGCCGCGCTCCTCGACGGTGCGCGCCGCCCACGCGGGCTGCGCCGCCTCGGCGGCGGCGACCGCTGACTCGACGTCGGCCGCCGACGACCGCGCGACCAGGCTCAGCAGCTCGCCGGTCGCCGGGGCGATCTTCTCGAA
Source organism: Gaiellaceae bacterium (assembly GCA_036555585.1). Classification (GTDB taxonomy): domain Bacteria; phylum Actinomycetota; class Thermoleophilia; order Gaiellales; family Gaiellaceae; genus DATBLE01. Next base: position 69,050 of record DATBLE010000002.1, read on the forward strand.
CGTCCCCCCGCCCGAGGCCGTACGCTCTTCGCCGCCGATCACGTTGGCGACGGTGCGCACGTCGGCCGTCACCGTCACGCGGTGAACCCTCCGTCGACGCGCAGCTCCTGGCCGGTCACGTAGTCGGAGGCGTCCGAGGCCAGGAAGAGCAGCGCGCCCACCAGGTCGTCCGGCTCGGCCATCCGCCCGAGCGGGACGCGCTCCGAGTACTTGCGCACGAACTCGACGTCCTGGTCGCTGTGGACGCCGCCCGGGGAGAGCGCGTTCACGCGGACGCCGTACGGCCCCCAGAGCCGCGCGAAGTAACGGGTCAGGTTGACCACGGCCGCCTTCGAGGCGCCGTACGCCGCCGGCTTGGTGAACGGCGGCTCGATGTGCTCGTAGAGGGAGGGGATCGGCGCAATCGACGCGTACAGCGAGCCGATGTTGACGATGGAGCCGCCGCCCGCCTCGCACATCGCCCCCCCGAAGACCTCCGTCGTGTTGTAGAGGCCGGTGACGTTGACGTCGAGCGTGCGGCCGAACGCCCGCGGCTCGCTGCCAGGCGGCGCGTCGATGCCGGCGTTGTTGACCAGGACCGACGGCGTGCCGATCTCCGCCAGGGCCCGCTCCAGCCCCGCGCGGTCGGTGACGTCGGCCTGGAGGACGCCGTCGCCCGCGCGGACGTCCAGCCCGACGACGGTCGCGCCCGCTCCGGCGAGCGCCGCGGTCCACACGGGCCCGAGGTTTCCGAGCGCTCCGGTGACGACGGCTATGCGGCCGGAGAGACCGTCAGCGTTCATCGGCGGCGCGCACGGACGCACCCGTCGACACCGCGGGGATCAGCTCCTCGAGGTCGTCGAACGTGAAGGCCGCGTCCTCGGCGACCGGGTGGCGAAGCGTGCGACCGATCACCGCGTCGAGCTCGTACGGAGGGAGACCGCCGTCGGCCGGCGACTTCAGCGCCAGATCGTCGCGGGTCAGGGTGTGCCCCGCCGGCAGCGTCCGGGCGGCGACGATCTTCTTGCCCATCTTGGTGATCGGGTCGGCCTCGCTCGGGTACGGGATCTTGTCGCCCTTGCCGAGCGCGAGCCGCGTCCGCCGGAGGTCGCGGACGAGCTTGCGCAGCCCCACCGGCTCGAGCGAGAAGCGGTGGTCGGTGCCCTTCATGGCCCGGTTGAGCGTGAAGTGCTTCTCGACGATCCGGCCGCCGAGCACGTAGGCAGCGACGGGCATGGCGATCCCGTTGTCGTGCCCGGAGTAGCCGACGACCGTGTCGTCGAACAGCTGCCGGTAGGTCTCGATCACGCGGAGGTCGAGCTCGTCCCACCTCTCGACGGGATAGCCGGCGGTGCACTGCAGCAGCGCGACGTGGGGGTTGAGCTCGGCGACGCAGTCGTGGGCTCGACGGACGTCCGCGAGCGTGCCGCCGCCGGTGGACAGGATCATCGGCTTGCCGACGCCGGCGACGAACCGGAGCAGCGGCGTGTTGGTCAGGTCGCCGGAGGCGATCTTGTACGCGGGCATGTCCAGGTCGGCCAGCATCTCCGCGCTCGTGAAGTCGAACGCCGTGGCGAAGAAGGTGATCCCGAGCTCGCCCGCGTACGCCTTCAGCTCCTGGTAGTCGGCCCGGCCGAACTCGAGCGCCTCGCGATGCTGGCCGTAGGTCGGCCCGTAGCTGTTCTCGTTCTCGTACGGCCGGTTGAAGAACTCCCGCGTGTACAGGCCTCGGTTGTCGCGCTTCTGGAGCTTGACCGCGTTCGCGCCGCAGCGTGCTGCCTCGGCGAAGAGCTCCTTGCACTGCTCGAGCGAGCCCTGGTGGTTGTGGCCGATCTCGGCGATCACCCAGCAGTCGGTGTCGTCGGCGATCCGGACGCCGTCGATCGTCAGCTCGCGCGGCACCGGCAAAGCCTAGCGCACGGTCTCCCGGGGCTCGCGGCTGCGGAGAGTCGCGTCGGAGGCGTCACGCGGCCGCCCTGCGGGAGGCCCGGCGAGTCCGGGCTAGGATGGTTGGCCGTGCCGAGGCGAATGCCGCCGAGGGTGGTCATGCTCGTCAACAAGACGGTCGCCACCGACGCCCGGGTGCGCCGGTCCGCCCGCACGCTTTCCGCGGCCGGTCTCGAGGTGATCGTCCTCGGCATCGCCAAGGACGAGACGGCGCCCCGACGGGCCTGGCTGGGCTTCGACCTGCGGTTGGTGCCGGTCCAGGATCGGCCGAGCAGCCGCGCTCGCCGCATCCGCCAACAGTCTTCCGAACCGCTCGACCTCGAGCTCTTCGACCGCACGTGGTGGCCTGTCGTCCGGGAGCTGAAGCCGGACGTCGTGCACGTCCACGACTCGCACGGGCTGCTCGTCGCCCGGCGGGCCGCCGAGCGCGGGGCACGCTGGATCTGGGACACGCACGAGCATCCGGTCGAGCAGCCGCTCAAGGGTGCCGACAGGCACGAGCCCGACAAGGCCGCACTCGCGGAGGCCGTGCGGCGCCAGCTTGCGGACTACGTGACACGCGCGGACGCGGTAATCACCGTGAGCGCTCCGATCGCCGACGAGCTGACGCGGATCTTCGACCTCGGCTCCCCGCCGGCGGTCGTGCACAACACGCCGTCGCTCACCGGCGAAGCGGCCGGGCCGGAGCCGGGCCTGCGCCGGCAGGCGGGTGTCGCCCCGGGCGCACCCCTCGTCGTCTACGCCGGCGACGCCGGCCGGAGGCGCAACCTGCAGGTGGTCGTGGCCGCGCTCGAGCATCTACCTGCCGTCCACTTCGTGCTGGTCGTCACCCCGCGCGGGAAGCCGCTGCGCCAGGCGCTCGAGCTCGCCGAGCGTCTGGGGGTGGCATCCCGCATCCACGTCGTCCCGAAGGTCCCGCCCGAGCAGCTGGTCTCCTTCATCGGCGAGGCGGACGTGGCCGTCAACCCCCTCGGGCGCTACCCCGACTACGAGGTCACCCTGCCGAACAAGATCTTCGAGTACCTGCACGCGGGCCTGCCCCAGGTCGTGTCGGACTGCACGGCGATGGCGGCCGTCGTCAACCGCTACGGCCTCGGCGAGGTCGTCCCCCACGACGACCCGCAGGCGTGGGCAGCGGCGATCGGGCGTGCGCTCGAGACGCCGTCCTTCCGCGACCGGCCCGACGAATGGGAGGCGCTGAAGCGAGAGTGGTCGTGGGAGCGGCAGGCGGCGGTGCTGCTCGGCGTGTACGAGGATCTGCTCGGTGCCCCCTTGCCGCGCGCCGACTCGGCTGCGGATCAGGCCGACTCGGCTGCGGATCAGACGGGGGAGAGCTCGGCAGCCGCGGCGCGCTCGTAGAGGTCGCCCGCGAGCTCCTCGATGCTCGCGATCGTCTCCGGATCGAGCGAGTCGCGGAACGCCTGCGGACGCTCGCGCAGGATTCCGTAGCGCCCGGGACCGACGCTGGAGTTCGCGCGGATCGGGAAGCCGTTGAAGGTCGGCTGCAGCAGGCTGTGGTGCATCGTCAGCCCCAAACGCCCCGAGATGGTCGTCATCGTCGCCTCGGTGTCGAGCACGAGGTTCTCGTACGTGAGGATGAGCACGCGGTCGCCGAACCGCTCTCGCGCATCCAGGGCGGCTGTCGCCGATTTCCGCCAGATCCGGATCGCCCGGTCGACCTCCCGGTACCGCCCCTTCAGCTTCCGCGCGGAGTTGAACCAGCCGAGCGGGTCCCGGACGACCGAGATCAGGGTTCCGTCGGGGTACGCGGAGAAATAGCGGCCAACGCTCTCCGGCTTCATGGCGAAGAGCGGCACGAACCCCGTGACCGCCTTCTTCGGTTGCGGATACAGGTTGTGGTTGTCGAGCCAGGCGTTGAAGTAGGAGGTGAAGTAGCAGTCGAGCACGTCCCGATCCGAGGTCGGCGAGGACGCTGCGACGCACCGATCGAACAGCTCTCTCTGGAGACGAACGGGAAAGAGGAACGGGAAGACGTCCGGATCGGAACGGACGTTGTGGAAGCCGTTGCGGAGGTCGTTGAGCGACCGTGGCTCGAAGAGGGTCTCGAACCACCTCTCGGGCGGCGTCGACGCGATCGGGGGCCAGCGCCGCTTGCCGATCCAGAGCTCGCGTGGATTTGCGTGGCATTCCGGGTGGCCGTCGAAGAGTCGGTTCAGCAGCGTGCCGCCGGAGCGGTGCACCTGCGAGATCAGGACGAGCGGCTCCCGTACCTCCACGACGTGCTCCGTCCGGGCCGACAGGAGGCTGCGATACACGTCCACTTCGTCCGGCTGTTCGCGATCGAGCACAGCCGACGCTTGCGTTCGATCGCCGACCGCGGTCGGCGAATTCGCCCCCCCAGCACCCATGACCCGCACCGAAGTGTATCGGGCTCCTCAGGAGGAAAGCGCGTCGGCGTACGCCTGGAGCGTCAGCGCAGTGCAGCGCTCCCACGAGAGCAGGTCGCGAGCACGGCGACGGCCGGAAGCTCCGAGACGCTCGCGCAGCCCGCGGTCGCCGAGCAGCCGCTCGAGGGCGCGCCGGAGCGCAGCGACGTCGCCGGGCGGCACGAGCAGGCCGGTCTCGCCGTCGACGACGAGGTCGCGCAGGCCGCCGACCGCCGACGCGACCACCGGCCGGCCGTACGCCATCGCCTCGGCGCACGCGACGCCGTAGCCCTCGCGGTGCGAGGGGCACGCCACGACGGCGGCCCGCTCGTACAGGCCGAGCAGCCGGTCGTGCGGGACGAAGCCGAGCGCCTGGGGAACCCGGTCGCGCAGCGGACCGTCGCCGGCCACGACCAGCGCCATCCCGTCGGACGCCTGTACCAGGTCGAGCACGCCTTTCTCCGGCGAGAGCCGCCCGGCGTAGAGGACGTGCGGCGGCTCGTCCGGCTCGCCCACGGACTCGGGCACGTCGACACCGCTTGGGATCACGCGCACTGCCCGGGCGCCGAGCTCGCGCGCGGCCCCCGCGAGCTCCTCCGACGCGCAGATCGCGAGCCGGGCCCGCCGGAGGACGAGGCGGGCGAGCCAGGGTGCCTTCCTGGCGAGCTCCACATCGGTGCCCCACAGCTGGACCACGAACGGACGGCCGGTCGAGGCGGCCACGAGCCCGCTCGGCAGCCAGTGGGCATGGACGAGGTCGGCGTCGCGTGACGCCCGCCGCGCGGCCCGGGAGAACGAGAGCAGCATCGCCGGCAGGAACAGGACGAGCCACGGTCGCCGCCGGAGGTTGCCGACGACGCCGTGGCCGTAGGCGATCCCGAAATGCGGGAAGGAGAGCGGCGAGACCACCTCGACGTCGGTCCCCGCCGCGCGGACGCGCTCCACCGCGTCGCCGATGAACCGGCCTGCCATGTCGTGAGCCGTCCGCGGATACGACGTGGTCAGCACGACGACCTTCACCGGCCGCAAGGGTAGTCTCCTTCGTGGCGTCGGAGGAAGGAGCTCGTGAGTCCCAGGGTCGGATCGGTGAACATCGGAAGCCTGCAAGGACGCGATGCGCTACGGGTGAAGGAGCTCTGGTCGCGTTCCTGGCACAAGGCGGACGCGAACTTCTTCGTCCCCGACCGGCGCCTCTTCGATCGCGACTTCGAGCGCGTGATCCGGGAGTACATCCTGCCGGGCCACTGCCCGGCGGAGCCGCTGCTCGGCGCGAAGGATCTGGTGATCACCCTCGGTTCGTGCTTCGCCCGTGAGCTGCGCACCTTCCTCACGGATGCGGGCCTCGCGGCCACGCGGCTGCGAATCCCGGAAGGGCTGAACAACACGTTTGCCATGCTCGACTTCGTCTCGTGGTGCGTCACCGGCTCGGAGACGGGTCAGGGCTTCCGCTACGACCGGCTGCGGTCGGGCGAGATCCGCGAGTGGGCTCCGGAGGACGAGCGGGCGAGGTTCGCGGCGGCGTTCGCCGACGCGGGCGCCTTCGTGTTCACGGCAGGGCTCGCAGAGGTCTGGCAGGACCGCGAGACGGGCGGCGTGTTCTGGCGCGGCGTTCCGAAGGAGATGTTCGACGAGGATCGCCACGTCTTCCGGTTGACGACCGTCGAGGAGAACGCCGAGAACCTCGCCCGGACGATCGACCTGGTCAGACGCCTCAACGCAGACGCCCCGATCGTCATCACGCTCTCGCCGGTCCCGCTGGAAGCGACCTTCCGGAACATCTCCTGTCTGACCGCCGACTCCGTGTCGAAATCGGTCCTCCGGGTCGCGGTCGACCAGGTCATGAGCGAGCGACGGCGAGACGTCTTCTACTGGCCGTCCTTCGAGATCGTGCGCTGGGCAGGCGCGCACCTGAGCTGGCCGGCGTACGGCTTCGACGACGACAAGCCGCGTCACGTCGACCGCTACCTCGTCGGCCGGATCATCGACGCGTTCGTCGAGGCGTTCTACGTCCCCGAGGACGTCGCCCGGATGCGTTCGCGGCAGACGACGGTAAAGGCGCCCGACACGCTCGCCGGCCGACTGGAGGCCGTCCGCACGCGGCGCCGGAAGCGGGCCCGCTGACCGGCGCTCAGCCGGATTCGAGGGCAGGCGTCCGCTGTGGCGCGCGAAGGGGCGGAGCCTGCACCGCTTCGAGCTGCGCGGGAAGGCGCCTCGCGAACACGATCGGGGCGGCCAGGATCAGTACGCCGAGCACGTAGAAGTAGTAGAAGGTCATCGTGAGGTAGAAGGCGTTCGCGACCAGCGTCCCGGCGAGCGCGGCGGTCAGGCCCCACGCGAGCGGCCGCACCCGGGCCGACGCCGGATCGCCCGCCGCCGACAGCGCCCGGCCGATCGCGCGCAAGGCGTTGAGGCGGCGGAAGAGGTACCAGAGGTAGGCGGCGAACACGGTCGTCCCCACCAGGCCCGTCTCGACGAGCAGCGCGACGTAGAACGAGTGCGGCCCCCAGTTGGTCTTGCCGGTCACGGCCTCGTAGTAGACCGAGAACGTGTTGAACCCGAGCCCGAACAGCGGGTGCCCGGAGAGGACGTTCGGGATGAAGTCGTAGACGCCGAAGTGGGCCGAGGTCGAGCCCCCGCCGGTCTCGAACCGCGACTTGATCACCGTCTCGAAGAAGTGGAAGCGGGAGAGGACGACGATCGCAACGAGTCCCAGCGAGGCGGCGAGCGGCACGAGCAGCTCGCGGGAGATCAGCTTGTGCCGGTACGGGATCGCCAGGATCAGCACGCCGACGGCCAGCCCGAGCAGGCCGCTGCGGGAGAGCGTCGCCAGCTCGACCACGAGCAGGAACCCGAGCACGACGGCGAGCTGCCCGCGGAGCTTGTGGCCGCGCCCGAGCCTGAGGTAGACCGGGACGAGGACGAGCAGTGGGATGATCAGCATGATCCCGAGGTGGTTCGGGTCGCCCGTCAGCGCGTTGGGGCGGTAGACGCTCTGGCCGCCGACCGCTCCGTAGATGTTGATCGAGCTCGCGCCGCCGGTGAGCGGAGAGAGCACCGCGCTGTCCAGGTTCCGGCCGCCCTGCGCGGCGACCAGCTGGAGCACCCCGTAGACGGCGTTGAAGACGACCCCGGCGGTGAAGGTCCCGATCGTCCGCCAGTAGAAGCGCTCGCTGCGCCGGGCCAGGTAGGAGATGCCCGCGACCAGGAACAGGATGTGGATCGCCCACTTGAAGATCCCCTTGCCGAACTGCCCCGAGGCGTCCGCCGTGTCGATCGAGAAGTAGCCGATCAGGTAGGCGAGCAGGAACGCGAGGCCGAAGCAGACGACGACGGCGGACGTCCGCGGCAGCCGGCGGTCGCGGGCGGCCAGGCGTTCGAGCGCCCACATGACCAGGAACAGGATCGCGAGCACGTCCGCGACGGAGACGGTGCCGGCGACGTTCCAGTGCACCTTCTCGAAGGTGACGCAGAAGATCGTCGCGAGGAAGAGGAAGCGCGTGATCCGCAACGATCTCAGTCCGCTGGAGCGTGCCAGACGATCAGCGTGCAGGCGTTCTTGACCTTGTGGCCGAAGACGTTCGGCGCGACGCTGTCGATCGTCAGCTCGCCTTCGCGCTCGAGCTCCTGCAGCAGCGGCCAGAGGTTCCGGTTGAAGCCCTGCCGCGTCGCGTACCCGTGCTGCGACGTGCCCGGTTCTTCCAGGATCTGCCAGCCGACCGGTTCGAAGTGGACGCCGGTGACCCTGTCTCCGAGCGCGAACAGCCCCGTGACGACCTCGCGCGAGAGCGTCGTCATCTGCTCGATGCTCTGCACCGTGTAGACCAGGACGTGCGGGTTTCCGGTCGGCAGCGCCTCGTAGTCGGGGCGCCGGTAGTCGTACGCCGCCGTGCGCAGGTCGAGATCCGGATCGAGCTCGGCCAGGACTGTCGTGCACGCCCGCCCGGATTCGGTCGGCTCGAGCGCGTAGTACGGCACCCTCGGGCCGCCCCAGAGGTAGAGGTCGAGCAGGTTCAGCCCGGGACCGCTGCCCAGCTCGACGACCATGCTCGTCTCCGGCACGCAGGCCTCCAGCAGAGCACGCTGGATCAGATCGCGCCGACCTCCGAACAGGGCTGCGCGCGGGAGCGTGACGGGCGTGCCGAGCGCGATCCCTCCGAGCGGCTCGAGGCTCAGATTGCGCTGCTCGGCCTCGACGAGGCGCACGGCCCGGGAGAGATCGGGCTCGTCGGCGGCGACACGGGCGGCGACATCGCGCAGCGCACCCCAGACGCCCTCGTACTTCTCGGTCGGCGTTCTGCCGGCGGAACCCACGTGGCCTCGCAATCTACCCGAGGCTCCGCAGCAGCTCGGCGAGCTCTCCGACCCGCGCCTCGCGCGAGAGCTTGCTGCGGGTGCCGGCGTCGAGTGCCACGGCGTCGAGGGTGCCCGCCTGCCAGCGCGCGTGGAGATCTTCGAGCGCCTTCCGGATCGCCCCGGGGTCGTCCGGCGGCGCGATCAGCCCGGCACCGTTCGCCCGGATCAGCTGCGCGGCGGCGCCGTCGGGGGGCACGGCGGCGAGGATCGGCCGCTCCGCGGCGAGGTACTCGAAGACCTTCCCGGAGAGGACTCCGAGTCCCCGGCCTCCGGCCTCCGGGATCAAGAGCAGCAGCGCCTCCGAGTCGCGCTGGAGCTCCAGCGAGCGCCTGCGCGTGACGTAGGGGATCAGCTCGAGCCGGTCGCCGAGGTCGAGCGTCTCCGCCCACTCGCGGTCGGCCGGGCGGAAGTCGCCGACGAAGCGGGCGATCACGTCCAGCCTGGAATCGGCCAGCGCGCCGATGAACGGTCGCGGGTCGCGGCGCCCGAAGAAGCTTCCGGTGTGCGTGATCCGGAAGCGCGGCGACGGGCGGTGCTCGAGCCCCTCGAAGTCGTCGAAGTCGGCGCCGTTCGCGATCGTCACCACCCGGCCCTTCGGCTCGAACGCGCGCGCCTCCTCCGCGATCGCGTCGGCGGCGGCCACGATCGCGTCCGCGTAGCGGGCGACCAGAGCCGCCACGCCGTGCTCGCCCTGCTCCTTGATGCGCGCCAGGGTGCGCTCGTCGCCGCGCCGGTGCGGATGGGCCACGAGCGAGTCGCGCAGGTCGGCGACCCAGCCGGCGCCGGTCGCCCTCTTGACCGCAGCTCCGACGAAGTGCACCGAGCTCGGCGGGGAGGTGGTGAGCACGACGTCGATCCCCTCGCGGAGGGCGACCCGGATCGCGGCGGGGATCGCCGTCAGGTTCCAGGTGACGTTCTCGTCGGGAACGAGCAGCCTGCGCCCGAGGAGCCGGGTCTGGACGCCCAGCCGCTCGAGCCCCTGCGTGCCGTGCAGCTCCTGGGCGGGGATCCGGCCGCGCGGGCCGACGTAGCGGGCCCGGTGCACCCACGCCTGCGTGGGGGGCTCCAGCTCGTCGTCGCGGTGCACCCACTTCGGGTCGTCCGGAGCGAGCACGTGCGTCTCGATCCCGAGCGCGGGCAGGTGCGTCGCCGTCTTCAGCGTGCGCTGGACGCCGCCGCCCCCGGCCGGCGGGAAGTACATCGAGACGATCAGGACCTTCACGAGCGGAGACGGTAGAGGACGTATCTCGCGTCGGAGTAGACCTGCGGCAGGTCGGGGCGCAGCTTCGTCCGCTTCCGGTCGACGACCAGCCACGTGGCTCCGTAGCGGCGCGGGATCGCCAGGTTCCCGCTGCCGAAGAACGCCTGCGCGTCTGCGCGGCGCGCGTACGGCCGGTTGGCCTGCGTGTCGGCGACGTGGCCGGGAAGCGCGTTCGCCACGTAGACCGGCGCGAACGCGGCGATGGCGTAGCTCGTCGTGTCGTCGGAGAAGACCACCGCCTTCTCCGGCACGCGGTCGCGGAGGGCGGCGACCAGCCCCGGGGTGGGGCTACGGACGGCCGGCGGGCGCTCGTCCCAGTGCGTGAACCCGTGCAGGGCGGCCGGCAGGATCGCGAGCGCCGTCGTCGCGGCGGCGATCGTGCCCACCCGGTCGAGCTCGGTCAGCCGGCGCGGCAGCAGCAGGCCGAGCACCAGCGCCGCCGCGCCGCCGAAGAGGGCGACCCAGGTCGCGAGCGCAGGCCCGCCGTCGTCGAGCCCGTAGCCGAAGTCCCCCGGATAGGCGAGCTGGAAGGCGATGCCGGCGCCGAGCCCGACCGGGAGCGCTCCGATCGAGAGCATCCGCGCCAGCACCGCGGCACCGCCGGCGACCGCGAACGGAAACGGCACGAAGCCTGCCACCCGCCTGGCCTGCGAGACGGAGACGGCGTCGGCGAAGTGGGTGAAGAGGCTCGGCAGCAGCACGATGACGAGCACGGCGAGGAAGCCGCCGATCACGAAGGCACCCCAGCGGCGCCGGGCCGCGAAGGCTGCGAGCGGGACGGCGAAGAGCGCCAGCACCGCGACCGCGCCCGCCCGGCCGAGGACCTCGGGAGCGAGCCGGTAGCTCCCGTCCGAGAAGACGTCGAGCTGACCCTTGTAGTGCTGGAGCGCACGGGTGAGCTCGTCCGACGACGGGCTCACGGACGCGGTCTCCCGCGCGATCGGCCGGAGCCAGAGCGCCACCGCTGCCGAGGGCAGCACCACGGCCAGAAGCGCGAGCACGCCCTCGACCGGTTCCGCGCGGGCGAGCACGAGCCTGGCGACGACGTAGCCGGCGAGCGGGATCAGCACGAAGACCGCGTAGGTCGGATGCACGAGCGCGAGCGCCCCGGCCGCGACCGCCAGCGTCGCGAGCCCGGACGCCGGGCCGGGGGCATGGTCGATCCTGCCCCCGGCACGATCTGCCTGCCGGGCGACGGAGGCGAAGAAGAGGGCGATCACGGCGGGGACGAGCAGCTGGCGGCCGACGGTCGCGGGAAGGGCGAGCGCCCGGTACGAGGCGCCGTGCCCGGCCGCCAGGCCGAACATCGCCACCTGCGCGAGCAACACCGCGAGCCCGCCCCAGGCCGAGCGGAACACCTCCCTGCCGGCCTCCCAGGCGACGAGGAAGGCGACCGGCACGAGCACGCTGGCCTCGTGGAGCACCACGCCGGTCGGATCGACGCCCGCCAGCCGCGCGACGAGCGCGAGGAACGCGTGCCAGAGCGGAAACGCGTACCCGGGGTGGAGGCCGCCGTCCCTGAACTCGTCGACCGCGCGCAACGACAGTCCACCGAAGTCGTCCAGCTTCCGGACCCGGGCGAGGTGGAAGAAGTCGTCGCCGCCGACCAGGTGCGTCGTGATCGTCCAGAGCGCGATCCCGAGCCCGACGCCGGCGAGCGCGACCCCCAGGGACAGACCCGGAGTGGTCTGTCCCTGCCGGACCGGCCGGCGCCACGGCCACGCGAGAGCCCCGACCACGACCACGCCGAGCAAGACGAGCGCGAGCCCCAGCGACGCGTGCAGCGCGAACACGACCGCCATCGCCGCGAACAGCGCGGCCAGGCTCCACGCGAGCGCGGCCGACACCGACGGTACGCGCAGCCCGCGGGCGATCAGCGCGCCGGGGAGCAGCAGGCAGGCCGTCGCCGCCGCCAGCCGCACCCACAGCCCCCAGCTGCTGTCCGGGAGCAGGCGCGAGATCCCGAGCGCCGGCAGGGCGACGAGCTCCCACGGCACGCGCCGCATCAAAGGGCGCGGGCGGCGTCGCGGTACATGCGTCCGCGCTCCCCGCGGAAGACCAGGCCGCGCAGGCGCAGGGCGACGAGGAGCAGCCGCCGGGCCCGGGCGGCCTCCCGCGGACCGCGGTGCTTGCCGAACCAGCGCACGATCCCCCGCACGTTCTCGGCGTACATGCGTCCGCCGTGCGTGGCGCCGCCGACGTGCACGGCCTCCGCCTCCGGCGTGAACCAGACCGACCAGCCCGCCTCCCGGAAGCGGTAGAGCCAGTCGGTCTCCTCGCTGAACAGGAAGAAGTCCTCGTCGAGCATCCCGACCGCGTCGACGGCCGCCCGGCGGACGAGGAGGCACGAGCCCATCGCCCACTCGACCGCTCGTACCGAGCCGTGGTCGAAGTCGCCCGCGTAGTAGGCGTTCAGCGCGCGGGAGCGCGGAGCGAGCTTGCGCAGGAAGAAGTACTCGGTCGCGATGCGCCAGAGCGTCGGGAAGCCGCGCACCGAGCGCTGGAGCGTCCCGTCCGGGTTGCGCAGCCGCGGTGCGATCACCGCCGCGTCGTCGTGGGCGTCCGCGAAGGCGACGAGCCGCTCGAGCGCGTCCCCCACCAGCCAGGCGTCCGAGTTGATCAGCAGGTGGTAGCGGGCCTCCGCCGCGCACATGCCGGCGTTCAGCCCCGCGCCGAGGCCGCGGTTCTCCTGCCGGAGCACGCGCACCTCCGGGAACCGCTCCCGCACGAGCTCGACGGTCCCGTCGGTGGAGCCGTGGTCGACCAGGATCGTCTCGACCCCGCCGAGGCTCTCCAGGCATTGCTCGACCCAGGGCCGCCCGTTCAGCGTCACCGTGACGGCCGAGACGTCACCCACTGCGCTCGAGCCGCGGCTGCTCGCGCCCCCTGGCCCCGCGCAGCCCCTCCCAGCCGAGGATGACCGCCCCGGGCAGCGCGAGCGCGATCGTGACCACGAAGAAGAGGAAGCCGGTCGCGAAGGCCGCGTCGGCGCTGACGCCGAGCTGGCCGAGGAAGCTGACGAAGAACGCCTCGCGCACGGCCAGGCCGTTGATCGTGAACGGCACGAGCATGACGAGGAAGAGGAGCGGCCCCATCACGTAGTACGCGCGCGGCGACAGGTCGACGCCCACGGCCTTGCCCGTCAGCCAGATCGCCAGCACGCGCACGGCCTGGATCGCCAGGGTGAGGATGGTGACGCCGGCGAGGAGCCAGCCGTGGTTCCGATAGGCGTGGATGCCCTCGTACACGGCGCGCACGGGCCGTTCGACTCGCAGCTTCGTCAGGATCGGCACCGAGCGGCTCAGTGGACGCCGCGCCCGCCTCGAGAAGAGAACGACGGCGAGCACGAAGGTGGCGACGACGAAGGCGAGCTCCACCCACAGGTACGCCCCGACGTCGTAGTGCCCGATCGCGAGCACGAAGCCCACCGCGGCCAGCGCGAGCGTCGCAGCGCCGCCGAGCGCCCGCTCGAGCAGCACCGACCCGGCGATCGCCCCCCCGTAGCCGGGATGGCGGCGGGACGTCTCGAAGATGCGCATCGCGTCGCCGCCGACCGAGGTCGGCAGGACCTGGCCCGCGGTGTACGCGGTGAAGTAGGCCCGCAGCAGCCACCGCAGCCGGTCGTGGATGCCGCGCCCGGCGAGCAGCCGCTGCCACCGCCAGGCCATCGGCCAGACGGTGACGATCATGATCGCGATCGCGCCGAAGAAGTACTCGAGCTGGGCGTCGCGCAGGACGTCGATCGTCTCGCCGACGTCGATCTTCCAGAGGATGTAGGCGGTGCAGAGGCCGGTGACGACCAGCGTCGCGCTGACGCGGACCGACCGTCGCTTCACGAGGTGAACGACGCGTGCACCCGGCGCAGCGCCTCGATCGCATCCTCGATGTCCGCCTCCGAGTGCGCCGGCGAGAGCGGCAGCGAGAGCAGCTCCGCGCCGGCCCGTTCGGCGACCGGCAGCGCGGGCTGGTCGGGGAACCGCTCACGGTACGCGCTCAGCCGGTGCACGGGCAGGAAGTGGACGCTGGTGCCGATGTTCTCCTCCGCGAGCGCCTCGCGGTAGGCGTCGCGGCCGGCGCCGGCGGCCTCCCCGACCCGCACCGGATAGAGGTGATGCGCATGGGTGTCGCGCGGGTCGCGGCCCACCGGCTCGATCCCCTCTAGCTCCGCGACGGCGGCGTCGTAGAGCTCGACCTGTCGCAGCCGCAGCGCGCGGTGGCGGTCGACCTTGTCCAGCTGGCAGAGCGCGATCGAGGCGAGCACGTCCGACAGGTTCGCCTTGTAGCCCGGGACGGCGATGTCGTAGAGCGAGCCGTGGCCGCGGCGCATGATCGTCAGCGCGCGGATCGCCTCGGCCAGCTCGTCGCTCGAGGTGGTGACGATGCCGCCCTCGCCGGCGGCGATCGACTTCGTCGCGTACAGCGAGAAGCAGGTCGCCTCCGAGAGCGCGCCGATCTTCCGGCCGCGGTACTCGCTCTCGGCCGCGTGAGCGGCGTCCTCGACGACGGGGAGGCCGAGCGCGTGGATCGGGTCGAGGTCGGCCGGCTGCCCGTACAGGTGCACCGGCATGATCGCCCTCGTCCGGGGCCTGACCTGCTCCGCGACGGCTTCCGGGTCGATGTTCAGCGTGTCGTCCAGCACGTCGGCGAAGACGGGCGTCGCCCCCGTGTGGACGATCACGTTCGCGGTCGCCGGCCACGTGATCGGCGTCGTGATCACCTCGTCCCCGGGGCCGATCCCGAGCGCCACCAGCGCCAGGTGCATGGCGGCCGTTCCCGACGAGACCGCGAGCGCGTGCTTCGCGCCGGCGTAGGCGGCGAACCGCTCTTCGAGCTCGGCGGCGCGCGGGCCCGTGGTCAGCCAGCCGGAGCGGATCGCGTCGGCGACGGCCGCGATCTCCTCGTCGCCGACCGCCGGCGGCTGGAAGCCGAGGAACGTCTCTCGTCTAGACGACAGCTTCTGCGGGGACATCGGCAACGACGAAGCGTACGCAGTCCGCCGCTCGGCCAGCACGCGCGACCGCCTCGTCGCGGCTGGAGCCGACGGCGAGCACCGCTCCCACGCGGTCGGAGCCGCGGCGCAGCGGCCCGAGCACCGCTCCGGGCTCGGGGTACACGCGCACCCGCTCCACGCCGTCGACGGCGCCGGCCGCCTCCACGCCCTCGACCTCCACCAGCGTCCCCGGCTCGGGCACGAGGAACCGCGTGCAGCCGCCGCCGGCCCGCTGGACCGGCCGGAGCTGCTCCTCCTCGACCGGCTCGCCCAGCGCGGCGGCGAGCGCGAGGCCGTTCAGGTCGACCCCCAGCACCGCCTCGCACAGCTCGGCGTCGTGCCCGCCGCCGAGCCGCGCCGCCAGCTCGACCACGTGCGCACCGCGCTCGCCGACCACGACCTGCGTGTAGGTGGGCCCCCGCTCGACCCCGATCGCCTCGGCCGCCTGACGGGCCGCCTCGACCGCCGCGCCCACCTCCTCCGGCGCGAGCGAGCTCGGCCAGACGTGCGCGAGCGCCACTCCGAACGCGGGCGGCTCGGCGACGACGCGGTCGGTGACCGTCAGCGGCGTGAGGTGCCCGTCGACCGAGAACGCGTTCACGGTCACCTCGCGGCCCGGCACCAGCTCCTCGACCAGCACCACGCTGGAGCGCGACTCGGCCAGGGCGAGCGCGAAGGCGTCCTCGAGCAGCTCCTCGCCGCGAACGAGCACGAGCCCCTTCTGGCCCTGACGGTCGGGGGCCTTGACCACGCACGGGTAGCCGAGCTCGGCGGCGGCCGTGCCGGCCTCCTCGACCGTCGTGCAGACGACGTGCCGCGGGTGGGGGACGCCGGCCTCCGCGAAGCGCTCGCGCTGCCGGAGCTTGGAGGTGGCGAGCACGGCCGTGGCGGACGAGATCGGGTGCGGGAGCACCTGGCGCTCGGCGATGCGGGCGGCGATCGCGACCGGCCAGTCGATGCCGGGCGCTATCAGGCCGTCGACCCGCTCCGCGGCGGCGAGACGGTCGATCTGGGGCTCGTCCTCGACGGAGATGATCGCGCGGCGGTCGGCGAGGCGAAAGCCGGGCGCCGCGGGGTTGCGGTCGACGGCGACGACGAAGAGCCCGCCGTCGCGGGCGGCTTCGAGGAGCCCGAGCTGCCCCGGGCCCGCGCCTAGGACGAGAAGACGCTTCGGTCCGGCTCCCTGAGTCCCCGCCACCAGCCGTCATTCTCGCGATACCACTCGACGGTGCGCTCGAGCCCCTCCTCGAAGGAGGTGCGGGCGCGCCAGCCGACCAGCCGCTCGGCCTTGTCCGTCGAGCCGATGTGGCGGTCGACCTGCCCGGGGCGCTCCGGCACGTACGACTTCAGCGAGGCGGGCTTGTCCAGCACCTCCAGCACCAGGTCCGCGATCTCCGACACCGAGATGTCCACTCCCGTGGCCACGTTCACGACCTCCCCCGCGATCGCGTCGACGTCCGCGTCGATGATCGCCTCGATCGCCTCGGCGTCGTCCTCGACGTAGAGCCAGTCGCGGCTGGCGTGGCCGTCGCCGTGGACGGTGAGCGGCTCGTCGGAGAGCGCCTGGGTGATGAACCTGGGGATCACCTTCTCCGGATGCTGCCGCGGGCCGTAGTTGTTGAACGGCCTGACGATGACGATCGGCAGGTCGTAGGTGACGTGGTAGCTGTACGCGAGCCGGTCGGCCCCCGCCTTGGTCGCGGCGTACGGGCTGCGCGGGTTCAGCGGGTGCTCCTCGTCCATCGGCGCGTACTCGGCGGTCCCGTACACCTCGCTCGACGAGATCAGGATGAACCGCTCGACCGGCGTCTCGCGGATCGCGTCGAGCAGGATCTGCGTCCCCTCCACGTTGGTGGTGACGAACTCGGAGGCACCCTCGTCGATCGACTTCTCGACATGGGACTCGGCGGCCGCGTTGACGATCACGTCGACCTCGGCGACGACGTCCCGGACGAGGTCGCGGTCGCGGATGTCGCCGTGCACGAACGAGAGCCGCGGGTGCGCCATCACGTCGGCAAGGTTCTCGAGGTTGCCCGCGTACGTGAGCGCGTCCAGCGAGACGACCTCGTACGGGGTGGCTTCGAGCAGGTGGCGGACGAACGTCGAGGAGATGAACCCGGCGCCGCCGGTGACGAGGATCCGTTTGTCCATCGGGAACGAGACACTATCGAGCGGGCCCTATACTCCGGCGGTGGACAGCCGCGGGGCCGTTCCGATCGAGCAGGCGCCCGAGGCGAAGCGCACGAACACCGACTACCGCTGGCGCGACGACTCGAAGCGCCACCGCGCCCGCGCGCTCGGCCTCATGGACACGGCTTCCGGAACGGCGCTCGAAGAAGGCGTCGACCCGGAGTTCCTGAACGAGATCCACCACCTCCAGTACGGGAGGCCGTGGGCGATCGGCCGGTACGTCTTCGACTTCCTGGTCGAGGCGGGCTGCCTTCCGCGTCACCGGGTGCTCGATTTCGGCTGTGGCGCGCTACGGCTCGGGATTCACGCCATCCGCTACCTCGACGCCGGCAACTACTTCGGGATCGACGCCCACCTACGGAGCCTCGAGGCGGCGGTCACGTACGAGATCCCCCTGCACGGGCTCGCGGACAGGCGCCCCCGGCTGCTCTGGGACGGCGACTACAACCTCGACCATTTCGGGACGACATTCGACTGGGTCGTCGACTTCTCGACCACGGTGCGCATCCGCAAGCGCGACCTTCCCCGCGCGTTCACGGCGATCGCCCGCGCCCTGGGCCCCGGCGGCCGGGTGTTGACGTCCCCGCCGCCGAAGGTGCCGGCATCGTCGTTCGCGGACTGGGGCCTGCGGATCGTGCGCGACGACCTCGTTCAGGAGTGCCCGATGCTCGCCGGAGGCGCGTCGACCAACTGCTGGTGGGAGCTGGCCGCGGGCTAGATGGCTGACCGGCAATTCCACGCAGCGAATTCCCGGTCAGCCATCTAGAGCTCGCGGTCGATCGTGTAGAGCGGGCGGCCGGAGACGTCCCGCTGGATGCGACCGAGGTACTCCCCGACCAGGGCGAGGATGAACCCCTGGACGCCGAGCACGAAGAGGATGGCGACGCCGCCGAACAGCGGGCCCGGGAAGTTCGAGCGGTCGATCCAGTACACGATCCCCCAGCAGCCGAGCGCGAACGCGCCGAGCGTGCAGACCGTGCCGAGCGCGAGCCCGATCCACTGGATCGGCTGCGGCCAGAAGCCGGCGAGGACGCTCAGCGCCGTGCGGACGAGCCGGAGGGGGGAGTAGCGGGACGAGTCGGCGCGGGCGGCGTGGCCCACGTCCACCTCGACGACGCTGGCTCCGGTCGAGAGGACGAGCGCCTTCGTGAACTTCTGCTTGCCGATCGCGCCGAGCACCGGCTCCACCGCCTCGCGCCGGTAGGCGTTGAACGCGCAGCCGAAGTCGGAGATGTCGACCCGGGTGAAGCGCCTGAGCATCCCGTTGATCAGGCGTGACGGGAGCGTCCGCCCCCAGGAGTCGCGGCGCGCGGCGCGGCGACCGCTGGCGACGTCGTAGCCCGACTCGACCGCGGCGACCAGCTTCGGCAGGTCCTCCGGCGGGTTCTGGAGGTCGCTGTCCATCGTCGCCACGATCGCGCCGCGCGCGCGGACGAGCCCGGCGTGCATCGCCGGGTGCTGGCCGAAGTTGCGCTTCAGCTTCACGCCGTGGACGCGGGCGTCCCCGGCGTGGAACCGCTCGACCAGCTCGAACGAGCTGTCGGTGGAGCCGTCGTCGACGAAGATCAGCTCGTAGTCGCGCCCCTCGAGAGCGGAGGTCGTCCGGCGGTACAGCTCCTCGAGCGAGCCCGCCTCGTCGAACACGGTGACGACAACCGAGAGCTCCGGCTGGGGTGGCGCCTCCTCGACCGGAACGGGCCTGGCCATGCGGCGGACACTAGCGCCGAACCCCCCTCCAGGGACAGACCCCGGGAGGGGTCTGTCCCTACAGGAAACGTCACGAAGCTAGGCGGCCTCTTCCAGTGCGGGCCGCAGGACCTCGACCTCGGCGGGCCGGGCGCGACGCGGAATCGCGAGGGCGGCGACCGCGGCGAGCGCGACCACGACCGCGCCGACCCAGATCGCCGGCGTCAGCCCGTCGACGAACGACGCGCCGCTGTCGTAGCCGCCGTGGTGCGCGAAGATCGAGGCGAGCACCGCGACGCCGAAGACGCCGCCCAGCTCGCGGATCGCGTTGTTCGCCCCGGACGCCTGTCCCTCTTCCTCCGGCCGCACCGAGGAGAGGACGAGGTTGGCGACGGGCGCGAAGAAGAGCGCCATGCCGATGCCGGAGAGCACGAACGGCACGACGAGGTCGGCATAGGGGGTGGTCGGCGTCGAGACGGCGGCGATCCAGCCGAGCCCGACCGCCTGGAGTGCGAGCCCCGTCGCGATGATCCTCCGGCCGCCGATCCGGTCGGACAGCGCACCGGCGATCGGCGCGACGAAGATCGGCATCGCCGTCCAGGGCAGGATCCGCAGGCCCGAGCCGAACGGCGAGTAGCCCTGCACGGTCTGGAAGAACTGCGCGAGCAGGAAGATCGACCCGAACATCCCGAAGAACATCAGGAGCGACGCAAGGTTCGTCATCGCGAACGTGCGGTTCCGGAAGAAGCGCATCGGCAGCATCGGGGACGCTGTCCGCAGCTCCCAGAGCACGAAGCCGGCCAGGACGGCGGCACCCCCGGCCAGCGAGAGCACGATCTCGGGGCTGGCCCAGCCCTGGCCGTTGCCGCGAACGAGACCCCAGACGATTCCCAGCAGGCCGGCGCTGGCGAGGCCGACGCCCGGCAGGTCGAGGCGACCCGAGGGGCCGTGCGTCTCGTCGAGCCGCCGCAGCGCGAGCGGGATCAGGACGAGCCCGACCGGGACGTTGATCCAGAAGATCCACTGCC
The DNA here is from genome assembly GCA_036555585.1 of Gaiellaceae bacterium. Lineage (GTDB taxonomy): Bacteria > Actinomycetota > Thermoleophilia > Gaiellales > Gaiellaceae > DATBLE01. Next base: position 88,871 of record DATBLE010000002.1, read on the forward strand.
AGGACAGCCCCGAGACGACCGCGCCGCCGACGAGCGGGCCGAGCGCGACGGCGAGCCCGCCGATCCCGCCCCAGGCGCCGAGCGCGACCCCACGCTTCTCGGCCGGAACCGCCGCCGAGAGGATCGTCAGGGTGAGCGGCATCACGATTGCGCCGCCGGCGCCCTGGACCGCCCGCGCCGCGACGAGCACGCCCATCGAGGGCGCGAGCGCCGCGGCCGCCGAGGCGACGGTGAAGATCCCGAGCCCGACGGCGAACATCCGCCGGCGCCCGAAGCGGTCGCCGAGCGCGGCGCCGGTCAGGAGGAGGACGGCGAAAGTCAGGGTGTAGGCGTTGACCGTCCACTCGAGACCCTCGAGGCTCGCGTGCAGGTCCGTGCGGATCACGGGTAGTGCGGTCGTGACGACCAGGTTGTCCAGGGTGACCATGACGAGCGCGAGCGACGTGGCCGCGAACGTCCACAGCATCCGGCTCCTCGGGCTTCCTCCCTTCATCTCGACTCCTTTCTGAGTAGTGATTGCTTACTCACTTCGATGGCGAAAAAAAGACGTCAGGCGTCGTGGTCGGTGACGAACGACAGGAGCTTCCGGGCCCACGCCTCGTCGGCGTCGAGCAGGCCCATCGACGCGACGACGTTGATCAGCATGCCCTTGGCGAAGAAGCGCGACAGCGTCTCCGTGCCGGCGCCCGAGGCGTGCTCGACGAAGTCCACGAGCGCGCCGTATCCCTTGCGGGCAGCCTCGCGGACGTCAGGGTCGTCGCACGCCGCGTAGGTCTGCATCTGGCCGCGCAGCCGGTTGGGATCGGAGCGGATCAGCTCGCCGTACGCCTTCCCCATCGCCGTCAGCGCCTCCTCGCCCGTCTTGCCCTCGGCCGCCTGGCGGAACGTCTCGAGCGTCTCGGCGAAGCAGCTCTCGACCGTGGCGAGGAAGAGGTCCTTCTTCGTGCGGAAGAGCCGGAAGAGGTACGGCTGCGAGATGCCGGCCCTGCGGGCGATCTCGTCGGTCGACGCGCCCGAGAGACCGTGCTCCGCGAACACCTCGCGGGCCGCCTCGAGCACGTCCTGGCGCCGCTCCTCGGCGCTCTTCCTTTCGGCTGCGGTTGCCATCAGGCGTTGAAAGTTATCACTCACTCACAACCGTGTCAAGGGCCGCTGCGACGCGGTCGAGCTCGGCCTCGGTGAGCCGCGTGTGGAGCGGCAGCGCCAGCGCCCGCTCGAAGCACGCATCGGCTCCGGGGAAGCTGCCCTGGTCGCGGTACGCGGCGAGCCGGTGGAGCGCGTACGTGCCGATCTGGCACTGGATTCCCTTCGCCCGCAGAGCGGCCATCGCCTCGTCGCGCCCGTCGAGCTGGATCACGTAGGCCTGCCAGCCGTGACGGTCGCCCTCGTCGGCGCCCGGCAGCCTCACCGGCAAGCCGGCGAGTCGCTCCGCGTAGCCGGCCGCGACGCGTTCGCGCGCGGCCAGCAGCTGCTCGAGCCGGCGCACCTGCGGGATCCCGACCGCGCAGAGGATGTCGGAGAGCCGGTAGTTGAACGCTCCCGCCGGCATGTCGTCGTACGCGTCCGAGGGGCTCCAGCCGTGGTGGCGCAGCGAACGGACCCGCTCGGCCAGCTCCGCGTCGTTCGTCGTCACCGCGCCGCCCTCGCCGGTGGTGACGATCTTGCGCGGGTGGAACGAGAGACAACCTGCCGCGCCGAGACCCCCGCAGGCCCGGCCCCGGCGCCGGGCTCCCAGCGCTCCGGCGGCGTCCTCGATCACCGGTACGCCCTCGGGCAGCTCCTCGAGCCGCGCGGGCCGGCCGAACAGATGGACGGGCATGATCGCCTTCGTCCGCGGCCTCACCTCGATCCTGGCCGGGTCGAGGTTGAAGGTGTCCGGGTCGACGTCGACCAGCACGGGCCTCGCCCCGGCGAGCGCGACCACGTTGGCGGTCGCGGGGAACGTGTACGCGGGGACGATCACCTCGTCGCCCGGCCCGATCCCGAGCGCGAGCACGGCCAGGTGGATCGCCGCGGTGCCGGACGAGACGGCGAGCGCGTGCTCGACCTCGCAGGCGCGGGCGAGCTCGTCCTCCAGCTCGGCCACCTTCGCGCCCATGGTCAGCATCCCGCTCTCCAGGACGGTGGCGACCTCGGCGAGCTCGGCCTCGCCGGTGTCCGGCCTGGCTAGGCGGATGTCAGCTGCTTCTGGCGGTACCACGCGATCGTCTTCTCGAGGCCCTCGTCCAGCTCGACCCTCGCCTCGAAGCCGAGCAGCGATCTAGCCTTGTCCACGTTCGGGATCCGGAGCTCGACGTCGAGGTAGTGGAGCGGCTGGAACACCAGCTCGCCCGGGCAGCCCGAGAGCGCCTTGATCCGGCGGGCGAGGTCGAAGATCGTCACCGCCGAGCGCGCATTGCCGATGTTGAAGCTCTCCCCGACCGCGTTCGGATGCTCCAGCGCCAGCAAGAGCCCGTCGACCATGTCGTCCACGTAGCACCAGGCCCGGATCTGCGAGCCGTCGCCGTGGATGGTCAGGTCGCGGCCGGCCAGCGCCGCCTCGATGAACGCGCGAATCGCGCCGCCGCCGATCTGGCCCGGCCCGTAGACGTTGAACGGCCTCACGGAGACGGTGGGGAGCCCGAGCTCCTGGTGGTAGGCGTGCGCCATGTGCTCGCCGGCCAGCTTCGAGACGGCGTACGTCCAGCGGGCCTCGCCGACCGAGCCCTGCGTGGTCGCGCTCGTCTCGTCCACCCGGAACGCGTACGTGCCGAAGACCTCGCTCGTCGAGAACTCGACCACCCGCTCGACCGTGTCCCTCGTCGCCACCGCCGCCTCGAGCGCGTTGTAGGTGCCGATCAGGTTCACGCGCATCGTCCGCACGGGGCTCTCGAGCACCGTATCGACCCCGGCGATCGCGGCTGCATGGACGACGTGGGTGGCTCCGCGGGCATGCTCGGCGAGCGCGTCCGCGTCGAGCACGTCCGCCTGCACGAAGGTGAAGTTGGCGTGGTCGGCGAGCTCCGTGCCGCCGAGGGCGTCGCGATGGAGGTTGTCCAGGGCGACGATCTCGTTCTCGTCGACCAGCCGCCGGGCCAGCGTCGTGCCGATGAAGCCCGCGCCGCCGGTGATCAGGATCCGCTTGTCGGTGAGCGCCATTTCCGGGATCGAGTGTAGTGGCCGCCGTCGATCGGCTCTGTAGCATCGCGCGCGAATGCAGACGGTCCTCTTCGTCGGCGCGGGGCGCCACCAGCGGCGGGCGATCCTGCGCGCGAAGGAGCTCGGGCTGAGGGTCGTCGCGGTCGACCGGAATCCGGAGGCGGCCGGGTTGCGCGAGGCAGACGCGGCCGAGGTCGTCGACTTCGCCGACGTCGCCGGGGTGGTCGACGTCGCCCGGAAGCACGCCGTGGACGGCGCGCTGACCGTCTCCGCCGACCGGGCCGTGCCGGTCGTGGCCGCGGTCGCGGAGGAGCTCGGGCTGCCGGGAATCGGCCGGCAGACCGCGCACCTGATGACGCACAAGGTGGCGATGCGGCGGAGGCTGGCCGAGAGCGGCGTGCCCCAACCGCAGTTCGCGGCGATCCGGGCCTGGCGCGAGGCCGCGGCCGCCGCAGACACCGTCGGCTTCCCGGCCGTGCTCAAGCCGGCCGACTCCGGCGGCCAGCGCGGCCTCTTCCAGCTCCGCTCGTTCGACGACCTCGAGCGGCACTTCCACGCGGCGCTGGCCGAGTCGCCGACGGGCGAGACGATCCTCGAGGAGTTCACCGACGGCCTCGAGCTCAACGGCCTGGTGGTCGCCCGCGGCGGCGAGCCGTACGTGCTCCTGCTCTCCGACCGGCTGCGCCCCCAGGGCGAGGGTTTCGGCGTGGGCTGGATCCACTCGTACCCGTCCAGGCTCTTCGGCGACGCGCTCGAGGAGGCGCAGCGTGTCGCGCTGCGCGCGGTGCGGACGCTGGGCCTGCGGGACGGGATCGCCTTTCCGCAGCTGATCGCCCGCGACGACGGGACGGCGCTGGTCGTCGAGGTGGCCGCCCGGATCCCCGGCGGGCAGATGGCCGACCTCGCGTTCCACGCGCTCGGCGTCGATCTCGTCCCGATCGCGCTGGCGCAGGCGCTCGGCGAGGACGTGCCCGACGAGCTCGTCGTCCCCCGGATCTCGAGGCCGACCGCGATCCGGTTCCTGACCGCCCACCCCGGCCCGCTGCCGATCGGCACGGTGCGGCGGGTGGGCGACCTCGACCGCGTGCTCGCCGCGCCCGGCGTCGTCCAGGCCGACGTCTTCCTCCAGCAGGGCGAGGTGATCCGGCCGGTCCGCCTGGACGGGGACCGCCGTGGCTACGTGATCGCCTCCGGCGACACCAACGTCCAGGCGCTGGAGCGCGCGGAGTCGGCGGCGCGCCTGCTCTACGTGGAGACGGAGTAGACATCTTGCTGCGCAAGCTGGCTAGAAGGAGAGCGTCGTGACTTGCGGCTTCGACCTCGATCACTTCGTCGAGATCCTCCAGGCGGCTCGCGCCGGCGGCTACCGGTTCGCGTTCTTCGAGCCGCCGTTCGAGGCCGGGACGGTCATCCTCCGCCACGACGTCGACCTGTCCCTGGAGGCCGCCCTGCGGGTGGCGGAGCTGGAGGCCGAGGCCGGCGCGGCGGCCACGTACTTCCTGATGCGGCGCAGCGAGTTCTACAACCTCGACTCGGCGTCGGGGGAGGCGGCGCTCGAGCGCCTGCGCGAGCTCGGCCATCGTGTCGGCGTGCACGCGATCTGGCCGCGCGTCGACCACGACGAGCGGCTCGACCCCGTGCTCGCCTGGCACAACCCCGACCCGGAGTACATGCGCGAGCCGGTCGAGGGCTTCGTCAACGCGATGGAGGCGCCGTGGGCGGACGTCTACCGCTCCGACTCGAACCAGCACTGGCGGCAGGGCTGCCCGCACGAGGAGCTCGCCGCGGGCGGTTTCGAGCGCCTGCAGCTGCTCACGCATCCCGAGATCTGGGCCTATCCCGGCTCGACGATGCGCCAGACGATGCTGGCGATGCTCGACGCCGAGCGCGAGCGCCGGCTCGAGCAACTGGCCGCCGATCGGATCGACCTCTCGTGACGACGCTCGCCTTCCGGCTCGCTCTCATGGGGGGAACAGCCGGTTCCCCCCATGGCCCCCCCTCCCCAACCCCGTTCGCACCTCAGGAGGCGCTCGGGTGCCGCGCCCGCCATGTCGGTCGCGGCGGCGGGATCATCCAGCGATGGCTCTGAGTCAGCTGACCGTCCTCGTCTCAGCCTGCGGGGCGCCCGGGACCGCCGCCCTCGTGCGTGCGCTGCGCGAGAACGGCGAGCGCGAGGTCCGGATCGTCGGCACCGACATGGACGAGCTCGCGATCGGCCGGCACCTGGCCGATTCGTTTCACCTGGTGCCGGCCGGGTCGGACCCCGGCTTCGCCCACGCGGTGCTCGAGGTCTGCCGGTCGGAGGGCGTCGACGCGGTGCTGCCCCAGTCGTCGTTCGACCTGCTCGGGCTGGCCGAGGCCAGGGAGCGGTTCGAGGGGATCGCCGTGCTCGTCTCCTCGCCCGAGGCGATCCGCCGCTCGAACGACAAGGCCGAGACCTACGAGCTGCTCGACCGGCTCGGCGTCCGCGGGCCGGCCTGGCGGCGCGTGTCCGGCGGCGAGGCGGTCGCCGCCGCGGCGCAGGAGCTCGGCTACCCCGGCGTCGACGTCTGCCTGAAGCCGGTGTTCTCGTCGGGGTCGCGCGGCTTCCGCGTCCTGTCGACCTCGGCCGACCGGCACGAGCAGCTGCTCGCCAACCGGCCCGGCGTCGCGGAGGTCCTCCGCCTCGAGGACTTGCTCGAGCTGCTCGGAGACGATCCGACGGAGCTGCTCGTGATGGAGCTCGCGACCGGCAAGGAGCGGACGATCGACGGGATCGCCGTCGAGGGCCGGGTCGCGCTCGGCCACCCGAAGACCCGCGAGGCGATGCGGGCCGGGCTGGCGATGTACTTCGAGACGCTCGACGACCCCGGGCTGATGGAGACGGCCGGCACGATCGTCGCCGAGCTCCGCCTCGACCACTTCTTCAACATCCAGCTGGTCGGCGAGCACGTGATCGAGATCAACCCGCGCATCTCGACGGTCGTCTACCAGGAGGACCTCAACCTCCCCTACCTCGGCGTGAAGCATGCGCTCGGCGAGCTCTCGGAGGACGGGCTCGGCGCGTTCGCGTCGCGGATCCGCCCGACGCGCCGGGCGCTCCGCTATTTCGACCAGGTCGAGTGGGACGCGTTGGTACAGTGACCCGGTCCATGGCGCCGACGATGTGGATCGTTGCCGGACCTTCGTGCGCCGGGAAGAGCACATTGCTGTCGTCCTCACGGGCCGGTGCGCTGACCGGGCTCCCGCCGGGCACGCAGGTGACCAACCCCGCCGGGCTGTACCGCCGCACGCTCGACGGCGACGCCTACTTCCACTACCTGATGCTCCGGCCGCTCAAGTCCGTGCTCAAGAAGGGGTTGAGTACGGACACCGCGACGTATGCGAACGACCGCCAGTGGAACTGGGCGCTGGAGGTCGACGCTCGCCGCCACTGCCTGCTCCTGGTCGTGGACACGGCCACGCTTCTAGAGCGCGTCGAGATCAAGTGGCCCCCCGATGCGCCCCGGAACGCGCACCGCAGAAAGGCGGCATTCTGGCGCGAGGTCTACCCGCAGCTCGACCTCGACCGCGCCTACGACGCGTTCCGTACGGAGCTCACGGCCCACGACATCGACTGGATCGAGATCGACGCGACCCGGAGCGACTTCCCGGTCCTGACCACCGCATGACTGCGAGCCGCGTCGAGATCGAGCGCGTCCTCGCCGAGAACGAGTTCCAGTACCAGCGAATCGAGCTCCCCTACGGCCTCACGACCGCAGGCAAGGACCGGCGCCCGGTCGCCGACATCGTGCTGCCGGACGACCTGGCCGGCCGGAGCGTCCTGGACATCGGCTGCGCGATCGGGTTCTTCTCCTTCGAGGCGGAGCGGCGCAACGCGGGGAAGGTGGTCGGGACCGAAGTTCACCGCAAGCGCCTGCGCCAGGCCACGGTGCTCAAGTCGGTCTTCGACAGCCGGGTCGAGCTCGAGCTGCGCGACGTCTTCCGGGAACCCCCGGCCGAGCCCTTCGACCTGGTGCTCGCCCTGAACGTGATCCACCACCTCTCGGACCCGTTCGCGGCCCTCGAAAGGCTCGCCGCGATGACGGCGTGGCGGCTCGCGCTCGAGTTCCCCACCTTCGACTCCCCGAAGTACCGCCGGCAGTACGCGCTCCCGCCGGCATGGAGCTGGCAGGGCCAGCCACTGGTCGGGGTGATGAACGCCCGGTCGAAGAAGGCGAAGAAGTTCGTCTTCGCCCCGGCCGCGATCGAGCACTCGCTCATGAGCCACCACGAGCAACCGCTGTTCGCCTCGATCCGGTTCGTCCCCTCGCCGGAGGAAGGCCGGATGATCGCGATCTGCGAGAAGAGCTGAGAGCGAGCCCGCTCCGGGTCACGCACTGCCCGGTCAACACCGCGGGCGTCCCCTGGCAGAACGTGCTCGCCCAGCGTCGTCGCGGCCTCGACGCCCGGCTCGTCGTCTTCGAGCGCTACCGGCTCCATCCCGAGGCCGACGAGTCGCTCGAGCGACGCGGCGGGCTCGCCCGCCGGCAGCTGACCCAGTGGCGCGCCTTCGCGCGGCTGCTACGCCGAACGGACGTCTTCCACTTCTACTTCGGGCTCACGCTCGTGCCGAAATCCCTGCAATTCCCGCTCTTGCGGGCGAAGCGGAAGCGCTCGGTGATGCACTTCCTCGGCTCGGACATCCGCGGCAAGCCGCCCGAGGAGCTGGCCTGGGCGCAGCGGGCCGACGCCCGCATCGTCGGCTCGTACGACGCGATCCGCTGGGTTCCCGACGCGGAGGTCGTCCCGCCCGGCATCGACCTGCGCGAGTACGCGCCGACGCCTCCCACCGACCGGGAGCGCCCCGTGGTCGTGCACGCTCCGTCGAGCCGCCGGCGCAAGGGCACGGAGCACGTGATCGCCGCCTGCGCCGGGCTGCCGGTCGACCTGGACATCGTCGAGGGCCTCCGCCACGACGAGGCGAGACGCCGCTACCAGAACGCCGACATCGTCGTCGACCAGCTGAACGCCGGCTGGTACGGCCTGTTCGCGATCGAGGCGATGGCCCTCGGCAAGCCGGTCGTCACCTTCCTGCACGAGGCGGCGGTCGCGCGGACGGAGGACGCCTTCGGAACGACGGTCCCGGTCGTCTCGGCAACCGCCGAGACCCTCGCGAGGGAGCTCCGCCCGCTCGTCGAGGACGCCGGCCACCGTCGCCGCGTCGGACAGGCGAGCCGCGAGTACGTCGAGCGCGTCCACGACATCGAGACCGTGGCCGACCGCCTGCTCGACCTCTACGCTCGTCTCTGAGCATGCTCGGAGCGCAGGTCAAGCGGCTCGGCAAGCACACGGCCGTGTACGGCCTCGGCGGGCTCGTCTCCCGGATCCTCGCCGTCCTCCTGCTCCCGCTCTACACGCACTACCTCGGACCGCAGGGCTTCGGGAAGATCGAGACGGTCGTCGCGCTGACGACGGTGCTCGTGATCGTCCTGCGGCTCGGGATCTCGAGCGCGTTCTTCCGCTTCTACTTCGACACGAAGGACGAGGCGCACCGGACGCTCGTCGTGCGCACGTCCTTCTGGTTCACGATGACGATGGCGACCGCCGGCCTCGTCGTCGGCTTCGTCCTGGCGACGCCGATCGCCCATGCCCTGGCGCTCGGAGACGATCCCTGGCTCGTCCGCGCCGCCTTCGTCGGGCTGTGGGCGCAGATGAACTACGAGCAGCTGACGTCGCTCTTCCGCGTCGAGGAGCGCTCGACCCAGTTCGTCCTGGCCAGCGTCGCGAACGTGCTGATCACGGTCGGGATGACGGTGCTGCTCGTCGTCGGCCTCGACAAGGGCGCGACCGGCGCGGTGGTCGGCAACTTCGTCGGGACGCTCTGCGTCTATGCCGTGCTGCTGGCGTACCGCCGCTACCAGCTCGGCCTCCAGTTCTCGCGCGAGCTGCTTCGCGAGATGAACCGCTTCGGCCTGCCGCTCGTCCCGTCGGCCCTGGCGCTGTGGGCGATCAACTTCGTCGACCGGATCTTCATCGCGCACTACAAGGGCCAGGCCGAGGTGGGCGTCTACTCGGTCGCGGTGCGGATCTCCTCGGCGGTGGTCTTCCTGATGATCGCGTTCCGGCTGGCATGGCCCGCCTTCGCGTACTCGATCGAGGACGACCGGGAGGCGAAGCGGACCTACGCGTTCGTGCTCACCTACCTCCTGTTCCTCTGCTCGTGGATCTCGGTGGCGCTCGGCGTGCTCGCGCCGTGGCTCGTCCACCTGCTCGCGCGCGGGCCGGGGTTCGCGCGAGCGACGGACGCGGTCGCCCTGCTCTCGTTCGCCGCCACCGCCTACGCCGGGTACACGGTGGTCGCGATCGGGATCGGACGCGCCCGGCAGACCCAGTTCAACTGGATCGTCAGCGGTGTCGCCGCCGCCGTGAACGTCGGCCTCAACGTCGCGCTGATCCCGCCGTACGGGATGATCGGCGCGGCGATCTCGACCCTCGCCGCCTACCTCACGCTCTTCGCCGGGATGGTGCTGAACTCGAGCCGCGTCTACCCCGTCGGCTACCAGTGGCGGCGCGTCGCCACCCTGACCGCCGTCGCCGTCGGGCTGACCCTGGCCGGCAGCGTGCCAGACGTGCCGCTCGCGGTCGCGATCCTGATCGCGCTCGTCTACCCGGTGGTGCTGCTACCGCTGGGCTTCTACCTGCCCGCCGAGCGCCGCCGGCTGCGCTCGCTCCTCGGCGCCTCGGCCTGAGCGCCTGACCACCGAGTTCCCGAGCACGAGCAGGTCCATCCGGGTCTTCTGGAACGTCTCGACCGCCTGCTCGGGAGTCATCACGATCGGCTCGTTCTCGTTGAACGAGGTGTTGAGCAGGATCGGGACTCCGGTCAGCCGCGCGAACTCCCGGATCAGCCGGTGATAGCGGGGGCTCGCCTCCTCGGTGACCGTCTGCAGGCGACCGGTGTCGTCGACGTGGTTCACGGCCGGAATCGACTCGCGCTTCTCGGCCCGTGTCCTGTAGACGAGCACCATGTACGGCGAGGGGTAGTCCTGCTCGAACCACTCCCCGGTCGCCTCCGCCAGGATCGAGGGCGCGAACGGCCGGAAGGGCTCCCGGTGCTTGATCCGCGCGTTGAGGATGTCCTTCATGTCGGCCCGGCGCGGGTCGGCGACGATCGAGCGGTGGCCGAGCGCGCGCGGGCCGTACTCCATCCGGCCCTGGAACCACCCGACCACGTCGCCCGCGGCGATCCGCTCGGCGACCTGCCGGAACAGGTCGTCGTCGTCGAGCAGCTGAGCGTCGAGGCCGGCGGCGGCGAGTGCCGCCGAGCACTCGGCCTCCGAGAACTCCGGGCCCCAGTACGCATGCTCCATCGCGAACCGCCGCGGCCGCCCCAGCTCCTGGTGCCAGACGTGCAGCGCAGCGCCGACGGCGATCCCCGAGTCGCCGGCGGCCGGCTGCACGAACACGTCCTCGAACGGCGTCTCGGGCCGGATCCGCCCGTTCGCGACCGCGTTCAGGGCCACCCCTCCGGCCAGGCAGATCCTCGGCACCCCGGTGCGCTCCCAGAGCGCGCCCACGAGGTGCAGGTACGCCTCCTCGAGCATCGCCTGGAGCGACGCGGCGACGTCCTCGTGCAGTGCGGTCAGCTCGCCGCCCGGCGCCCGCGCCGGCCCGAAGACCTCCTCCATCCGCGCCGAGAAGAGCGTGCCGATCGTCGGCGTACCCTCGTCCCAGGTCATGTCCACGCCTTCCTGGTGGTGCCGGAAGAAGTCGAGCCCGAGCTCGAAGACGTCGCCGTGAGGCCGGACGAGGTGCCGCATCTCGGCGAGGAAGCGCGGGGAGCCGTAGGGAGCGAGCCCCATCACCTTGCCCTCGTCGCCGTACTTGGGGAAGCCGAGCCACTGCGTGACCGCCGTGTAGAAGATCCCGAGCGAGTGCGGGAAGAGCACGCGCTCCAGCACCGTGAACGACGAGCCCCGCCCCTCGGCCAGCATGGTCGAGGCGAAGTCGCCGAAGCCGTCGACCGACAGGATCGCCGCGTCCTCGAACGGCGAGGCGAAGAAGGCGCTGGCCACGTGCGCCCGGTGATGCTCGACGTGGTGGATCCGCGCGCCGACCTCCGCCCCGAGCGCGGCCTCGAGCTCTGCCTTCACGTCGCGCACCCGGGCGGCGTTCTCGAGGCGCGCCTTCAGGAAGCGCGGGCTGGCGCCGTGCGCGATCGTGCGCCGCAGCTTCGCGCCGAGGTTCGCCCTCGGGTCGCGACCGATCGCGACGTGCTCGAGCTCGGCGGCCGACAGGCCGGCGTCGGCGAGGCACCAGGCGGCCGAGCGGGCCGGGAACCCGGCGCAGTGCTTCACGCGGGTGAAGCGCTCCTCCTCGGCCGCGCACACGAGCTCGCCGTCGACGAGGAGGGCCGCGGCCGCGTCGCCGTGGTAGGCGTTCAATCCGAGGATCGCCGTCAAGCGGAAGATTGTATGGGCTTGCTCTTAGGCGGCTTTCAGGTCGCTTTCAGAGACTGCTCAGGTGGCGCTGGTTGCCTGCTGTGGTATCCAGTGGACGAAAGGACGACATGACCCGCATCTTTGCCCTCAGCGCTGCCCTCCTCGCCGCCCTCGCGGTGGGCATCGCCTCCTACGCCGCGGTCACGCACGACGACACGAAGACCGTGATCCGGCAGGTGACCGTGTCCGGCGGAACCCCCACGGCAGCTACCACGGGCGCCTCGGCGACGAGCGTCTACGACAGCGCCCACAAGGGCGTCGTCGAGATCACCGTCTCGACCACGAGCTCGCCGTACGGCGGCCAGGCGCAGGCGCAGGGCTCCGGCTTCGTGTACGACGGCGCCGGTCACGTGATCACCAACGAGCATGTCGTCGAGGGCGAGAACGCGATCTCCGTCAGGTTCTGGAACGGCGCCGCGTACAAGGCGACCCTGGTCGGCACCGACCCGTCGACCGACGTCGCCGTGATCAAGGTCAACGCACCGACCTCGATGCTCCATCCGATCGAGCTCGGCAACTCGAGCGCCCTGCAGGTGGGCCAGCCGGTCGTCGCGATCGGCAGCCCCTACGGCCTCGAGGAGACGGTCACGGCCGGGATCGTCAGCGCCCTGCATCGCGAGATGACCGCGCCCAACAACTTCACGATCGCCGACTCCATCCAGACCGACGCCCCGATCAACCACGGCAACTCCGGCGGCCCGCTGCTGAACCTCGCCGGCCAGGTGATCGGGATCAACTCGCAGATCAAGAGCGACTCGGGCGAGAACACCGGCATCGGCTTCGCCGTCCCGTCGAACACGGTCAAGTCGATCGTCTCGCAGCTCTTGACCAACGGGAACGTCCAGCACGCCTACCTCGGCGTCTCGATCGCGACCGGGCAGAACGGCGTCCAGCTGAACGAGGTCCGCTCCGGCACGCCCGCCTCGAAGGCCGGCCTGCAGAGCGGCGACGTGGTCGTCCGCATCGACGGACGCAAGGTCACGAACGCCGCCGAGCTGAGCCAGGCGATCGACGCCAAGCGCCCCGGCGCGAAGGTCAACCTGACCTACACGCGGAACGGCTCGACGCGCACCGTCACCGTCACGCTCGGCGTGCGCCCCTCCTAGTCCCTACCCGTCTCCCTCCTACGACGCGGCCTCTTCGGAGGCCGCGTCGCGCTTCTGGCGGCGCTTCTCCTTCTGCTCCTTCGCCTGCTCCTTCGCGCCGACGTACGACTGCCTGACGAGCTGCGAGCCGCCGCTCCAGCCGAAGACCACGCAGATCAGCACGACCGCGAAGACGACGTTGAAGGCGGTGGTGACCAGCTGCTGGCCGACCGAGTAGGCCGTGGCGGTGGTGGAGTCGGTGTAGCTGTCGAGCGCGAACGCGTTGAACGCCTGGTTGATGCCGACGCCACCCGGCGTCAGGGAGAGGATGTTGGCCAGCTGGTTCGAGCCGAGCACGGCCATCACCGAGCCGAACGTGATCGGGATGCTGTAGGCGGCGAGGAAGACGATGATCACCAGCACCTTGGCGACGTAGCCGCCGACCTGCGGGAGCAGGACGGTCCGGAGGTAGGCGTGCAGATCGCCGAGGATGGCCGCTCCCTGCCTCGCCTTCGCCCACATCTTCTTGAACCAGGCCCAGAAGATGCGGAGGAGGAGGACGATCAGGAAGGCCCCGCCGAGGACGATGATCAGCGTCAGGACGCCGTTGCCGCTGACCGCGTCCCAGATGCCGCCGAACTGGAAGTCGAACGAGCCCGAGATGGCGATGAACAGGTAGACGTAGATCAGCGTCCCGATGATGAAGTAGAAGATCTTCTGGACGACGTAGCCCGCGATCACGCCCGGGAAGGTGGCGGACTCGATGATCGCCACGTACATGAGCAACGTGACCAGCGTGCCGATGTTCGCCGGCAGGAAGTTGTTGAGCGCAACGCCCGCCGCGTAGGAGGCCAGCACCGGCATGAACCTCACCTGTCCCCGGTAGGCGTAGTGGAGGATCCCGTACCACCCGAGCGCGGTCAGCGTGGTCTGGGCCCCCTGGAAGATGCACCCGAGGATCACGTAGCCGATCGAGATCTCGGTGACGGTGTCCCAGAGCTGGGTCAGCCAGTCCCAGACGTCGACGCCGGCGAGCTGGAGCAGCGCGAACAGGACCGCGAGCGCGACGATCCAGGCGACGATCCTGACGATCCGATGCCGTTTGGACGCGGGGGCGGGAGCGACCGGCACAGGGGACGCCGAGGCGGTCACACGGCCTCCACCGCAGGCCCGCCGTGGCCCCGGCGCCGGCGCCGGACCACGAGGAAGAGCGCGGCGATCGCCGCGGTCGTGATCGCGCCGGAGATGACCACCGAGGCGAGCGGGAAGTCGGCGAGCGCGGTGCCGACCAGGTACGCGAGCCCGCAGGTGTAGACCGACCAGGCCGCGCCGCCGATCGCCGACCAGAGGATGAAGCGGCGATAGGGGTACTCCGCCAGGCCCATGGTCGCGTTCACGACGAAGCGCAGCCCCGGAACGTAGCGCCCGAGGATGATCAGCGCCGGCGCGCTCGAGCCCATGAAGTCGAGCGCCGCCGCGACCTTGTCGTTCTGCTTCGCCTTCTCGATCTGGGGCTCGACGCGGGCCCGCGAGATCCGCGCGATCCAGTAGAGCGTGGAGTCGCCGACGATCGCGCCGAGCGCGCCCGCGAGCATCACCAGCCCCAGGTCGAGCGATCCGGCGGCGGCCAGCGTCGAGGCGGCGTTGAGCGCGGTCTCCCCCGGGAGCACCGGGAAGATCGCGTCGCCGAAGACGGAGCAGAACACGGCGACGTACGCCCAGTTGCCCGAGTCCTCGGAGACGGTCCCGAAGCCGTCGTCGCCGACCAGGTGGAGGACGACGGCGACCACGACGAGCGCCGCCAGCCCGAGCACGCTCCAGAGGACGATCCGGCGGGTGCGGGTGCGGCTGCGCGCGGGCACGCCGATAGTCTCGCTCCCGCGCCGCGTCAGGACAACCGGCTCGCTGCGACGGGGACGACGACCATCATCATGATCAGGCGACGACCCGATAGACCTGGAACACCTCGGCGTACTCGCGGTTGACGTTGATCCCGTGGGTGCGGGCCACGTTCCAGATGTATTCCGGGTCGGCGTAGCGCCGGTGCTGCTGCGAGGCGTACTTCGCGAGCGCCGCCACCTTCCGCTCGACGTGCGGGCGCTCGAGGGCGGAGTACCACTGGTAGGCGAAGTCGAAGTTGTTCCAGGGGATCTCGTAGCCGAGGATCGTCGTTCGCTTGAACGCACGCAAGCCCTCGGCGGCGACCACCTGGTGATCCTGGTGGACGTCGTGCAGGCTGGGCTGGAAGACGGCGTCGGGACGCCACTCCTCCCAGAGCGCGATCAACAGCTCGAGCAGGTCCTGTCGCCGCTCGGGGAAGGTGCGGACCTCGAAGTCGTGGACGGTCAGGTTCTCCGCGGGGATGCCCAGCTCGGCGGTCGCCTCGCGCACCTCGCGGGCGAGCGTGTCGGGCGGAAAGCCCTCCGGAAGGGACTTCGTCGCGATCGAGAACGCGACGTAGCGCACGTCGGCGCCGGTCTCGACCAGCCTCGCCATCGTCCCGCCGCAGCCGAACTCGCCGTCGTCGGTGTGGGGGGCGAGGACGAGCACGCGCTTCCAGGCCTCGATCACGACGCGGTCACCTTCTCCCTGGGCTCGGACGGCTCCTGCGCCGTGACGGCGACCGGCGGCGGCGGGCGGCGGAGCGGCAGGCGGGCGCAGAGCGCGGCCAGCGCGAGCAGGCCCCAGAACGTCGGGTCCTCGAACAGCGCGTTGTAGAAGAGGCTGTGCACTCCGATCGCCGCCAGCGCGGCCGCGATCGCGAGGCAGGCGCGCCCCTTGAACGAGGACCCGGAACGGCGAAGGGTGACGAAGAGCGCCGCGGCGACGAGCCAGCCCAGCAGGATCAGGCCCGGCACGCCGGTCTCGGCGGCGACCGTCACCACCGTGTTGTGCGAGGCCGCCTTCTTGGGCTCCTTCCCCTTCAGCCCGACGCGATCGGCGTAGGCGCGCTTGAACCCGCCGATGCCGACCCCCTCGACCGGGTGGTGCAGCGCGATCTTCATCCCCTGGGTGACCAGCTTCGTCCGGCCGCTGGAGGCCTTGTTCAATCCCGACCCGGACTCGCGCAGCAGCGAGTGGCGGATGTGCGGCGTCCCCAGCGCGACCGCGGCGATCACGGCCGCGGCGACGCCGAGCGCGAGCGCGGCGCGCCAGCGCCAGCGGAAGGCGGCGACCACGGCCGTTCCGACCATCAGCGCCGCGAAGCTCGACTGCGAGAACGAGAAGAGCAGGCCGGGCCAGATCAGCACGACCGCCGCGGCCGACGCGTACGCGGCGCGGCGGTTGCGGTCGTAGAGGGCGAGCACCAGCGCGGCCAGCATCGCGACGACGAGGAAGCGGCCGTACACCGAGGGGTCGTAGAAGACCGAGTTCACGCGGTAGAACGGCGCGTAGGCGTTCGCCACGATCACCTTCGGGTTCCAGAAGACGTCTCGGGTCGCGTACTGGTAGACGCCGATCCAGGCGAACGCGAGCGCCATTCCGACCAGCTCCAGGTAGATGAAGGACAGCCACCGCCGGCTCCAGGCCAGGCGGGCGAGCGAGACCGCCAGTAGCCCGAAGGGGAGCCAGAAGAAGAGCAACGCGACGGCGCCCTCGTGCAGGTCCTTCGTCCAGAGCAGGCTGAGACCGGTCCAGGCGACCAGCAGCGCCAGCGGCCAGGCGAGCGGCCCGAGCTCGCGAGAGCGGCCGTCGCCGCGCACGAGCTCCCAGCCGAGCAGGGCGGCCGCGCCGGCGATCACGGCGTAGAGCGGGACGAGCAGGCTCGCATCGGTCGAGCCGACGTGCACCGGGATGCGCGCCGGCACGCAGGCGAGCGCGGAGACGGCGATCAGCCAGGGCCAGCGGTGGAAGAGCGCCGCGATCGCGACCGCGCCGATCGCGCCGACCACGGCGGCGGCGGCGTAGACCTTCGTGTGGCCTCCCGGCGCGAGGTAGGCGGCCAGGAACGCGCAGCCGAGCAGCCAGGCGCCCAGGCCCGCGATCCGTGCGGGGCGCTGCGGCGCGAGCATCACGAGCGCGAGCCCGACGCCCGCGACCGGGCCCCCCGCCTGGGCGAGATCGGCCGTCATCGGGGGCTCACGATGACCGTCGCCCGCGCTGCGTGCGCGCCGACCGTGACCACCAGCCCGTAACGGCCCGGACGCTTCGGCGCGCGGAGGACGAGGAGGCCGGGAGCGGCGGTCCCGGTTCTCGCACCGAGCCGCCAGTCGAAGCGACGGTCGGCAGAGACGCGGACTCCGAAGCGGGTCCTCGCCTTCGCGGCGATCGTCGGCCGGGCGAGCTCGACGTAGCGCACGCGCACGCGGCCCGCCTTCACCGGGGCCGAGACGTTCCCGGCCGGATCCTGGGCCGCCAGTCGCAGCAGGTAGCTGCCCGGACGGACCGGCTCGCCGTCGATCTTCCCGTTCCACTCGACCGAGCCCGTCGGGCGCTGCCCGCGCGTGAAGACGATTCGCCGGGAACCGACGAACAGGAGCGCGTGCGCCCGCTCCGAGAACCGGTAGCGGACGACCGCCCGGTCGGCGCGCCCGTCGCGGTCCGGTGAGATCTCCGTCGGCGCCAGCGCGACCACGTGGACGGCCGGCGCGGTCGTGTCGACCTGCATCTCGTTGGGCAGGTCGATCGTGCGGTGCTGGTCGGTCAGGTGGACGCGCGGCTTGTAGACGCCCTCGCGGACGAACTGTCCCCGGTCGTCGCGGCCGTTCCACGTGTAGCCGACGGTGCCTCTGCGCAGGCGCTTGCCGGGGACGAGCGTCCTCACCACGTTGCCGCCGGAGTCGACGATCTCGAGCAGCACGCGATCCGGCTTGCGCAGCCTGAACTGGATGGTGGCGACGCGAGTCGGGCAGTCGCACGTCGGCGAGAAGACCTTCGCGATCCGCGGAGCGGTGATCGGGCTCGGCTCGATCTTCAGGCCCTGGGTGACCGCGAACGCCGCCGCCGTCCCGCCGAGCAACGCGACGACGAGGACGGTCGAGAGGAAGCGGGGCACGGCCCCGCAACTTTACGCAGCCTGCTAGGTAGGCCCGGCAGGGACGAGCAGCTTCTCGCCCCGGCCCCGCAGGCGGCGACGGGCCCGAACGGTGACGACGGCGGCCCCGGCGATCGACGCGCCGATCGCGATCGCCAGATAGAGGTTGGGCACCTGCACGAGCTTGAGGCCGCTGATCGCGAGCACGTCGGCGAGCGCCAGGCGCAGCCACGCCTCCGGCACCCGAACCGAGTAGTGGCTCCCGATCAGGACCCCGGGGACCGAGCCGATCAGCAGCCAGCCGACGGCGCGCATGTCGACGTTGCCGGCGACGACGTGGCCGAAGCCCGCGACGTAGAGCAGCGCCGCCGCGTGGAGGATGTCGGTGCCGACGATCTTGTGCGCGCCGAGCGGGAAGACGAACAGCATCGTCAGGGCGAAGAACGTCCCGCTGCCGACGGAGGTCAGCCCGACGATGAAGCCGCCGAACATGCCGATCGCGACCGCCGCCATCCGGTCGCGCCACACCATGTCGAATCGGTCGTCGTCGCCGACGACCTTCTTCTTGACGAAGCTCTTCAGCACCAGGCCGGTCGCCCCGAAGAGCAGGGCGCCGCCGAGGACGTAGCCCATCGCCGACGTGGCACTGTCGCCGTAGCGGTCCGTGATCCGAGTGCCGAGCACGACGCCGAGCAGCGAGAACGGCGCGCTCCCTACGAACATCCAGCCGGAGAGCTGGGCATGCACCGTGCCCAGGCTCCGGTGCCGGATCGCGCCGACCGTCTTGAAGATCGCCCCGTGCAGGATGTCCGTCCCCACCGCCAGCGTCGGCTTGAACCCGAAGACGATCACCAGGATCGGCGTCATCAACGAGCCGCCGCCCATCCCGGTCATGCCGACCAGCGTTCCGATCAGCAAGCCGGTGAGGACGAGCTGCCAGGTCACGCTTCCGGCCTAGCCACCGCGACGCTCCCGTAGTAGTCGATGAGCACATCTGCCACCTCCGAGCGGCTGAACTCAGCAGGCGGTCTCGCGCCGGTGGCCAGCAGCTCGCGCACCTTCGTGCCGGACAGGAACACGTGCTCCTCGGAAGGATGCGGGCAGGTCTTGGCGCTCGCCATCGACCCGCACGTCTTGCACCAGAACGAGTGCTCGAAGAACATCGGCTCGATGTCGAGCTCGTGCGGCTCGAACTCGTCGAAGATCAGCTGCGCGTCGTACGTGCCGTAGTAGCTGCCGACACCGGCGTGGTCGCGGCCGACGATGAAGTGCGAGCAGCCGTAGTTCTTGCGGCAGAGCGCGTGCCAGACGGCCTCGCGCGGGCCGGCGTAGCGCATCGCCGCCGGGAACGCGGAGACGATCACGCGGTCGGCCGGGTAGTAGTTGTCGACGAGCACGCGGTAGCAGTCGACGCGGGTCGCGGCCGGAACGTCGTCCGACTTCGTCTCGCCGACGAGCGGATGGATCAGCAGCCCGTCGACGGTCTCGAGCGCGACCTTGGTCAGGTACTCGTGGGCGCGGTGGATCGGATTGCGCGTCTGGAAGCCGACGACGCGCTTCCAGCCGCGCTCCGCGAAGGCGGCGCGGGTGTCGGCGGGGTCGTTGGCCAGCTCGGGAAAGGCCGGCGGCACGCGGTCGAAGACCGTCACGCGGCCGGAGAGGTAGAGCGGGTGCTGGCCGTACAGGCGCGCGACGCCGGGATGCTCGGTCTCGGTCGTCCGGAAGCACCGCTCGGCCTCGCGCTCCTTGTCGTACTCGTACGTCTCCTCGACGTCGAGCACGGCGAGCAGGCGGCCCGACTCGTCGGCGAGCGCCACGCGGTCGCCCTTCGGCGCCGCGGGGACGGCCAGGCACACCGGCAGCGCCCACGGCAGCCCGCCCGCCAAACGCATCTCCTCGACCACCCGCTCGTAGTCGTCCCGGGACATGAAGCCTTCGAGCGGCGAGAGCGCGCCCACCGCGAGCATGTCCAGGTCCGAGACCTCGCGCGCGGTCAGCGTCAGCGTCTCGAGCGACTCGACGCCCTCGGGCCGCTCCCCCAGCCGGTCGACGAGCGCGCCCCCATGCGGAGCAATAAGGCGCGGGTTGATCAGGCGCTCGGCGCTGGTTGTGACGGCGCTCACACCGTCACCCGGGCCGGGATCACGTCCAGCTCCTCGAGCCTGGTGAGCACGACCTCGGCCGACTCCTCGGGCGTCTTGCCCTCGGTCTCGACGACGATCTCGGGGCTCTCGGGCTCCTCGTACGGGTCGTCGACGCCGGTGAAGCCCTTGATCTCGCCGGCGAACGCCTTCTTGTAGAGCCCGTTGACGTCGCGACGGGCGCACTCGTCGAGCGAGGTGGCGACGTAGACCTCGACGAAGCGGCCGTACTCCTCGACCATCTCCCTGGCCCTGGCGCGCGTCTCGCGGTACGGCGAGATCGCCGCCGCGATCACGGCGCCGCCCTGGCGGGTCAGCCGCGAGGCGACCCAGCCGATCCGCTCGATGTTCGTGTCCCGGTCCTCCTTCGAGAAGCCGAGCCCCTTCGAAAGGTGAGTGCGCACCGTGTCGCCGTCCAGGTACTCGACCACCAGCCCGCGGCGGTCGAGCTCGGGCCCGACCAGGTGCGCGATCGTCGACTTGCCCGACCCGGACAGGCCCGTGAACCAGAGGGTGAAGCCGCCCTCGCGTACCCGGTCGGATTCCGGGTGCTCGTGAGCATGGATGTTCTCGGTCATTGTTCGCTCCTCATAGAGGCGTCGAGGGGCCGGTCTTGCAGACCTGTCCCCCACCCCTTTTCGACATGTAAGCCGCACTCGAGCTTGTCGGACCCAGCCCAGCGTCCAGCACGCTCCTCCTCGTCCGGCTTGGTCGGCCGGGTGCAGGGGATGCACCCGATCGAGCGGTAGCCGGCCTCGTGCAGCGGGTTGTAGGGGATCTCGTTGACCTGGATGTAGGCCCAGACGCGCTTCTCGTCCCAGTCGGCGAGCGGGTGCAGCTTCCAGACGCCGTACCGCTCCGACCACTCGACCTTCTGCGTGCCCGCGCGGCTCGGGGACTGGTCGCGGCGGATGCCGGACGCCCAGGCGTCGTACGGCTCCAGCGCGCGCACCAGCGGCTCGACCTTGCGGATCTCGCAGCAGCGGTCGGGGTCGCGCTCCCAGAGGTTGGGGCCCTCGCGGCGGTGCTGCTCGGCGATCGTGATGACCTCGGGCCGGACGAGGGTGATCGGGTAGCGCTCCAGGAGCCGGTCGCGCGTCTCGTAGCTCTCCCGGAAGAAGAGGTGCGTGTCCAGCTCGACCACGTCGATCGGCAGGCCCAGCTCGGCGACCATGTGCAGCAGGACCGACGACTGCTTCTGCCACGAGCAGGTCAGGCAGAAGCGGTCGCCGAACTGCTCGTAGCCCCAGACGAGCAGGTCCTCGGCGGAGATCGTCTCCTCAGGAAGGAGCAGGCTCGGCGTCGCCAAGCAGCACCTCCTTGAGGGTGTCGCCGCGCAGGCCGAGCCGCAGCGTCTCCAGCGGGATGACCTCCTCGGGCGGGATGTTGCCGAGGTTGACCTCGGGACCGAAGTGCTTGACGAACCAGGCCTGGCTCGCCTTCGTCGGCGCCTCCCAGACCAGGTCGTGGAAGTCGATCGAGTGGGCGATCTCGTCCACCAGGCCGGTGCGCATCTCGCCGCTCGGCCTGAAGATGCCCGCCGTCCCGCCCTCGCGCGACTCCGTGATCACCTTCCAGGCGCCGGCGACGAGCTCCTCCTGGATCCACCGCACCCATTCGTACGGGGCGAAGACGACCTCCGAGTCCTTCGAGCCGACCTCCGAGAGGACGGTGAAATCCCTGGCGAAGTCGGCGATCAGCTCCAGCTTGCGCTCGCGCGGGATCTCGACGGTGCCGTCGGAGATCTCGACGTGGGTGAGGCCGTAGCCGACCAGCCAGCGCTTGTACTCCTCGAGCTTGTCGCGGGCGAAGACGACCTCGAAGAAGGTGCCGCCGATCACCACGGGCTTCTCGCGGAGCACCTCGAGCTTGCGTTCCAGGTTCTCGGTCACCCAGGCGGTGCCCCAGCCGAGCTTGACGATGTCGATGTAGTCGCCCGCGGTCTCCAGGACGTCCTCCCACGCGCGCGGGCCGAGGCCCTTGTCAAGCACGTGGGTGAGCCCGCCGTCGCGGGTGATCCCGAGGTCAAAGTCTGGCATAGAGCTCCTTCAGCTTCTCGTTGGCCGCCGCCTGGACGTCGTGGTAGAGCGAGTTGCCGTGGGCGTCGATCCCGACCGTGAGCGGCCCGAAGTCCTTGACACGGAACTTCCAGAGGCACTCGGGCATCAGCTCCTCCCAGGCCACCTCCTCGATCTCCTCGATCTGCGTCGTCTCCAGCGCGGCGGCGCCGCCGACGATCGCGAAGTAGACCATCCCGTGCTTCTGCATGGGCTCGATCGCCTCGTCCGGGAAGCCGCCCTTACCGCAGATCGCGCGGACGCCGTAGCGCTCCCCGAGCGGCTCGGTGAAGCGCACCATGCGAGCGCTGGTGGTCGTGCCGATGCAGAGCTTCTCGTAGCGGCCCGGGCCCACCTTGCGGACGTTGGGCGCGGTGTGGAGCAGGAAGGCGCCGGACAGGTCCATCGGCGGCTCCACGCCCTGGTCGAAGATCCGGATCTGCGTGCGGTCGCGGATCCCGATGATGTGCCCCTGGACGACGACCTCGTCGCCGGCGCGGAGCTTCAGGATCTCCGCCTCGTCCCGAACGGGGAACGTCACTTCGTGCGTGGCCATCAGAGCCGTGTCCTTCCTCGTGACGTTTCCAACCCGGTCTCTGAGACTGGGGCTGAAACGTTTGCGTGACGATTCATCCGCAGGGTCGCGACCACGTCAGGCCTCCCGGTCGTACTCGATGGTGCCGTCCGCGGCCACGTGGGCCGTGGCCCTTCGGGCCGCCCAGCACTGGTAGTTGACCGCCACCGGGTTGAGGGTCATGTGCGTGTCCGCGTGCTCGATGTGGCAGTTGAGGACGGTGACGTCGCCGCCGAGGCCCATCGGGCCGATGCCGGTCTCGTTCAGGAGGCCGAAGAGCTCCTCCTCGAGCTGGGCGACGACAGGATCCGGGTTCCGCGTTCCGATCGGGCGCGCGATCGCCTCCTTCGCCAGGTACATCGCGTAGTCGGCCGAGCCGCCGATACCAACACCCACAATTCCAGGTGGACAGGGCTTCCCGCCTGCGCCGACGATCGACTCCAGCACAAAGGCCTTTATCCCGCGGACTCCGTCCGCTGGTACGCACATCTTCAGGAAGCTCATGTTCTCGGAGCCCGAGCCCTTCGGGACGCACTTGACGTCGAGCCCGTCCCAGTCGGACACGAACTCCCAGTGGACGATCGGCAACCGGTAGCCGGTGTTCGGGCCTGTGTTCTCGCGCGTGATCGTGTGCACCGCGTTCGAGCGCAGCGGATGCTCGACCGTGGCGCGCTCGGTGCCCGCCTTCAGCGCCTGGTAGATCCGCGCCGGGTGGAGCGGGAACCGTTCCCCGACCCGGCAGGTGTAGACGGCGATCCCCGTGTCCTGGCAGACGAGGTTCCTCTCGTCGTCGGCGACCTGGACGTTCTTGAGGATCGTCGAGAGCACGCGCTGACCCGGAACGCTCGTCTCGCGGCCCGCCGCGTCCGCGAGAGCCTCGCGCAGGTCCTGCGGGATGTCCTTCAGCGCCCAGACGTACAGGTGGGCGGCAGCGTCCTCGACTGCCCCGTACAGATCGGTGTCGATCGTCGTCGTCATTGCGCCCTTTCCGCCGCTGCTCGGCCGGCCCGCCGGCCGAAGACACAACACTCCAACAGCGAGTTGCCCATCATCCGGTTGCGGCCGTGCGTGCCGCCGGCGATCTCGCCGCACGCGAAGAGCCCTTCGAGCGTCGTCTCCCCCTCGGTGTCGATCACCAGGCCGCCGTTCTGGTAGTGGAGGACAGGGTAGGTGAGGATCGGCTCGCCGAGCGGGTCGATGCCTGCCGCCCGGTAGCGCCGCAGCATGTACGGCAGCGACACCTCGGCGTCGGCCTCGGGGATGCGGGTGGTGTCGAGCAGCACCGCCGGCCGCCCGTCGGGCGTCTCCACGCCGTTCCCCTGCTCGACCTCGTCGAAGATCGCCTGCGAGACCGCGTCGCGCGGGCCGAGCGAATCGGTGAACTCGTCGCCGTGCCGGTTCAGGAGCACCGCGCCGTACGCCCGGGTGGTCTCCGGGATCGAGTAGCCCTGCATGTTCGCCGGCCAGGCGCCGCCGTTCGGGTGGTACTGCAGGGCGTCCAGGTCACGTGCCTCTGCCCCGAGGCCGAGCGCGATCTCGGTCACCTCGCCCGTCGCGCCCGCGTGGTTGGTGGAGAGCTCGCCGCGAGCCTCGGCCTCCCGGTAGCACCGGCCGCCTGCCGCCAGGACGACCGCCCCCGCGTCGACCTCGTGCTCGCCCACCCGCGCGTGCCAGCTCGAGCCGCTCGTCGGGCCGAGCTCGACGAGCGGAGATCGCGGCAGCGTCGTGATCGCGCTGCTCTCGACGGCCTTGCGGAGCGCGGTCGTGATCGCGTGACCGGTCCGGTCTCCGACCTGCAGCAGGCGCTTGCGAGACGCGCCGCCGCACCTGGCGATGCGGTAGCCGCCGTTCTCGCGGGTGAACTCCACTCCCAGCTCCTCCAGCCAGTGGATCGCGCTGCGGGCGTCGCCGGTCAGCACCTCGACGAGCCGCCGGTCGGCGGTCTCGTGAGAGCTCTTCCAGACATCCTCGGCATGGAGCTCCGGCGAGTCGTCCTCGCCGAACGACGCCTGGATTCCGCCCTGGGCCTTGGCCGAGTTGCAGGACTGGAGCGATCCCTTCGTGGCGACCGCGACGCGCGACCCGGCGCGTTCGGCTGTGACGGCTGCGGCGAGCCCGGAAGCCCCGCTGCCGATCACGAGCACGTCGAAGGAGAGCGGCTCGGCCACCGCCAGAAGATACCAGAACTAATGCCTCGGATTAGTGCCGCGAATACCTAGAATGTCGCGTTGCGCGCGTCGGCCGCGATCAGCAGCAGGATGACGATCGCCAGCGCGACCCGGTAGACCGCGAAGATCGTGTAGTCGTGGCGGCGCACGTACCCGAGCAGCGCCTTGATCGCCACGAGCCCCACGGCCACCGAGGCGAGCGTGCCGACGACGAACGGGCCCGTCGACCCGGCCGGAAGCGGCTCGAGCACGACGTCCGTCAGCCCCTTGTACACGACTGCCCCGAGGACAACGGGGACGAGGAGCAGGAACGAGAACCGCGCGGCGGCGTCACGGTCCAGCTTCCAGGCGCGCGCGGCCGTGATCGTGATGCCGGATCGCGACACGCCCGGAAGGAGGGCGAGCACCTGCGCGAGGCCGATCAGGAACCCGTTCCGGACACCGACGTCCTCCAGGCCCCGCTGCTCCGGAAGGCGGTCGACCAGCCAGAGCAGGACGCCGAAGACTGCGAGCACGATCGCGATCTGCCACGGATCGCCGAGGTACTTCTCGATCACCTTCTCGCCCACCGCCCCTGCGATCGCGGCAGGGATCGTCGCGGCGGCAACGGCCCACGCGATCCGCTCGTCGGCGGTCTCGATGCGGCGTCGCTCGAGCGTGCCGAGCCAGGCGACGACGTAGCGGATGATGTCCCCCCAGAAGTACACGACCACCGCCACCAGGGTGCCGAGGTGGAGGGCGACGTCGAACGTCTTGTTGAACGAGTCGTGGGTCTCCAGGTAGTGCCAGTTCGCGGCCCAGGGGACGAGGATCAGGTGGCCGGAGGACGAGATCGGCAGCAGCTCCGTCGCGCCCTGCACGACGCCGAGCACGAGCGCCTGCCAGTCGGAGAGCCGGCCCGGCTTCTCCCCGATCCGCAGTGCGGCCAACAGGACCGCGACCGCGAAGACGAGGGTCGCCGTTCCGTAGACGAACCAGTCCGGCCAGCGATCGTCCCGGGTCTCGGGAACGCCGGTGGGGGCGGAGTCGGCCAAGGCGGGCCCGTCACGCTACCCGTCCAGCCGGCGAACGGAAGTGCAGCTACTGTGGGCGCCGTGGACTGGTCGATCTTCCACGCCCTGAACGGTCCGCTCCGGGGCGACGACTCCGCGCAGGACGCGGCCGAGATCTTCAACGCGTGGGGGATCTTCGCGCTGGTCGCGATCGCAGCGGCGACCTGGTTCCTAGCCCGGCCGGGCGGCTCGCCGAGGTCGAAGCTGGCGGCGGCATCGGCAGGAGCGGCCGCCGTCCTCGCCCTGCTCGCCAACGCGGTGCTGGGCCAGCTCTGGTACCACGCGCGCCCGTTCGCGGATCATCCGAAGCAGACGGTCCTGCTCGTCCAGCACGGGGCCGACAACTCGTTCCCGAGCGACCACGCAAGCGTCGCCTTCGCCGTCGCGTTCGCCGTGCTGATGTTCCACCGCCGCCTCGGCGTGCTGCTGGTCGCGGTCGCGGTCTGCGTCGGCCTCGACCGCATCTTCGTCGGCGTCCACTACCCGGTCGACGTCGGCACGAGCGTGCTCGTCGGGCTGGGGGCGGCGCTCGTCGTCACCCTTCCCGGGCGACCGTACGTCGAGTGGCTGGTACGGCTCGTCAGCCGCCTGACCGATCCGGTCGTGCTCGCCGTGCGCCGCCGCGCCGGTCGGTAGCTACCAGACCGAGCGGAACAGCTCCGCGGCCTCGAGCGCGCTCACCGGCCTCGGGTTCGCCTGCGCGCCCGGCCGCGCCGCGGCCCGGGCACCGAGCTCGTCGAGGTCGCCCTCGGGCACGCCGAAGTCGCGCAACCGCCCAAAGCCGGCGAGCCGCGAGAGCTCCTCGACGCGCTCCACCGGCACGACGCTCGTCGCCTCGGGGACGACCGGTGCGTTGAAGCGCATGGCGGGCGGCAGGCAGATCGCGTTCATCGCCCCGTGGGGCAGGCCGTAGGCACCGCCGACGGCCTGCGCCATCGCGTGGGCCAGGTAGAGGCCGTGGGCGGCAAGCGCCCGTCCGGCGTCGCTCGCGGCGTCGAGCAACCGGGTGCGCGCCTCCAGGTCGCGGCCGTCCTCGAGCACCCTGGGCAGCCACCGGTCGATTCCGGCCGCGCCGCGCCGGGCCACCTCCAGGTCTCCCGGATACAGGGCCTCGACGCAGTGCGCGAGCGCGTTCAGCGCGGTCCCGCCGCTCTCCGCCCGCGGCAGGTCGAGGCTCAGCTCGGGGTCGTAGACGATGCCGGCGAGCCTCGCGCCGCCGCCGCCGCCGACCTGACGGCGCTCGGGCGTGCGCACGCCGAAGAAGGCCGTCCACTCGGCCCCCGAGTAGGTGGTCGGCACCGAGACGAGCGGGAGCGAGGACGCGGCCGACGCGGCCTTCGCAGTGTCGATCGCGCTGCCGCCGCCGACCGCGAGGATCCCGTCGACGCCGGCGGGAACCGAGATGCGGTCGGAGGGGATCTCGCTCCAGCGTGCCGCCGCCGGGATCTCGAGGCGGTCCCAGCGCGGCCCCGCGACGAGCAGCGGCCGCTCCGAGCCGACGTCCTCGAGCACGCCCGGCAGCTCCTCGAGCTCCCAGCGGACGATCACTCTCGGAGCCTCTCCCGGGCGAACGCGACGAAGCCCTGCGCCGCGCTCGACCCTGCCCGGCCCGCGGCACGCGCGATGTAGATGTCGCGGGCGAGGTCGAGCCCCCGGACCCGGGCCTCGGCGAGGGTGCCCGCAGCGAGGTCGGTCTCGACGGCACGGCGCGAGATGAAGCCGACGCCGAAGCCGCCCTGTACCGCGCTGCGCACCGATTCCTGGAGGCCGAGCTCGAGCGGCACCTCCAGGTCGCGGAGCCGCGTTCCGCTCTTGCGCAGCTCGTCCTCGACCATCTGCCGGACGCCTGCTCCCTGCTGCATCAGGATCAGCGGCCCCTTCGGCAGCTCGTCGAGCCGGACCGCGCGACCGGCGAAGGGATGGCCCGGCGGACAGGCGAGGATCACCTCGTCCCGGAAGAACGGCTCGAACACGACCGAGCGATGCCGGCGGGCGGCCCCGACGATCCCCAGCTCGAGCCGCCGGTCGGCGACCCGCTCGACCACCGACTGCGTGTCGGAGACCGAGAGCTCGACGCGAAGCTCCGGATTCGCCCGCTGGAACTCGCACAGCAGGATCGGGAGCACGATCGCCGCAGGGCCGGTGGAGGCCCCGAGCTCGAGCGTGCCGCGCAAGGGTGCGCCGGGTCGCGCCAGCTCGTCGAGCAGCTGCTCCTCGACGGCGAGCATGCGCTGCGCGCCGCGGTAGAGACGCAACCCGGCCTCGGTGGGCTCCACCCGCCTGCCCGAACGGTCGAGGAGCTGCACGCCGAGGCGCTGCTCGAGCGCCCGCACCTGCTGCGAAACCGCCGGCTGCGTCACCCCGAGCCGCGAGGCCGCGTCGGAGAAGCTCCGCCGCTCGACCACCTCGCAGAACGCCGCCAGCTGACGGGTGTCCATAAGGAGAGCTTATCCAGCGGTGGCGTTAGAGTGGCCGATCGGATGCGCGTCTGGGTCGACCTGACCAATTCCCCGCACGTGCTCGTCTTCCGGCCGCTGATCCGGCTGCTCCGGGAGCGCGGGCACGAGGTCGAGGTGACCGCTCGCGAGTACGCCCAGACGATGCAGCTGCTCGAGCTGCACGGGATCGAGGCGACCGTCGTCGGGCGCCACGGCGGCGCATCGACGCTGGGGAAGGCGCGGGCTGAGCTCTCCCGCGTGCCGGCGCTGCGGCGCTGGGCGAAGCCGCACCGGTTCGAGCTCGCCCTCGCCCACGGCTCGCACGACCTGACCGTGACCGCCCGTACGCTCGGGATTCCGAGCGCGACCACCTTCGACTACGAGTTCGCCTGGCTCCAGCACCAGCTCGGCTGCCGGGCGGCCACGCGTGTGGTCGTGCCCGAGGCGATCCCGCCCGACCGGCTCGCCAGGTACGGCGCGCGACCGCCGAAGCTCCGCCGCTACCTCGGCCTGAAGGAGGAGTACTACCTCGCCGACTTCGAGCCTTCGCCGGTGGAGATCCCGAACGGGAAGAGGCTCGTCGTGGTCCGCACGCCGCCGGAGGTCTCCCTGTACCACCGGCACGGCAATCCGCTCTTCCGCGAGGTGCTGGGACGTCTCGGCCGCGACGAGCGCGTGCATGCCGTGGTCTTGCCCCGCACCGACGAGCAGCGCGAGACGATCCGCGCGCTCCGGCTCCCCTCGCTCGCCGTTCCGGACACGGCCGTCGACGCGCAGAGCCTGATCGCCGCGGCCGCAGCGGTCGTCTCCGCAGGCGGGACGATGAACCGCGAGGCCGTGGCGCTCGGCACGCCGGTGTACACGACGTTCGGCGGCCGGATCGGCGCGGTGGACGAAGGGCTGATCCGAGATGACCGGCTGGTCCGGCTCCGGCAGGCCGGCGAGCTCGACCTCGACGTGCTGCCGCCACGCCGCGAGCGGCTACGACGCGACCCGAACGTCCTGCTCGATCTGCTGGTCGACGAGCGCGGCTAGCACGTCCTCGCCGTAGCGCTCCAGCTTCGCCGGACCGACTCCGGGGACGGCGGCGAGCTCCGCGAGGCTCCTCGGCCGTCTGGCAGCGATCTCCGCCAGCGTCGAGTTGTGGAAGATGAGGTACGCCGGGATCTCCTCCGCGCGAGCGCGGGCGAGGCGCCACGCCTTCAGCTCCTCGAAGCCCGCCGGCCGCTCGGACGGAGTTGCGGCCGTGGGAGCGAGCTCGCGCAGGAACCGGCTCGGCGCCTTCGTCCACGTGACGCCGAGCCCGTGCTTCGCGCGGGTCACGCCGACGTAGAAGAGACGCCGCTCCTCGGCGATCTCCGCCTCGGTCTTCGACTGCCTGTGCGGCAGCTCCTTCTCCTCCACCCGGGGCAGGAGCACCAGCTCGAACTCGAGCCCCTTCGCGCCGTGGTAGGTGAGCAGGTGCACGCCTCGGCGGGCCTCGCCGTTCCGGCCGAAGCGCCGCTCGAGCTCGGCCCTGAACCCGGCGCCGGTCCCGCCGAGCTCCTCCGCGAGGCGAACGAGCCGGCCGAGGTCGCCCTGACGCGTCTCCTCGCGCTCGCCGAGCTTCTCGTCGAGCGGACGGTTCGGCAGCCACCCGAGCTCGAGCGCGATCGCGCGTACCGCTTCGGCCGCAGGCGCTGCCTCGTCGAGCAGCCGCAGCACCCGTCGAGCGGCCTCGCGCGTGAGCAGCGCCGCGCCCTGGGACGGGATGCCCGCGTCGTGGAGAATCCCCTCGAAGTCGGCGAGCCGGAGGTGCGTCCGGCAGAGGATCGCGATCTCCTCGAGCGGGCAGCTGGCGGTACGGATGCGCTCGACGAGGAACGCACCCTCAACTTCGACGGTGGCGAACGGCCGCACCTCCGGCTCGGGGCCCTCGGGGAGCGTCGCGCGGAGCGTCTTCTCCGCGCCGCCGAGCATCGGCACCAGCCGGTTGGCGAGCGCGAGCACCTGCGGCGAGGAGCGGTAGTTCTCCTCGAGCCGGAAGACCTGAGCCCGCTCCTGGAAGCCCAGCAGGTACGAGGGTGTCGCACCGGTGAAGCCGTAGATCGACTGGTAGTCGTCGCCGACGACGCAGAGGTCGTCGCGGGGACCGAGCCAGCGCTCGAGCAGCGTCTGCTGGAGCAGGTTGACGTCCTGGTACTCGTCGACGGTGAACGCGAGGTAGCGCTCGCGGAGCTCGGCGACGGCGTGCTCGTCGTCGAACGTCTCGATCGTGCGCTCGAGCAGGTCCTCGAAGTCCATCAGCCCCTGCTCGCGCTTCAGCTCCTCGTAGCGGCGGTAGATCCGGAGCATCAGATCGGGCGGGATCGGCGGGGCGTGGTCGCCGAGTGAGTCGACGTAGCGCCCGGGAGGGATTCGCCGGTTGTGCGCCCACTCGATCTCGGTGGCGAGGTCGCCGGCGGCGCGAAACCGGTACGGCGACGGCAGCGCGCTCATCAGGTTGCGCACGACGAGCGCCTTCGACGGCAGGATCCGCCCGACCGCGTCCGGCCGGAAGTAGCGGAGCTGCGAGAGCGCCGCCGAATGGAAGGTCGAGGCGCGGACGCCGGTCACGCCGAGCTGCTCCAGCCGGGCTTTCATCTCGCCCG
The DNA here is from genome assembly GCA_036555585.1 of Gaiellaceae bacterium. GTDB lineage: Bacteria > Actinomycetota > Thermoleophilia > Gaiellales > Gaiellaceae > DATBLE01. The sequence continues at coordinate 119,591 of DATBLE010000002.1, forward strand.
CCGCCTTGTCGGTGAACGTGACCGCGAGGATCCGCGACGCGCCGAAGGCCCCCGACGACACCTGGTGCGCGATCCGATGCGTGATCGTCGTCGTCTTCCCGGAGCCCGCGCCCGCGAGGATGCACACGGGCCCGCGGACGGCCTCGACCGCCCGCCGCTGCTCGGCGTTCAGGTCCACCCGCGCCATGGTACGAGCCGGGTCCGCCGGCTCTGTCACGGGACCGTGTCGTGTCAGTCGCCGATCGCCACCTGCACGCGATGCGGGGACGGCACCACGACCGCCAGCGGCGGGTTGGCGAGCCGGACGGACTTGTCGACCTCCTTCGTCCTCGGGTCGAGCCGGATCACCTTCCCGCTCCGCCGGCTCAGCACCCAGACGTACCCGGCGCCGGTGGCGATCGCCGAGGGCTGGTCGTTCAGGCCGATCGTCTCGATCTTCTCCCCGACGAGCGGAACCCGCGTGATCGAGCCGTTGCCCGCGTTCGCCACCCACGCGGCGCCGAAGCCGACGGCGACGGCGACCGGCTCGGTGCCGACGACCTCGTCGCGGAAGACGCGCCCCGACTCGGGGTTCGTCCCGATCAGGCGGTTGCGGTCGCCGTCGACCGTCCAGACGAGCCCTCCGCCCCTGACCACGCGCGGCGGACGAAGCGCCCGGCCGCGGACGTTCGCCAGCGAGGCCATCGTCCGCGGATCGAGCACGAGCAGCGAGTTCGGCTGCACGCGCCGCGGCGCGCCGCCCACCACGAACCGGAGGTCGAGCGCGGCCGCGACGATCCCGCCGACGAAGATCAGCGCGAGGAGGATCACGAGCCGCTTGCGCGTCAGGCGCGTCGGCTGCCGCGCCAGACCGTTGCCGGCCGAGTTAGCCGACGCGGTCTTCGACAACGGCGACGCCGGCGCGGCGCGGTTCCTTCATCATCGCGGCGAGCTTCGAGACCAGCTCCAGCGTCTCGCTCTCGGCCACGAGCCGCTCGAGCTCGCCGAGCTCGTCGTCGAGCCAGGCGGCGTCGATCGGCGGACGCGTCACGGCGAGGATCTTCGCGTGAGGCGTCGGGCCGACGGTCTCGCCGCCGCCCCACAGCTCCTCGTGCAGCTTCTCCCCGGGCCGGACGCCGACGAACTCGATCGCGACGTCGCGCTCGGGCTCCTTGCCGGAGAGCCGGATCATGTTGCGCGCCAGCTCGAGGATCGACACCGGCTCGCCCATGTCGAGCACGAACACCTGGCCGCTGCGGCCGATCGAGCCGGCCTGGACGATCAGCGAGACGGCCTCGGGGATGGTCATGAAGAAGCGGGTCATGTCCGGGTGCGTGACGCCGACCGGACCGCCCCGGGCGATCTGGCGGCGGAAGATCGGGATCACGCTGCCGGACGAGCCGAGCACGTTGCCGAAGCGAACCGCGACGAAGCGCGTGGGCACGTCCGTGCGGGCGCCGTAGCCCTCCACGATCCACTCGCACAGCGCCTTCGACTGGCCCATCACCGTCTTCGGGTTCACCGCCTTGTCCGTCGAGACGAGGACGAAGCGCTCGACGCCGAACTCGACCGACACCTCCGCGATCACCTTCGTGGCCAGCGTGTTGTTGCGCACCGACTCGAGCGGGTTCGCCTCCATCAGCGGCACGTGCTTGTAGGCGGCGGCGTGGAAGACGACCGACGGCGTGTAGCGCTCGAACACGCGACGCATCCGAGCCTTGTTGCCGGCGTCGGCGAGCACCGGCACGCTCGGCGCGAACCCGCGCTCGGAGACGAGCTCGCGCTCGATCTCGAACAGCGCCGTCTCGCCCTGGTCGACCAGGATCAGCCGCTTGCAGCCGATGCGCGCGATCTGCCGGCAGAGCTCGGAGCCGATCGAGCCTCCGGCGCCGGTGACGAGGACGGTCGCGTCCGCGATGTACGACGAGACCGCGCGCAGGTCGACCTCGACCGGCTCGCGGCCGAGGACGTCCTCGACCTGCACCGGCCGGATCTGGCCCGCGAGGTCGACGTCGCCGGAGATCAGCTCGTAGATCCCCGGAAGCGTCTTCACCGGAACCGAGGCGTCGCGCGTGACGTCCACGACGCGCTGGCGGACGCTGCCCGACGCGGACGGGATCGCGATCAGCACCTCGTCCGGGCGGTTCTCGCCGAGGATCTTCGGGAGCTCGTCCGTGGTGCCGAGCACGCGGACGTTGTGCAGCCGGAGGTTCTTCTTGCGCGGATCGTCGTCGACGAGGCCGATCGGCGTGTAGCCGAGCGACGGGTTCTTCAGCATCTCCTTGACGATCAGCTGGGCGGCGTCGCCGGCCCCGACCACGATCACCTCCTTGCCGCGTGCGACGAGGCCGCGGCCGGTCGGCCGCTCCATCACCGTCCGCGCCAGCATCCGTGCACCGGCGACGAACGCGAGCAGGAGGAGCCAGTCCATCACCGCGACGGAGCGCGGCAGCCGCACCTGCGCGACCGGGTCGGCGAAGTAGACGACGATGCTGGAGACGAGGCAGGCGACGGTGACGCCGCGCGCGGCACCCCACATGTCCCGTGTGGAGACGTAGCGCCACCAGCGGTTGTAGAACCCGAAGAGGACGAAGACGGCGACCTGGATCAGGATCACGATCCAGATCGTCTTGCTGAAGAGCGTCTGGTAGTACGGCGGGATCCGCGGGTCGAAGCGGAGCCGGAACGCCAGGTACCAGGCGGCCGTGCAGAGCCCGGCGTCGACGACGAGCTGCCAGAGGCGATGCCGGTTGACCGGGAGCGAGATCAGCGCGCCGCCCCCACGGAGGCGGCTTGCCGCACGACGCTCACCACCCGCTCCTGGGTCGCCTCGTCGATCCCCGCCCACATCGGAAGGGCGAGGTTCTCGCGGGCGGCCCGCTCGGTCTCCGGCAGCGAGCCGGCCTCCCAGCCGAGAAACCGGAGGGCGGGCTGGAGGTGGAGCGGGGTGACGTAGTAGGAGGCGCAGGAGATCTCGGCCGCGCTCAGGGCCTCGGCGATCCGGTCGCGCTCGGGCGAGCGGACGACGTACATGTGGAACACGTGGCCGCCTTCGGCGGACGGCAGCTCGCAGAGCTCGCCCAGCCCGAGCGCTGCATACCTGGAGGCAGCCTCGCGCCGCGCGGAGTTCCACCCGTCGAGCCGGGGCAGGAAGAGCCGCAGCGCCGCAGCCTGCACCTCGTCGAGCCGGGAGTTGAAGCCGATCAGGTGGAAGTCCCGCTTGTCGCGCGAGCCGTGGAAGCGCAGCATCCGCACCCGGTCGCCCAGCTCCGGGTCGGTGGCGGCGACGAGGCCGCCGTCCCCGAGCGCGAACAGGTTCTTGGTCGGGAAGAAGCTGAAGGTCGAGGCCGCGCCGGTGGTCGCGATCCCGTCGGCCCCGAACGCCTGGGCGGCGTCCTCGACGATCGGGACGCCGAGAGCGGCGAGCCCGGCGAGGGGCGCCGGCCGGCCGAACAGGTGCACCGGCATGATCGCCCTGGTGCGCGGCGTGACCCGCGCCGCGACGTCCTCGGGGTCGAGGTTCAGCGTGGCCGCGTCGATGTCGGCGAAGACGGGGGTGGCGCCGGCCTGCACGATCGCCTCCGCGGTCGCGTAGAAGGTGAACGACGGGCAGATCACCTCGTCGCCCGGCCCGATCCCCATCGCCCGCAGCACGAGCACGATCGCATCGGTGCCGTTCGCGACCCCGATCGTCGTCGGGACGCCGAGGTAGGCGGCCGCCTCCTCCTCGAACGCGGCCACGTTCGGCCCGAGGATGAACCGCCCGGACTCGAGCACCTCGCCGAAGCGCTCCTTCAACTCGGGGATCAGGGGCGCGTACTGCGCCTTGACGTCAACGAGCGGAATCATCGGCGCCTTGGGCCAGTGTAGAGGAGCGCCTCCTGACCACCAGGTAGCCGATGAGGACAACTACGGCGGCGACGATCGCGATCGAGACCCAGGTGAAGTCGTGGTGCAGGCGGTTGTAGCTCGCTCCGAGCGCCCAGCCCCCGGCGGCGAGGCCGAAGCAGAAGACGGTCGAGCCGAGCGCCGCGAGCGGCAGGAACCGGCGGAAGGGCATGTGCGCGAACCCGGCCGGGATCGCGACGAACGAGCGGACGAGCGGGGCGGCCAGGCCGAGCGGCACCGCGTACGGGCCGAAGCGGGCGAACCAGCGCTCCGCGCGCGCGATCCTCGCAGGCGTGACGTGCAGCCACTTGCCGTGTCCCTCGAGCAGGGGCCGGCCCGCGTAGAAGCCGAGCGCCCAGCCGAGCGCGCAGCCGATCGTGTTCCCGAGGACGCCGGCGACCGACATCGTCACGTAGGCCCAGAAGCTCGAGTCGATCTCGTGGCCGAACAGCACGACGTGCTGCGACTCGAACGCGCCGCTCGCGACCGCGCCCGCGTAGATCATCACCAGCTCGCTGCCCACGGGCACGACGGCCGCGACGACCATCAGCGCGAAGACCGCGTAGACGCCGTGGGCGCCGACGAAGGAGGTGAGGGAGGCGAGCAGCACGGCCGAGTCTACTTCGCCACCCGGAACACCGTGCCACGATGGACCGAGAAGGGTGCGCCGAGGGTGACGCTGCCCAGCTCGTTGGTCGCGGTCACCTCGGCGACGTACCGCCCGGAGTAGACGATCGCGCCGGCGTCGGTGCGCCCGTCCCACGAGACCTGGAGGTCGCCGGGCGCGGCCCGCACCTTCGGCAGCGTCCGCAGCACGACACCGGACGTGGTCGTGATCCGCTCGGTGAGCGTCGCCGCGCGGGCGAGCTTAACGGTCGCGACGGCCCTCGGCCTCGGGCGCGGGACGGCGAGCGTGGGCGGCACGCCGGCGGCGAAGCCGAGCGTCCGGTTCAGCGTGAAGTCGCGCTCGCCCGAGGACGAGACGCCGGTGTCGTCGGTCGCGGTCACCACCCAGCGCCAGCGGCCCTCGATCTCGGGGCTCCCGTCGGGCTTCGTGCCCGGCCAGTCGAGGGGATACGTGCCGGGAGTCGCCGAGCCGGAGAAGGCGAAGCGCGGCACGCCGTCGGGCCCGATCAGGCTCGCGGTCACGTTCGAGGGCCGCACGACCTTGTACGAGAGGCGCTGGCGGTCGGACGCTCCGTCGCCGTTCGGGGTCAGCACCGGCTCGAGCGGCAGCGGCAGGTAGACGCCGGCGTACGACACGACGAGCGCGTCGCCGATCGGCCGCTCGGGCCCCGACAGGTGGCTGAGGAGCGTCCCGTCGAACGCCATCGCCGACGACCGGCCGCCGTCGAGCGCGGCGGCCGTGACCGCGCCGAGCTTGGCCATCTCCAGTGCCAGCTCGAAGTTCGTCGCGCCCGCGCTGTAGCCCTGCGCCCCGTCGATCGTGACCAGCAGGAGGCGCCCGTCGGCGAGCTGGCCGACCGCCGAGCGCGCCGTCCGGGGGAGCAGCTGGTCGGGCGTGAACTGCTCGTTCGCCCGGAACACGGGCTTGCCGCTCCGGACGAGCAGCGGCCCGCCGCCCAGCGCGTCGACCGTCGTCGCCCAGGCCGGCTTCAGGATCAGCCTGATCTTCACGAGCTGGCCCGCCGGGGCCTCACGTTGCATGAACGTGGCCGCCGTTCCGCGGGCGGCCAGGACGGCGCCGCCCGGCGGGATCGGCGTCCCACCGTTCGCCGAGGCGCCGGTGACGGTCGCGGTCAGCTCGGCGTTGGGGCGCGCCGGCGGGAACGAGCCGAGCGTGAGCTCGACCGAGCCGGGCGTGGAGGGGGTCGCGGGCCCGTAGGCGGGGGTGAACAGCGAGACGCCGTTCTTCGTCGGCGGGCCGTTCACGTCGGCGAGCGCCCGGCGCGGGCCGGAGCCCTGCCAGGTCGCGAGCATGGTCACGCGGGCGACGGCGAGGTTGCCCGCGGTGTCGAAGCCGATGCTCGAACGGCCGGGAAACGGCGGCTGGTCGAGGGCGCCGCCTCGCATCAGGATCCCGCTCGGAGCGCCGCTCGCCGCGAAGAGGTCGCCGTTCACGCCGGCGACGGTGGCGGAGGCGGAGAGGCGCTGCTCGATCGCGGTCAGCCGCTCGGTTCCCGGGATCGTCTCGTTCGAGAGCACCGGCTTCACCGACCAGAGCCCGCCGGGCCGCGGAGCGGTCAGGACGTCGACGACCACGGGGCCTCGCGTCGTGAACTCCATCTTCCGCTCGTAGGTGAGGCCGGGGACCAGCTCCTGGGGAGCCGCGCCCGCAGGCCCGACCAGGACCAGCGCGAGCAGGCAGAGGAAGACGGCGCGGCGGAGCACGACCCTGCGGTCAGGTTAGCCACCGGCGCCGCCGCTCCTCTCGCCGAGGGACTGACCCCGAAGGGGTCTGTCCCCGCAGACTGGCTAGGCAACCGCCGGAATGTCGGCCCAACCCCACGGCCAGCGCTCGTCCCAGGCGCACAGGCCTGCGACTCGGGGGTTCGCGTCGATGTACGCGTACGTGTCCCGGAGCTGTCGGTTGTCCGTGATCACCCGCACCGTGTACCGCTCTCCGAAGAGATGACCGTATCGGCTGTGACGCTCGTTGAATCGCTGCGCATAGCCGCTGTTCAACCGGTGCATGAGCTTGGAGAGATCAGCCGACCGTCCTTCGAGTAGGAGGTGGTAGTGCGTTCCCATCAAGCAGTACGCCCGTCGTCGAAGCCCGTACTCGCGACAGAACCGGTTGAGCAGCCACAGGAACCGCCTCCGATCATGGTCGTCCGCGAAGAGCGGCTCTTGGGAAACGGCGCGGGCGGTGACGTGGAAGATCCCGTCGGGGAGAAGGTTTCGCGGTTGTCTCGGCAAGGTTGCTGCGCAAGCTATCGCCGAGCGAATCGCGCTTCCGAGATCGGCGCAGATTCGTCACACGTTCCGGGAGGGACAGACCCCTTTGGGGTCAGTCCCTAGGAGACGAGCGCCGGCGGCCGCTCGGCCCGGCGGTACTCGACCGTGTAGCCCAGCCGCCTCGGGATCTCGAGCAGCCGCTCCAGGTCGAGGTCGATGCGGGCGCCGGCCTTCTGGGTGACCTCGTCCTCGATCGGCAGGTCGAAGTCGTCGGCGCCGAAGTCGAGCGCGCGGAACGCCTCTTCGTTCTGGGTCAGCACTGAGGTGCGGACGTGCTCCACGTCGTCGAGAAAGATCCGGCTCAGCGCGATCCAGCGCTGGTACTCGTGGGCCGGGATCTCGGCTCCGCCGAGCGCGGTGCCGTGCGGCTTGTACGTCCAGCACAGGAACGAGAACAGGCCCTCGTGCCCCGCGGCCAGCATCTCGTCCTGGAAGTCGCGCGTGCGCTGCAGGTGCTCGAGCCGCTCGTCGAGCGTCTCGTCGAAGCCGATCACCATCGTCGCCGTCGTCCGCATCCCGCTCTCGACGATCGCCCGCTGGGCCTCGAAGTAGTCGGCGACCGTGTACTTCCACTTCGCGTGGCGCTTGCGGAAGTCCTCGGTGAGGATCTCGCTGCCGCCGCCGGTGACCCAGTGGACGCCGGCGTCGCGCAGCCGCGCGGCTGCCTCCGCGTACGAGAGCCCGGCGCGGTCGGCGAGGAAGACGAACTCGGCCACGGTCAGGGCGTAGAACTCGACCGTCTCGCCGTACCGCTCGCGAACCGACCGGAAGAGGTCGCAGTAGTAGTCCAGCGGCAGCTTCGGGTTGAAGCCCCCGTTGAAGCCCACCAGGTCGCCGCCCAGCTCGACCAGCTCGTCGATCTTCGCGAACACGTCCTCCCGCGAGAGGACGTAGCCTCCGTCCTGGTTCGGCAGGACGTAGAACGCGCAGTAGTCGCACTGGGCGACGCAGACGTTCGTGTAGTTGACGATCCGCATCACCATGTACGTGGCGTGGTCGGGCCGGTGCCAGCGCGCGCGCACCGCCTGGGCCCGCTCGATCAGCTCCTCGTCGGACGCCTCCAGCCAGAGCCGCCGCGCCTCGTCGACGTCGATCCGCGCCGTCATACGGGGACCACCTCCGGTGCGAGGACGTCCATGAAGGAGCTGACGGAGAAGACGGCGTTCCCGGCGCCGGGCTTGCCGTAGCCCGGCGGCGGCTGCAGGCCGTGCCGCTCGAGCGCGGCCCGGTACGCCTCGAGCAGCCGCACGTGGTACTCGAGCGGCGCCCCCTCCGGGTTGTCGCGGCCGAGCGGCGTCGTCGGCTCCGGGCACCAGGTCGTGAAGCGGGGCGTGATCCCGCGCGACATGAAGAAGTCCAGCCCCTCGACGGTGCTGGCGATCGCCTCGTCGACCGTCGCGAAGCCGAACGGCCGCGCCAGCTCGATCCCGGCGACGAAGTTCGGGATCACGTGCCGCGGCCCGAAGACCTCGGCCGCGTCGAGGATCCGCCGGTGCCACTCGGAGCGGCCGACGTAGCGCTCCTTGCCGGGGCAGATGATCGAGAACAGGCGCTCGTCCCAGACCTCGTAGTTCGGGTGGTAGATCGTGATCCCGTAGTCCCTGTAGCGCTGGACCTCCGCCCGCGGCAGCGCCTGCGCCACCACCTTGCCGATCCACCGGCCGGGGAAGCGCTCCTCGATCGCCTGTGCGTAGCGGCCGTAGAAGTCCGCCTCGGCCAGACCGTCGACCGTGCTCGTCACCGACCCGCCGGTGAGGGTGTAGGCGTGGCTGGCGTGCTCGGTGTCGTGCTCGTCGATGATCGCGAGCGCCTCGAGCACGTCCTCGACCGGCTTGATCCCCGTGTAGGGCCGCCCAGCGCGCTTGTGCTGGCGCCAGTTGTGGTTGATGTCGCAGAACCGGCACTCCTCCTTGGCCCCGAAGTACTGGCAGAGGCGCAGCACGGTCAGGTAGATCAGGTAGCCCCACTGGATCGTCGGCGCGGTCTCCATCACGGTCTTGCCGTTCGCGAGCGTGTGCCGGTAGTAGGCGGGCATCGGCGGCGCCTCGACGTCGGCGACCGGCCGTCCGTCGAGGGTCAGCCGCGAGCCGGCCACGCGCCACGGCGACTCCGGGTTCACCCGCACCGAGACGATCGTCCGGCGCAGCTCGTACGGGCCGCCGCTCAGCGCGAGCTCCTCGGGCGGCCGGCGGGCCGCCGCTTCGCCCAGCTCGGCGAGCGGCTTCTGGTCGAACGAGAAGATGAAGTACGACTTCGGCTTGACCGGCCCGTCGAGGTTGTCGCTGAGCGCCGACTCGTCGAAGGCGATCCCCGTGCGCAGCAGGTCCTCCTTCAGCACCGCCTCCGCGGGGACGGCGGGATAGCGCTCGATCAGCGACTCGACCAGCTCGGTGCGCGTCACGCCGTTACCTCGTCGTGGACGAAGCGCAACTCCGGCACCTCGTCGAGCTCGCCGGCGTCGCGGGCCATCTCCAGGAACGTGAACAGCCCTGCGCGCTCGCGCGGGCCGAAGCGGTAGCGCAGCTTCTCGAAGTAGCGCGCGAGGAAGCCCGCCGGGTAGCCGTAGCGCTCGCTCGACTCGTACGCGAGCTGCTCCGGCTCCGCCCGCGCACGACGCACCGAGTCGACCAGCGCGTCCTCGAGCGCGGCCATCCCGGGCGCGACCGGCTCCGGCGCGGCGAAGACGGCGAACACCATCGGCAGCCCGGTGCGCTCGAGCCAGAGCCGGCCGAGGTCGTAGTGCGGCGTGGGATCCTCGAAGGCGCTCTTCAGGGCGGCGTCGCCGATCAGCAGCTTGGCCTCGGCCTCCTCGCCGAGCGGGACGTGGTCGGCCTCGGGGATCAGCACCTTCGTGAGCACCACCGAGGTCGCACTCTCGGGCGTGACCGCCACGCGCCGCACCTGCTCGAGCGGGATGCGCGAGACGAGCTGGATCGAGTCGACGGCGCCCTCGGACGAGACGCAGAGCCGCGGCATGATCCGCAGCCGGTCGGCGTCGCGCGCCCAGGCGATCGACGAGATCGGCGCGATGTCGATCTCGCCGGCGATCAGCCGCTCGTTCAGCTCCGTGGGCACGCCGTTGATCTCCTCGACCTCGTGGTCGAGCCGGTAGAAGACCGGCGCCATGTTCACGTACGAGATCCGTCCGAGCCTGATCAATCAGGACTCCCGGTGGACGACCAGGTGGGTGAGCGTCTCCAGCTCCTCGCGGTGCAGCTCGCCGTTCAGGCTCGCCCGGGCGCGCCGCGCGTAGTCGAGCGCGATCTCGCGCGCCTCGTCCAGCGCACCGGTCGCGGCGACGCGGATGAGGGCGCCGTCGACCGGGCCCCCGGCCAGCGCCCGGCGCACGACCTCGTCCTCGCGCGCGGCCAGGATGAGCGGCAGGGTCGGCGTCCCCTCGCGCAGGTCGACGCCGGCGATCTTCCCCGTCTCGACCGTCTCCCCGGCACAGTCGAGGATGTCGTCGGTGATCTGGAAGGCGATCCCGAGCGCGAGCCCGAACGTGCCGAGGTGCCGCCAGCCGGGGCCCGCGCCGAGCAGGCAGGCCGCCTCGAAGAGCTTGCCGGTCTTCAGGCTGCAGCGCTCCAGGTAGGCCTCCACGGTCGTGTCGGGATCGTGCGACTGGCGGCGCTGCATCGCCTCCCCGCGGGCCAGGCAGAGCGCGGCGTCCGCGAGCAGGGCGACCGAGCGGTCGTCGCCGGTCGCCGACAGCTCGGCGAACGCGCGCGCGAACAGGTAGTCGCCCGTCGCCCTGGCCGCCTCGGGGCCGTAGGCGGACCAGGCCGACGCGCGGCCCCGGCGGAACTCGGCGCCGTCGATCAGGTCGTCGTGGACGAGCGTCGCCATGTGCACGAGCTCGACCGCCACCCCGGCCGCGACGGAAGGCGGACGGCCCGCCGGCGACGAGAAGAACACGAGCAGCGGGCGCAGGCGCTTGCCGCCTGCGTTGAGCGCGTCGCGCGACGCGGCGGCGACGATCCCGCCGTGCGAGTCGACGGTCGCCTGGAGCTGCTCCTCCAGCTCCTCCAGGTAGAGGTCGAGGCCGGGGGTCTCGCGGATCGTCGCGAGCGCGCTGGTCATGTGACCGTCCCGACGTGAAGCGCGACGATCCCGCCCGCGAACGTGCGGTGCCCGACCTCGCCGAAGCCGGCCGCGCGCATCAGCTCCGCGAGCTGCTCGGCGCCGGGGAAGCGACGGACGCTCGCCGGCAGGTACGAGTACGCCTCGCCGCCCTTCAGCACTCTCCCGAGCAGCGGCACGAGCCGGTCGAACCACAGCCGGTAGAACGGCGCGAGCGCGCCCTGCGGCTGCGTGATCTCGAGCACGGCCACCCGGCCGCCCGGGGCGAGCACCCGGCGGAGCTCCGCGAGCCCTCGGTCGAGGTCGGCGACGTTGCGGACGCCGAAGCCCACCGTTGCGGCGTCGAACGACGCGGGCTCGAACGGGAGCGCGAGCAGGTCGCCCTCCACCCACGTCGCGGAAGGCAGCTTCCGGCGCGCCCGCTCGAGCATCCGCGGCGCGAAGTCGAGGCCCGTGACCAGTCCGCCCCGCCGGGCGCAGGCGACTGCCAGATCACCGGTGCCGCAACAGGCGTCGAGGACGCGGTCGCCGGGCCGGACAACGGCTTCGGCGGCGATCCGCCGCCAGCGCAGGTCGAGCCCGGCCGTCATCACGCGGTTCATGGCGTCGTAGACGGGCGCGATCCGGTCGAACATCGACCGCACCTCGTTCGCCGGCAGGGTTCCGGAGCTCACTGCTCGCCCCAGCGACGAACGAGCGCGTTCTCCAGGCCGAGCAGGTCGAGCGCGCGGCCGGCCATGAAATCGACGAGGTCGTCCACGCTCCCGGCGCCGTGGTAGAAGCCCGGCGCGAGGAACAGGATCGTCGCACCCGCCTGCCGGAGCGTGAGCATGTTCTGGAGGTGGATCGCCGACAGCGGCGTCTCGCGCGGCATCAGGACGAGGCGCCGCTCCTCCTTCAGGGCGACGCTGGCGGCCCGGTGAATCAGGTTCGACATCGCGCCCGACGCGATCGTCCCGAGCGTGCCCATCGAGCACGGGCAGATCAGGTAGGCGTCGACCTTGGCCGAGCCGCTCGCGTACGGGGCGCGCCAGTCGCTCGGGTCGTAGACGGTCACCTCGCCGCGGGCGTGCTCCGTGAACCGCGCCACCGTCTCGTCGCGCGAGAGCCGCGCGTCGCCGTACAGCTCGGTGGCGATCACCTCCAGGCCCGCGCCCGAGATGCAGACGCCCACCTCGCAGTCGGCCTCCGTCAGGGCCGCGAGCAGGCGGGCCGCATAGGGAGCGCCGGACGCGCCGGTGACGCCGAGAAAGACGCGCACAGCAGGCAACTGTATCCGTGCCGGAGCTCGAGGTTCTAGCAGCACCGGTGCCAGAGCTTGCTCTGGCTCCGATTCCGCTTCCGTTTCCTAGGACGGTTCTACTTCCCGCCCTTGGACGCCTCGAGGAAGACCGCCAGCTTCCGGAGATTGGCCTCTCCGAGCTGTGCGAACGGCGGCATCGGCGAGCCCGGCGTCACCGAGCTCGGATCCTTCAGGTGCTTGATCTGCGTATCGATGCCCAGGCCCTTGTTGCCGATCTCGCTCAGATCGGGGGCGCCCAGGTTGGACGAGCCGGTGCCGAGATACGTGTGGCAGGTGAGGCAGCCCGCCTGGGTGAACAGGACCGCGCCGGCGATTGCGTCCTTGTTCCCCTCGAACCCCTGCTTCTTGGCCCATTGCTGTGGCAGGGCCGCCAGCTCGCTGGCGAGCGCCTCCTTCGCCGTGGCGCCCTTGTAGGTCAGCGTCCCCATCGCGATCACGGTCAGGATCGTGATCACCACCGCCACGGGCCGCCGCGAGAGCCGTCGCTCCTGCCGCCGGTCCATGAACGGCAGCGCGAGCATCAGCACCATGATGATCGTGGGGATCCCGACCGTCCCGAGGATCACCGAATCGGGCCACTTGAAGATCCGGAGCAGGTAGAAGAGGAAGTAGAAGTACCAGTCGGGCCGCGGCACGAAGCTCGTCGTCCCCGGGTCGGCCTTGTCGGTGTAGAGCGGGCCGAGCCAGCCCGCGCCGGTGCCGGTGTGGTCGCCCGGCGTCGTCCACTTCCAGATGCACGCGAGCGCGATGATCACGCACACGACCACGAGGCTCATGACCGTGTCGTGGAACATCGCGTACGGGAAGAAAGGCTTGCCGCGCTTCTGGACGTCGTGCTTGTAGCGGGCGAACTCCTCGCGGCGCGCCCGGAGGGCGGCGGACGGCGGCAGCTTCGACAGGCTCACGGCGTCGGGCGTCCTCTCGTCGTGGGCGCCACGAGCCCGGCGCGCGCGGGCGGCTCGGGCTCCGGCTCGACGTAGTCGGCGCCGGCGGCCTCCTTCGACCACGGCGGCGAGGACACGCCCAGCCGGACGACGAGGTACAGGTGCAGGCCGATCAGGGCGAAGATCAGGCCCGGCGCGACCAGCATGTGCAGCGAGTAGAAGCGCGCCAGCGAGTCGCCGCCGATGTCGGGGCCGCCCTGGAGCAGCTGCCCCATGATCGTCCCGACGAACGGCCCGTTCGCGGTGATGTTCATGCCCACGACCGTCGCCCAGTACGCGGTCTGGTCGAACGGCAGCAGGTAGCCGGTGAAGCCCTCGAACATCCCGAGGATCAGCAGGAGCACGCCGATGATCCAGTTCAGCTCGCGCGGGTACTTGTAGGCGCCGTACAGGAAGACGCGCGCCATGTGGAAGAAGAGCAGGATGATGAACACGCTCGCGCCCCAGCGGTGCATGCCGCGCACGAGCCAGCCGAAGTCGACGTCGTTCGTGATGTGCTGGATCGACGAGTACGCGTGGTCGGGGTCGGGCTTGTAGAACATCGCCAGGATCACGCCCGTGATCGCCTGCACGAGGAAGGCGGTCAGCGTCGCCGAGCCGAGCGTGTGCGCCCAGCCGGTGTCTCCCGGCACCTTGCGGAAGAGGAAGTACCTGGTTGCGCCGACCAGCCCCGACCGCTCCTCGAGCCAGTCGAGCGGATAGAGGACGACCGCCTCCATCTGCCTCCGGCGCTCGGTCTTCGGCATCAGGCGCGCACCGCTCTCACGTCCTGATCTCCGGGATCGGCCACAGCCAGAACTCGGGCCCGTCGACGTGCTGCCCGGGGTTGTGCAGCGCGGTCTTCTTGATCTTGGCGTCCTTGCCCGTGCCCTCGACCTTCGCGACGCTGAAGGCGCTGCCGAGCACGAGGTGCCCCTCGACGATCGAGTACGTGTAGCGGTCGAGCGCGCGGACGGGCGGCCCGGCCGTGCGGTTGCCTTCCGTGTCGTACTGGCCGCCGTGGCACGGGCAGCCGAACCCGGCCGGCTGCACCGGCGTCTTGCTGAGGATCACGTTCCCCGCCCGGTCCTTCTGCGTCTTGGTCGCGCTGGTGTCGACCGGGCCGTTCGGCTGCACCGGGCAGCCGAGATGGGCGCAGTGGTTCGAGAGGATCGTGAAGCTGGGCAGCTTCTCGAGGAAGCCGTTGTTGCGGATGTAGGCCGTGCGCCGCGACACCTCGCCCGCCTCGGGATCCTCGACGAAGGTGGTGATGATGAACTTGCCGACCGGGAAGTCGTTGATCGGCCCGAGGTTGACCTTCTTGAAGCTCTGGCCCTCGAACCCCGACGCGGCCAGCAGTCCGAGCGGCGGGATGGTGACGATCGCGCCGATCATCGCGCCCAGGCCGAGCGTCGCACCCTCGAGGAAGCGGTCGCGCGGGAAGCGCTCGCCGACGCTCGGCTCCGGAGCGGCGGCGGCCCCGGCCTCGCCGACTCCCTTCGTCGGCGGAGGCGGCGGCTCCGCCTCCTCGGCACGGCTGACCGAGAGGTCGCGGATCCAGACGCCGCCGAAGGCGATCGCGATCACGGCGCCGACCCCGACCGCGATCCAGCTCGAGACGATCAGGCCGACGAGGATGATGACGAGGCCGATCGCGAATGCGACCGGCAACAGCGAGGGCGCTGGAACGTGTGACTTGTCGTCGCCCTGCTGGGGCTCCACCTCGACGCTCCTTCCTCTCTTTACCGAGCGGGATTCAAACGACCGACCGCCCGCGGTGTCAACGACGTACCACTTGCCACACGCCGCCGCGCTGGCGAGCCAACTATGACTGATCCGCCGGTGTGCCGGGGTCGAGGTCGGGCAGGCCGTACTCGGCCCACCGGCGCGCCACCAGCGCCTTCACCTCGTCGCTCATCTCGATCTCGGGTGGCCACTCGCGCGCCCCCTCCTCCGGGAGCTTGTGCGTGGCGTCGATCCCGAGCTTGCCGCCCACGAACTGCGTTCCGGGAGCGTGGTCGAGGTGGTCGAGCGGCCCCTCGCTCAACAGGACGTCCCGCTTCGGGTCGACGTTTGCGGTGACGCGGAAGAAGACCTCCGCGTAGTCGTGGACGTCCACCCACTCGTCGACGACGACCACGCACTTGGTGAGGCTGAGCAGGCCGAGCCCCCAGACGGCGTGCATGATCTTCTGCGCCTGTCCGGGGAACGTCTTGCGGATCGCGACGATCGCGCAGTTGTGGAAGGCGCCGGCCACCGGGAGGTCGTAGTCGACGATCTCGGGCACCGACATGCGCACGGCCGGCAGGAAGATGCGCTCCGTCGCCTTGCCCAGCCAGGCATCCTCGGCCGGGGGCTTGCCGACCACGATCGACGGGTAGATCGCGTCGCGCCGCATCGTCATCGCCGTGACGTGGAAGACCGGGAACGGCTCGGGCGGCGAGTAGTAGCCCGTGTGGTCGCCGAACGGGCCCTCGATCCCCTCGTCCCCGGCCTCGACGTACCCCTCGAGCACGATCTCGGCGTTCGCCGGCACCTCCAGCCCGACCGTCTTGCCCTCGACGAGCTCGACCGCCTCGCCGCGCAGGAAGCCGGCGAGCATCAGCTCGTCGATGTGCTTCGGCAGCGGCGCGGAGGCCGCGTACGTCGTGACCGGGTCGAGCCCGAGCGCGACGGCGACCTCCAGCCGCCCGTCGCTCGCCAGGTAGTCCATCCGCCCGTCCTTGTGGATCTGCCAGTGCATGAAGGTCGAGCGGCGGTCGACCTTCTGCATCCGGTACATGCCGACGTTGCGGGTGCCCGTGCGCGGGTCGGCGGTGATCACCGCGGGGAGCGTGACGAACGGCGCCGCGTCCCCGGGCCAGCACGTCTGGATCGGGAGCAGGTCGAGGTTCACGTCGTCGCCCGTGAGCACGACCTCCTGGCACCGCCCGCTGCGGACCGTCTTCGGGCGCGAGTCGGCGATCGACTTGAGCTTCGCGAGCCCCTTGACCTTCTCGACGAGGCCCTGGGGCGGCTGCATCTCGAGCACGTCGCCGAGCTTCTGCCCGACGTCGTCGAGGCGATCGACCCCGAAGGCGAGGCACATGCGCCGTTCCGTGCCGAACTGGTTGATCAGGAGCGGATGCTCGGAGCCCTTCGGGTGCTCGAACAGGAGCGCGGGCCCGCCGGAGCGCACCGTCCGGTCGACGATCTCGGTGATCTCGAGGTGCGGATCGACCTCGGCGGCGACCCGGACGAGCTCGCCTTCGCGCTCGAGGAGCGCGATCCAGTCGCGGAGGTCGCGCGGCACTGCCACGGGCCTCAGTCTAGGGCGGCGAGGGCGCGCCGCAAGGCCGACTCGGGAGGCAGACCCCGGCCCCGGAGAATGGCCGCTTCGAGCTCGTCAGAACGCATGAGGCTGTTCAGCCGGTGTATCGCCTCATCTCGAATCGCTTGCTCCGGCGTTCCTCTCGTCGTGCCCATCTTCTCGTGCAGCTCGGCCGCCGCGCCCAACGATTCGGCGCTTGCAGCCCCACGTCCGGCGGCCGCGAGCAGCCACGCGAGCGTTTCGAGAGCACCCGCGAGCGCCTCCGGATCTGGCAAAGCCAGGGTCGACATGCAAGCGAGCGCCCTCTTCGCCTCGGAACTTCTCCCCAGCCGCAGCGCCGCCAGAGCGAGGTTGACGAGGCCTGTCGCCTCTCCGGCCTGATCCCCGATCTCACGGGACTTGACCAGGCTTTCCTCGGAGAGCGCGAACGCGTCCGACCACCTCGATTCCGTCAGCGCGAGGTTCGCAAGGCTCGCGAGAATCGACGCGGTGCTCCGTTCGTTGCCGCAAGCCTCGCTCGCGGCACGAGCCTCTTCGTAGAGGGACCGGGCACGTCTACCGTCACCTTCTGTGGTGGCAAGGTCACCCAGTCCGCGCAAGACCTCGCCCAGCCACTGGTCATCGGCTCCCTGGCGAGCGCAGCTGAGCGCCTCTTCGAAGTACCTCCGAGCCTCCTCGAGATCACGGGCGTAGAGCGCTGCACGACCTGCAAAACGCAGAAGCCGCCCACGGACAGACATCGTTCCGGCTCCCGTGGCGCTCGCGACCTTCGCCCACCGGCGAACTTCGCGGTCGTGCCCACGGATGAAGAAGAGGTAGCCGGATGCGTACACCAGCCGCGCCAGCACCTCGGTGTCGTTGTCGAGGCCGAACTGCATGGCGGCCCGCAGGTTGTCCAGTTCTGGCTCGAGGCGCTCGATTGCCCCTACCTGCTCATTGCCGGCGAGAAGGCGTGGGCCGAGGTCTTCGACGAGCTCGAGGCAGCTCTGCGCGTGCGCCGCCTGCAATCGGCGAGCTTCGCCCGAGCTCGCCAGCCGTTCGAGCGCGTACTCGCGAATCGTCTCGAGCATCCAGAAGCGGTCGGCCGTACGTCGAACGAGGCTCTTGTCCGCCAGTGACTGGAGCGTGTCCAGATCGGCGTCTGCGACCTGCTGTGCAGCTTCGAGCCTGCAGCCGCCGGCGAACACGCTGAGCCGCGCGAAGAGAAGCTGCTCCTCAGTTGTGAGCAGGTCGTGGCTCCACTCGATCGTTGCCCGCAGGGTCTGCTGGCGCGGGTCGGCGTCGCGGCCGCCCCTGAACAGATCCAGCCGCTGCGAGAGCCGTTCCAGGATCTGCTCCGGACTCAACACGACCGCTCGGGCGGCGGCGAGCTCGAGGGCGAGTGGCATGCTGTCCAGCCGCCGACAGAGGTCCTCGACCGCTGGGCTGGGCTCGACGCCTGCCCGCGCAGCGAAGAGATCGACCGCGTCCGAAACAGCCAACGGCATCACCTGGTACTCGACCTCGCCGCGCACGCGCAGCAGTTCCCGCGAGGTCACCAGCAGCACCAGGTTCGGACAAGCTTCCACCAGCCCCGCCAGCTCAGGCGCTGCCTCGACCACCTGCTCCAGGTTGTCCAGTAGGAGCAGGAGCTCACGTTCGCCGATGTCCTCGGCCAGCTCGCCTTTGGCGCCCAGGGTCTGCGCCACCGTCTCCGGCACCAGCGCGGGATCGCGCAGCGTTGCCAGCCCGACCCAGAACACCCCCGCCCTGAACTGGCTGACCAGCTCGGCCGCCGCCTCGATCGCCAGCCGCGTCTTCCCCGACCCGCCCGGCCCGGTGAGCGTCACCAGCCGCGCGCCGCCTCGAACGAGCTCGACCACCTCCGCCACCTCACGTTCGCGCCCGACGAAGGTCGACGCGGGTCGCGGCAGATTGGTGTTCGAGATCGTCTTCAGCGGCGGGAAGGACCCGTCGCCGAGCTGGTAGATCGAAACGGGCTCGGCGAAGTCCTTCAGCCGATGCTCGCCCAGGTCGCGCAGGTCGTCGTCGACGTGGTTGCGCGTGGCCTGCGTGAGCAGCACCTGCCCGCCGTGGCCCGCGCTCATCACCCGAGCGGCGAGGTGCACGTCGTGGCCGACGTACTTGGGGGGATCGAGCAGCGGCGTGCCCGTGTGCAAGCCCATCCGGACCCGGACGGGCGAAGCGGCCAACGCTCCCTGCCCCTCACGAGCCGCCGCCACGCCGGCCGACGCCTCCTGGAACGCGACGAAGAACGCGTCGCCCTCGTAGTCGACCTCGTACCCTCCGTGCCGCTCGAACGCCTCGCGCAGCACGCGCCGGTGGTCGGCGAGCGCCTCGCGGTAGCCCTCGGCGCCGAGCTCGTCGAGCAGCCGCGTCGAGCCCTCGATGTCCGTGAACAGCAGCGTGACCGTGCCCGACGGCTGTTCCATGTGCTCCTCAGTCCCCGAGCGCGTACTCGACCGCGGCGTCGAGCGCAAGGGTGCGACCCGCTGCGCGGGCGGCCTCGAACTCCGGGCCGGCGGCGACGAGGACGGGCTCCGCGTACTCCTCGCGCCCCACGTCCCACTGGCCGAGCGGCCCGCGCGCCTCCTCCGCCTCGATCGCCCCCCACAGCCGCCCCGCCCGGGCGGCGTCGCCGCGCGACGCTGCGAACCGGGCGAGCAGCGCGAGCGAGACGACGACGAGCTGCCGGTCGGCGAGCTGCGCGCAGAGCCGCAGCCCTTCCCGCCCGCGCTCCTCCGCGACCTCCGGCCGGCCGAGCTCGTGCGACAGGTCGCCCGTGTCGAGCACCGCGTTGGCCTCCATCCAGGTGAAGCCCACCTGCCCGCAGAGGGTCGCGCTCAGCTCGAAGAGCTCGAGGGCACGCTCGCGATCGCCCTCGCGCCGCTCGACCCACCCCAGCTTTCCGATCGCGTCGGCCTCGAGCTTCGGATTGGGCCTGGCCCGGCACATCTCCATGCTCTGTTCCAGGAGCTGCCGGGCGCGAGGGAGATCGTCGGCCATCAGTGCGTCGACGCCGAGCCGGTGGAGCACGACCGCGATCGCACGGTCGTCCCCGAGCCGCTCGAACTCCTCCAGGGCCTCTTGCATCGACCGCCCGCCCCGTCCGTAGTCGCCGGTGATCCAGGCCGACTCCCCCAGGCAGCGCAGCGCCCGGGCTCGCAGCTCGGCCGGCACCTGCCCGCCGCGCTCGAGCAGCCCGTCGAACAGCCGCACGCCCTCGAAGGCGTCGTTCATCACCCAGAGCTGCTCCAGGCCGACGGCGAGCCGGAAGGCGAGCTCGAGATCGTGGTCGGCGGCCCACTCGATCGCGCGCCGGAAGTTGTCCAGCTCGGGCCGGACGAGCTCCGGGCGCTCCGGGCCGCCGCCCTCCGCGAAGAGGCTCGCCGTCTCGGCCAGCGCGAGGAGATGCTCGGCGTGGCGGCGGCGCACCGCGTCGGCCTCGCCGGAGGCCACGAGCCGCTCCTCGGCGAGCTCGCGGATCGTCTCCAGCATCCAGAAGCGCTCGCCCGTGTGCCGGACGAGGCTCTTCTCGACCAGGGACTGGAGCGTGTCCAGATCGGCGGCGCAGACCGCCTCGGCGGCGTCGACCGAGCACCCGCCCGCGAACACGCCGAGCCGGGCGAAGAGGCGCTGCTCCTCCGCGTCGAGCAGGTCGTGCGACCACTCGATCGTCGCACGCAGCGTCGCCTGGCGCGGGTCCGCGTCGCGACCGCCCCGGAACAGGTCGAGCCGCTGGCCGAGCCGCTCGAGGATCTGTTCCGGGGAGAGAGCCCTGGTCCTGGCGGCGGCAAGCTCGAGCGCGAGCGGCATCTCGTCGAGACGGCGGCAGAGCTCCTCGACCGCGGAGTCCGGGCCGAGCCCGGACCGCTCGCAGAAGAGGGCGACGCCCTCGGTCTCGGCGAGCGGCAGCACCTGGTACTCGACCTCGCCGCGCACCCGGAGCAGCTCGCGTGAGGTGACCAGCAGCACGAGGTTCGGGCTGGTCTCGACCAGGCGTGCGAGCTCGGGCGCGACCTCGATCACCTGCTCGAGGTTGTCGAGGAGCAGCAGCGTCTCCTTCTCGCCGATGTGCGCCGAGAGCGACTCGTGGGCGCCGAGCGTCTGTGCGATCGCCGGGACGACCAGCTCGCTCTCGTGGACGGTGGCGAGGCCGACCCAGAACACCCCGTGCCGGAAGCGGCCGACGAGCTCGGCCGCAGCTTCGATCGCGAGCCGGGTCTTGCCCGAGCCGCCCGGCCCGGTCAGCGTGACCAGTCGCGCGCCGCCGCCGAGCAGCGAGAGGAGCTCCTCGACCTCGCGCTCGCGTCCCACGAACGAGCTCGCCGGCCGCGGCAGGTTCGTGTTCGAGATGGTCTTGAGCGGCGGGAAGCTCTCGTCGCCGAGCTGGAAGAGCCAGACCGGCTCGGCGAAGTCCTTGACGCGGTGCTCCCCGAGGTCGGCGAGCGGGAGGTCGACCGCATCGGCCGTCGCGGACGTGAGCACGATCTGGCCGCCGTGCCCGGCGGCGGCGATGCGGGCGCCGAGGTGGACGTCCTCGCCGACGTACCCCTCCTCGATGCGGCCCGGGGAGCCGGTGTGGAGTCCCATCCGGACGCGAACCGGGCCGCTTGCGAGTGCCTCCTGCGCGTCCGCGGCCGCCGCCGCGGCGCTGGGCGCATCCGCGAAGGCGACGAAGAAGGCATCTCCCTGGGTATCGACCTCGACCCCGCCGTGCGCGGCGAACGCCTCTCGCAGGACGCGGCGATGCTCGACCAGCGCCTCGGCATAGCCGCCGCCGAGCTCGTGCAGCAGCCGCGTCGATCCCTCGATGTCGGTGAACAGCAGCGTGACGGTGCCGGACGGAAGCTCCCGCACGGCGCAATCATGCGCTTCCGCGGGTCAGGCCGCGCGCTTCATGAACGCAATCACGGGGACGAGCCGCTGCTGGATCGGATCGACGGCACGGTTCAGCTCCTCGAGTGTGACCGCTCCGAGCAGCCGGTCTTCGCCGAACACCACGAACGTGTGCTCCAGCCGGTTCTCGTAGCGCACCCAGACGCGGCCGACGTCCCGCTCCACAACCGTCCCGTCGGCGAGGCCGAACTCGCCGTGGTAGTGCGGCTCGACTCCGAGCTCCTCCAGCAGGCCCTTCGGCAGGACGGTGTAGGTCGCCCCGGTGTCGACGAGGACGTCGACCGGAACGAACGGTCCGGAGCTCGATCCGCTCACCGCGATGCGGATGCTGAACGTCCCCACGCCGCCCGTTATACCGGCCGCCGACGGAGTGCGAAAGTGTCTCGCGTGGTCGTGTACGTCACCGGAGCAAGCGGCTTCGTCGGCTCACACG
The DNA here is from genome assembly GCA_036555585.1 of Gaiellaceae bacterium. GTDB lineage: Bacteria > Actinomycetota > Thermoleophilia > Gaiellales > Gaiellaceae > DATBLE01. The sequence goes on from DATBLE010000002.1 coordinate 141,325, forward strand.
TCGCCCGTGAGCTGCGCGAGCGAGGGTATGAGGTCCGCACGGGGTGGGTCGACCTGTTGGACGCGAAGCGGCTGCGCCGGGCGTTCGCCGGCTGCGACGCCGTCGTCCACGTCGCCGCGCTCTACAGCTTCACCGCTCCGGCGGCTGAGCTCGAGGCGGTCAACGTCGGGGGAACCCGGAACGTGGTCGAGGCCTGCCGGGCGGAGGGCGTGCGCCGGCTGCTCGCGACCAGCTCGTCCGCCACCTGCGGGCCGGTGCCCGGGAGGCAGGCGACGGAGGACGACTCGCCTCCGCCGTGGGAGCTGGCCGTGCCCTACAAGCGGACGAAGCTCGAGGCCGAGCGACTCGTGCTCGCCGCCGGAGGCGTGTGCGTCAACCCGACCACGCCGGTGGGGGACGGCGACCGGACGCCGACGCCGACCGGCGCGATGATCCGCGGCGTGGCTTCCGGGCGATACCGCGCGTACCCGCGGATCGGCCTGAACGTGGTCGACGTCCGCGACGTCGCCCGCGGCCACGTGCTCGCCTTCGAGCGCGGCCGGGCGGGCGAGCGCTACCTGCTCGGGGGCGCCGACCTGACGACGCGCGAGCTCTTCGCCGCGGTGGCGCGGCTGGCCGGCCGCCCCCGGCCACGGGTCGCCGTCCCCTACGCGGCGATCCGGGCCGGCGCAGCGCTGGGTCTCGTCAACCGAAACGAGGCGATCCTGGCGAGGACGCCCGCCTACTTCTCCTGGGCGAAGGCCGCGCGGGAGCTGGGCTACGCGCCGGGCCCGGTCGAGCCGGCCCTGGCCCGGGCGGTCGAGCAGGCGCTCGCGAGCTTCTAGCGCAGGGCGGCGAAGCCGGCCTGCGCTAGTGCTTCCTGAGCTTCTTCGAGAGCGTGCCGAGCCCGATCACGCCGAGGAAGACGATGCCGACGATCAGCATGCCGGTGATGACGTCACGGCCTTCCTTGGCGGCGTCGGCGAGCAGGGCGAGCATCAGCGCCGAGTCTAGCCGACGAGGTCGGCGTGGAGCGCCAGCGCATGCCCCAGCGCGTCGGCGCCGACCGCGTCCCGGGCACGGGCCGCGAGCCCGTCCGGCTCCCGGTCGTCCCGGAGAACTCCGCGGCCGAGCAGCGAGGCGGTCGCGGCCCAGGCTTCGCCGTCCCCCGCGCCGCCGTCCGCACGGAGCTGGGCGCAGACCGAGATCAGCGCGGCGAGGTCGGCGACGGCGTCGACGTCCTCGTGCGCGGCGACGCGCACGAGGCCGTGCGCGTAGAGGTAGTCCCCGAGCAGGAGGGTGCTGTGCCCGTCGCCGGCGGCGAAGAGCCGCGGCCGCCCGTAGTGGAGCAGGTAGCCCTCGTAGATCGTCTCCAGGCCGACTGCGTAGCGCGCGTCGCCGAGGAGCGGCGAGAAGACGGCCACCAGCCGGCGATCGCCGGGCGCCAGCAGCGCCTCGGCCCAGAGCGGGCTCTCGGACGCGGCCTCGTCGGCGATCACGTCCCAGACGTCAAGGGAAGAAGCCGGCAACGGCCTCGACCGTCCTCTCGATCTCGGCATCGCCGTGCGCGGTCGAGACGAACATCGCCTCGAACCGCGACGGCGCCACGTACACCCCGCGCGCCAGCAGGTGACGGAAAAGCGAGCCGTAGCGCTCGGCGTCGCAGGCCTGTGCGTCCTCGAAGCGCGTCACCGGCTCGTCCGTGCCGAACAGCGTGAGCATGGCGCCGACGCGCTGCACCCGGCCGAAGGGGGCAAGCCCGTGCTCGAGCCTCGCGCCGTTCACCTCCAGCTGGTCGTACACGCTCTCGTCACGGAGGCGGCGCAGCACCGACAGGCCGGCCGCAGTGGCCAGCGGGTTCCCCGAGAGGGTGCCGGCCTGGTACACGTCCCCGGCGGGGGCGAGCTGCTCCATCACCTCCGCGCGGCCGCCGAACGCGGCCAGCGGCAGGCCACCGCCGACGATCTTCCCCAGGATCGTCAGGTCGGGAGCGATGCCGAAGCGCTGCTGGGCCCCGCCGCGGGCCACACGGAAGCCGGTGATCACCTCGTCGAAGACGAGCAGCGCGCCGGAGGCGTCGCAGAGCTGCCGCAGCGCCTCGAGGAACCCGGGCGCGGGCGGGACGACGCCCATGTTCCCGGCGACCGGCTCCACGACGACGCACGCGACCCCTTCGCCCCACTGCGCGACCGCCGCCGCAACGGCGTCGACGTCGTTGTACGGGCAGACGATCGTGTCGCCCGCCGCGCCTGTGGGAACGCCCGGCGAGGCGGGAATCCCGAGCGTGGCGAGCCCGGAGCCGGCGCTCGCCAGCAGGGCGTCGGCATGGCCGTGGTAGCAACCGGCGAACACGATCACGCGGTCCCGGTGCGTCGCCGCTCTGGCGAGGCGCACGGCGGACATGGCGGCCTCGGTCCCGGACGACACGAGCCGCACCATCTCCACCGACGGCACCGCGTCGACGATCTCGGCGGCCAGCTCGACCTCGGCCTCGGTCGGCGCGCCGAACGACGTTCCTCGCTCGGCCGCCTCGATCACTGCGGCGACCGTCTCCGGATCGGCGTGCCCGAAGATCAGCGGCCCCCACGACATCACCCAGTCGACGTAGCGACGGCCGTCGGCGTCCTCGATCTCCGCTCCCTCTCCCCGGGCCATGAACACCGGCTCGTCGAGCCCGACCGCGCGCATGGCCCGCACCGGCGAGTTGACCCCGCCGGGGATCAGCTCGAGCGCGCGCCGGTAGAGCTCGGAGCGCTGTCTCAGAGCCACGAGGCCAGGTCTTTCGTCCAGTACGAGACGACGATGTCGGCGCCGGCGCGCTTGATCGCGGTCAGCGACTCGATCGCGGCGACCTGCTCGTCGAGCCAGCCGTTCGCGGCCGCCGAGCGGACCATCGCGTACTCGCCGGAGACGTTGTAGGCGGCGAGCGGCAGGTCGAAGCGCTCGCGGGCGGCCCTGATCACGTCGAGGTAGGGAAGCGCCGGCTTGACCATGATCACGTCGGCACCCTCGGCCACGTCGAGCTCGCAGTCGCGCAGCGCCTCGCGGACGTTCGCGGGATCCATCTGGTAGCCGCGGCGGTCGCCGAACGACGGCGCCGAGTCGGCCGCCTCGCGGAACGGCCCGTAGAAGGCCGACGCGTACTTCGCCGAGTAGGCGACGATCGGCGTCTCGGGCAGCGCCTCGCGGATCGCGGCCACGCGGCCGTCCATCATGTCGCTCGGGCAGACGGCGTCCGCACCCGCCTCGACGTGCGAGACGGCCGTGCGTGCGAGCAGGTCGAGCGTCGCGTCGTTGTCGACCTCGTCCTCGCGGAGGACGCCGCAGTGACCGTGGTCGGTGTACTCGCAGAGGCAGACGTCGGTGAGCAGCACCAGCTCGGGGAACCGGGGCCGCAGCGAGCGCAGCGCCTGCTGGATGACGCCGTCGTCGTCCCAGGCGCCCGAGCCCTCCTCGTCCTTCTCGTCCGGGATCCCGAACAGGATCACCGCGCGGACGCCCGCGGCGACGAGCCGGTCGACCTCCTCGCCGACCTCGTCGACCGACCAGCGGCCCATCGCCGGCAGCGCGTCGTTCGGCTCCGTCTGCGGGCCGACGAAGAGCGGCATGACGAAGTCGTCGAGGTCGAGCCGCGTCTCCCGGACGAGCGAGCGCAGCGCGCCCGTCCGGCGCAGCCGGCGCAGCCGGGTAACGGGAAAGGCACTCATGCCCGGAAAGGGTAGTCCGCTACGCAGCGAGTCGGCGTGCCGACACCCGCGCCAGCACGCCGAACACCGCTCCCAGCCCGACCAGCCAGGCCGCCTCGCGCGCGATCGTCCCCCACGGCGACCCGTCGTACAGCGCCGAGGCGAAGAAGCGGACGGCGTGCACGAACGGGAAGGCGTCGCTGATCCAGGCCGCGACCGGGACGATCTCCCTGGGGACGAGCCCGAGGAAGACGACGGGCAGGACGACGAGGATGCCGACGAGCGACGCGGTGCGCGACTCGCGGGTGAGCGCGCCGACGAGGGCGCCCACCGCGCCGACCGCAGCGCCGGCGAGCAGGACGCCGAGCATGACCAGCGGGATGCGCTGCCACGGCTCGCCGCCGCGGACGCCCCCGGCCTCCACGGCGATCCCGAAGCCGACCAGGATCGCGAGCCCGACCGCGAGCGCGACGGTCACCGCCAGGCCGATCTTCGCGACCACCAGCTGGCCGAGGCCGACGAGACCCCGGACGAGGCGGCCGATCGCGTTCTCGTCGCGCTCGGCCGCCAGCGCGCCGCCCGCGAGCAGCAGCCCGAGGAAACTGATCGTGATCGCCAGCCCGTAGGCCTGCACCTGCGCGGAGAGCAACGACGTCCGGCCCTGTCCCTTCTCCTCGTCGAGGACGACGGGGCTCGCCGTCGCTCTGATCGCGTTGCCGGTGAGGGCGAGCGCGAGCCGGGCGTCGTTGACGAAGTCGGCGATCTTCGCCTTCTGCGGCGAGTCCGGCACCGTCGCGAGCAAGCGCTTGGTTCCGTCGAGGCCGATGATCGAGAAGTCGTGCCCGAGGACGTGCCCCTTGCCCCCGTGCAGGAGCAGGTCGACGTACCGGAGGTCGGCCTCGATGAAGGCCCGCTGGAGCTTCAGGTTGAGGCTGTAGACGAGCGCCTGCATCTGCTGGCGAACGCGCGGCGTGATCCCGCCGCTCCCCGTGGCCAGGGTCAGGTGAGGGCTCGAGACCAGGCCCTTCAGGTCGGAGACGAACCCCTGCGGCACGGTCACGACCGCGGACACGCGTCCGGAGGCGAGCTGCTGCGCGGCCTGCTCCTTCGACATCCGCACGATCTCGACGTTCTTGCCGACGTCGCGGAGCAGGTTGTCGATCGAGAACGACTGCCCGGCGACCGTGACCTCGTGCGGGATCCCGTCCTCGTCCACGAACGCCACCCGCGGCTTCGCGTTGGCGTACGCCGCGGTCAGCCCGATCAGCAGCGCGATCACGAGCGGGTAGGCGATCAGGACGCCGAGCAGCGCCGGCGACCTGCGGAGGATCAGCAGGTCCTTGCGCAGGACGAGCCAGACGGGCCTCATCGCAGCGACCCCGCGGCCTCCGAGGTCAGGTACGCGCTGACCGGCCCGTCGAAGACGACGCGCCCGTCGAGGAGCGCCGCCACCCGGTCGGCCACGTGCTCGAGGTCCTCGAGGTTCTGCGTGACGAGCACGACCGCGCCGCCCGCGTCGCGGACGCTGCGGGCCGTCTCCCACAGCCGCCGGCGCTGGCGCGGATCGAGCGCCGCCGTCGGCTCGTCGAGCAGCAGGACGTGCGGGTCGGGAAGCAACGAGATCGCCAGGTCGAGCCGCTGCCGGTTGCCGACGGAGAGCGTCGCCGCCGGACGGTCGTCCGCCGGCAGCTCGAGACGGGCGAGCAGCTCGTCGGGGTCGCCGGCGCCCTCCAGGCGGGCGAAGAGATCGAGGTTCTGCCGCGGGGAGAGCCGCCCGTAGTGGGCCGGCCGCTGCGGCATCCAGCCGGCGCGCACGCCCGCGGCGCGCTCGACCCGGCCCTCGCTCGGCTCCAGCGCTCCGGCGAGGATCGCGAGGAGCGTCGACTTGCCGGCCCCGTTCGGCCCGACGAGCGCGAGTGCCTCGCCCGGCCCGACCGCGAGGTCCGTGGGGTGAAGGGCGGCGTGGCCGCCGTACCGGCGTGCGACCCCGTGCGCGGCGAGGAGCGCGGCGGCGCTCACCCGCGGCGGCGGGACGGGCCCGGGGCCTCCGGCCGGTCGGCCACCGGGACGACCGGCGGCTCGAGCTCGACCTCGACGGGCACGGGGCCTCCGCCCTCCTGCCACGGCTCGAGCTCGACGCGTTCGGAGAAGTACTCGTACACGGCACGGGCCGCGGCCAGGAGCGGCAGCGCCACGAGAATCCCGGCGAGGCCGTAGAGCTCGCCCCCGGCGAGCAGCCCGAAGATGACGAGCAACGGATGCAGGCGCAGCGCGCTGCCCATCACCTTCGGGACGACGACGTGCCCCTCGACCTGGTGGATGATCAGGAAGAGGATCGTCACCCAGACCAGCGAGATCGGCTGGACGACGACCGCGTAGATGCCCGCCGGGATCGCTCCCAGCCAGGGCCCGAGGTACGGGATCAGCTCCATCACCGCCACCCACGCGCCGAACAGGAGCGCGTACTTGTCCGCGCCCGGCACCAACCCGAGCACGCCGAGCAGCCACATGCCGGCGCCCGCGCTCGCCCCGATGATCAGCGACACGAGCAGCTGTCCCTTCACGTAGCCGGCGACCGCGTGCTCCATCCGCACGAGCAGCGGCTCCGAGCCCGGATGCGGCGGGAACCTGCGGTCGAGAGCGCGGGCGAGCTTCGAGAAATCGAGCAGCATGTAGATCGAGACGACGATCACCACGATGGTCGCGAACAGCAGCTTCCCGATCGAGATCGCCGCCCCCTCGACGAAGTCCACCACCTTGCTCGTGTACTTGCCGACGTCCTTCTCGCGGATCTGCCGCACCCAGCGGTGCCCGCGCTCCTGGACGTCGATCGAGCTCAGCCCGTGGGTGTTCAGCCACTTCTGCAGACGGTCGACGTCGCGGTCGGCGTCGGTCTGGCCGGTCTGTCCACGGGCGACCGTAAAGTAGGTGTCGAACCGGTTAGCGGCCGTCTTCGTCTGATCGACGACGACGGTGGCGAGAGCCCAGATGCTCACGATCAACGCCGCCGCGCAACCCAGGTACACGAGTGCGACGGCCGCGCCGCGCCGGATCCGGAACCGCCCGATCCTCACCTCACCGATCGCCCTGACGATCGGATCGAGCAGAAGCGCGATCAGCGACGCGACGAGGAAGAGGAAGACGACGTGAAAGACGCGACCGGCGACGACCCACGCCAGGATCAGCAGGAGCGGAAGCCCGACCAGCTGCATCCAGCGCGGAATCTGGATCTTCGGCGCCGCGCCGGGAGCCATCGCGGCCATCGTACCGCGGAGGTCGTACGGCTTCAGCACCGGCCCTCGGACCGGCCGCTGCCCACGGACGGCGCGCTCGCCCGTGAGGCGGAGCCGGACAATTGGTTCGTTTCCGTACGACCGGTCCCGTTGAAAGGGGTGCCGACCTCGGCTACGGTCCCGCCCATGTCGGCTCCCCCCGCCTACAGGCGGCACGATCGGCGTGCCGCCAGGGCCCGCCAGACGCGACGCCGCGCCCTGCTGCTCGCGCTCGTCGCGGGCGTGTTCGTGATCCTCGCCCTGGCCGCCTTCCGGCCCGACGGGCGGCCGACGATCGGTGCGGGCAGCCCGGCCAGCGCCACGCGCCTCCTACCGCCGCCGCCGCCGACGGGCGTCGCGATCGCCGTCTACGGCCGGCTGCGGGTGGCGTCTCCGGTCAGCGAGGGCGTCGTCACCGCGGTCGGGTACCACGGCGCCGGTCAGGGGACGCTCCCGTTCGAGCCGGTCGGCCGGCAGGCGAACGTCGGCATCGCCGCACGCGTCTTCCACCGGATCTTCGGCGGCGGGGGCAGCGGCAGCGTCGTCTACTACCGGCTGGGCGGGGGAGAGGGCCCCTCGACCGGTGCGCTCGACGTCGGGGCCGCGCCCGGCACCGACGTCTACGCGCCGACGGACGGGACGGTCGTCGGCCTTCGGGACTACGTCCTGAACGGCCGGAGGTACGGATCGGTGATCGACATCGAGCCCCTGGGCGAGCCCTCGGTCGTCCTCTCCGTCTCGCACGTGCAGGCCGACCCGGCCCTGACCGTCGGCTCGACGATCGCCGCGAGCACCTCGAGGATCGGGCGTGTCGTCGACCTGTCGCGCGTCGAGCACCTCGCGCTCTCGCGCTACACGCGCGACGCCGGGAACTACGTCGAGCTGACGCTGCACCCCGCCGGCTCCGTCCCGCTGCGCTAGAAGCCGTCTCGTTGCGCCTCCTGTTCCTCGCCGACGTCTTCGGCTCGCCCGGACGGCGCGCGGTCGAGGAGCGGCTGCCGGCGCTCCGCGAGGAGCTGGGCGTGGGCTTCTGCGTCGTCAACGGGGAGAACGCCGCCGACGGCCGGGGGCTGACCCCGAAGCTCGCCGACCGGCTGCTCGCCGCCGGCGCCGACGTGGTCACGCTCGGGAACCACGTCTGGGCCCGCGACGAGATCGGCGCCTACCTCGCGCAGTCTGAGCGGGTGATCCGGCCCGCGAACGTCGCCTCGGGATCGCCCGGGCGGGCGCTGGCGGTGGCGCCGGCCGCCGACGGCACTCCGGTCGCGGTGGTGAACATCATGGGCTGGCTCTTCCTCGACGTCCCCGTGGGACCGTTCGAGGTGTTGGACGAGCTGGTCGACGAGGCGCGCAGGCAGGCGGCCGTGGTCCTCGTCGACCTGCACGCCGAGGCGACGAGCGAGAAGATCGCGATCGCCCGCTGGCTCGACGGCCGGGTCACGGCCGTGATCGGGACGCACACGCACGTGCAGACGAGCGACGCCCGGGTGCAGCCGGGCGGAACCGCCGCGATCACCGACGCGGGCATGACCGGCCCCCACGACTCGGTGATCGGGGTCGAGGCCGAGCTCGCGATCCGGCGCATGCGCACGGGCATGCCCGTCCGCTTCCGCCCCGCCGAGGGCGGGGTCCGCCTCGAGGGCGTGGTCGTCGACTGCGACGCGGACGGCCGGGCTACGGCGATCGAGACGCTGCGGATCGACGCTTCGTAGCCCGCTGGGCGTGGGTGCTCCGGCCGCCGGTACCGGGGACAGTCCCCTGGACTTGGCCGAAGGGAGCAAGCTGTGGCGAGCTGTGGCGGAACCACGCGGCGGCGGGGGCAGCCTCCGTGGCCATTTCGGCGGGTTCAGTTGGCTCTTCGGAACGTGACCGGGGGACTGTCCCCCCGACGTGGCCGGGAGGGCCATGCCAGCACGGCGAAGAGCGCGACGAGCACGAGGTCGCGGGCCAGGACGAGCAACGAGGCGGCCCGGTCGAGGCGGAGCGCAAGGTCGAAGTATCGAAACGGGAACCAGGCCTGCGTCAGCACGAGCGCCAGCGCGAGCAATGCGCTCGCCACCATCCCCCGCCGGCCGCGGACGAGCGGCACGAGCGGGATCAGCCAGATCAGGAACTGCGGAGAGAGCACCTTGCCGAAGGCAATGAACGCGCAGACGGCGGTCGCCGACGTGCGGACGAGCCGCTCGCGCGTCGCCGGGCCGCGTGCGAACCAGATCCAGGTGACGACGATCGCAGCCGCCTGCAGGACGGTCTGGATCGCTGCCAGGGCATCGGGGCCTGCACCCGCGAGGTTGTCTGAGCCGTGACTCGACCGCATCGTGACCCCGAGCCAGCCCACGGCGTGCGCGGCGAGCAGCACGCCTGCGCCCAGCGACTCGATCTGGAGCGGCCGGTTCGTCTGGGTCGTCACGCTGTGCCAGACACCTTGCGGGGAGAGCACCAGGAAGGGCACGAAGCAGAGCGCGACCACGGCCGCGAACACGCCGAGGCAGAGCAGCGCCTCGCGCCGGCCCCTCCGCCGCCAGACCCAGACGGTTGCGACGGGCACGAGCACCGCGGGGAAGAGCTTCGCCGAGACCGCCAGACCCAGCACGCCCGAGCCCAGCCGGTGCCGCCCGGCGACGAACGCCGCCAGCGCTCCGGTCGTCAGCGCCGCGGGCCAGAGGTCGAAGCGGGAGAGCAGCACCGAGCCGATCAGCAGGGGAGCGAGCGCCGCGAAGCCGAGCGCCGCGCCGAGCCGGAGCCCCCCGGCATCGAGGCTGAGCAGGATCGAGAGCATGAACGCGAGCGTGAGCGCTCCGCAGACCAGCATCTCCGCCTCGAAGCCGTCGCGGTAGCGGTTCAGATCGCCGGCCGGCGACCGCAGCAGCGACGGGAGCGCGAACACGGGCAGGGCGGCGGGCGGGTACTCGAGCCGGAAGTCGCGGTAGGGGACGTGCCCCTTCGCGATCGCGTCGCCGTAGCGCTGGTAGATCGGCGTGTCGAGGATCTGGCTGTGCCGGTAGAAGCCGACGTGCAAGCCTGCCCAGGCGGCGACGAACACCCCGATCGCGAGCGCCACTGCGACGGCCGCGCGGCGGGGATCAGCCTGCTGCGACCAGCTCTCGCTGCTCGTGCTCATCGTGGACGGTCGCCTTCGCCGGCGCGGGCGACGGCTCGGCAGCGAGCACCGCGTACGCGGCGAACGCGAAGAACCACGGGAGGTACAGGTAGAACCAGTGCGTCAGCACGAGCTCGAAGCCGATCAGGATCGCCCCGGTCAGGGCGGCGAGCTGCAAGGGCGACTTCCGCCGGGGCAGGAATGCTGCCGCCGCGGCACCGGCGACGAGTAGCGCCTCGAGCACCTTCTGGAGCCACGCCAGGTCGGGCAGGCCGGCGTGGTACTGCCGCCAGTCCCAGATCGAGAACGGCGAGTCGCGGTCGACCTGCGACGGGATCGTGCGGTCCCAGAAGACGCGGGCCGCATGCAGCGGATCCGGCTCGAGCAGCAGCACCCAGAAGCACGCGACGGACGCAACCGCGAAGGCGCCCGCGAAGATCAGCGCCGTCCGCCTGCTCTTCCGGAACTCCGGGTAGGTCGCCCACAGCGGCGCCACCAGCAGGGCGCCGAACTTCGTCCACGAGGCGAGCGCGACGAGCCCTCCCCGCGCCCAGGCCGAGGTGCAGAGCCAGAAGCCCCAGATCAGGAAGGCGGGCATGATCGCGTCGTTGGTGTTCGAGCTGGACGCGTACTGCGCGAACGGGTACGCCGCCCAGGCGAACGCGAGGGTGGCGCCGAGGCGGTTGCCGCCGAACCTCCTCCCGGCGAGCGCGAGGCCGAGCACGCAGAGCAGGTCGAAGGCGATCGAGGTGAAGTGCGCTGCGGGCAGGTCGTCCCACTGGCCGCTCCAGCCGAAGATGGCGTAGCCCGGGATGTACGCGAGGTAGGACATCGGCCCGTAGGTGTCGCCGTTCGGGTTGGCCGCCTCGCAGCGGCCGTTGGCCTGGATGCGCGCGCGGATCTCGCCGTCGCGGTCGGCCGGGCCGCACGCCTTCAGGTCGCCCTCGACCGGGAAGTTCCCGTACGGCGACTGGCCGTGGACGATCCGCTCGGCCCCGATCGGACCCGCGTAGCCGACGTCGATCACGTTCGAGTCGCGCACGTTGAGCCCGACCTTGAAGCCGCAGAGGAAGACGGTGGCGGCGGCGAGCAGCCAGACCGGCCACAGCGGCCGGGAGGTACGCGGCGGCCGGTCGCGCGCGCCGATCCAGATCGTCCGGCAGAGCAGATACCCGAGGCCGGGGTAGACGAGCGGCACGCTGGTGAAGATCCGGCCGTGGTTGAAGTACCAGAGCGAGACCGAGAAGGACAGCAGCGCGAGCAGGTCGAGGTTGCGCAGGCTGAGCGGGCGGCGCAGGTCGGCGAGCCCGATCAGGAAGACCGCGCAGAACGCGAGCCAGACCGGGAGGCTGTTGATCTTCTTCCCGCCGAACGCGCCCGAGCCGCCGCGGGCCATCTTCCACGCGACCTGGGGGCCGGTCCACGCCTCGGTCACGATCCCGGTCGTGTCGTCGACGCGGCCGGTTGCGATCTCCCCCGCCGGGCCCGACCACACCTTCACGTCCCAGTCGACGTACTGCTGGTCATAGGTCGCCTGGGTGACCAGGCTCTTCTTCGGGTAGCGGCCGACCCAGTCCTTCACCTTGGGGACGGCCAGGAGCGCCGCCACGGCCTTCGCCTCCGTCAGCGACCGCGGCGGCGCCTTGCGCGTGAACGGGACCTGGGTGGCCGGCCGGCTCTGCGTCGCGGTGGACGGCCCCGACGACGCTCCCGCGACGGGCGCGAGCACCAGCAGCGCGAGCACGGCCGCTGCGACGAGCCGCGTCACGCTAGTTCCTGAACGACCAGAGCTTGTTCGCGCTGAAGCTGAACGGGGTGACGAGCACGATCGCGATCGCCTGGGCGAGGATCTTCCCGCTGCCGAGGGCGACGAGGATCCGCAGGATCACGAGGTTCAGGGCGAGGGCGGCCAGCGAGACGAACAGGAATCGCATCCCCTGGTAGTAGACGTGTCCGCGGCTGGAACGGAAGGTCCAGAGCCGGTTCCAGAGGTAGTTGTTGGTGACTGCGACCACGAAGGAGCAGACGGCCGCCGGCAGGTAATGCATCCCGGCGCCCCTGAGCAGCGAGACGTAGACGGCCAGGTTGACCACGTACCCGGTGAGGCCGACCACCGAGAACTTGAGCAGCTCGATCCAGTTCTCCGAGCGGCCGAGCGCCGCCCGGGCGCGCGCAGCCGCGATTCCCGCTGCCGTCGATCGCGCCACCGAGCGAGCGTAGCCGAACCGGTCGGATCACTCCCCGTCGAAGCCCTCCGCCCCGACGAGCGGAACGAAGCGGCACGGGACCGAGCGCAGCACGGCGGGCCCCTCCGGGCTCCGCACGACCAGCTGGAGCTCCTGGCCCGACCGGCCGCCGATCGGCACCACGAGCCTGCCTCCGGGCTGCAGCTGGGCGTAGAGGGACGACGGCACCTCCGGCGCGGCAGCCGCCACCGCGATCGCACCGAACGGCGCATGCTCGGGCAGGCCGAGCGACCCGTCGCCGACGTGGACGTGCACGTTGGCGAACCCCAGCCTGCGGAGCACCGCCCGGGCGCGGTCGGCCAGGCCGGCCAGCCGCTCGATCGTGTGCACCTCGGCTGCCAGCTCGGCCAGGACGGCCGCCTGGTAGCCGGAGCCGGTGCCGACGTCGAGGACGCGGTCGTCGTCCCGGACCGCCAGCGCCTCGCAGATCCGGGCGACCATGTACGGCTGGGAGATCGTCTGGTCGCCGCCGATCGGCAAGGCGACGTCGTCGTAGGCGCGGTCGCGTACCGGCTCCGGGACGAACAGCTCCCGCGGGATCCGACCCATGGCCGCGAGCACCCGCTCGTCGGCGATGCCGCGGGCGCGGAGCTGTTCCTCGACCATGCGTTGCCGCTCGCCTGCGGGATCAGAGCGCACGAGCCAGCGCCCGGACGTAGGCGGGCGGCTCGACACCGAAGTGCGCGAGCACCGTGGGCATCACCTCGCTGATACCCGCAGGCACGGTGCCCAGTCCGGCGACCAGCATCGGCACCTCGGAGTCGCCCCGGAGCAACGAGCCGTGGCTGCCGCCGCCGAGATGGCTGTGGCCCGCGAGGTCGGTGAACTCGTAGCCCGCGGCGGCGGAGACGAGCACGTCGCCGGCATTCGGGTTGTGCAGGGCGGCCCACGCCCGCGCGAGGCCGTCGGGGTGGTCGAGGATCGACGGGTCGCCGTCGAGCTCCCAGGTGCCCTCCCGGTCGCGGAAGCCCAGCTCCTCCCCGTCGCGCCTGGCGACCGCGAGACCGTCGTCGAGGAAGAGGGCGACGTCGACGTCGGGCCTGGCGTCGAGGCGCTCGGCGAGCGACCGCACCGGCTCCGGGCAGAGCGGAAGCCGGTAGACCTGGCCCGCACGGTTCGACGCGCACACGGCGACGTCGGGGCGTTCGAGCCTGCCCCGGCGGAAGAGCCGGAGGTCGGCGTAGGCCGACTCCAGCGAGACGGCCTCCTCGACCGGCGTCTGGCCGTGGTCGGAGCAGACGACGACCGCGTACCGCTCGAGGAACGCGTCCGGCCCGCCGGCGACGTCCATCAGCGAGCCGATCGCGCCGTCCGCGTCGGCCAGCTTCACCGCCGCCGCCTCGGGCCCGAGCGTGTGCGAGACGTAGTCGTAGTCGGAGAGGTAGAAGAGGAAGAAGTCGAAGCCGTCGCGGGCAACCAGCCACCGCCCGACGGCGGCCGCGTACTCGTCGATGGTCCCCGCCGCCCGCCGCCGCACCGAGAGCGGCGCGCCGGTCGGGTCCGACTCGAAGAGGTTGTAGAAGAAGAAGCGGCGCGGTCCTCGAGCGGTGCGCCGCACGCCGGGAATGGTCGCGCGGTGCTCCGTGCGGCCGCGGTAGCAGGTGAAGTTGACCGCGGCGGTGACGAGGCCTGCGTCGTCGAGCGCCTCGAACACCGTCACGGCGTCGGGCGAGAGGTGGCGCGCGCTCAGGTCGAAGATCGTGTCCACGAGCGAGCGCCGCGTGCCGGCGGCGACGAGCGCGGCGAAGGACGAGCCGTACTCCACCAGCCGCCGGTCGTCCCGGTCGAACCAGACGAGGTGCGGGATCCGGTGGACGTTCGGGTGGGCGCCCGTGGCGATGGACGCCGCGCAGACGGGTGTCAGGGAAGGGAACGTCGAGGTCGCGCGTGCATACCGGCCGTGGCGCGCGAGCAGGGCGAGCGCCGGGGCCTCGTCGGTTTCGACCGCGTGCTCGAACACCGACGGGACGAGGCCGTCGATGACGACGAGCACGAGGCCCTTCCGGCTCATGTCAGTCCTTCGCGAGGATGCGCAGCCCGGCGTACCGATCGCTCCCGCGCCGGCTCACGCGGGCGGCGAGCAACGGCACGATCACGGCCTCCACGTACCCGATCGCCGGCGCGAAGGCCAGCGCCGCGAGACCCAGGGCGGCGACGACCACGAGCACCGCGAGCCCGAGCCGGGTCCCCCCGCTCCGCAGGGCTCCCGTGACGACCACCACGGACGCGACGGCACCCAGGAAGCCGCCGATCGCCCCGGCGGCTGCCTCCGCCCAGTCGCCGACCGCGAGGCCGATGCCGATGCCGGCGGCGACCGCCAGCAGCGCCGCGACCGCCACGGTGACGCCCCGGCGTCCCGCAGGGACCAGCGCGCCGATCGCAACTCCGGCGCCCAGGCCGAGCCCGGCGGCGACGCCGATCCAGTACCACGAGCCCATCGTCGAACCAGTCTAGGCGGTGCTGTGTTCGAGCCGCCCGATCACGGCCAGCCCGAACTCGGCCGCCCGGGCCCCGTCGACCACACGGTGGTCGAAGGTGACGGCGATCGTCCCCATCGGCCTGACGACGACCTCGCCGTCGCGGACGACCGGACGGGGCGCGATCCGGCCGACCCCCAGGATCGCCACCTCCGGGTGGTTGACGATCGGAGTGTGGAAGAGGCCCGCGAGCTTGCCCGCACTGGTCACGGTGAAGGTCGAGCCGCGCAGCTCGTCGGGCTGGAGCTTTCCCTCGCGGGCGCCGGCGGCCAGCCGGTCGACCTCTGCGGCGAGCTCGTCGACCGTGCGCGACTCGCACTCGCGTACGACCGGCACGACCAGCCCTTGCTCGGTCTGGACGGCGACGCCGATGTCGTACCGGTCGAGGTAGACGATCTCGTCTCCCTCCAGCCGCGCGTTCAGCTCGGGGTACTCCTGGAGCGCCGCCGCGCACGCCTTCAGCACCGTCGGCACCAGCAGCTTCAGGTCGACCAGCTCGAAGTCGCACTCCTCGACCCAGGTGACCGGCGGGATCTCCCGATGCGCCCGCGCCATGTGCTCGGCGATCAGCCGCCGGACGCCGCGCAGCTTCTCGCGCCGCTCTCCCCGGGACTGTCCCGGGGTCGGGGACAGTCCCTGAGCCGCACGGACATCCGCCTCGGTGACCTGCCCGTTCGGCCCCGTGCCGGCCAAGCCCGCCAGGTCGACGCCGAGCTCTCGTGCCACCCGGCGGACGAGCGGCGTCGCGCGCACCCGTTGCGGCTGCGGCGCGGAGCCTGCAGGGACAGACCCCTCGGGGTCTGTCCCTACGGAGACCGCCGACGTCGCATCGACGCTCGACCCGTCGCCGATCACGACGAGCACCGTCCCGACCGGGACGACCTCGCCCTCGCCGACCAGGATGCGCGCCACCTTCCCGGCCGCGGGCGAGGGGATCTCGACCGTCGTCTTGTCGGTCTGGATCTCGACCAGCGGGTCGTCCTCGGCCACCTCCTGCCCTTCCGAGACGAGCCAGCGGGCGACCTCGCCCTCGGTCAGGCCCTCGCCGAGGTCGGGCAGCCTGAGCTCGTAGCTCACGAGAAGTCGTCCAGCAGCCGCCGCCCGGCTGCGACCACCCGCTCGACCGACGGCACGTACGCGTCCTCGAGCTGCCAGTACGGGTAGGGGACGTCGAAGCCGGTGACGCGCAGCACCGGCCCCCGCAGGTCGAGGATCGCCTTCTCGGCGACGACCGCGGCGAGCTCGGCGGCGAAGCCCGCGACCCGCGGCGCCTCCTGCACGATCACGACCCGCCCGGTCTTCGCGACCGAGGCGAGCAGCGTCTCCTCGTCGAGCGGCTTCAGCGAGCGCACGTCCAGCACCTCCACGGACGCCTCGAGCTCGTCTGCCGCCGCCTCGGCGACGGGCACCATCGCTCCGTACGCGACGATGGTCAGGTCGGAGCCCTCCCGCGCGACGCGCATGCGGCCGAGCGGGACGACGTGCTCGCCCTCGGGCACCTCGCCGCGCGCGGTGCGATAGACGAGCTTGGGCTCGAGCACGACGACGGGATCCGGGTCGCGGATCGCGGCGGCCAGCAACCCCTTCGCGTCGGCGGGCGTCGACGGGATCGCCACCTTCACGCCGGGCGCGTGCACGTAGAAGGCCTCGGGCGAGTCGTCGTGCAGCTCGGGCGCCCGCACGCCGCCGCCGTAGGGCATCCGCACGGTGATGGGGAAGTCCATCCCGCCGCGCGTGCGCCACCGGTACCGGCCGACGTGGTTGATCAGCTGATCGAGGCAGGGGTAGCTGAACGCGTCGTACTGCATCTCGCAGACGGGCCGCCAGCCCGCCATGCAGAGCCCGACCGCGGTGCCGAGGATGCCCGCCTCGGCAAGGGGCGTGTCGACGCAGCGGTCGGGGCCGAAGCGGTCGCGCAGCCCGGCGGTCGCGCGGAAGACGCCGCCGGCCCGGCCGACGTCCTCGCCCATCACCAGCACCGACTCGTCGCGCGCGAGCTCCGTGTGGAGGCAGTCGTTGACCGCCTCGACCAGCGTCAGCTCAGCCAAGCCAGCCCTCGCGGAGGTTTGCCGGCGGATCGGCGTAGGCGTGCTCGAAGATCAGCTCCGGATCGGCCGGCGGCTCGGCCTCGGCGGCGGCGATCCCCGCCCGCATCGCCTCCACCGCCTCGGCCTTGATCCGCTCGGCGGTCCCGTCGTCGAGCAGCCCGAGCCGGCGCAGATAGCCCTCGTAGCGGCCCACGCACTCGTGCTGCTTCTCCTCCTCGACCCGCTCCCGGTCGATGTAGGCGCTCGGGTCGTCGGCGGTCGCGTGCGGCGCGGTCCGGTACGTGACCGCCTCGACGAACGTCGGGCCCTCGCCCGCGCGGGCCCGGGCGACCGCCTCGCGCGTCGCCTCGTAGACGGCCAGGACGTCCGCGCCGTCGACCCTGACGCCCGGCATCCCGTAGCCGATCGCCTTGTCGGCCAGGGTCGGCGCCGCCGTCTGGGCGGAGAGCGGCGTCGAGATCGCCCACTGGTTGTTGTTGCAGAGCAGGACGAGCGGTGCCCGCATGACGCCGGCGAAGTTGGCTCCCTCGTGGAACGCGCCCTCCGAGGTGGCGCCGTCGCCGAAGAAGACGAGCGCGACGGTGCGCTCGCCGCGCAGCTTCTTGCCCCACGCGAGGCCGGCGGCGTGCGGCACCTGCGTCGCGATCGGCACGCAGATCGAGGCGACGTTGTAGTCGAGCGGGTTCCACCAGCCGGCCGGGTGGCCCCGCCACCAGGACAGCACCGTCGACGGCGGCATCCCGCGCAGCAGGCCGATCGCCGACTCGCGGTAGGCCGGGAAGATCCAGTCCTCGCGCTCCAGCGCGTAGGTTGCGCCCACCTGCATCGCCTCGTGGTTCCAGAAGATCGCGTACGTGCCGATGCGGCCCTGGCGGTGGTAGACGACCGAGCGCTCGTCGTAGGTCCGCAGCAGGACGAGCTGCCGGTAGAGCTCGAGAAAGTCGCTCTCGTCGAGACCGTCGACCTCCCCGTCGGGAACGCTCGCTCCGTCGCCGATCACGCGGCGGAGCCCTCGCTCGGCAGGGACGACCTCGGTCACGGCGGCGATGGTAGCTCCTGCTCTGCGCCCACCAGCACGGAGATGGCGTCGCGCTCGGCCTCGAAGAAGGCCTCCGCGACGTCGCCGAGGTCCTCGCCGTCCGCCTGCAGGGGCAGGGGCTCGTCGCAGCGGACCCGGACCACGTCGACGTCGTGCGCGGACAGCACGCCCGGCAGACCGGCCAGCCCTCGGCCGGCCAGGAGCCGAGCGACGAAGCGCATCGCCTGCGCCGCCCCGGCACGTCCGGGAGCCACCACGTCGAGCCCGAGCTCGAAGCGCGCCTCGGGCGAGAAGCGGAACGGTCGGGGCCCCGCGTAGGTGAAGACGGCGTCGTTCGAGACGAACAGCATCCCCGCGCGGCCCAGCCCCTCGATCTCGAGCCGCGGCTCGTAGCCGCGCACCAGCAGTCGCGCGGCGACCCGCGCGTAGCCCAGGTCGCCGCGGCGGCGGCCGTCCTGCTCCCGCTTGCGGGTCTCGAGCTCGCGGACCGTCTCCGAGTCGACGCCCATCCCCGCGGCGAACGAGAAGCGCCTGCCGTTCACGCGGCCGAGCGAGATGCGCCGCTCGCGGACGGCCTGTGCCGGGTCGCCCGGGACGCCGAGCGAGCGCGCGAGCACGTTCGTGTGGCCGCCGGCGACGATCCCGAGCGGCTTGCCGGGCGGAAGGCCGTTCACGGCCTCGTTGACGAGCCCGTCGCCGCCGTAGACGAACACCGCATCGCCGGTCGCGCGCGCGGCCAGCTCGGTCGCGTGGCCGCGCCGCTCGGTGAGCAGGGTCTCGACCACCGGCAGACGCTCCTCGAGCGCGCGCACCCGCTCCTCGGTCACGCGGGTCGCGAACGGGTTGACGATCAGCGTGACCTTCATGCGGGCGTGGAGTAGCCGCGCATGCCGTCCACGAGCAGCGCCAGGAAGCGGTCGGCGAGCTCGTCGGTGTCGCGGCCGGGCTGGAGCCACGTGTATGCCCAGTTCGCCGCCGAGAGCAGCAGCAGGACCGCCGCCCCCTCGTCCAGGTCGGAGCGGAGCTCGCCCAGGTCGCGGCCCTCGCGGAGCAACTCCCTGACCCGCTGCTCGTAGCGATGCCGCTCGGCCACGAACCGGTCGCGCCGCTTGCCCTGGAGGTAGCGCCACTCCTGGACGAACACCGTCGCGACATCGAGCTGCTCGGCGACGACGCGCAGGTGGCCGCGCAGCGCGAGCCGGATCTTCTCGACGGGCGCGGCGTCGTCGGGGATCGCGTCGAGGGCGGCGTGGAACGCCCCGGCGCCCTCCATCAGCGTCTCGAACAGCAGGTCCTCCTTCGAGGCGATGTGCGAGTAGAGCGAGCCCTTCTGGACGCCGAGCGCGCCGGCGAGGTCTCCCACCGACGTGCCGTGGTAGCCCTTCTCGGCGAAGAGGCGGGCGGCCTGGCGCGTCAGCTCCGAGCGGCGTTCCGACATGCTACGGTCGGGACACTAACGATCGTTCGGTAGGGCGAGGTGACCATGGACGAGCAGCAGTTCCTGGAGTACGTCCAGGGCGGCGGCCAGGTGGAGGCCGACGACTGGATGCCCGAGGAGTACCGGGCCAGGCTGATCAAGTTCATCGAGATGCACGGCAACTCGGAGCTGATGGGCGTGCTGCCCGAGCGCGAGTGGATCCTCCGCGCTCCGACGCTCCAGCGCAAGCTGGCGTTGACCGCGAAGGTGCAGGACGAGGTCGGACACTCGCAGCTGATCTACCGGGTGGTCGAGGACCTGGGCAAGCCGCGCGTGCAGTGCCTCGCCGACCTGATCTCCGGGAAGTCGAAGTTCCACAACGTCTTCCACTACCCGACGAAGACCTGGGGCGACGTCGGCGTGATCGCCTGGCTCGTCGACGCGGCCGCGATCATCAGCCAGAAGGCGCTCCTCAAGTGCTCGTACGCGCCGTACGCGCGGATCATGAAGAAGATCTGCTGGGAGGAGTCGTTCCACATCCTCCACGGCCGCGACGTGATCTTGACGATGATGAACGGCACGGCCGAGCAGCGCGAGCTGGTGCAGGAGGCGGTGACGCGCTGGTGGCCGCCGCTGATGCAGTTCCACGGCAACCCGATCCCGGCAGAGGACGACCCGGTCGTCCGGTGGCGGATCAAGACGCAGGGCAACGAGGAGGCACGCCAGCAGTTCCTCGACGGCTACGTGCCGCAGATCTGGGAGCTGGGGCTGACCGTGCCCGACCCGAAGCTGCGCAGGCGCGACGACGGCGTGTGGGAGTACACGGAGCCCGACTGGGACGAGCTGCGCTCTGTCGTGACCGGCCACGGCCCGCGCACGGCCGAGCGCCTCGAGCTCCGGCGCGCCTCGCGCGAGGAGACCGACTGGGTTCGCCGCGTGATGCTCGCCGAGGCGGCGTGATCTACGAGGTCTTCCGGCAGGAGCGGAAGGGCGTGGCGTTCGAGCACGCCGGCTCGGTGGTCGCGCCCGACGAGGGCTTCGCCCGGGCGTACGCGCACGAGCAATACGGTCGTCGCGGCGAGTCCGCGGCGCTCTGGGTCGTGCCGCGCGACGCGGTGATGGAGGTCGAGGACTTCGTCGACGAGCTGAACCGCAACTATCACCGGGTCGACGGGTACTCGCTGAAGGCGAAGCTGGCGGAGGCGCGTGCGAGAGCAGCTGCTGGCGATCGCTGACGACGAGCTCGTCCTCGGCTGGCGCGACTCCGAGTGGACCGGGATCGCACCGGTGCTGGAGGAGGACGTCGCCTTCTCGTCGATCGCACAGAACGAGATCGGCCACGCGCGGGCGATCTACCGGCTCTTGTCGGAGGACGCCGACGCGCTCGCGTTCGACCGCGCGCCGGAGGAGTACCGCTCGTCGCAGCTGGTCGAGCTGCGGTTCGTCCCCGACTGGGCGCGGACGATCGCGCGACGGGTGCTGTACGAGGCGGCCGACGAGCTGCGTCTGCGGAGGCTGATGGCGTCCGACGATCCGGCCGTCGCCGGCCTGGCGGCCAAGATCGACCGCGAGGAGGCCTACCACCGCATGCACGCCGAGCTGTGGCACGAGCGCCTCCGCGACGAGCCCCGCTACCTGGCCGCGGTGGACGAGCTCTTTCCGTACACGTTGGCCATGGCCGAGCCGGACGACCACGAGAGCCTGATCGCCCGATTCGAGCCGAAAACCGTGGCAAGTAACACTGTGTTACAAGCGCACGCGCGCGGGAGCCACGCGGACGGCTGGAGCGAGCTCTGGGAGGAGATGACCGAGGTGCGGCGCTCGGTTCCCGGCGCGACGTGGTGACCGCCGAAGCCGTCTGGTCGGCGCTCGCCGAGGTCGAGGATCCGGAGATCCCGGTGATCTCGCTGGTCGACCTCGGCGTGATCCGCCGCGTCGACATCGACGGCGAGCGCGTCCACGTCGAGTTCACGCCCACCTTCCTCGGCTGCCCGGCGCTGGAGGTGATGCGCGCGCAGATGACGGACAAGATCGCGGAGCTCGGCGGCGAGGCCGACGTCGAGGTGATCGTGGACGACTCGTGGTCGACCGACCGGATCACCCCCGCGGGCCGCGAGAAGCTCCGGGCCGCCGGTTTTGCGCCGCCGGCCCCGCGCGAAGCAAACGCGCCCAGGCTGGTGCAGCTCCAGAGCCAGGTCTTCCGCTGCCCGTACTGCGGCTCGACCGAGACCAGGCTGGAGAACATCTTCGGCCCGACCCCGTGCCGCTCGATCCGCTACTGCATGAGCTGCCGCCAGCCGTTCGAGCAGTTCAAGACCATCTAGCGGAGCGCCTGCCAGCTGAATCCGTAGACGCCGTCGGCCCAGGACAGCAGGTGCCTCCGGACGCTGCCGTCGGCGTTCACCAGCTCGACACCCGTGCGCTCGTCCAGGTACAGGATCTCGCGCCCGTCCGGCGACCACCTGGCGATGCGCACGCAGTCGGGCCCGGGAATCGGGATCGTCGTCCGCTCGCTCCCGTCGTGCTTCAGCACGACGAGCTGCGGGGCGGTGCGCTGCGCCGTCCACGGAGCCGGGCAGCGGGCGAACAGGATCGACGTGCCGTCGGGTGACCAGCGCGGAACGCGGTCCGCCGCGGCCACGTCCTCGGTCAGTGCGCGCAAGCCTGTCCCGTTCGATCGCATGACGTAGATCTGCTCGGGCACCCACGGCCAGGTCAGCGGCGACCAGGTCGCACGCGTGAGCACGATCTCGCGGCCGTCGGGCGACCAGTCCGGATCCCCGAAGAAGAATCGGGCCGACTCGTCCCGCACCAGCAGTCGCCGTCCGCTGCCGTCGGCGTTCGCCACCTCGATGCCGCGCGTGGTCTCGAAGACGATCCTCCGGCCGTCCGGCGACCAGTGGGCGCCGCTCCGGTTCGCCCCGCCGAGCAGCAACCGGGGAACGGCTCCGCGTCCGGCGCCGAGCATGAAGACCCTGTCGCCCCGCGTGAAGAGAAGCTTCGTCCCGTCCGGCGACCATTCCGGCCAGATTCCGCCGTCCCGGGTGAGGAGCATCCTGCCTCGACCTCGCACGTCGACGGTGAACATCGACCACCGACCGCGGGTGCCCGGGTCGGCGTAGACGATGCGGCCGTTCCGGTGAGCCGGCGCTGTCCCCGCGGGCGAGCCGAACGCCTCGGTGGCGCCCGAGCCGGCGGCCGCGGCGACGACGGCCACGGCCGCGAGCCCGACGAGCCGCAGACAGCGCCTCGGCTGCAAGGCGATCCCGGCGACCACCGTCAGGCCCGTGAAGATCCGCATCTCGCCCGCCTCCTTCGACGTCTTCACGACGTCGCAGCCGCATGATTCCTTCCCTCGGCGCCCGGAGCAACCAGTCAGTACTGGGCCTGCGCGGCGCGGAGCCGCTCGGCCAGCGTCCGTAAGAGCGCCTGCGCGATCTGGGGCTCCTGGCGCAGGAGCTTGGCGAACGCGGCTCGGCCGATCACCATCGCCGTCACCTCGCTCACGGCGGTGATGTCGGCCGACCTCGGCGCACCGTCGAGGAGCGACATCTCGCCGAAGGAGCCGCCGGCCTCGAGGCTGACCGGCCGGCCGCCGGGCGGGTCGACGCGAACCTCGCCGTCGAGGAGGACGTAGAACGCGTTCCCGGGATCTCCGGCTCTCACGATCGTCTCGCCCCGGCCGAACCGCTTCGCGCGAGCCGGAATCCGGCGCAGGTGCCGGCGCGACACGCCCCGGAAGAGCGGCAGGTGCTCCAGCACCGGCAGCCAGTCGCGGTCGAGCCGCTGCCGGTGGCGGCGCGTCGGAAAGACGTCGGGCGCGAAAGCGTCCTGCCCACCCGTGCTCATGGAATCGAGCCTACGCGAGCTGGCCGGGGCGGGTGACGCCGCAGAAGACAGAGGCGCCCGAGCGGGGCGCCTCCCAGCCTTCGCAGCCGAGCCCTGGCTACTTGACGACGAGCACGAGGTGGTTGTCGTCGGGCGCCTGGTCGACCATGGTGATGCGGTACACGTCGGGCCTGCTGATCTCGATCGACTTGCCGACCCCGATGCGGGCGTCGAGCTTCGATCCCTTGACGATCAGGGCGGCCTCGTCCAGGTTGCGGAAGGCGGTCGGGCCGTGAACCGTCAGCTTCGTGCTGAGCTTGCCGTTCACCTGGAAGAAGTGGCAGCCGGGGTCGTGCATGACGATCGGGACGACGCTGAGCTTCTTGGGCGCCGAGGCGATCGCGACGCCGGAGGCGAGCACTGTGCCCCCGACCGCTGCGGCGAGGATGATGATGGCGAGGCGCTTGCTCATGTCGACTCCTTGGTCTCGTTGATCTCGTGCCCCAAGGATCGGCCGAAACGCCGTTACGGCGCCATTACAACCCCGTCACAGGTCCGTTACGGCCCGGAGGCGGCCGCGAGCATGTAGCCGAGCCCCGGCCGCGTGACGATGTAGCGCGGCGCGGCCGGGTCGTCCGCCAGCTTCTGGCGCAGCCGGAAGAGTGTCACGCGCAGGATCTCGTCCTCGCCCTTGTACGCCTTCCCCCAGACGCGCGTGAGCAGCTCGTCGCGGCTGAGCACGGCGCCGACGTTCTCGGCCAGGCAGGTGAGCAGGCGGTACTCCGTCGGCGAGAGGCGCACCTCCTGTCCCTCGACCGTCACCTGCTTGCTCTGCGGGTCGATGTGCAGGTCGCCGACGGTGATCGGCACCGGCAACCGCTCGCCCGCCTCGCCGCGCGCCCGCCGCAGCACGGCCTCGACCCGGGCGAGCAGCTCCTGGGCGGAGAACGGCTTCGTCACGTAGTCGTCCGCGCCGAGCCGGAGGCCGCGGACCTTGTCCTCCTCCGCCCCCTTCGCGGTGAGCATGATGACGGGGCAGCTGGAGCGTTCGCGGACGAGCCGGCACACCTCGAAACCGTCGATGCCGGGCAGCATCACGTCGAGCACGATCAAGTCCGGGTCCTCCGCCGTGAAGACCTCCAGTGCCTCCTCCCCGCTGGCCGCGGTCGCCACGCGGTAGCCGGCCGTCTCGAGGTTGAAGCGGATGATCTCGACGTAGCGGGGCTCGTCGTCGACCGCGAGCACGAGCTCACCCGCCATTAGCGACCCGAAGCGACTCGCGCGACACTGTGCCGGTGAACCGTACCGCGCGCCGGAGCCTTCCAGCCCTGTGGCGGCGCCTGACGCTGTGGCCGAGGCTGGCGATCGGCGTGACGACCGGCTTCATCGTCCTCTTCGCCGGCTTCAGCATCCTCGGGATCCGCGCCGTCGACGCCAGCACGACCCGCATCCTGCACGAGCGGCTGGCGATCACCCAGGAGATGGCGGAGGACTTCGACAGCTTCCTCCACCACCGGCTTGCCGACCTCGCCGCCTACGACTCCCGGCCCGGCCGGCCCGGCGAGCGGCAACGCCTCCTCGCCGAGGTCTTCCACGCCGCCAACGGCGCATTCACGTCGGTCGTTCTCCTCGACCGAGACGGCCGCGTCGTCGCCTCGCTCGGCACGGGCACGAGGCTGCCGCCGGGCCGGTTCCGGCGGCGGACGATCTCCGCTCCGTTTCGCGACGCACGCGGGCGGCCCGTCGTCGCCCTGGCCGTGCCCGTACGCACCGGCGGCGCGATCGTCGGGCTCCTGAACCTCGCAGGCCCGGACGTCACCGACCGGCTCGACGCCGCCCGTCGCCTCGGCACGACCGGCCACGCCGAGCTCGTCGGCCCCGACGGGATCGCGCTCGCCTCGACCGAGCCGGGCGCCGCGCTCAGGCCCGGCGAGCACCTCGCCTTCTACCGGGAGATGCTGGCGTCCGGCCGGTCCGGGACCGCGAACGTCAGCGTCACACCGGGGAGCAGCGACCCGGCGGCGATGAGCCGCGAGCGTCACGTGATGGCGTTCGTCCATCTCACCGACGCGCCGTGGGCGGTCTCGCTCGGCGGCACCGACAGCGAGACGTACGCGCCCGCCCACCACCTGCGCAAGACGCTGATGCTCGCGGGGGGCGGCGCGCTCGCCGCCCTGTGGCTCCTCACCCTGCTCGGTGCCCGCCTTCTCGTCCGGCCGGTGCGCGACCTGACCCGCGCCGCCGAGCAGATGGCCTCGGGCGACCTCGAGCACACGGTGCGCGTCTCCGAAGGCGGCGAGATCGGCACGCTCGCGGAGAGCCTGGAGACCATGCGCGTCCAGCTGCGGGAGTCGCACGAGGAGCTCGAGCACAAGGTTGCGGAGCGGACCGCGGAGCTGAACGAGCGAAACCGGCAGCTCGCGGAGCTCGAAGCGCAGGAGCAGGTGCAGCGGATGCGGAACGAGCTCGTCTCGGCGGTCTCGCACGAGCTGCGCACGCCGCTCGGCTTCATCAAGAGCTACGCGACGACACTGCTTCGGGAGGACACGCCCATCGACGATGCTACGCGCCGCCGGTTTCTCAGGATCATCGACGAGGAGACGGAGAAGCTCGAGCACATGATCGGGGAGCTCCTCGACGTCAGCAGGCTGCAAGCGGGCCGCCTGCCCATGGAGGTCGAACCGGTCGTCCTCGGCGACCTCGTCAGCCACGCCGCCGAGAAGGCGCGGCCGACGCTCGAGGCGGCGGGACACGAGCTCACGCTCGCGCTCCCCGACCGGGAGGTGAGCGTGATCGCCGACCCGATGAGGATCGAGCAGGTGCTCGACAACCTGCTCGAGAACGCCGCACGCTACGCGGAGCCGAGCTCGCCCGTCGAGCTGCGCCTCGCCACCGAGAACGGAAATGCCGTCGCGAGCGTCAGCAACCGCGGCGACGCGGTGCCGGCGGGCGAGATCGAGCAGATCTTCGAGCCGTTCTACCGCGGCGAGAATGCGAAGGAGCGCAGCATCCGCGGCGCAGGCCTCGGGCTCGCGATCTGCCGGGGGATCGTCGAGGCCCACGGCGGCCGAATCTGGTGCGAGAGCGGCGCCGACCACGTGACCGCATTCGTGCTGACACTGCCACTCGGATGACGCCTGCCTGCCCATCGTCGCCGCCGCGCGACCATCGGGCGAGGGCGCACTGGGGCAGCCGACTCTCGTCACGCTCGGGAGTCGGACTCTTGCTCAACCCCATGCCACGCCCCGTGAGCGAGTGGCAGGCCGCGGACACCGCCGCGAGCGACTCCCGATGCTCAGCGTGCGAAGGCCCAGGCCACCATCAGCGGGAACTCTTCTCTCCAGAAGGCGTCGCCGTGCGACCCGACTCGCTCGGTCATGACAACGTCCGCACCTGCTTCGCGCAGCGCGACGGCCCAGCGTTTCGCGTTCTCGAGAAAGAACGGCTCCAGCGTGCCGGCGACGAGGTACGCGCGCGGAAGCGACGTCGGCATCACGGCAGCCGGTCGGTAGCCGCCGCCCGGCGACGCGCAGAACACCGCACCGTAGATGTCCGGGTGGCGAAGCGCCAGGGCGAGCGCGAGCTCTCCACTGGCGGACACACCGGACACCGCCGTGCGCTCGGCGGGCAGCGTAACTCCGAAACGTGACCTCACCCATTGGCGGACGTCTTCGACGAAGAACCTCTCGTGTGCCGCGAACCGTTCCGCGTCAAAGACCGGTGAGTACTCGTGGAGCCGCAGCATCTCGTCGTCCAGCCGGTTGGTGGCGACAATCATGGTCGGCGGTACGTTCGCGGCCTCGAGGATGCCGCCCCACTGCGAGATCAACTGGCCGTCACCGGCGAACACGACTGCCTCGGGCGGGACTCGCGGGACGTACGCCGTCACCTGCCGACCACCGTCATAGTCGAACGTCTCGGTGACGAGCTCTCCCGCGATGGACGACGACATTGTCGTCAGTATCGCGGTCGCGGAGTTCCGAAGCTGAACGCGACGGCTGTCCAAGGCGCCGACTCCCGATGATGCCGATCACGACGATGCGCACGATTCTTCGAGTTCTGCTCGACAAAGGGCCTGGTGGTCGAGTGGTAGAGTGTGACTACTAGTGGGACTTGTCGGAGGCGGTCATGGCACGGACGCACGTGGTCATGTCGGACGAGGTGCTCGAGGCGATCGACGAGGTCGCCGGTAAGCGCGGCCGGAGCCGCTTTCTCGAAGAGGCGGCGACCGAGAAGCTCGAGCGTCTCGCGCTCGAGGAGGCGATTCGCCGGACGGCGGGGATCGCCCGCGGTCGCGGCTACTCGCACTGGCGCGATCGCGACCGGAGGGCCGCCTGGGTCCGGGAGACACGGCGCACGGAGCCGCAGGGCTGAGCACCTTCCTGCTCGACACGACGGTGCTCGTTGCACATCTGCGCGGCGAGCCGGCGGCAACCAGCCTCCTGCTCGACCTCCTGGCCGACCGTCACGTGCTGGCGACGAGTTGCGTGAACGTCACCGAGGTGGAACGCGGAATCCGGCCGAAGGAGCGCAAGGCAGCCGAGACGCTCCTCTCCCGGCTGCGGTTCCTCGAGACGACGCGTGAAGCCGCGGTCAGGGCCGGTCGCTACCAGGCGACGTTCGAGCGACGAGGAGTGACGATCCACACAGCCGACGCGCTCGTCGCCGGCACCGCCAGAGCACACGGGGCGGTCCTGCTCACGGACAACGTCCGAGACTTCCCCATGCGCGACATCAGGGTCGAGGCTCCCCCGGTGGGCTGATCGCCGCAGAGGACAAGAGCGGGCACGAGCCGCCGCCAGCCGTTCGAGTAGCTCGAGACGATCTCGCAGGCGTTTCTCAGCCTCGGCATCAGCTGCGTGGGCGATGGGCAGCGGCGATGATCCGTTGCTGTTCGCGGTGGATGGCGTCACCCATCGCGCCGACCCAGAACGTCTGCCCGTCGGTCCGGATCCGCGTGTGCTCATGGCCTTCGCAGGTCACGCACCGCCAGAGTCCGATGTCGAAGTTCGCGGCCCGTCCCGCCGCCACCAACTGCATCGGGGTACCGCAGCAGATCGGTGGGATCAGAGCCGATCCTGCACCCGGTCCCTCGTTCAGGTCCGACCTGTCGAGCCCCTTTCAGCGGTTTGCCTGAAACCAGACCGCGTCCTCTCTGCCACCGTGCCGCCGAAGACCGGTTGGCGGCGGGCCAGGCCCGCTCTCTTGACGCACCACCACTGTAACGATCCCCGGCCGCGGTTCGTAACCGAGCCGAGGCCGAGGCTAGACCGCGAGCGCACGGGCCACCTTCAGCCTGTCGTGCTCGACGAGCCACCGGATCGACTCGAGGATCGCGCCTTCGGGCTCGTATCTGGGCGTTCGCCACGAGCTAGCGAGACGACTCAGGACACGTCCGCGAGTTGCTTCGTCGCAACCGCGAGGAGTTCGTCCACCGATCCGCACAGCGCGCACCGGTACGCCCGGACGGTTCCGTCGCGGCTGGAGGTGAGGATGCGATGACCACCGGGGAAGAACGAGGCGCTCGTCAGCGGCTCGTCGTGGCCGCGAAGGTAGAGGAGCAGGCGTCCGCTCGCCACCTCCCAGAGCCCGGCTGTGGTCGGGCCGGCGGTGACCGCCCAGCGGGCGTCCGGGCTGAACGACGCCCCGAAGACCGGGCCGAAGTGGCCCTTGAGCTCCGCCGTCTCGGTGCCCGTCGCCGCGTCCCAGACCCGTGCCTGGTGGTCGCGGCTGGAGGCGACGACGAGCCTGCCGTCCCGGCTGAACTCGACGTCGGTGAGCTCGTCCTCGGCGCCGCGCAGCGCGCGGACGGCGGCGCCGGTCCGCACGTCCCAGATCCTGGCCACCCCGTCGGTGCCGACCGTCACGAGCAGCCGGCCGTCCGGGTCGAACGCGGCAGCGGTGAACGGTCCACCTTGCCGGAGCGTCCGGACCGGAGCGAGCGTCGTCGCGTCCCGGATCACGATCGCGCCGCCGGCATCGGGCGCCGCCAGCAGCCGGCCGTCGGAGCTGACCGCGAGTGGGCCGCCCGAGACGTGCTCGACCGAGCGGAGGAGGCGGCCGTCGCCGGCCCTCCAGACGCGGACGGTGCGATCTGCGCCCGCCGTGAAGACGAGGCGCCCGTCGTGGCCGAACGCGGCACCGGTCACCGGGCCGGGGTGCACGAGCACATGGAGGAGCCGCCCGGCAGCGGTGAAGATTCGGGCGCGGCCGTCGTCCCCCGCAGTCAACACGAGCCCGCCCCCGGGCGCCGGAGTCGCGGTCCAGACCGGCCCTCTGGCCGCCGCGAACAGCCGGAGCTCGTCGGCGGTGCCGGGATCCCAGACGCGGGCGGTGCCGTCCGCGCTCGCCGTCGCCACCGTCCGCCCGTCCGGGCTGAACACGGCATCCGTGACGGCGTCGCCGTGGCCGCGAAGAACCGTCTCGAGACGGCCGGTCGCCGCCTCCCAGACGCGGGCGGTGCCGTCGTCGCTCGTCGTCACGAGGAACCGGCCGTCCGCGCTGAAGGCGGCGTGGCCGACGGCGTTCGTGTGTCCGAGATCGAGCGCGACCCGGGCTCCGGTGCGCACGTCCCACACCCGCGTCGCCCCGTCGGAGCTCGTCGTCACGACCAGCCGGCCCTTCGGCCCGAAGACGGCGTCGGTGACCGCGCCCTGCTGATCCGCGAGGAGGTGAAGGCGGCGGCCTGTGCTCACCTGCCAGACGGCCGCCGTGTGATCGATCCCGCCGGTGACGAGGAGCCTCCCCGACGGGTCGAACGAGGTAGTGGTCACACCCTTCGCGGGGAGCTCGCGGACGAGCCGGCCTGATGGAAGCGCGAAGAGTCGGGCCCGAAGCTCTTCGCCGCCCGCGTCGCTGCTGACCGTCACGAGCATGCGGCCGTCCGGGCTGATAGACCCGCCCAGCACCGGGCGGCCGTGTCGCACGACGAGAGAGCCGCCGTCGGCCGTCCACAGGCGCGCCGTGCCGTCTCTGCTCGTGGTCAGGATCAGCCGCCCGTCCCGGCTGAACGATCCGCTCGTGACCGGGCCCCCGTGACGGAACGTGTCGATCTGCTCACCGTCGGCGCGCCAGAGCCGTGCGGTGCCGTCCTCGCTCGACGTGAGGACCGTTCTTCCGTCCGGGCTGAAGACGGCGCCCGTGATCGGCCCGCTGTGCCGGAGGACCGCGACCGGTCCGCCGCCCCCCGTCCGCCAGACTCGCGCGGTCCCGTCGTCCCCTGCGGTGACGAGGAGCGACCCGTCCGGGCTGAACGAGACGGTCCGCACAGGCCCCTTGCTCGGGAGGATCGCCCGTTCCC
The DNA here is from genome assembly GCA_036555585.1 of Gaiellaceae bacterium. Classification (GTDB taxonomy): domain Bacteria; phylum Actinomycetota; class Thermoleophilia; order Gaiellales; family Gaiellaceae; genus DATBLE01. Next base: position 171,717 of record DATBLE010000002.1, read on the forward strand.
GCGACTCGACGAGGGCCCTCCGGAGCAGATCCTCGCCCTCGCCTGTGCGGGCGCCGTGAACCGACTCGACGCCGAGCGCCAGGCTCTTCACGGGGTCGACCTGCAGCAGAGACACGCCCTGCGCCGCCAGCTCCCGGGCGTGCGAGACCCTGGCCTGCGAGCGGGCGTTGCTCCGCTGCGTCAGGGCGAAGACGGTCACGCCGGCCATCACCGCGAGCAGCAGCCCCGCCACCGCGAGCGCTGCCACGAGCCGCCGGTGTCTCCGGGAGGCCTCGCGCCGCTCGGCCTCGAGCTCGCGCTGGACGTCGTGCGAGCGCTTCCAGCCGAGGGCCGCCTCGGCGAGCACGTCGTGGTAGATCTCGTACCCCTCCTCGCCCGAGCCGTCAGCCACCGGTCGGAGGATCCGCTCGGTCGCGAGCCCCGCCAGCACGGGGGCGAGCGCCGGCTCGTCGACGTGCGCGTACTCCGCGAGGTCGCGCACCCGGTGGGCGATCTTCGTGCCCGACGGCGTGACCAGGTGGTCGAAGACCTGCGCGGCGATCTCCTGCTCGGCGGGCGAGAGCGCGTCCAGGGCGCCGCGAAGCTGGTCGTGGACGATCTGCTCGGCGCCGCCGAGCTCCCGGAGCGTCGCCGCGCGCAGCGTGCTCGAGCCGGCACCCCGCTCCGCCTGCCACAGCCGCTGCATCACGAGCTGCAGGTACGGCGTCTCGATCCGGCCGTCCGGAACGGTGCCGGCGGCGGCGCCGCGTCCCGCCTCCGCGAAGTCGAGCCTGCCCGCGGTCACGTCGTCGAGCACGAGGTCGACCAGCTCGGGCTCGATCGCAACCTCTTCCCCCGGCGGGGCCCGGCTGTTGACGGCCTCGATCGGCCCGAGGATCGCGGCGCGGCCTTCCTCGCGGTCTAGGTGCTCGAGCCGCAGGGTGTTCCCGAGCAGGTTCGGGATCCGGCCCTTGAAGGCGTCGAGCCTGGCGAGGCTGTCCTCCCGCAGGGCGAGCAGGAAGCCGACCCGCAGCCCCGGCCGGCGGAGCGCGTCGGCGAGCTCCTCGGCGAACGTTCCCGAGCCCGCCTCGCCGCGGTGGTAGAGGAAGTACTCGTCGACCTGGTCGAGCAGGACGTACGCCTCCCCGCCGGTCACGGCCGTGCACGCCTCGATCGTGTCCGCCAGCGACGGCGCCGGCTCGATCCCCGCCGTCTCCGCCAGGGCGCGCCGGAGCTCCGAGGCCGAGTCCCCTTGCCACGCGTCGAAGACGGCGACGACCGCCGGCTCCGGCCCCCGCCGTAAGCCGTGCGCGACCCCGGCGCGGAGGAGCGAGCTCTTGCCGACGCCGCTCTCGCCGTAGAGGACGGTCAGCCGGGCGGCCTGGAGGTTGGCGGCCACCACGTCGCGGTCGCGCCCACGGCCGAAGAAGAGCGACGCGTCGACGTCCGTGTCCTCGAAGCGGGCGAGCCCCTTGTAGGGGTCGGCGATCATGCGACCGCCTCCTCGGCCACCCTCCTCACCAGCCCGGCGGCGTACTCGTCGACCGGAAGGTCGAACGTGTCGACGCCGAGGCGCCGCCACGCCTCGAGCTCGACCGGGTCGGGGGCGGGCTCCACCGCCCACGAGCGGTACGCCGGCGTGTCGCGGCCCCAGAGCCTGTGCAGGAAGACGCGGACGTACCACTCCCGGAGCGCGTAGCCGAGGAAGAGGAAGTGGCTCCGGCGCAGGCGCGCGACCAGGCCCACGGGGACGACGCTCGCCAGGTCCGCCTGCGCGAGGTAGTCGATGTAGTCGTCCTCGCTGACCACGAAGCTGTCCCACTCCCGCCCGTGGTCCGGGTCGACGCCGCCGTAGATCTTCAGGATCACCGTGCGCTGCTCCGGGGCCACGTCCGCGTAGGTGTTGGGGACGTCGACGACGCGGACCTCGCCGTCGGCGGAGACGTGCAGGAACTTCCCTCGGTGTCGCCCGAGCGCGATGTAGGAGACGACGTCGAACTCCTCGCCGGCCTCGGCCAGCACCCGCTCGAGCGCCTGGTCGAAGTTCGCGGTCACGATCAGCTGGCCGGGCGCGCCCCGCTCGCGCAACACGCGCGCGAACTCGGCGACGGCGCGATACGCGGCGGCCGGCTCGCGGTCGCGGGCGAACAGGCCGTGCAGCTCGTCGTAGAGCGGACCGACGCCTTGCATCAGGGAGACGTACTGGGACACCCGCGCCAGGTCGCGCTCGCTGTCGGACGGATAGCCGAACACGTCCGCCAGGACCGCCGCCGCCTCGGCCGTGCCCGAGGGCCCGCCGTCCCCGTTCGTGTTCACGCCGCTGCCGAGGACGAGGACGAGCCGGCCGGCGAGGAGGGCCCTGGCGACGTCGCCGTGGTGATCCTCGGGCGCGGGAGCCGGCGCCCTCTCGAGCACCCGCTCCTGCCGCAGGATCGAGCCGTAGAGCTGCTTGAGCTCCGGGCCCGGGTCGATGCCGAGCTCGTCCGCCAGCACCCGGCGGGCCTCGTGGTACGCCTCCAGCGCCTCGGCCTGGCGCCCGGCCCGGTAGAGCGCCAGCATCAGCTCACGGCGCAGCCGCTCGCGGAGCGGGTGACGTTCGACGAGCTGCTCGAGCTCGGGAACGAGCTCGCTGCCCAGCCCGGTCTCGAGATCGGCGTCGACCCGCTCCTCGAGCGCGTCCAGCCGCAGCTCCTCGAGCCGGCGCACCTCGCCCTCGGCGAAGCGCTCGAACTCGAGGTCGGCGAGCGGCGGCCCGCGCCAGAGGGCGAGCGCGCCGGCCAGGAGCTTCGCGCGCTCGGCCGGCGGCGCGCCCCGAGCCTCGCTCACGGCCCGCTCGAACCGGACCGCGTCCACCTGGTCGGGCTCGACCTGGAGGAGGTACCCCGGCGGCCGCGTGACCAGGACGCGCGCGCCGATCAGCTTCCGCAGCTGGGAGACAAGGTTCTGGAGCGACGTGGTCGCCGTCTTCGGCGGTTGCTCGCCCCAGAGCTCGTCGAGCAGGCGGTCGGTCGAGACAACCCGCCCGGCGCGGATGACGAGGCCGCCGAGCAGCGCGCGCTGCTTCTGGCCGCCCAGCTCGATGCGGCCGTCCTCCCCGACGACCTCGAGCGGACCGAGGATCCGGAAGTCGAGCACCACGGGAGTACGTAGCACCGCACACGAGTGGCGGCGACAGGGAATTCCCCGACCCTGCATGGGGGCGCCCGCAGGGCGAGATTGGCTGCCCGTTTGCACGACATTACCGGGCGGTTTGGACCCGGCACGACCGTTGAGGCGTGTCCAGGTTCAGCCCACATATCAGCCCCGGCGGAGGCCTCCGCCACACCGCTCTCGTCCTCTTTCTCCTCGCCGGCCTCGTCGCCGTCATCTCGGTGTCGGCGCCGCGGCCCGCCTCGGCGCAGGCCACCGGGTACGGTTGGCCGGTCAAGCCCTTCGACCGCCCGCATCCCGTCCGCGCGAACCTCGGCGACCCGCGGACGTCGTTCAAGGGGCCGCGGACGCTCGCAACGCTCAACCGGGGAACCGGCATCTTCCAGTTCCACTTCGGCGTCGACATCGCCGTTTCCGACTTCACTCCCGTCTACCCGGTCCGCTCGGGCGTCGCCTCGCTGCTGAGCGGCCGGACTGTCGCGGTCGACTCCGGCGCCGGCCGGGTGATGGAGTACTGGCACATCGTGCCCTGCGTCGAGGCCGGCCAGCACGTCGTCGCCTACAAGACGATCCTCGGCCGCGCGATGAAGGGCTACGAGCACGTGCACTTCACCGAGCGCGAGCACGGCAAGGCGCTGAACCCGCTGGCTCCGGGCCATCTCACCCCGTACTTCGACACCACGACCCCGACCGTCCGGTCGATCACCTTCCGCGCCTCGGCGGTCGGCCCGAAGCTCCGGCCGGAGCTCCTCCACGGACGGGTTGTCGTGGTCGCCGAGGCCCTCGACACGCCTCCGATCCCCGTGCCGGGCGTCTGGGCCGACCTTCCGGTCGCGCCGGCGCTGGTCACCTGGAGGGTGGAGCGCGCGAGCGACGGCAGGATCGTCGTCCCGCGGCGCACCGCCTTCGACGTGCGCCGGACGCTGCCCCGCCGCCCCTTCTGGAGCCTCTACGTGCGCGGAACGCGCCAGAATGCCTCGAACTTCGGCGGGCACAAGGCCTGGCGGGAGCCGGGCATCTACCTCTACAACCTCTGCGCGCCGGCCCTCGACACCACCCGCCTCCCGAACGGGATCTACCGGCTGATCGTGACCGTGTCCGACATCCGCGGCAACACGAGCTCGGCGCAGCAGGTCGTCCGCATCCGGAACGGGCAGGACGTGTGACCGGGCAGATCCGCATCAGGCTCGTAGCCGCCGCCTCGCTCGCCTGGCTCGCCTTTGCCGGCGGCGCCGCGGCGATTCCTGCGCAGTCGCCGCCCTCGGCCGCCGCCAAGGGGCGTGCCGTGACCACCCTCTACCCGATCCCGGACAGCCGAGGGCTGATGGTCACGACCGGCGGGTGGGCGTACTGCGAGCAGATCCGTCCGATCGCGCGCGCCACCCGTTATGCGCTGCTGTGCGGGCGCTACGTCGAGGACGGCTATCTCGGCCCCGGGCTCCGTTCCCGGCGCCGACTCGACTGGGGCGACGCGGCGTACCTCGCCGATCTGGCCGCGAAGGCACGCCGCCTCCACGACCGGATCGGGGGAAAGCTGATCCTGATCGGCGTCTCCTACTCCGGGTTCGGAGTCGCGACCCTCGCGTCGCACCATCCGGAGCTCCGCCCCGACCGGCTCGTCGTCGTCGACTCCTATCTCGACCTCGTCGCCCGCAGGAGCCGGCTACCGGACTGGCATGCGACGGCGCGGGAGATCGACACGGAGACGGGAGGGAGCACCGCGTCTCTTCGCCGGCGATCGGTGCGCGTCGACGGGCTTGCCCGCCTCGTCCGGCAGGGGACCGTGTTGACCGCCGTCTGGAGCGTCTCCGAGGAAGAGCGGACGTTCTTCGCGGGTGCCACGTGCGACCGCGATGCCAACGCCGCGACGCTCGCGCGCCTGGCGCGGGCGCTCGGGCGGCCGGTCCCGGCCCGGGTGACGGTAACGAGGCACGGGCACACGCTGTGGCATCACGGCGCCGCCATCGTCGAGGGCAGGGTTCCCGGCAAGCTCTTCCTGTTCGAGCCCGACGGCGTGGTCCCGCCGGGAGCCGCCTGCGCGGACTGAGCGTCCGCTAGAGCCGGTTTGCCAGCCGGGCCGCGTACCAGTCCTCCCACCGCTCGTCCGGGCTCTCGGCCGTGTAGTCGCGGTCGAGCTGGACGAGGGCGTGGACGAGATGGCTGCGCACCGGCCGCGACCCCAGCAGCTCGGGCAGCTCGGAGAGGTTCAGCAGCCAGTCCGCATACCACGAGGCCCAGTCCGGGTCGTCGCCGTCGGCGATCCGGTAGACGACGTGATGGGTCTCGGCGGCTTCGTGCAAGAGGTCCGCGATCGTGATGACCCGACTATCGCAGACGTGGGAGGGCGCCCACCGCGGGGAGCGCCCCTCGACCTCCGAGCCTCACGCCCCCTGTGGGACGTGGTGTGGCCTACGCTTGCCGCGTGGGCGAGATCCGCGTGATCAGGCCGGAGGCGGAGGCGTCCGAGCGGCAGCGGCTGGCGTACTTCCTCGGCGTCTCGCGGGACAGCTGCGGCTCGACCGGGCTCGCCATGCATCTCGTGGTCGTCCCGCCCGGCGCCGCCGCCGAGCCGCACTCACACGAGGGCTACGAGACGGCGATCTACCAGCTCGAGGGGCGCGTCGAGACCCGCTACGGCGAGGGGCTCGGACAGTCGGTGGTGTCCGAGGCTGGCGACTTCCTCTTCATCCCGGCCGGCGTTCCGCACCAGCCGGTCAACCTGAGCGCGACCGAGCGGGCCGTGGCGCTCGTCGCCCGCAACGATGCGGACGAGCACGAGCGGGTCGTCCCGTACGAGGCCTAACGCAGCAGGAACCCCTCGCCGAGCTCGTCGCCCGGCTCGAGCACGAACTCGTGCCGCCCGGTCAGGTGCGCGCTGCCCTCGACCTCGGTGACGACGCCTGCCGGCGACTCCTCCACCACCCTGCCCGTGAACTCGCTGCCGACGATGCTCAGGTGGCGAAGCGGCTCGCCGGTCGCGAGCCGGCCCTCGTCGTGGAGCAGCGCGAGCCGTGCGGAGGTGCCGCTGCCGCAGGGGGAGCGGTCGACCTCGCCGTCGGCGAAGACGGTCACGTTGCGCTGCGTGAGCGGCTTCGTGCTCTCCTCCTGCCAGAAGATCACGCCGTAGACGTCGCGCAGCTCCGGCTCGCCGGGGTGGACGATCGCGTGCGTGGCCTCGAGGTCGGCCTTGATCGCGCGGCCCAGCTCGATCAGCCGCGGCAGCTCGGCGGGCTCCACCTGCTCCTCGAGCGAGGCGTAGAAGGCGCCGCCGAACGCGACGTCCACCTCGCCCCCGGCCGCGGAGAGGCGGCGGGCATGGACGAAGGACGGCACGTTCCGGAACCGGACCGAGGCGACGCGGCCGTCGTCGAGGCGGGCGTGCGCCTGCAACCGCCCCGAGGGCACGTCGACCACGACCTCCGGCCCGGACACGCGGCCGGTCTCGATCGCCCAGGTGACGAGCGCGATCGTCCCGTGCCCGCAAGCGGTCGAGTAGCCGGCGTTGTGGAAGAAGACGACGCCCAGGTCGGCCCCGTCGTCCTCCGGCTCGGTGACCAAGCAGCCGTACATGTCGGCGTGCCCGCGCGGCTCGTAGACCAGCAGCCGGCGGACGTGGTCGAGGTGCTCGAGCGCGAAGCGCCGCTTCTCGAGGATCGTCGCGCCCTCGAGGGGCTCGACCCCGCCGGTGACGATCCGGAACGGCTCGCCGCCGGTGTGGTAGTCGACCGCGGTGATCGCCGTCAACGGCCGGTGAAGCTCGGCGGGCGCTTCTCGAGGAAGGCGTCCACGCCCTCCGCGAAGTCCGCCGTCTTCGTCGCAGCCGTCTGCAGCTCCGCCTCCAGCGCGAGCTGCCCGTCCAGCGTCGCCGTCTGCGCGTGGTCGAACAGCCGTTTGGTCATCCCGATCCCGCGCGTGGGCCGGGCCGCGTAGTCGGCTGCGAGCTCCGCCGCCCTGCCGGCCAGCGCGTCGGCCTCGACCACCTCGTCGACGAGCCCCCAGGCATGCGCCTCGGCCGCAGTCAGCCTCCGGTTGGAGCTCATCCAGGCGAACGCGCGCGAGGGTCCGAGCAGCCGGGCGATAAAGTACGAGCCGCCCGAGTCGGGAATCAGGCCGATGCCGATGAACCCGGGGACGAACGCGGCGGTGTCGGCGGCGATCCGGTAGTCGCAGAGGCAGGCGAGCGACAGCCCGGCCCCGGCGGCCGCCCCGTTGACGGCGGCGATCACCGGCTTCTCCAGCCCGCGGATCGCCCGGACGTTCGGGTGGTAGGTCGCCTCCAGGTGCTCGCCGACGTCGTGGTCGAGGCCCCTGAACTCGGAGATGTCCTGCCCGGCGCAGAAGCCCTTGCCGGCGCCGGTGATCACGACCGCGCGCACGTCGTCCGCGGCCGCCTGCTCGAGGGCCTCGCGGAGGGCGGCGTGCATCGAGGTCGTGAAGGCGTTGTACGACTCCGGCCGGTTGAGCGTGATCGTCAGGACCGGCCCGGCTCGCGTGGTCTCGACCTCGGCCACCGGCGCAGCCTATCGCCCTGCTGCTATCACTGATCCATGGGAGCGTTGAGGCTGGTCTCGTCGGGCGAACGAGCCCCGGAGGAGGCACCCCTGGACGCGTACTCGCGCGTCGTCACCGAGGTCGCCCGCCGGCTCGCGCCGTCGGTCGCCAACCTGCGCGTGTCTCGTCGCGTCGCCCGCGGACGGCACGTCGACGGGGGCGGCAGCGGCGTGGTGATCACACCCGACGGCTTCGTCCTCACCTCGGCGCACGTCGTCGCCGGATCCGACCGCGGCGTCGCCTCGTTCGTCGACGGCCGCGAGCTGACGGTGGAGGTCGTCGGCGCCGACCCGCTCTCGGACCTGGCGGTGCTGAGGACCGAGCCGGGCGAGCTCGTCGCCGCGGAGCTCGGCGATGCCGAGACGCTCCAGGTGGGGCAGCTCGTCGTCGCCATCGGGAACCCGAACGGCTTCGCGGGCTCGGTCACGGCGGGTGTCGTCTCGGCCCTCGGCCGGTCGCTGCCGACGCGCTCCGGCTCGGCGAGCCGCTTCGTCGAGAACGTGATCCAGACGGACGCCGCGCTGAACCCGGGCAACTCGGGCGGCGCGCTGGCCGACGGCGACGGCCGCGTGGTCGGGATCAACACCGCGGTCGCGGGCGTCGGGCTCGGGCTCGCCGTGCCGATCAACGCGACCACGCGGGCGATCGTCGGTGCGTTGATGAGCGAGGGGAGCTTCCGCCGGGCCTACATCGGCATCGCGGGCGACTCCCGGCCGCTGCCGCCGCGGCTCGCGACCGCTCTCGGCCGGAAGCGCGGTGTCGAGGTCGTGGACGTCGTCCAGGGCAGCCCGGCCGCGCGCGCCGGCCTTCGAGCCGAGGACCTGATCGTCGAGGTCGACGGCGTGGCCGTCGCGGGAGTCGACGACCTCCAGCGGCTGATGACCGGCGACGCGATCGGACGGAGCGTGAACGCCCGCCTGCTGCGCCGGGGTCGCGAGCTGGCGGTCGAGCTCGTCCCGGACGAGCTCGTGGCGTAGCGCAGCGCCCGATGCTCTGGGACCCGGCCTCGCATGAGCGCGCAGTCGAGGACGCGTGGGACGAGGGTCGCGCCCGCGCCGCGATCCGCGAGATCGCCGCCGACGCCGAGGGCGCGTTCGACGGAGGGTGGCCGGCCCACCCGCTGGACGCCGAGCGGGGCGACGCCGGGCCGTGGGGCGGCCTGTATCTCGGCGGAGCGGGCGTCGTCGACGCGCTGCGGCGGCTCGCTGCGCGTGGCCACGTCGAGCCGCTCCGCAACTACCTGCCGTACCTGGAGCGGGTCGAGCCCGACGCGGCCGGCTCGAGCCTCATGGTCGGCGAGACGGGCGTCGTCCTCGTCCGGCACCGCCTCTCACCGTCTGGAGCGACGCTCGGGCGGCTGCGCGAGCTCGTCGCCGCGAACGTCGGCGACGAGCACCGCGAGCTGATCTGGGGGAGCCCGGGGACGATGCTGGTCGCGCGCGAGCTCGGCCTCGACGACCTCTGGCAGGCATCCGCCGACCGCCTGCTGGCCGCCCGCGACCCGCAGACGGGCCTCTGGACGCAGCACCTCCACGGCCGGGTCGACCGGTACATCGGCTCTGCACACGGGTTCGCGGGCTGCGTCCTCGCGCTCGGCGACGTCGAGGGGTCGGCCGAGACGGCCCGGCGCTACGCGATCACCGAGGACGGGCTCGCGAACTGGCCCACCGACGCCGAAGGCGCTCTCGTCCGCAACGAGACGATCCGGCTGCAGTGGTGCCACGGCGCGCCGGGGATGATCACGTCGCTGGGGCGCGGGCTCGACGAGTACCTCGCGCTGGCCGGCGGCGAGCTGGTCTGGCGCGCAGGGCCGCTCCGGAAGGGCGCAGGCATCTGCCACGGCACCGCCGGCAACGGCTACGCGTTCCTCGCGCTGTTCGAGCGCACGGCAGACGAGCTCTGGCTGGAGCGCGCGCGCCGGTTCGCCGTCCACGCGATCGCGCAGGTCAAGCGCGCACGCGCCGAACACGGCCTGGGCCGCTACAGCCTCTGGACGGGCGATCTCGGGACGGCGCTCTACCTCGCCGACTGCGTCGACGGCGGCGGAGCGCTGCCCTTGCCCTAGGGCGCGCTCCGGCGGCTGCCGCGGGCGAGCGTGCCTCTGGACGAGCGCGCCTGTGGACGAGCGTTCCTGTGGACGACTCGTGACGTTCCCGTGGGGGTCTGACCCCACGCCTTCGTGACGATTCATCCACAGTGAGGGCGGACGGCTTGTCCGACCCGGAGTGCCGCCTTCTCGTGGACGAATCGTTGCGCTTTCGTTCGGGGGTCTGACCCCTATCGGCGCGCGAAGGCCCAGAGCGCGAGCGCGGCGATGCCGGCGACCACCTGCCAGCCGAGCAACATCCGGCCGACGTCGATCGCCGGCTTCCAGCTGACCTCGCCGTCCTTGACCACGTACGCGCCGACCGGCCGCGCCTTCAGCCCGAAGCCGCCGCCGCCGTTGTCCTGGCCGTCGCCGCCACCGCCGCCGCCGCCCCCGACCGAGGCCGCCGGGATCACCAGCACGCCGTCGTGCTCGATCGGGTCGCCGTACACACGCCGGGCGGTGAGCGAGTCGCGGACGCCGCTGAGCAGCTCTTCCGGGTTCATTCCTCCTCCTTTCGTCGCTCGAGAAAGCCCCGTACCCCCTCCGCCGCCTCGTCACTCAGCATCGACAGAGCGAGCCAGTCGTGCGCGTGGCGGATCGTCCCGTGCCACGCGAGGTCGCGGAAGAAGTCGAGCTGCGCCTTCGCGTAGCGGGTCATCAGCGGCAGACGGGCGGCGAGCTTCCCGACCAGCTCGTCGACCGCGGCGTCGAGCTCCGCCGCGGGAACCGCCCGGTTGACCAGTCCCCACTCTGCCGCCTGCGCCGCCGGAATCTCGTCGCAGAGCAGGATGATCTCCCGCGCCCGGCGGTCGCCGACGATCAGCGGCAGCCACTGGGTCGCTCCCGCAGCCGGCACCGAGCCGTGCTGGAGGCCGACGTGGCGGATGAACGCGTCGTCGACGATCACCGCGAGGTCGCACGCCATCTGCAGCTCGTTGCCCCCGCCGACGCAGATGCCGTTGATCCGCGCGACCGTCGGCTTGCCGATGCGGCGGAGCGCGGTGACGCCCGCGTCCATCGCCCCGAACCATTTCCAGTAGTCGCGCTGGTCGCCGACGTAGCCCTCGTCCGCCCAGGAGCGCAGGTTGGCGCCGACGCAGAACGCCCGGCCCGCCCCGGTGAGGACGACGACCCGGATCTCGTCGTCCCAGCTCGCGTCCTCGCAGGCCCGGGCGAGCTCGCGCAGCATCCGGAAGTCGAAGGCGTTCAACACCTCCGGCCGGTTCAACGTGATCGTCGCCCGGGGCGGCGCCTTCTCGTACAGGATCGACTCGAAGCCGAGCTCTCCGGCCGGACGCGCGGCGGGACGCTCGGGCTCGCTCACCCGAGGACGACGACCTGGGCCGAGAACGGGATGCCCATCTCGGCGGCGTCCTTGCCCGCCGCGGCGAACTCGGGGGACTGGGCGACTTCCTGGAACGACTCCATGTCCGGGAACTCGAACTCGGCGTAGTAGTGGAACCGCTCCTCGCCGATGGGCGTGGCGACGACCTTGCCGTGACGGAACGTGCCCGGGATCGGCGTGACGAACTCCTCGATGTGCTGCTGGTAGCGCTCCTGGTCGACCTCTCCCTCGTACAGGACGAACGCGCGGACCATGTGGACTCCTTGGCTCGTGGACGGCCTGAGCCTAATAGGGTTGAGCCGTGTCCGGCGGCACTGCGCTGGCGGTGGTGATGTCGATCACGGCCGGGTTCGCCGGCTCGGTCCAGGCCGCCGTGCTCGGCCGTCTCGGCGACCGGGTCGGCACGATCGAGGCGGTCGGGTTCTCGACGCTCGTCGCCGGCTTGACGGGAATCGCCGTGCTCCTGATCGCGCGCCGCAGCCTGCACGGGGTCGGCGCATCGTTCCACCAGCCGCTGTGGATGTGGCTCGGCGGCATCCTCAGCGCGTTCATCGTCCTGTCGATCACGTTTGCGGCGCCGAAGATCGGGGTCGCCGCCACGATCGGCCTCGTGATCACCGGCAACCTCGTGGTCGCCGCCGCCATCGACCGCTTCGGCTGGTTCGGGGTCGAGCAGATCGCGCTCGAGTGGACGCGCGTCCTCGGCATCCTGCTGCTCGCGGGCGGAGCGGCCCTCCTGCTCAGGAAGTGAGGCCGACGACGTCGTCGGGCCTGACCGGCACGCGGGCCAGCTCGCGGCCCGTCGCGTCACGCAGCGCCGAGACGATCGCCGCCGTCGAGACCACGGTCGGGGGCTCGCCGACGCCCTTGACGCCGTAGGGCGCGTCCGGCTCCGGATCCTCGACCAGCTCGCTCACCACGGGCGGCATGTCGAGCGCGGTCGGGATCAGATAGTCGGTGAAGCTGGCGTTCGTGATCAGCCCGTCGCGGGTCTGGATCTCCTCCATCAGCGCGAGGCCGAGACCCTGCGCCGTGCCGCCCTCGATCTGGCCCTCGACCGCCTGCGGGTTGATCGCCTTGCCGACGTCCTGCGCCGTCCCGATCCAGACCACGCGGGTGAGCCCGAGCTCGACGTCGACCTCGGCGACCACGCGCATCGCGGCGACCGCGAGCGCGACGTGGGAGCGCTCGCCCGTCGTCTGGCCGTTGTCCGGATCGAGCGGCCAGGTGCGCGGGTGGTGGTAGACCCGCTCGACGTCGACCTCGGCGGCGCCGGTGCGATCGCGCTCCTCCAGGGCCGCGCGGCAAGCGAGCTGGACTGCGCCGGCGGCCATGTAGGTCAGCCGCGACGCCGAAGCCGAGCCCGCCGAGTCGACCCGCGCGGTGCCTGGCGGCGCGAGGGTGACGTCGTCGATCCCCAGTTCGGTACGCGCCACCTGGAGCATGACGCCGGTCACTCCCTGGCCGACCTCGGCAGCAGCGCAGTGGATCTCGGCCGCGGTGCCGGAGAGCACGACGCGAGCCGCGCAGAAGTCGTCGAAGCCCTCCGAGTAGCAGATGTTCTTGAAGCCGACCGCGAAGCCGCTTCCGCGCTTGACGCCCTGGCCGCGGGTCGTGTTCCCCGCTCCGCCCGGCAGGCGGATCGGGTCGCGCGGCAGCTCCTCCGGAGGCGGCGGCTCGAGCGCGGCTGCTCTGCGGATCACCTCGGCGACGGGCAGCGAGCCGCGAACGACCTGCCCGGTCGGCAGCGTGTCGCCCGGCGCGAGCGCGTTCAGCAGGCGCAGCTCGACGGGATCGATCGCGAGCGCAGCCGCCAGCTTGTCCATCTGCGCCTCCGTGGCGAAGCAGGTCTGGACGGCGCCGAAGCCGCGCATCGCACCGCACGGCGGGTTGTTCGTGTACACGCAGGTCGACTCGATCAGCGCGTTCGGAACGTCGTAGGGACCACACCCGAACGACGCGGCGTTGGACGTGACCGCGGTCGAGGACGACGCGTACGCGCCGCCGTCGAGCAGGATCCGCATCCGCACAGAGACGAGCCGGCCCTCGCGCGTCGCGCGATGCTCCGCCCAGATCCTCGCCGGGTGGCGGTGGACGTGGCCGACGAACGACTCCTCCCGTCCGTACACGAGCTTGACCGGGCGACCGGTGTGGAGGGCGAGCATCGCGCCGTGGATCTGCATCGAGAGGTCCTCCCGGCCGCCGAAGGCGCCGCCGACGCCTGCGAGGTGGATCCGCACCTGGTCGGGCGGAAGGCCGAGACACGGTGCCACCTGGTCGCGGTCGACGTGCAGCCACTGCGTCGCGACGTGAATGTCGACGCCACCCTCGCCGTCGGGAATCGCCAGCCCCGACTCGGGTCCCAGGAACGACTGGTCCTGGATCCCGACCTCGTAGGCACCGTCGACCGAGACGTCCGCCGGCGCGTCCGGGTCGCCGTGGCGGATGACCAGGTGCCGGACGACGTTGGGACGGGGGTCGTCGCGGTAGCCGTGCCCCATCGTCGGGCGGTCGGGATGGAGCGGCTCCTGCTCGGTCGCGCGCGCCGGGTCGACGACGAGCTCGAGCGGCTCGTACTCGACCCGCACGAGCTCGGCGGCGCGGCGTGCCTGTTCCGGGTGCTCGGCCGCGACGAGCGCAACCGGCTCGCCGAAGTAGCGCACGCGGTCGATCGCGAGCACGGGCTGGTCGGCGAACTCCAGCCCGTAGAGCTTCTGGCCTGGGACGTCGTCGTGCGTGAGCACCGCGTGCACCCCGGGCATCGCGACCGCCTCGGCGATGTCGATCTCGACGATGCGCGCGTGTGCATGCGGGCTGCGGACCGTCTGCCCCCAGAGCATCCCGGCCGCCCAGAGGTCGCTGGCGTAGGCGAATTGCCCCGTCGTCTTCGGCACGCCGTCGCCGCGCGGGACGACCTCGCCGATCCGGCCGACCTCCAGCCTGCGCGCGACCGTGCTCACCGCGCCGCCGGCACCTCCCCGCACAACCCCACCCTGGGAGGGGCCGTCCCCCCGCCACCCGACATCGACGATACCGCCCAGACCGTCACAGGTCTGCAACGCGAAAGCGCCGATCCGGTGCCGATGCGTCCACGGCGACGCAGGGCGCTCATGCTCCCTGCCCCGCCGCCAGTCGCACCGCCTCGAAGATCTTCGCGTACCCGGTGCAGCGGCACAGGTTGCCCGAGAGCGCCTCGCGGACCTCGTCCTCGCTCGGGCTCGGCACCCGCGCGAGCAGGTCGGCGGTGGCGACGACCAGGCCCGGCGTGCAGAACCCGCACTGCACCGCGCCCGCCTCGACGAACGCGGCCTGGACCGGGTGGAGCTCCTCGCCTGCGGCCAGACCCTCTACGGTCACCACCGAGTGCCCGTCCGCCTGCGCCGCGAGCACGAGGCAGGCGCAGACCAGCGTGCCGTCCAGGAGGATCGAGCACGAGCCGCACTCGCCCTGCTCGCACGCGTTCTTCGAGCCGGGCAGCCCCAGCCGCTCGCGCAGTGCGAAGAGCAGGCTCTCGCCCGGCCAGACGTCGGCCTCGCGCTCCTCGCCGTTGACGGTCACCTCGATCCTCATCCCAGGCAGCGCTCCAGCGCGCGGGCCGCGAGCACGCCCAGAGCATGGCGCCGGTAGGCGGCGGTCCCTCGGACGTCGTCGATCGGATCGGCGGCCGCCTGCACCAGCTCCGGCAGCTGCGCTGCGTCGGCGAACGGACAGGTCACGAGTCCGGGCACGGGCCCGCAGGAGCCGAACGACGCTCGAATCTCACCCCGCCCGCGGTCGGCGACGACCGCCAGCGACGAGACCGCGATCACCATCGCGTTCCGCGGCCCGACCTTCATGAACGTCTGCGGCGCCCGCGAAGGCTCGACTTCCACCGCGGCGATCAGCTCGTCGGGCTCTGCCGCGTTGCGCTTGGGCCCGACGAGGAACTCCCGCAACGGCATCGTGCGGACGCCGCGCACCGAGGCGAGCTCGACCTCGGCCCCCTCGACCAGGAGCGGCGGCAGCGCGTCGCCGGCCGGCGAGGCGGTCCCCAGGTTCCCGCCGAGCGTCCCGCGGTTCCTGATCTGGGGAGATCCCACCGTGCGCGAGGCCTCGGCCAGCGCGGGCATCAGCTCGGCCAGCGGCGGCTCCATCGCCTCCGTGTACGTCAGGCCCGAGCCGAGCCGGACGCGTCCGTTCTCGTGCGACCAGCCGCGCAGCTCGGACACCCCGTTCAGGTCGAGGAGCAGCTCCGGGCGCCGGCGGTCGAAGTTCAGCTCGACCATCACGTCGGTGCCGCCCTGGATCGGCACGGCGTCCGGATGGTCGGCCTTGACGCGCAACGCCTCGTCGAGGCTGGTTGGACTGACGACGTCCATCATCGTTCCTCGCGCACGTACGGTACGCCGAGGGCGGCGGGAGCGCCGATCCGCCGCCGGGCGAAGCCGCCCGAGACGATCACGAGCACGACGATCGTCATCACGTACGGGAGCGCGTTCAGGAACTCGGGCGTCACCGTGTAGCCGTGGGCCTGGAGCGCCGAGGGCAGCCCGCCCGACAGCCCGCCGAAGAGGTAGGCGCCGACCAGGCAGAGCTCGGCCCGCCAGAACGAGAAGATGACGAGCGCGATCGCGATCCAGCCTGCGCCGCCGACGAGCGAGTCGCCGCTCGTCCACCCCGGCGTGATCGCGAGGCTGTAGCAGGCTCCGCCGACTCCCGCGAGCGCGCCGCCGGCGAGCACGTGCGCGTAGCGGTATCTGGCCACGTTGATCCCCATCGCGTCGGCGGCCCCAGGCGACTCCCCGACCGCGCGCACGTTCAGGCCGAACCTCGTGCGCGAGAGGTAGAGCGCGACTCCCGCCGTCAGCCCCCAGGAGATGTACACCAGCGCGGACTGGTGGAAGAGGATCGGGCCGACCACCGGCAGATCCTTCAGGCCGAAGACGTCGATGTCGCCGAACTGGTACTTGGGCGGGACGTCGGCGATGCCGAGGTCGTTTCCGAGGTACGACGACAGGCCCAGGCCGCCGGCGAAGATCGTCAGCGCGAGGCCCGACACGATCTGGCTGGCGCGGAGCGAGACGACGAGCACCGCGAACACGAGCGCCGTCACGAGCGCCGCGAACGCCGCCGTGAGCACCGCGAGCGTGAGCGCCACGGCCATCGGCCCCGGCGCCCGCTGCATCCCCCAGAAGCCCATCGCGGCGCCGACCAGCATCATCCCCTCGACTCCGAGGTTGAGCACGCCCGACCGTTCCGCGAGCAGCTCGCCGAGAGCCGCGAACAGGATCGGCGTGCCGTAGACGACCGCCTCGACCAGCACTTGGACGACGAGGGTGTCGTTGACGCTCACGGGCACACCTCAGCGCGTCTCGGTAAGTTCGCCCCGGCGCCCGACATGTGCAGGCGCCGGTCACGGCCGCAACAGGGGTACGAAAGGGGTCCGGGAAGGGGGTTCACGGGGGAAACCGGCCGTTTTCCCCGTGAAGCGAGGCGAAGCCGAGCGTGGTTCACGGGGAGGGCGCCTCTGCGGCGACCGCGGGCGCAGGCGCCGAACGGCGTCCGATGCGCACGCGGTAGCGGACGAGGATCTCGCCGCCCAGCGTGCAGAACAGGATGATCCCCTGCATCACGCCGACCAGCCCCGTCGGGAAGTCGGCGCCCTGGAGGAAGAGACCGGCGTTCTGCAGGCCGCCGACGAGAACGCCGACGAGGAACACGGCGAACGGGTTGTAGCGGCCGAGCGCGGCCACGACGATTCCGGTGTAGCCATAGCTCGCGCCCTGGAGGCCCTGCGGGCTGGCGTCGAGGACGTGGGAGAAGTCGCCGATCTGGCTGGCCCCGCCGAGCCCGGCGATCCCGCCCGAGATCGCCATCACCGCCAGGATCTTCCGCCGCGTCCGCATGCCCGCGTAGCGCGCGGCGCGCTGGGAGTCGCCGAGCACGTTCATCTCGAAGCCGAAGCGCGTCGCCCGGAAGAGCAGCCAGAGCGCGACCGCGACCCCCAGTGCGAGCAGGAAGCCGAACGAGAGCTCGACGCCGAACACGGTCAGCGTCGGCCAGAACTGGCTCGGCTTCAGGGCGACCGACTGGGGGAACGACCGGGTCTGGATCGTCGACAGGTCGCGCCACGGCGAGGCGCTGTCGAAGATCATGTACGTGAGCAGGAGCCCCGCCACGTAGTTGAGCATCAGCGTGGTGATGATCTCGTTCGTGCGCGCGAAGGCCTTCAGCACGCCGGCGATCAGAGCCCAGAGTGCCGCTCCCGCCGCGCCGCAGGCGCACATCGCCAGGATCGTCATCCAGAGGCCGTGGTGCGGCCCCAGCCAGATCGCCGCGCCGGCCGCGCAGATCGCGCCGATGTAGAGCTGGCCCTCGGCGCCGATGTTGAAGAGCTGCATCCGGAAGGCGACGGCCGCGGCCAGGCCCGTGAAGATCAGCGGCGTCGCCAGCGTGACGGTGTCCGTCCACGCCGCGCTGCCGATGAAGGCGGCGTCGAAGAGCCGCCGGTACGTGTGGATCGGGCCGTGGCCGGTGACGGTCAGGACGACCGCCATGATCAGGAACGCGACCGCGACGGACACGAAGGGAACGGCGTACGTGAGCCAGCGCGGCTGCGTCAGCCGGCGCTCGACGCCGATCATCGTTCTCCGCCCAAGGTTTCCACTGCACCCCGGGGAACCCGGGGTGCAGTGCAAGGGGGCACCTCTCGGTTCCCCCGAATCCCCCTCCCCGGGGCACGCATGAGCATGCTCATGCGTCGCCCCCGGCCATGGCCAGGCCGATCTCCTCGACGGTCGCCGCCTCCGGGTCGAACTCGCCGGTGAGCCGCCCCTCGTAGACGACCACGATGCGGTCCGCGAGCGCCATGATCTCGTCGAGGTCCTCGCTGATCAGCAGCACGGCGACGCCCTCGCCGGCCGCCTCCCGCAGGTAGGCGTGGACGCTCTCGATCGCGCCGACGTCGAGGCCGCGCGTCGGCGAGGCCGCGATCAGCACCCTGGGAGCGCTGGAGAACTCGCGGCCGAGGACGAGCTTCTGCAGGTTCCCGCCGGACAGCTCGCGCGTCCGGAGCTGGGGTCCGGGAGCGATGACGCCGAAGCGGAGGATCAGGTCGCGCGCGACCTGGCGGATCAGGCTCCAGTTCAGCAGCGGCCCGAGGGAGATCCCGGGGTTGCGGTACGACTTGAGCACCGAGTTCTCCGCGATGCTCAGGCCCGGCGCGACCCCCGTTCCGAGCCGGTCTTCGGGAACGTGCGCGATCCCCGCGGAGATCGCCGCGCGAGGGTCGCCGTTCCGCAGCTTCCGCCCGTGCACTCGCACCGAGCCGCGCGCGGCGGGCCGCATGCCCGTGACCGCCTCGGCCAGCTCGCGCTGGCCGTTGCCGGCGACGCCGGCGACGCCGAGGATCTCGCCGTCGCGCACGGCGAACGAGATGTCGCGAACCGACTCCTCGCCGCGGTCGCCGCGCACGCTCAGCCCGTTCACCTCCAGCGCGGCGCCGGCGCCGGGCGGTGCTGCCCGCTCGACCCGCCGGGTGAGCTCGACGTCGCGGCCGACCATCAGCGCGGCCAGCTCGCGCGGGGTTGCGCCGGCGGCGTCGACGGTCGCGACCGCCCGGCCGCCCCGCAGGACGGTGACGCGGTCGGCAACCGCCTTCACCTCGTTCAGCTTGTGCGAGATGAAGATCACCGTCCGCCCCTCCTGCGCCATCCGGCGGAGCGTGACGAAGAGCGCCTCCGCCTCCTGCGGGGTGAGCACGGCGGTCGGCTCGTCGAGGATCAGGATTCGCGCCTCGCGGTACAGCGCCTTCAGGATCTCCACGCGCTGCTGCTCGCCCACCGAGAGCTGCCACACACGCGCGCGCGGGTCGACCGAGAGGCCGTAGCGCCGGCCGATGCCCGCGACCTCCCGCTCGATCCGCCGCGGGTGGACGACGAAGCTCCGCGCCTCGGGCCGGTGCTCCCCCAGGACGATGTTCTCGGCGACCGTGAAGGGCGGAACGAGCCGGAAGTGCTGGTGCACCATCCCGATCCCGGCGTCGATCGCGTCGCTCGGCGACTCGAACCGGACCGGCTCGCCGTAGAGGCTGATCGCGCCCTCGTCGGGCCGGTAGAGCCCCGTGAGGATGTTCGACAGCGTGCTCTTGCCCGCCCCGTTCTCCCCCAGCAGGGCGTGGACCTCGCCGGCGCCGGCCGCGAAGTCGACGCCGTCGTTCGCGAGCACGCCCGGGAACCGCTTGGTGATCCCGTGCATCGCCACGGCGGCCGCGGCCGCCCCTTGCGGAGCGGCCGCGGTTAGCCCTCTAGCCATCGGCGAAGACGATGGCTAGCCGGGAGGCTGGACGTGGGAGACGGAGCCGACCACGCCCTTCACGAGCCACTGCATCGAGTACAGCGCGTCGATCCCCGCCTTCGTGTTCGGGTCGAGGCACTTGCCCTTCGCGACCTTCAGCTTGCCGCCCTGGTCGTAGATCGGGCCGCAGAACGCGTGCCACTTGCCGGCGAGATTCTGCTGCCTCCTTGCGGCGATCGCCGCCTTCGTCTTCGCGGAGACCTTCGGGCCGTAGGGGGCCAGCCCGGTGAAGCCGTCCTTGACCGAGCCGTAGTAGAAGCCCGGCTTCCAGGTGCCGTTCAACGCGGCCTGGACGCGGCGCACATAGTACTTGCCCCAGTCGTAGACGGAGGCGGTCAGCCACTCCTTGGGCGCGAACTTCTTCGCGTCGGAGTCGTAGCCGACCCAGGGGACCCCCGCCTTCTCGGCATAGACCCCGGCGGCGGGGCTGTCGACGTTCTGCCCGATCACGTCGGCGCCGGCGGCGACGAGCGCCTTGGCGGCGGCCGTCTCCTTCGGCGGCGAGAACCAGGCGTTCGTCCAGACGATCTTCACCTTGGCGCCCGGATGCGTCGCCTGGGCGCCGAGCGTGAAGGCGTTGAGGTGGCGGACGACCTCGGGGATGCCGTAGGGCACCACGTAGCCGATCACACCCTTCTTGGTCGCGGCTCCGGCGGCCATGCCGGACAGGTAGATGGTGTCCTCGGCAGCGCCGAAGTACTCGGCCTGGTTCTTCTTGATCTGGGTCCCGGTCGCCTGCTCGAACAGGACCTTCGGGTACTTGTCCGCGAGCTGGCCGTTGACGCCGAGCTCGAACATCCCGAACGAGGTGCCGAAGATCATGTTGTAGCCGTCTCGGACGAGCCCGGCGACGATCTGCGGCACGGACGCGTTGCTGAAGACGTTCTCCTTGTAGGTCGTCTGCACCTTCGAGCCGAGCGCCTTCTGCACCGCCAGGCGGCCCGCGTCGTGCGCCTGCGACCATCCGCCGTCGTTGTGCGGGCCCGGATAGATCCAGGCCACCTTGAACGCCGCCTGCTTCTTCGCCGGCTTCGCCGCCGCGAGCCCCGCCAGCGACGCAGCCGCAAGCACCAGGCACGCGACCAGCGCGCCCAGCACGAACTTCCGCTGCTTCATGGTCATCCTCCCCGCTCCCGTGGAACGCCCGAGGCCCGACTATAGGGAGTTGCGGCGACGCCGTGAAGGGCTCCGCCGGGTAGGGTCGGACGGCCGATGACGATGCTCCTGCAAAACGGCTGGATCTGCCCGATGGACGATTCCGGGCAGGAGCTTCCGGGCGGCTGGGTGCTGCTCCGCGACGGGCTCGTGGAGGCGGTCGGGGCCGGCCCGCCGCCGCCCGCGGACACCGTCGTCGACCTCGCCGGGGCGGTGGTCACCCCCGGGCTCGTCAACACCCACCACCACCTGTACCAGACGCTGACGCGCGCCCGGGCGCAGGAGGCGACGCTGTTCGAGTGGCTCCGCGAGCTCTACCCGGTGTGGGCCCGGATCGACGCGGAGGCGGAGTACGCGGCCGCCCGCACCGGCCTCGCCGGGCTGGCCCTGTCCGGCTGCAGCACGGTCTTCGACCACCACTACGTCTTCCCGCGCGGGCGCGAAGGGCTGTGGGAGGCAGAGGTGCAGGCGGCCCGCGAGCTCGGCGTGCGGATCGTCGCCTCGCGCGGCTCGATGGACCTCGGCGAGTCGGACGGCGGCCTTCCGCCCGACTCGCTGGTCGAGCCGATCGACGAGGTGCTGGCCGAGACCGAGCGGCTGGCCGCGCTCCAGGACGAGGACGGGATGGTGCAGCTTGCCGTGGCGCCGTGCTCGCCGTTCTCGGTGACGAAGGAGCTGATGGTCGAGTCGGCGGCGCTCGCGCGACGGCTCGGGCTGCGACTCCACACCCATCTCGCGGAGACGGTCGAGGAAGACGCGTACTGCCTCGAGCTGTACGGCTGCCGGCCCGTCGAGTACCTGGCCGAGCTCGGCTGGGTGGCCGGCGACGTCTGGTGCGCGCACTGCGTCCACCTCTCGGCCGACGACGTGGGCGCCTTCGGGCGGGCAGGCGTCGGGGTCGCGCACTGCCCGACCTCGAACCTCCGCCTCGGAGCCGGGGTCGCGCCGGTGCGCGAGCTCGTCGACGCGGGCGCGCCGGTCGGCCTCGGCGTCGACGGCTCGGCCTCGAACGAGCGCAGCGACCTCCTCTTCGAGGTGAAGCAGGCGCTGCTGGTCGCGCGCGGCCGCGGCGGGCCCCGGGCCATGACGGTGCGCCAGGCGCTGCGGCTGGGGACGCGGGGCGGCGCGGCGGTGCTCGGCCGGGACGACATCGGCCGGCTGGCGCCCGGGAAGCGGGCGGACGTGGCCGTCTGGCGGACCGACGGACTGGAGCTCGCGGGCGCCGAGGCGGACCCGGTCGCAGGGCTGGTGCTCTCGGCCCCGCACCGGGTCGATCGGCTGTACGTGGGCGGCGAGGAGGTCGTCCGCGACGGCCGGCTCGTCCGCGCCGACGAGGCCGAGATCGCCCGGGAGCACCGGGCGCAAGCGGCCCGGCTGGCGTAGAGCGGTGACAGGCTCGAGCCTGTCACCGCCGCCCGGCCCTCGCAAACGTCGGACCGGCCAGGGAAGATGGCGCACGTGATCTCGACGCACGTCCTCGACACCGAAGCCGGCGAGCCCGCTGCGGGCGTCAAGGTCGGCCTCTTCCGTGGAGCCGACCTCGTCTCGCTCCAGGAGACCGACCGGGACGGGCGCATCTCCGACTTTTCCGAGGGACAGTCCCTCGGACCTGGCGAATACCGGCTCGTCTTCTACGTCGAGCGCGGCTTCTTCGATCGGGTCGAGGCGACGATCGTCCTCGAGCCCGGCCGCGACCGCTACCACGTACCGCTGCTCCTGGCCCCCTACCAGTGCACGATCTACCGCGGCAGCTGAGCGAGGCCCAGCTCGCCGAGCTGTTCGAGTGCGACACGGCGCTCGTCCGCAAGCTCGCCGCACGGGACGACCCGCTCGGAAGCGCGCGTGAGGTGATTGCGACGCTGAGCGAGGCGGAGAAGCTCGAGGCGCTGAACGCCCACCCGGCGATCGGCGCACGCGGCCGCCTCTCTGCCCGCTCGGCAGCAGAGCAGGGAGCCGACCCCGACCCCGAGACGCTCGCGGAGCTCGCTCGTCTGAACGCCGAGTACGAGCGGCGGTTCGGCTTCCGCTTCGTTGTCTTCGTCGACCGCAGGCCGAAGGCCGAGATCCTCGAGGTGCTCCGCGACCGGATCGATCGCACGAGGGAACAGGAGCTCGACACGGCCGTCGAGGAGCTGGTCGCGATCGCGGAGGACCGGTGGCAGAGGGTCAGGCACCGATGCTGAGCTCGTACGCCACCGACTGGCTCGACCTCGTCTTCCGCTGGTTCCACGTCATGGCGGCGATCGTCTGGATCGGCACGTCGTTCTACTTCGTCGCGCTCGACAACCACCTGCTCGAGCCCGAGCGCGACGTGGACCGCGAAGACGGCGTCGGCGGCGAGTCGTGGGAGATCCACGGCGGCGGCTTCTACCGGATCCACAAGTTCCGGGTCGCCCCGCCGCGGCTGCCGAAGCCGCTGCACTGGTACAAGTGGGAGGCGTACTGGACGTGGCTGTCCGGGTTCGCCCTCCTCTGCGTCGTCTACTACACGGACGCGCGCCTCCGCCTGATCGATCCCTCGGTCGCCGATCTCGAGCCGTGGCAGGCGATCCTGATCTCGATCGCGCTGCTCGTCGTCGCCTGGCTCGTCTACGACCTGGTCTGCCGCCTGCTCGCCGACCGGCCGGTGCCCTTCGTGCTGGTGATCGTCGGTCTCGTCGCCGCCGCCGCCTACGGCGTCGGTGAGCTCTACGCCCCGCGCGCCGCCTACCTCCAGGTCGGCGCGATGCTCGGGACGATCATGGCCGCGAACGTCCTGTTCGTGATCATCCCCGGCCACTGGGAGCTGGTCCGCGCGAAGGAGGCCGGCCGCGATCCCGATCCCCGGCCGGGGATCCTCGCCAAGCAGCGCTCCGTGCACAACAACTATCTGACCCTGCCCGTCCTGTTCACGATGCTGGCGGGGCACTTCCCCTTCACGTTCACGCACGACCACGCCTGGGCCGTGCTCGTCGCCCTGATGGCCGTCGGGGCCGCGATCCGCCACTACTTCAACCGCCGCCATGCCGGCGAGACCCTCTGGTGGATCCCGGTCGGCTGCGCCTGCGCGATCGCGGCGATCGCGGTGTGGCTCCGGCCGCCCGAGACGAAGCCGGCAGCGGGAGCGACGACGGTCTCCTTCGCCCGCGCGGGCCGGATCGTCCAGACCAGGTGCGCGCCCTGTCACTCCCTGCACCCGACCCAGCCGGGCTTCAGCTCGCCGCCCGCGGACGTCGTGCTCGACACGCCCGAGCAGATCCACGCACTGGCCGCGCAGATCAGAGCGGTCGCGGTCGAAGGAACGGTCATGCCGCTGGGCAATGCCACCCACATGACGCCGGCAGAGCGGGCAGCCCTCGGTCAGTGGATCGCGGCAGGAGCGCCAACCGAGTGACGACTTTCGAGCGGGTCATCCTCGACGACGCCGAACCGCTGACCGAGGCCTGGGAGCGGAACGCGGTCAACTGGATCGAGTGGGCCCGACTGCCGGGGCGTGACAGCTACTGGCGATTCCACCGCGATGCGTTCCTCGCGCTCGTCCCACCGCCTGGCCGACTCACGCTCGACATCGGCTGCGGCGAGGGGCGGCTCTCGCGCGATCTAAAGGCCCTCGGACACCATGTGGCTGCGTTCGACGCGTCCTCGACTGCCGTCGAGGCAGCCCGCGCTGCCGATCCCGACCTCGACGTGCGCCTCGCCGACGCCGCGCGACTCCCGCTGCCGGACAGCTGCGCGGACGTCGCGCTCGCGTTCATGTCCCTCCAGGACATCGACAATGCCGCCGGCGCGATCCGCGAGATCGCGCGAGTGCTCGACCCCGGCGGGCGGCTGTGCATGGCGATCGTCCATCCGATCAACTCCGTCGGGCAGTTCGAGAGCGGAGAACCCGACTCTCCGTTCACGATCACGGGCCAGTACTTCGAGCCGTACCGCTACCGGGACGTAATCGAGACCGACGTCCGCCTCGTGTTCGAGAGCTGGCACCGCCCGATCTCGTGGTACGTGGGCACCCTGGCCGACGCCGGGCTCCTGGTCGAGCAACTGCACGAGGTCCGGGTTCCCGACGAGGCGGTCGACACGCCACGGGCGAGGCGCTGGCAGCGGCTCCCCCTCTTCCTGCACATCCGCGCCCTCCACCCGTAGGGTTTCGGCGTGCTGAGGATCTCCGTCGCCGGTCACGAGCTCGTCGCCCGCCTCGAGGAGGAGGCCTCGCCGCGCACGGTCGCCTTCTTCCGGACGATGCTGCCCTACGAGAGCAAGCTGATCCAGGCGCGCTGGTCGGGCCAGGCCGCGTGGGTCCCGATGGGCGACTACGACGTCGGCGAGCTCGGTCCGGAGGATCCCACGAGCTACCCGGCGCCGGGGGAGCTGCTGCTCTACCCGGGCGGCGCCAGCGAGGTCGAGATCCTCTTCCCGTACGGCGACACCTGCTTCGCGAGCAAGGCGGGACAGCTCGCCGGCAACCACTTCGCCACCGTGCTCGAGGGGTCGGAGCACCTGTCGGCGATCGGCGAGCGGGTGCTCTGGGAGGGAGCCCAGGACATCCGCTTCGAGGCGGCATGATCGCGCACTGGGACGAGGTCGAGGGCAGCGAGTGGGTGCTCGGGCCGATGGCGTTGACCCGCATCGACCTGGGCGAGGCGATCGGTTCCGACCGGATCGGCGTCGGCCTGCTCAAGGTCCATCCCGGAGGCCGCTCGTCCCCGGTCCACATGGAGCTGGCCGAGGAGGAGATCTTCTTCGTGCTGCGCGGGTCCGGGCTGCTCTGGCAGGAGGACGACACCGGGATCGCAACCCACGAGGTGGGCGCGAACGACTGCATCGTCCACGTCGCGGAAGGGCAATTCCACACGCTCGTCGCGGGTGCCGATGGCCTTGACGTGCTCGCCTTCGGCCAGCGGGCCTCGCTCACCGGCACCTGGCTGAAGCGGGCGGGCGTCGTGCGCATGGCAACCACGATCGACGTCTCGAAAGGGCCGCATCCGTGGCAGCGCGAGCGGTACGCGGGCGAGCTCGAGCTACCGCCGCCGAGCCTGCGGCCCGCGAACGTGGTCGCACTGGCCGACGCGCCGGAGATCCTCGAAGGCGCCGTCCGCATCCTCGGCGACAGCGCCGGCTCGGTGCGCACGGGTCTGAACACCTTCACCCAGAAGCCCGGCGACCCGTACGTCCCCCACTGCCACTCGGCCGAGGAGGAGATCTTCGTCGTCCTGGAGGGATCGGGCACATTCCACGCCGGCGACGAGACCCACGAGATCCGGGCGGGCCATGCGATCTCGCGACGACCCGGCACCGGCGTCCCGCACTGGTTCACAGCCGGGCCCGACGGAATGACGCATCTCGCCTACGGGACCCGCGAGCCGAACGACATCGTCTACTACCCGGAGAGCGGCGAGGTCTACCTGGTGGGCGTCGACATCCGGCTAAAGACGAGCTAGCGTCGCCGCCAGCACGTCGATCGCCAGCTCGACGTCCTCCTCGGACGAGTGCTCGTCGGGGGAGTGCGAGACGCCGCCGGCGAGGCTGCGCACGAAGAGCATCCCGCTCGGCACGCCTGCCCTGGCGAGCACGCCGGCATCGTGTCCGGCACCCGACGCGAGCTCCATCACCGGCAGGCCTCGCCCGGAGATCTCCGCAGCCAGCGCGTCGCGGACGGCCGCGCTCATCTCGGTCGGCGGCACCGCGCGGGAGCCGTCGATCCCCGTGAGCGAGACGAGCGCATCGAGCCGCTCCTCGTCCGGCGCCCGGACGTCCACGGAGAAGCGGACCCGTCCGGGGATCACGTTCGTCCCGCCCGGCTCGGCCGCGATCCGGCCCACCGTGAGCACAGCGTCGTCGATCGCCGCCGCCCCGTCGCGGAGCCGCAGGATCAGGGCCGCCGCCTTGACCAGCGCGTCGTCGCGCAGGGCCATGGGCGTCGTGCCGGCGTGCCCCGCCCGCCCCTCGACGACGATCTCGCCGCGGACGTAGCCGACGATCGCCGTGACCACCCCGAGCGGCGCGCCTGCCTCGGCGAGGCGCGGCCCCTGCTCGATGTGCACCTCGACGAAGGCGTCCGGGAGCCCACCGGCGGCGACGCGCGCCTGCGAGCCGGCACAGCCGCGCTCCTCGTCGCGGAAGGCGACGACCGTGCCGCGGCCGGCCCGCTCGACCGCCTCGATCGCGGCGACGACGCCGAGAGCGCCGTCGAACTTCCCTCCCTGCGGCACCGTGTCCAGGTGCGACCCGGTCCAGATCTGCCTGGTCCCGGGGACGGTCCCCGGGACCCGGCCGAAGAGGTTGCCCGCATCGTCGACGTGCACCTCCAGGCCCGCGTCCTCGAGCCAGCCGCGCGCAAGCGCGTGCGCCTGATCCTCCTCGGGCGTGTAGCCGATCCTGTTCGCGCCCGGCCCACCGCCGATCGCGTACAGCTGATCGAGCCGTTCGAGCGCGCGCACGCGCCCAACGCTAGCGGCGGGCCTGGCACGGATGATCGACGACCACGAGGAGAGAGGGCCGGAGCGGGCCGAGGAGCGGCCGAGGCTACTGGCTGTCGGAATGGGCTTCTAGCAAGTCCCCGACGCGAATCTGCTCGGTGAGCAGCCGGGTGAACCGCGCCGGGTCGCCGCCTACCCACGCCTCGCACAGGTCGCGTCCTGCCGAGTAGGTGATCGTGTACGCGCGCCAGGTCGGATCGACGACGAAGCCGACGCTGTGGGCCGCGTCCTCGGGCGAGACCAGCGACCACCGCCGGACGTAGGCCTCGCCGTCCGCCACCGAGGCGCCGTCCTCGTGGATCATCAGCGCCACGTCGACGGTCACGCGCCGGAAGGGGCGGCGGGCGTCGGCGATCGCCTCGGAGCGCTCCACGTCGTACTCGAGCCCGTGCCGTGCGAGCGTCGCGAGCAGCCGTTCGGCCAGCTCGCCGTTCCGGACGAGCCTCGGCCCTGCCTCCGCGATCCCCTCGCCGACCAGCGCCGACGGCGTCGGCACCATCTGGATCGACTCCTCGATCAGCCCGCGGTCGCGGATCAGCAGCTGCTCCTTGAGCGAGTGCTCCGTGTGGTGACCGGGGTAGATCTCGTGGCCCGCGAGGTGGACGACCTCGTGGCAGGTGGTCGGGACGTCGAGGTTGACGACCACCCGGCTCGCCAGGCCGCCGAGGTAGTAGTTGAACGCCCACCACGGCTCGTTCCGCACCGGCTCGACGCCGACCTGCTCGCCGGCCGGCAGGTCGACCAGCGCCGCCGTGACCGCCCGCAGCTCGGCGGCCACGTCCTCCAGCACCGGCGCGACCGCGTCCGGCGGGATCGTGCAGCTCCGCCGCCACGCCTGGTAGCGCTCCGCCAGCGGGCCGTCGCCCGGCAGGAGCGCGTCGAGCCGCTCGTGCGCCTCCCGGTAGACCTCGGTCGACTGCCTGGCCGGGCGGACGCCGTAGCAGCGCTCCACCTCGTCCGAGTACGAGAGCGTCTCGCCGGCGAGCTTCCCGGCGTAGGCGCGCAGCCCCAGGGCCTGGTCGCGCAACCAGCCGTCCTCCAGCTCGGCGAGCAGCGCATCGCCGTCCGCCACGAGCGCCTCCGGCTCCGCGAGCGGCTCGGCGTCGACCTGCTCCTTCAGCTCCGGCGGGCCGTAGTAGGCGTCGACCAGCCCGTCGACGTGGCGGCCGAGCCGCAGCCCGAGCAGGAGGTAGGCCTCGGCCGGACTAGCCACGCTCGAACAGCGCCGCCTGCCCCTGGCCGACGCCGACGCACATGGTCGCCACGCCGTAGCGCCCCTCGCGCCGCCGCAGCTCGTGGAGCAGGGTCACGACCAGCCGTGCGCCGCTCATCCCGAGCGGGTGGCCGAGCGCGATCGCGCCGCCGTTGACGTTGACCTTCGCCGGGTCGAGGCCGAGCTCCCGGATCACGGCGAGGCTCTGGGACGCGAACGCCTCGTTCAGCTCGACCAGGTCAATCTGGCCCGGGTCGATTCCGACCCGGGCCAGGAGCTTCCCGACTGCCGGAACCGGACCGATTCCCATGAACCTCGGATCGACTCCCGCCACCGCAGAGCCCACGAAGGATCCGAGCGGGTCGACGCCGAGCTCGGCGGCGCGCTCCTCGCTCGCGACCACGAGCGCAGCTGCCCCGTCGTTGATCCCGCTCGAGTTGCCGGCCGTGACCGTGCCGTCCGTCCGGAACGCCGGTCTGAGCGCAGCGAGCTTCTCCGCCGTCGTGTCCGGCCGGGGATGCTCGTCCTGCTCGAGCTCGCCGGCCGGCACGAGCTCGTCCCGGAAGCGGCTGCTCGCGGCCGCGTCCGACCACCGCCGCTGCGACTCGAGCGCGAACGCGTCCTGGTCCTCGCGGGAGACGCCCCACCGCTCCGCGACGTTCTCG
The DNA here is from genome assembly GCA_036555585.1 of Gaiellaceae bacterium. GTDB lineage: Bacteria > Actinomycetota > Thermoleophilia > Gaiellales > Gaiellaceae > DATBLE01. The sequence goes on from DATBLE010000002.1 coordinate 200,653, forward strand.
CCGGTCTCGCCCATCGACTCGAGCGGGAACAGCTCCTCCATCCTCGGGTTCGGGAACCGCCAGCCGAGGGTGGTGTCCCAGACGGTCTGGTTGCCGCGCGGGAACGCCTTGTCCGGCTTGGCCATCGCCAGCGGAGCGCGGCTCATCGACTCGACGCCCCCTGCGACGAACAGGTCGCCGTCTCGTGCGATCACCGCGTGGCAGGCGCCGACGACGGCCGCCAGCCCGGACGCACACAGCCGGTTGACGGTCACGCCGGCGACCGACTCGGGCAGGCCGGCGAGCAGCGCGGCCATCCGGGCGACGTTCCGGTTGTCCTCGCCGGCCTGGTTGGCGCAGCCGAGCCAGACGTCCTCGATCTCGCCGGCGGGAACGCCCGCACGTTCCACGGCCGCCGCGATCGCCGTCGCCGCCAGGTCGTCCGGCCGCACCTCTGCCAGCCCGCCGCCGTAGCGGCCGACCGGCGTGCGGACGGCGGAGAGGACGACCGCGCGGCTCATCGCGGCACTAGCTGACGAAATCGACGTGGACCGGCGATTCGAACGCTCCGATCTCCTCGCCGCGGCGCATCAGCTCCCGCACCGCCTCGCGGCCTTCCTCGCCGTAGTCCTGCGTGAGCTCGTTCACGTACATGCCGACGAAGCGGTCGCCGAGCTCGTTGTCCAGGCCCCGGCCGAACCGGAGCGCGTACTGCATCGCCTGCCGACGGTTCGCGAGCCCGGCCGAGATCGAGTCGGCGAGCACCTCGGACAGGTCGTGCAGCCGCTCCTCGCCGAGGTCGCGCCGCGCCACGTTCGCGCCGAGCGGTAGCGGCAGCCCCGTCTCGAGCAGCCACCACTCGCCGAGGTCGACGATCTTCTGCAAGCCCTCCGACTCGTAGGTCAGCTGTCCCTCGTGGATCAGGAGGCCCGCCTCGGCTTCGCCGGCCTTGACCTGGTCGAGGATCTCGTCGAACGGCACGACCCGGTAGGAGAAGTCGCCCAGGACCATTCGCAGCACGAGGAACGCGGTCGTCATCGTGCCCGGCACGGCGATCTCGGCCTCGCGCAGCTCGTCCTTCGTCAGCGCCCGGCGGGCAACGACGACCGGCCCGTAGCCGGAGCCCATGCTCGCCCCGTGCGGCAGCAACGCATAGCGCTCCTGGACGAACGGGTACGCGTGCAGCGAGATCGCGGTCACCTCGAGCCGGCCCTCGAGCGCCCACTCGTTCAGCGTCTGGATGTCGCGGAGCACGTGCTCGAACTCGAAGCCGCGGGTGTCGACCCGGCCCTCCGCGAGGGCCCAGAACATGAAGGCGTCGTCGGCGTCCGGGCTGTGGCCGAGGCGGATCAGCATCGCCGGAGGCTAGCGCATGGGGGCCGGAGCCCCGTCGATCAGGAAACGCACGGATGTCCCGCCCGCCGGCCCGCGGTAGACCTCCCTGCGGAAAGGAGGGACACATGTCGCTCACCCGCCGCGATGCCGTCGCTTCCGTGCTGGCCGCGCTCGGCGTCGTCGTGTATGCCGGGAACGCGCAGGGCACCTGGTACCTCGGGAGCAACCGCTGGGCGATCGCGACGCTGTTCGCGATCGGGATCGCCGGTTGTACCCTCGGCCGCATGGAGGCGAAGCAGAGGACCTGGGCCGTCGTGCTCGCCACGCTCGGCGTTGCCGCGCTCGCGATCGCGGTCGCCGGGCTCGTCACCGGCTCGCACGCGCTGCTCTCGGCGCTGCTCGTCGTGCAGCTCGCCCTCTGGCTGGGCGCGACGCTGCGGCACGCGACCGTGCCGCCCGCGGCGCACCCCGCGGGCACGTAGCGCTAGCGCCGGCCGAAGAACCAGCGCTCGAGGGGGCCGAGCACCTCGCTGCGGCGGAACGGGGGCTGCCGTACCTCGCTCCCGTCGTCCTCGGAGACGCTGACGTCGTCCTCGAGCGCGGCGTTCGCGGCGTCGAGCGCGTCCTGGAGCTCGTAGCCTTCGAACAGGTAGTCGTCGCTGCGGGGATCGTCGGTCTGTCGGAGGTGAGGGTTGACGGCCCGGCCGACCGCCCACACGCCGCCCTCCTTGCGCTCGATCCAGATCTCGACGCGCTCGTCGACACCGGCGTCGTCGCGACCGTCGATGACGCGCTGGGCGAACCGTCCTGCCTGCGTCCTTCTGCGCAACGGGCCAAGGATACAATCGACCCGGTGGGATCGATCACCCGGTTCTTCCGCAGCGTCTTCTCGTTCCTCGGCACGCGCTCGACCCAGGAGGATCGGGTCGCCGCCTACGTCGTCCGCGAGCACGACCGCGGGCGGTCGCTGAACGACATCCTCGACGACCCCTACGTCCGCAACCGCTGCTCCCAGTCCGAGGTCGCGCGCGTGCTCGACCGGCCGGACGTGCTCAAGGCGATCGGCGACGACCTGGCGAAATCGGCCAAGGCCGAGCTAGCTTCCGGCTAGCTCCGCGACGCGCGCCGCGACGGCGAGGTCCCACGCCGCCAGCCCGTTCGACTTGAAGAGGACGATGTCGTCGTCGGCCTGGCGGCCGGGAAGCTCGCCCGCGACCACCTCCTGGAGCTCGTGCACCTCGAGCCAGTCGAGCACGCCCTGTCCGACCGGCTCGATCAGGTCGCCCGACTCGATCCTCGCGTCGGCCAGCGAGTCGCAGCAGACGAACGCCGCCCGCTCGAGGACGGCGTTGTCGAGCTCCCGGGCCTTCGGGTGGTTCGCTCCCGCCGCGCAGACGAGCGCGCCGGGCTGGAGCCACTCACCCCGAAGCACGGGATCGCGCGAGGTCGTGATCGTCACCACCACGTCGGCCGCGGCGGCGTCACGGTGGCTCTCGGCCGCCTCGGCGTCCATCTCCTCGCAGAACGCCGCCAGCCTCTCGGCGGTGCGGCAGTAGGCGATGGTCTCCTCGATTCCGGGCAGCGCCTCGCGGATGCAGGCGACCTGGGACCTGGCCTGAAGCCCGCAGCCGATCACACCCAGGGTCCTCGCGGCAGGCTTCGCCAGGTGCTTGGCCGCGACGGCGCTCGCCGAGCCCGTCCGCAGCTGGCCCAGCCGGTCGGCCTCGATCAGCGCCCGCAGCTCGCCCCGCTCGAAGAGCACGACGACGAAGCGGAGGCCGTCGGCCCCGGCCGAGTAGGTCTTCACGCAGGCCAGGCCGCGCTCGCCGTCCACCGCAGACATCACCGCCAGGAAGCCGCCCTCGAGAGCGACGCGGTACCGCGGGACGTTCTCGATCGTGCCGGCCTGCAGCCGCACGAACGAGTCCTCGACCGCGGCGATCGCGTCCGCCGGCGTGAGCAGCCGGTCGACGTCGGCTTCTGTCAGCGAAAGGGGCAGACCGTCGAGTGTAAGAGCTTCTACTGCTTGGGGATGATGCTGATCTTGCCGCTGGTCTCGAGCACGGCCCAGGCGATCTCGTCGAGGGACGCGACCTGCTGTTGCCTCGCCTCGACCAGCACCTCCTCGACCGTGATCCGCTCGCGCTTCATGTTCTTCTCGATCGCCTTGCCGTCCTGGACGACGACGATCGGCTCGCCGTCCAGCGCGGGCCGCAGCCGCGGGAAGCGGAAGCTGAGGTACGAGACGAGCACCTGCAGGATCGCGAACGTCCCGATCACGATCAGCGCGCCGGTGACCGAGTAGTCGTCCTGGGTGAGCCCCTGCTGGATCGCGTCGCCCATCACGATCAGCAGGATCAGGTCGAACGGCTCGAGCGACGAGAGCTCGCGGCGGCCGATGATCCGGGTGATCAGGTAGACGAAGCAGAAGAGCGCGACTGCGCGGATTGCGAGGTCCATGGGTCAGCTCCTCAGGGGAAGACGGTCACCTGGCGGTGGATGGTGGCCAGCAGCGTCTTGCCGTCGTAGAGGCGCACGTCCTGGGGGCGCCGGCCGACGTTGGTCGGGTTGACCTGGAACTGGACGAAGAGGATGTGCCGCCGGCCGCTCGGAACGTGACCGAGGTCGAGCACGAGCTTCCCGTCGTTCGACCCTTCTCCGATCGGCGAGGGCTCGATCGTGTTCATGGTCATCCCTTCGAGCCAGCCCTTGTCGAGCTCGAGCACCGCGTCCTTGACGTCGCGGTGCGCACTGATCGTGAACCGCGCCTCCCAGAGCAGCCCTCCGCGCAGGTGGCCCGGCGCGTAGAGCTCGAGGTCGGCCTTCGCCGACCGCGCGGTCGTGACGCTCGGCCGCTGACCGAACACGTTGAAGAGCGCGAGCAGCGGCACGACGCCGACGAGCAGGAGCAGCGCCCGCCGGATCCAGGCGTCCTTCGCCCGCCCTACGAGGTCGCGGTGCCGTTTGAGGACGATGCCGTCCGGGATCGCGGCCATCTCGCGCGGACAGTTCCCCGAACGGCCGCAAGTCAAGCGTTGTCAGGCGTGACGGCCCCTGATCGCAGCGAAGATAGAGCGCGTGGAAGTCGGCCTCGTCCTCCTGATCGTCGGCGGCGTCCTCGCCGCCAGCATCCTCGTCGCGCTGGGCGCGGCCCGGGCCGGCGTCCCGTCGCTGGTCGCGTTCCTCGGCCTCGGGATGCTGCTCGGCTCGGACGGCCTCGGCGGGATCGAGTTCGACGACGCCGAGCTGGCGCGCAAGGTGGGCGTGGTCGCGCTGGCGGCGATCCTCTTCGAGGGCGGCCTCGCCACCTCGTGGCGGCGGCTGCGCGACGTCGCCGTCCCGGCGACGCTGCTGGCAACGGTCGGCGTCATCGTGACCACGCTTCTGACCGGGCTCGCGGCGTACGCCCTCTTCGACCTGTCCTGGCTCCAGTCGGTCCTGCTCGGGGCGGTCGTCTCCTCGACGGACGCGGCAGCCGTGTTCGCGACGCTGCGCTTCACCCGCGTGCGGCGGCGGCTCGCCCGCACCCTCGAGGCGGAGACCGGCGGCAACGACCCGATGGCGATCGCGCTGACCATCGGCCTGATCGACTGGATCCAGCAGCCCGACTACGGGATCGGCGACCTGGCGCTCCTGCTCGTCCGCCAGCTCGGCCTCGGCCTCGTGATCGGGGTCGCCCTCGGAGCCGCCGCCACCTGGGCCTTCGCGCGTCTCCCGCACTCGATCGGGGCGTTCGCGCCGGTCGCGTCGGTGGCGGCCGGAGCCCTCTCCTTCGGGGTCGCCGACGTCAGCGGCGGCAGCGGCTTCCTCTCCGTCTACCTGGTCGGCCTGGCCGTCGGCAGCACGCCGTCGCGCTTCCGGGGTCAGCTCGTCTCGTTCCACGAGGGGCTCGCGTTCCTGGCGCAGGTCGCGATGTTCGTCGTGCTCGGTCTGCTCGTCTTCCCCCACGACCTCGGCGCGGTCGCCTGGTCCGCGCTGGCCCTGGCCGCGCTGCTCGTGCTGCTGGCCCGGCCGATCGCGGTCTGGGTCTCGACCGCCTGGAGCCGGTTCACGACGCGCGAGCGCGCGCTGATCGGCTGGGCGGGCCTGCGCGGGGCCGTCCCGATCGTGCTCGGCACGATCGTCCTCTCTGAGAACGTGGAGAACGGCAAGACGATCTTCAACGCCGTCTTCTTCGTCGTCGTGGTCTCGGCGCTGGTCCAGGGAACGACCCTGGAGTGGGTCGCGGAGAAGCTCCAGGTGGTCTCGCTCGCGCCGAAGGCGACGGTGCCTCCCCTCGAGGTCGGCGTGCTCAGCTCGCTCGACCTGATCGACTTCGACGTCGCCCCCGACCATGCGATCGCAGGCTCTGCGGTCCGCGAGCTGGGGCTGCCGCGAACGGCGCTGGTCGCGGTGGTCGCACGCGGCGACGAGACGATCCCGCCTCGGGGGAGCACCGTCGTCGAGCCCGGCGACCGCCTCTTCGTGCTCGCGCCGCGCTCGATGCGGCCGGAGATCGAGGACGTCTTCTCGCGCTGGCGGCGGAGGGTCTAGTCCGGCGGGGTGATCTCGGCGCCGGCGAAGACGCCGACCCGCCGCGCATTGCCGACCAGCTCGTTGTCGGCGAGCTCGGCCTCGGCCTTGTAGTCGCTGACGATCCCGTAGCCGCTCTGCCGTTCGAGGCCGGGCGTGCTGCGGTCGGGTCTCGTCCCGGAGACGTGGTTGTCCTCGATCATGCACATCGACTGGTCGACGCACGCGATCCCGGCGCCGACCGCGCCCGCGACCTCGTTCTGCGCGATCATCCCCATCGACATCTCGGTCATCGTGATCGCCTGGTACGAGGTCGTGCTCACGCGATTGCCGTGGACGTCGGCCGCCGCCGAGTCGACCACGATGCCCTGCTGGCCGCCGACGACCGTGCAGTTCTCGACCATGCTCATTCCCATGTCGGCCGAGAAGGAGATGTCGATCCCTTGCGTGTAGCCGCCCGGCGAGTCGATCCGGCAGTCGCGGATCGTCACCTTGCTCCGGCGCACGTGGATCCCGTCCAGCGTCGCCCCGACCACGCGCACGCCGTCGAGAAGCACGTCGTGGGCGCCGTCGACCTCGATGCCGTACTCGCCGCCGAGGGTGGCCACGTCGCGCACGACGACATGGCTCGCACGGACGACGATGCCCCCGCGGACGATCGCGCCGCGCTCGCCGACGAGGTTCTGCCGGTGCGTGATCACGATCGGGCCCTGGTGGATGCCCGCCGAGAGCCGGACGGTCGGGGGGCGCGTCGACCAGGCATAGCCGCCCGCGGTTCCGAAGACGGCGAGCACCGCGACCGCCACGACACCTCCCAGCCGGCCGAGCTCACCGCCGTCGTCGGCGTACGACAGCCGGAGCAACGGGAAGCCGGCATGGGCGAGAAGCTGCGCCAGGACCCACGCGCCGGCGTAGAAGGCGAGCGCCGCCGCGAGCGGCGCGCCGAGGGAGAGAAGCCGCGCGAGCGCCATCACGAGCACGAGCTCGCCGGCGCCGAGCGGCAGCGCCGCCCACCCCGGCTGGTACGGCAGCGCGCGGTCGTACAGGAGGTCGAGCGCCAGTCCGACGCCGATCATCAGGCCGGCGAGCTCGAGCGGCCACCAGGCCGGCAGCGCAACGGCGAGGACGCACGCGACCAGCAGCGGGACCAGCGTCGCCGCGAGCCGCGACTGCAACCTTCCGCTCAGCGTGTACGCCATCGCCTCACCCGGCGGAGGAAGTGGCGGGCCGCGTACTTCATCCCGACCAGGGTGTCGGCGCCCGGGTGCGCCCACTGGGCGCAGGCGCCGGCCAGCCCGAGAGTGCGCTGCTCGTCGGTCACGGCGGGGACGGTCGAGTCGCCGTCGAGCACGACCCAGCCCCCCGCAGTCTCGAGCCGGTGGCGCTCGACGAGGTCGCGCAGCAACGGATCGGCGTCGAACCCGCGCCGGAACCCGGTGGCGCAGATGACCTGGGCGGCCCCGTTCACCTCCGGCTCGACGCGGAAGCGGCCGGTCGCCGCCGCGTGGGCGAGCGGCTCGTCCCACTCGCGGCCGGGCGGGTACGACGGCGCGACGAAGCTGCGCAGCAGGCCGATACGGGCCTCGGGCCCCGTCCGCTGGAACCCTGCCAGCCCGCGCTTCGTGAAGTAGGCGCGGTCGACATTGAGCGGCCGCCGCGCCGGCTCGCGCCGGCGCACGGAGACGACGCTCGCTCCGGCGGCGAGCGCATTCAGCCACTCGGTCGCCGCCGCCATCCCGGCGCCGACGATCACGACCTCGTCCGCGTAGTCGTGCCGCTCGTAGGAGTGCACCGCGCGCCCGTCGTGCTCGAAGCCGGGCGGGTAGGCGAGGCCGGCGTGGCCCGGCGCCACCATCACGTGGGCGAAGACGCCGCGGTCGTCCACCTCGAAGCCGCCGTCGACTGCGCGGAGACGCTCGACCCGCCCGTGGCGGAAGCTCTCGTCCCAGCCAGACCCCTCACGGACGTCGGCGACGTGGGCGAGGAACTCCTCGACCGTGGGCCGGTACCGGTCGCGCACCGAGTCGATCAGCGGCCGGACGCTGCCGCTCCGGAGCGCCGAGCGCACCGCGAGCCCGGGGAACGACCGCGCGAGGCAGTGCCCGTCGCTCTCCGAGCGCATGTGCCGCTGCCTGATCGCCGCGGCGCAGGCGCGGAAGGTCGCAGCCGGATCCGGGTCGGTTCCGAACACGGCGATCTCGGCGGGCTCGAGGCCGCCGTGGCGAAGCGTCGTGTACGTGACGAAGCCCCCGAGCCCGCCGCCGACGATCGCGCACGCCGGAGCGGCCCGGTTCACTTGACCGACCCCGCCAGCAGGCCCTGGACGAAGTAGCGCTGGAACGCGAAGAAGACGGCGAGGGGGATCGCGAGCGAGATGAACGCCGCGGGGCCGATGATGTCGATGTTCGCGCTGAACGAGCGCAGCTGCGTGAAGATCGCCACGGTGATCGGCTTCGTGTCGCCGCCGAAGACGAGCGCCACCAGCAGGTCGTTCCAGGTCCAGAGGAACTGGAAGATCGCCAGGGACGCGATCGCCGGCAGGCCCAGCGGCAGGATCAGCCGGACGAAGATCCGCAGCTCCGAGGCTCCGTCGATCCGGGCCGACTCGAAGATGTCCCTGGGGATCCCGATGAAGAAGTTGCGCAGCAGGAAGATCGCGAACGGCAGGGCGAACGCGGTGTGGAAGAGGATCAGGCCGAAGACGTTGCCGTACAGGCCGAGGTGGCTGTAGAGCTTGAACATCGGGATCAGCGCCATCTGCAGCGGCACGACGAGCATCGCGATCACGACGATGAACAGCCAGTCGCGGCCGGGGAACTCCAGCCAGGCGAAGGCGTAGCCGGCCAGCGCGGCGACGAGGACGGGGAGGACGGTTGCGCCGACGGCGATCTCCACGGTCGTCAGCAGCGCATGCATGATCTCGTGGTTGCGGAAGATCTGGTCGTAGTTCTGCCAGGTGGCGAGGCTGGGATGCGCGAAGACCTTCCACCAGCCGGCCTGGTCGAAGTGGCTCGCGGGCAAGATCGAGGTGACGAACAGGCCGATCGTCGGCACGAGCCAGAGCAACCCGATGACGATCAGGAACAGCTGCACCGGCAGCTTGCCGGCGAAGCGCACGATCCTCGCCGACACGCGCTCGTCGACGACGGGCGGGGTGGTGGCTGTCTCCACGGCGGCCATCAGTGCGGCACTACACCTCCCGCTTGAAGCGACGGACGTTGAGCAGGAGCACCGGGATCACGAGGATGAACAGGAAGACCGCGATCGCGGAGCCCAGACCGAAGTCGTTCTCGGTGAAGGCCGTGCGCCACATCGCCAGCGCGAGCACGTTCGCGTCCGCTTGCGACGACTCCGGCGCGACCGAGAGCACGATGTCGAAGACCTTGAGGACGTTGATGATCATCGTGATGAACACGACGCTGAGGACGGGCGCCAGCAGGGGGACGGTGACGCGGCGGAAGACCTGCCACTCGCTCGCTCCGTCGGTGCGCGCGGCCTCGAGCGTGTCGCGTGGGATGGCGGCGAGACCGGCCGCGATCACCACCATCGCGAACCCGGCCCAGACCCAGATGTAGGCGATGATGATCGAGGGGGTGATCAGCTTCGAGCCCAGCCAGGAGACGCCGCCGAAGGGCTTGCGGAAGGTGGCGGCGTCGATCCCCGCCCGGTAGGTGCCGGGGTCGAGGTCGGTGAACTCGAACGTGCCGTTCGCCTCAGCGGTCGCGGTCGCGACCTTCTTGCCCGCGTCGTCGCGGAGGAAGACCTTCACGCCGGGGAGCCCCACCTCCCCTCGCTCGACCTTGCCGGGAACGCCGCCGCCCGGCTTGAAGTCGCGCCAGACGACGCCGGTGATCGCCCCCGGCGCGGGCCGCGGCTGGACCGCCTGCTTCGCGTCGGAGGGCGTCTGCTCGGGCGGGATCCCGGTCAGCCCGAGCAGGGCCACGCTCTTCCCGGGCCGAAGCGGGGTCTTCAGGACGATGCCCTGCGAGGGGCCGCCGGTCTCGTCCGGGGTCGAGGCGAGCGCCTCCGACAGCGCTCCCGCGGGAACGAACGCGTCGTGGACGCTGCCGACGACGGCGTTGATCGCGCCGATCCCGGGCTCCTGCCGGTCCATGATCCGCCAGATCACCCCCGCCGCGAACAGCGAGATCGCCATCGGCATGAAGACGGCCGTCTTGAAGGCGAGCGACCAGCTGATCCGCTCGGTCAGCACGGCGAAGACGAGGCCGATCGCCGTGATCAGGGCGGGGACGACGGCGACCCAGATCGCGTTGTTCTTGATCGCGGTGGTGACCGCGCCGGTGGTGAAGAGCGCCTTGTAGTTGTCGATCCCGACGAAGTCGCCGCCGGACTGGCTGTAGAAGCTCCGGACGATCGTGTAGACGGCCGGATAGACGACCCAGACGCCGAGCAGGATCACCGCCGGCGCCAGGAAGGCCGCGGTCACGGCGTAGCGCCGGGCCGCGCCCGGCGCGTCGGCGGGCGGAGCCACGGTATGCGGCTCCGCCCGGATCGATGCTTCGTTCACGTTCCTACTTGAACGCCTTCGCCGCCGACGACTCGAGCGCCTGGGCGGTCCCGTTGATGTTCTTCGGGTTCTTCAGGAAGTCCTGGAAGATCTTCCACTCGCCCTGCCCGGTCGTCGCCCCGAAGGCCGCCGGCTCGAGATCGGAGAGATCGAACCGCGAGACCTTGGCGGTGACCAGGGCCTTCGCCGAGGCCCGGGTGAGCGCATCGCTGTAGGCGCTCAGCGGCACCTTCTTGTTCGGCGAGGTGAAGCCCCCGCGCTTCGCCCAGATCGTCGACGCCTCGGGCGAGGCCAGGTAGGTGATCCACGCCCTCGCGGCCGGGCTGTCCTTGAACATCACGACCGTGTCGCCCCCGGTCACGACCGACGGCGGGGAGCCGTTGATCGACGGGAACGGGAACATGTTGTAGTCGGTGAACGGCTTCAGGCCCTTGGTCGTGGCGACACCGGGGACGAAGTCGCCCTCGATCACCATCGCCGCCTTCGGCGACTTCGTGAGGACCTCGTCGACCGACTGCGGGAAGCCGGTCTGGAGCGCGCCGGTCGCGCCGCCCGGGATGTTCGACGTGTCACCCAGGATCTGCGCCATGAACCCGAGCGCCTTCTTCACCGACGGGTCGGTCCACTTGATCTTGTGGTCGGTGAGCTGGTCGTACTTCGCCGCACCCGCGGTGCGGAGGTAGATGTTCTCGAAGAGGTCGGTGAGCGTCCACCCTTCCGAGCCTCCGATCGCGAAGGCCGGAACGCCGGAGCCGCGAATCGTCTTCGCCGCGGCCAGGAGCTGCGGCCAGGTCTTCGGAGGCTTGACGCCCGCGTCTCGGAACGCCTTGACGTTGTACCAGACAGTCGACTTGTTGGCCGCCTTGAAGAAGAGGCCGTAGAGCTTGCCGTCGACCGAGCCGAGCGCGATCCCGTTCGGGCCGTAGTTGGCCCTCACCACGCCCTGGGCGAAGGTCAGCGGCTTGAGCTGTCCCTTCTTCGCGAACTCGCGGACGAGGGCGGGCTGCCCGACGGCCGCGACGTCCGGCGGCTTCCCGCCCGCCAGTCGCGTCTGCAAGACGGTCGGGGTGTTGTTCCCGGCCGACGTGTAGCTGACCGTGACGCCGGGGAACTTCTTGTGGAAGCCGGCGATCACCGCCTGGATCGACTTCTGCTCCGTCGCCGTCCAGATCCCGATCATCGAGACCTTGCCGGAGACTGCCTGGTGGCCCGCCCCTGCGCCGCCGACGCTGAACGCTGCGACGAGCGCAGCTACGAGCGCGACGAGCGCGAACGCTGACACGCGGTACCTCATGCCGAAGCTCCTTTCCTCGGGTTTGCTCCGTCGTAGATGCCGAGCCCGGTCTCCGGGTCGAAGAAGTGCAGCGAGCGGGTGTCGACCGCGACCTCGGCCGTCTGGCCCTCGCGGACATCCGACCGCGCTCCGAACCGGCCGACGATCGTGGTCCGGGCCTGCTCCTTGGTCATTTCGCTGACGGCGACGGCGTCCGTGTCCTCCGCGAGCTCGCGCATGTGCTCGGTCATCGCCGCCTTCGCGTCGATCTCGAAGTGCACCATGATCTCCGAGCCGAGCGCCTCGCGGAGGACGACGGGCCCGCGCAACCGCCGGTCCTCCGGCGTGTCGGGCGTGAGCGAGGCGTCCTCCAGGTGCTCGGGCCGGATACCGACGATGACGTCGCGCCCGTCGTAGCTCGGCAGGTCAGGATGCGCCTCCAGCGTCTCGTCGTCGAGCGCCAGCGTCGACGATCCGGCGGAGACGACGTAGCCGCCGTTCCGGCGCGAAAGGGTCGCCTCGATCATGTTCATCGCCGGCGAGCCGATGAAGCCGCCGACGAAGAGGTTCACCGGCTGCTCGTAGAGCGTCTGCGGCTCGTCGACCTGCTGGAGCTCGCCCTTGCGCATGACCGCGACCCGATCGCCCATGGTCATCGCCTCGACCTGGTCGTGCGTGACGTAGATGGTGGTCACGCCGAGGTCGTGCTGGAGCCCCGCGATCTCGGCGCGCATCTGGACGCGCAGCTTGGCGTCGAGGTTCGAGAGGGGCTCGTCCATCAGGAAGGCCTGCGGCTCGCGCACGATCGCGCGCCCCATGGCGACCCGCTGGCGCTGGCCTCCCGAGAGCGCGCGCGGCTTGCGCTTGAGGAACGGCTCGAGGTCGAGGATCCGGGCGGCGTTGGCGACCCGACGGCCGATCTCGTCCTTGGGCACCTTCTTCACGCGCAGGCCGAAGGCGATGTTCTCGAACACGGAGAGGTGCGGGTACAGCGCGTAGCTCTGGAAGACCATGGCGATGTCGCGGTCGCGCGAGGGAACGTGGTTGACGACGCGCTCGCCGATCCTGATCACGCCCTCGCTGATCGACTCGAGCCCGGCGAGCATCCTCAGCGCGGTCGTCTTCCCGCAGCCGGACGGGCCGACGAGCACCATGAACTGCGCGTCCGGGATCTCCAGCTCGAGGTCCGAGACGGCCCTCGTTCCGTCGGGGTAGACCTTGCTCGCGCGCTCGAACGAGACGCTAGCCACGGCTCACCGATCATATGTCCCCCGAAGGAGCGGCCGTCGAACCTCGCCGTCAGCGCGAGGGCCCTCTACCGATGCGCCCGGCAAGATTCGAACTTGCGGCCTCTGCCTCCGCAGGGCAGCGCTCTATCCCCTGAGCTACGGGCGCTCGCGGAGGCCAGTGTAGCCCAGCGCGGCAGCGCCACTCCCGGGGCAGTGAAGTGTCACTGCGGTTTCGCCGGAGCTAGCGAAGCCGCGCCCCGGCACCGCCGATCTCGACCTCCGCGTCCTCCGGCACCTCGACCCTGACGAACCCGAGGGCGACCCCCGGGACGGCGCTCGTCACCCGGCCGACGGCCTTCCCCTCGAAGGCGATCTCGTCCCCCGGCGCGGCCGCCTCCACCTCCAGCACCCGCAGCCTCCGGTTGACGTGCCCGCGGTGGCGGAGGCGTGCGATCGGCTCCTGGCCCGGGTAGCAGCCCTTCGTGAAGGAGATGTGCGTCTCGTCGAGGCCCGCCTCGGCAGGCAGGATCGTCTCGTCCAGCTCGCGGCCCCAGGCGGGAACCCCCGCCTCGATCCGCGCCCGGTCCAGCTCCTCGCTCTCGACCGTGTCGGGCACCGCGACGTCCAGGACTTCCACGGTGCCCGGGATCTCCCCCGGCAGCCCGTCCGCATCGCCGAAGACGACGGTGGCTGCGTGCTCCTCGAGCCCGATCTCGCACTTCGCGGCGAACCGCGAGCGAACGAGCGTCGCGCGAACGGCCTCGCCCAGCTCCGGCTCCGTCAGGAGCAGGAAGTCCTCCGCCCCGCGCCGCCAGACGCGGAGCGGCGCGACCAGACGCCCCCTGGCCGTGAGCAGCAATGCCGGTACGAGCTCACCCGCGGTGACGTCGTTCGAGAGCATGCGCTGGAGGTAGTCCTCCGCGTCGGGGCCGGCCACGCGGACGTACGAGCGAGGGCGACGAGCGGCCCGGACGGTAACGCTTTGCACCCTCGTTAGTCTAGGCAGCATGCCCCTGTTCAGATCGAAGGCCGAGGCGAAGGTGGCCGAGGCCGGCTACGACCCGGCACGCCTGCCTCCCGGCCAGTACCTGACCGAGAAGTGGCCGGTCCTGCACGCGGGCTCGGTGCCGAAGGTCGACCTCGCCACCTGGACGCTCACGATCTCGGGCGAGGTCGAGCGTCCGCTGCAGCTCACGTGGGAGCAGCTGCTCGAGCTGCCGAGCCGCGAGGTCACGGTCGACATCCACTGCGTGACCCGCTGGAGCCGGTTCGACACGACCTTCAAGGGCGTGCACTGGAGCGAGCTCGCCGAGCTGGTCGCGCCGAAGCCGAGCGCCCGATTCGTCGTCGCCCAGGCGGAGCAGGGCTTCACCGCCAACATGCCGCTCGACGCGATCGAGGACGAGCAGGCGCTGATCGCCTACGAGGCCGACGGCGAGCCGCTCACGCCCGACCACGGGTGGCCGGTGCGCTTGGTGGTGCCGTCACGGTACTTCTGGAAGAGCGCGAAGTGGCTGACCGGGCTCGAGCTCTCCGGCCACGACCAGCCCGGCTTCTGGGAGCGCTACGGCTACCACAACGACGCCGACTACCGGAAGGAAGAGCGCTACAGCTTCTAGCAGCATCGGTGCCAGAGCTTGCTCTGGGTCCGATTCCGTTTCTCAGTAGCCGCCATAGCCGCCGCCGCTCCCGTAGCCGCCGTCCGTCGTGGTGGCGGTCGTCGTGGCCGGCTCCTGCTCCGCCTGGACGGTCGAGCTCGGCTTCCCCTTGCCGCCCGTAACCTGCCCGCGGATCTCGCCCGCGGGATTCTTGATCGTGTGCACGTTCACGTAGGCGGTTCCGGCGAGGAGCGCGCTGCGAACCTTCGCGCTCACCTTCACGGCGCCGTGAGCTCCGGACACGCACGGCCCGCAGAGCGGGACCGCGACCGGCCCGGAGACACCCGTCCGCCCGAGGTGAACGTGAGCGGCGACCGCCTTGCCGGTGAGCCGTGAGAAGGTCAGCCGCCAGGCGAGCAGCGACCCGGCCAGCGTCGCCGTGAAGCGGCCCGATTCCGCCACCCGCGGGCCTTTCGGCACCGGGCGCTCGGCACCCGCGGTCAGCCGGGCCGCGAGCTTCGTCGGCGTGGTGCCGGACGACGCCACTCCGAGACCCGCGACGAACAGGCCGGCCGCTGCCACGGCGGCAATGACGAAGAGGAAAGGTCGTCTCATGCCCGGTTGTACGCGCTCGGGGTCGGGCCGGATTTTCGCACACTAAGGTCCAGGCCGCCGACCGCCGATACAGCAAACGTTCCACCTCCCCCTCCTCCTAGCCAAAAGGCCGCGTTCGCGGCCTTTTGGCTAGAAGAAGACGAAGGGGGCCGGCCGAGCCGAGCCCCCTTCTAGCCGGACGGCGAAGCCGTCTGGCTACATCATTCCGTCCATGCCGCCCGGCATGCCGGCCGGCATCGCGGGCTGCTTCTCCGGAGCCTCGGCGACGATCGCCTCGGTGGTGAGGATGTTCTTCGCGATCGAGGCAGCGTTCTGCAGCGCCGAGCGGGTGACCATGGTCGGGTCGATGATCCCGCCCTTGACCAGGTCCTCGACCTCGCCGGTGTCGACGTTCAGGCCCTGGCCCTTGGGCGCCGAGCGCACCTGCTGGACGACGACCGAGCCCTCCAGCCCCGCGTTGAACGCGAGCTGGCGGACGGGCTCCTCGAGCGCGCGCAGGATGATCTGCGCACCCGTCTTCTCGTCGCCCTCCAGCTTCTCGACGCTGGCCTTGACCGCGTCCGCCGCGTTCAGCAGCGCGACGCCGCCGCCCGGGACGATGCCCTCCTCGAGAGCCGCCCGCGTGGCCTGCAGCGCGTCCTCGACGCGGTGCTTCTTCTCCTTCATCTCGGTCTCGGTGGCCGCGCCGACCTTGACCACCGCGACGCCGCCGGCCAGCTTGGCCAGCCGCTCCTGGAGCTTCTCGCGGTCGAAGTCGGAGTCGGTGTTCTCGATCTCGGCCTTCAGCTGCTTGATCCGGGCCTTGATCCCGTCCGACTCGCCGGCACCGTCGATGATCGTGGTCGAGTCCTTGTCGACGACGACCTTCCGGGCCTTGCCGAGCTGCGAGATCTTCGTGTTCTCGAGCTTGAGGCCCATCTCCTCGGTGATCACCTCGGCGCCCGTCAGGATCGCGATGTCCTCGAGCATCCGCTTGCGGCGATCGCCGAAGCCCGGCGCCTTGACGGCGACGGCGGTGAACGTGCCGCGCAGCTTGTTGACGACGACCGTCGCGAGCGACTCGCCCTCGACGTCCTCCGCCACGATCAGCAGCGGGCGGCCCGCCTGGATCACCTGCTCCAGCACGGGCAGCAGATCCTTGACGGCCCCGATCTTCTGGTTCGCGACCAGGATGTACGGATCGTCGAGCACGGCCTCCATGCGCTCGGCGTCGGTGATCATGTACGGCGACAGGTAGCCCTTGTCGAACTGCATGCCCTCGGTGAATTCGAGCTCGAGGCCGAAGGTCTGGCCCTCCTCGACGTTCACGACGCCATCCTTGCCCACCTTCTCGATCGCGTCCGCGATCACGTCGCCGATCTCGCGCTCGCGCGACGAGATGCTGGCGACCCGGGCGATGTCCTCCTTGCCCGAGATCTCCTTGGACTGCGACTTCAGGTTGTCGACGACGGAGTCGACGCCCTGCTCGATGCCGCGCTTGAGCGCCATCGGGTTCGCGCCGGCGGCGACGTTCTTCAGCCCCTCGCGGACGATCGCCTGCGCGAGCACGGTCGCCGTCGTGGTGCCGTCGCCCGCGACGTCGTTGGTCGCCGTGGCGACCTCGCGCACGAGCTGGGCGCCCTGGTTCTCGAAGACGTCCTCGACCTCGATCTCGCGCGCGATCGTGACGCCGTCGTTCGTGATCGTGGGCGCGCCGAACTTCTTGTCGAGCACGACGTAGCGCCCCTTCGGGCCGAGCGTGACCTTGACCGCGTCGGCCAGGATGTTGACGCCGCGCTCGAGCGAGCGGCGCGCATCCTCGTTGAACTTCAGCTCCTTGTGAGCCATCTCAGTCTTCCTCCGTTGCTTTCGTTTACGCCTTGGCGCCGGCCAGGGCCTTCTTGCCCTTCGCCTTGCCAGGGGTGGACACGACCTTCGCGAGCACGTCCGACTCGCGGAGGATGAGAAGCTCGTCGGCTCCGACCTTGACCTCGGTGCCGCCGTACTTCGAGAAGATCACCTCGTCGCCCTCGGCGACGTCGAGCGGGATCACGTCGCCGGTCTGCTCCGAGCGGTTGCCCGGGCCGACCGCGAGCACGCGACCGCGCTGCGGCTTCTCCTTGGCCGTGTCCGGCAGGACGATTCCGCTGATCGTCGTCTCCTCCTCATCGAGGACCTCGACGATGAGCCGATCGCCAAGCGGCTGCAGATTCATTCCACGACCTCCAGTGAGTGATTCCGGTGGTAGCACTCTCTCCCCGAGAGTGCCAGCGGCAGTCTAATCGACGCCGTGTGCGCTGCGCAAGCGATCTAAGCGCATCCGGCTTAGATCCTTCGGGGCAGGTAGCGTCGTGGGCATGCGGCGCGAGTTCTCCGCCGGAGGGGTGCTCGTCCGGCGGCTGCGCGGACGCTGGCACCTGGCGGCGATCCGTCCCGGCGGGAAGCCGCCGGGCGTCTGGGCCCTCCCGAAAGGCGGCATCGGCCCGGGCGAGGACCCGGGGGCGACGGCCGTGCGCGAGGTCGAGGAGGAGACCGGCGTCCGGGGCCGCCTCGATCGCAAGCTCGGGGACGTCCGCTACGTGTACACGTGGGGCGGCGAGCGCGTCTTCAAGGTGGTCAGCTTCTTCCTCGTCCGCTACTCGGCTGGCCGCCTGGGCTCGGTCGCTCCGGAGTTCGAGCACGAGGTCGCGGAAGTGCGCTGGCTGCCGATCGAGGACGCTCCCCGGCTGCTCGCCTACAAGGGCGAGCGCGACATGGCCGCCAAGGCGATCGACGCGCTGGGCGTTCTATGATCGCGCGGTGGAAGCGCTCAACTTCTATTCGCCGATCGTCGAGAGCCAGCTGCGCAGCGGGCGGAAGTCGGCGACGATCAGGCTCGGCGACAAGTCGGCGAAGTACCGCAAGGGGATGATCGTGGCGGTCCTCGCCGGCCCGCGCTTCTCGCCGCGCAAGAAGATCTTCGACGCCGTGATCGACAAGGTGGAGGTGAAGCGCCTCGGAGAGCTCTCGCCGAACGAGCTGGAGCACGACAACCCGGAGATCCGCCGGGTCGAGGACATGGCCGGCTTCCTGGGGACGCTCTACAACCGCGAGGTCACCGAGAACGACATCGTCACGCTGATCCGCTTCTCCGAGATCCGCCCGTGACGTGATCGAACGCCTCTTCGGCCGCGCCGGCCGAGAGCGGCGCCGCCGCGGCGAGCAGGGCGAGCGGCTGGGCGGCTACATCTACGGCGAGATCGTCGTGCTGGCGACGCTCGTCGCCGGCGCCCAGGCGTACAAGCACGGCGCCCTCCACATCGGGCTGCTGGTGCTCGTGACCACGGTCGTCTTCTGGCTCGCGCACGTCTACGCCGACGCCCTCGCCGACAGCATCACCAAGGGCGAGCATCTCACCTGGGCCGAGCTCCGCGAGATCGCAGGCCGCGAGAGCTCGATCATCGAGGCTGCCCTCACCCCGGTGCTGCTCGTGATGCTGTCGACGACCGGGCTCTACTCCGTGAGCGTCGGGGTCTGGCTCGCGTTCGTCGCCGGGCTGCTCGTCCTGGTCACCGAGGGCTTCGCGTTCGCCCGTGCGGAGAAGCTCGGACGCCTGGGGACGCTGGTGATCGTCGGCGCGAATCTCCTGATGGGCCTCCTGCTCGTCGTGCTCAAGCTCCTGGTCAGCCACCACTAGTCAGCCGGCGAATCGGAGTGCCGAACTGCTCGTTCGGCCGGAGCTCGCCACCGCACTCCTCGCACTCCACGGCGAACGCCGAGGAGAACCGCGCGTCGCAGGCCGGGCAGCGCGAGCGCAGCTCGCCGCCGCACTGGGGACAGACCCCCGGAAGCTCGTTCTCGCTCTCCTCGAAGTACCGCTGGGCGAAGCCGCAGTCGAGGCAGACGGCGACCCAGTCGCCGAGCACCTTGCGGCGCTCCTCGCGCAGCCAGTCGGAGGCCCTGCCCACGACTCCAGGGTAGTGCAGGGCAAGCCTGCGAGCCACGCCACTCGCTAGAGTTTCCGCCGCATGACGATCGCGCGTGAAGCGGATCCGTTCGCAGCGCAGGCCGACCTGAGGAGCACCGGCCTCGACCGGGAGGATCTCCTCACCGTCTACCGGAACATGCTGATCTCGCGCGGCATCGAGGAGCGCGGCCACATCCTCTACAAGCAGGGGAAGATCCCGGGCTCGTTCTACACCGGCCGCGGGAACGAGGGCGCGGCCGTCGGCGTCGCCACGGCGATGGGGCCCGACGACGTCGGCACGCCGCTGCACCGCGACATGGGCGTCCAGATCACCCGCGGCGTCGAGCCGTGGCGGATCTTCGCGAACTACATGGGCAAGGTGGACGGCCCGACCCGCGGCAGGGACGGCAACGTCCACATGGCGGATGCCCGCCTCGGGCTGATCGCGATGGTCAGCCACCTCCCCGCGATGCTGCCCGTCGCCGTCGGCGCGGCGCTCGCCTTCCGCATCCGCGAGGAGAGCCGGGTCGCGGTCGGCTGGTTCGGCGAGGGCTCGGCCGCACGGGGAGACGCCCACGAGGCGATGAATTTCGCCGGCGTCCACCGCTTGCCGGTCGTCTTCGTCTGCGACAACAACCAGTGGGCGTACTCGACCCCGACCCACCTCGGATTCGCCACCCCGCACATCGCCGATCGTGCGCAGGCCTACGGCTTCGAAGGCGTCGTGGTCGACGGCACCGACGTGCTCGCCGTCTACCGCGAGGCGAAGCGCGCGATCGAGAAAGCCCGCGCCGGCGACGGCCCGACCCTGATCGAGTGCATGACGCTCCGGATGGAGGGCCACGCCGTCCACGACGACGCCTTCTACGTCCCCAGGGACATGTTCGAGGAGTGGGCGAAGCACGACCCGATCGAGCGCTTCCGCGGCTGGCTGAAGGAGAACGCCGACCTCCGCGACGACGAGGAGGACCAGATCTCGGCCGAGATCAAGAAGCTGCTCAACGACGCGATGAAGCGGGCCGAGGAGTCGCCGCTGCCGGACCCGGCGAGCGTCACGGACGGCGTCTACGCGTCGCCCGAGGATCTCGACACGCCGCACCACAAGTGAGAGCGCTGCGGTAGTGGCCGAACGGACGTACCTCCAGGCGATCTCCGACGGCCTGCGGCAGGAGATGCGCCGGGACAAGCGTGTGTACGTGATCGGCGAGGATGTCGGCGTCTACGGCGGTGCCTTCAAGGTCACGCTCGGCTTCCAGGAGGAGTTCGGGCCCTGGCGGGTGATCGACGCGCCGCTCTCCGAGACCGCGATCGTCGGCAGCTGCACCGGCGCCGCGCTGATGGGCATGCGCCCGGTGGCGGAGATGCAGTTCGCCGACTTCGTCTCCTGCGCGTGGGACCACCTGGTCACGGTCGCGGCGAAGCAGTTCTACCGCGCCGGGACTCCCGTGCCGATCGTCGTCCGCCTGCCCTCCGGCGGCGGCTTCTCCGGCGGGCCGTTCCACTCCCAGAACCCGGAGAGCTCGTTCGCGCACATCGCCGGGCTGAAGTGCGTGTGCCCCGCCACCCCCGAGGACGCGAAGGGCCTGCTGGCGACGGCGATCGAGGATCCGAACCCGGTCCTCTACTTCGAGCACAAGCACCTGTACCGGCGCCTGAAGGCGGACGTGCCCGAGGACCGGTACACGATCCCGTTCGGCGAGGCGCGGACCCACCGCGAGGGCGAGGACATCAGCGTGATCACGTGGGGGGCGATGGTGCACACCGCCGACGAGGCGGCCGACGAGCTGGCCAAGGAGGACGTGTCCGTCGAGGTGGTCGACCTGCGCACGGTGATGCCCTGGGACAAGCAGGCGGTCCTCACCAGCGTCACCAAGACGTCCAAGGTGCTGGTCCTCCACGAGGACACCCGCACGGCGGGCTTCGGCGCAGAGATCGCCGCGACCATCGCGGAGGAGGCCTTCGAGTCGCTCGACGCGCCGGTCAAGCGGATCGCGGCTCCCGACGCGCCGGTGCCGTTCTCGCCACCGCTGGAGAAGGCCTTCATCCCGCAGGTCGAGACCGTCGCCTCGGGGCTGCGCGAGCTGGCCGCGTACTGATGGCGACCGGCACGATCATCGAGGTGGTGATGCCGCAGATGGGCGTCTCCGTCTCGGAGGGGACGATCGTCAAGTGGCTGCGGAGCGAGGGCGAGCAGATCGAGGCCGACGAGGCGCTGCTCGAGATCTCGACGGACAAGGTCGACACGGAGGTGCCGAGCCCCGGCACGGGCGTCGTCGCCAGGATCCTCGTGCACGAGGGCGAGACGGTCGACGTCGGCACGAAGCTCGCGGAGATCGCTCCCGGTGGTGAAGCCGAGGTGGAGCCCGCCGCCGAGCCGGGGCCCGAGCCCGAGCCCAGGCCCGAGCCCGCGCAGGAGCCGGTAACGGCCGAGGCGGCCGCCGAGGCCGGCGCGCCGTCGAGCGCGGAGACGACGGCCCCCGTCGAGCCTGCGCCCGCCCCGGTCGCGCCGGCGCCTGCCCCGGCCGAGCCCGCGCCTACCCCGGCGGCACCCGCGCCGCCGGCGGCCAGCGAGAACGGGAAGACCTTCGTCTCCCCGGTGGTCGCGCGTATCGCGGCGGAGCACGGAGTCGACGTCGGCTCGGTGGAAGGCACCGGCCAGGGCGGCCGCGTGACGAAGAAGGACATCCTTGCCTTCATCGAGGCTGACGCCTCGATGAAGGCCAGAAGTGCGGCCCCGGCCGCTGCGCCGCCGGTCGAGGCCCCGCCTCCGACTCCAGCCGCTCCCGCAGCACCGGCCGCCCCGCCCGAGCCGAGCACACCGGCACCCGCCCCTGCTCCAGCAGCTAGCGCTCCCGCGCCGGAGGCGGGGGAGCGCATGGAGCCGATGAACGCGATGCGCAGGGGAATCGCCGAGCACATGCGCCGCTCGCTCGACACCGCCGCCCACGTGACCAGCGCGATCGAGGTCGACATGTCGAAGGTGGTCGCGATCCGGGAGCAGCTGAAGGCCGCGTACCAGAAGGACTACGGCGTCAACCCGACCTACCTCGCCTTCGTCGGCCGCGCCGCGGTCGACACGCTGCACGACTACCCCTGGATCAACGGCGAGCTGCGCGGCGAGCAGATCGTCACACGCTCCTACGTCAACCTCGGGATCGCGGTCGAGCTGGCCGACGGCAAGGGGCTGATCGTGCCGGTGATCAAGAACGCAGAGGGGCTCAACCTGCTCGGCCTCGCCCGCTCGATCGCCGACATCGCCGCCAGGGCGCGCGACAAGAAGCTGCTGCCAGACGACGTCCAGGGCGGGACCTTCACGATCACGAACCCCGGCGGCTACGGCACGTTCCACGGCACGCCGGTGATCAGCCAGCCGCAGGCGGGGATCCTCGGCACGTACGCCCTCGTCAACCGGCCGTGGGTCGTCCAGGATCAGCTGGGCAACGACGTGATCGCGATCCGCCCGATCATGAACGTCACGCTCACGTACGACCACCGCCTCGTGGACGGCGCGCTGGCCGGCCGCTTCCTGCACGACCTGCGCGAGAAGCTCCAGACGTGGGGCCAGGACAAGTACTAGGGGAACCGGCACCAGGGGAACCCATGGTTCCCCTGGTGGACCCCTCCTTCGCTCGCTCGCTTCGCTCGCATCGCCCTCTCCGACGGCGCCGGTGAGCCGCGCCCGTCACGCCGGTCGCGGCGGCGAACCGTCCTTGACCCGTTCGTAAACTGGGTCTGTGGCACGGCAGCTCTGGGTGATTCGGAGGCGGCGCGGTGGGCCCTGGGACTGGTCGCGCGACCTGCGGGAGCAGGACGGCTGGGACGAGCACGCCGCGATCATGGACCGGTTCGTGGAGGACGGCTTCATCCTGCTCGGCGGCCCGCTCGAGGGCGAGCACGAGGTGCTGCACGTCGTGCGTGCGGAATCGAAGGATGCGATTCACGCCCGGCTGGCCGAGGACAACTGGACGCGGAACGGCATGCTGGACACGGTCTCGGTCGAGGCTTGGACGATCCTCCTCGACGGGCGTTCTTAACAGTGCCTGGCACCGTAAAGAGCCTGCATAGTGCGGGAATCGGGCCCCGCGTCCTAACAGTGCCTGGCACCGTTGAGGCCTCGTGAGCCGCGCCGCTACAGTCACGGCGTGACCGGACACGTCCTCCACCTCGGCGAAACGCCGTACCTCGAGGCGCTCGGGCTCCAGCGCGAGCTGGCCACGGCGGTGAAGAACGGGTCCGCGCCCGACACGGTCGTGTTCCTCGAGCATCCGCCCGTCGTGACCGTGGGACGGCGGACCGGAGCAGGGGAGCTCCACGTGCCCGCCGACGCGGAGGTCGACGTGGTCGAGACCGACCGCGGCGGCAGGTCGACCTTCCACGGGCCGGGCCAGCTGGTCTGCTACCCGATCCTCGACCTCAACCGACACGGCCGCGACGTACGTCGCTACTGCCGCGACCTGGAGGAGGCGCTGATCGCAACGCTCGCCGCGTTCGGCCTGAAGGGCGAACGGATCGAAGGCCTCACCGGCGTCTGGCTGACCAGGCCGCCCCGGAAGATCGCCTCCATCGGCGTGCACATCTCGCGCTGGGTGACGACGCACGGCTACGCGCTGAACGTCGACCTGGACCCCGCCCCGTTCACGGAATGGATCACCGCCTGCGGGCTCGACGACGCGGCGTTCACGACCATGGCGCGCGAGCTCGGCCGGACGGTCACGGTCGACGAGGTGCGCCCCGCGGCGACCGCGGCGCTGGCCGAGGTGTTCGACCTCGAGCTCGCCCAGCCGGCCGACGTGCCGCGCTGACGTGAGCCCCGGCAGGCTGGAGGCGTTCGCGGACGGCGTCTTCGCGATCGCCGCCACGCTGCTGATCCTCACGGTCGACGGCGCGGTCGGCGGCGAGGGGATCGATCTCGGCGCCGAGCTCACCCACGCCTGGCCGGCCTACGTGGGCTACGCGGTCAGCTTCGTGAGCATCGGGATCATGTGGCTGAACCACCACACGATCATGTCGATGGTCGCGCGCGTCGACCGGCGATTCCTGATGGCGAACATCGGGCTGCTGATGTGCATCGCGTTCGTCCCGTTCCCGACGCGGCTGGTGGCCGAGCACATCCGCGGCGCCGGCGCACAGAGCGCCGCCCTCGCCTACGGCCTGACCATGACGACGACTGCGCTGTTCTTCAACGCGGTCTGGTTCTACGCGTCGACGGGCCGCCGGCTCCTCCGGGCCGACGCCGAGCCACGCGTCGTCTCGGGCCTCACGCGCACCTACCTGCCCGGTCCGTGGATCTATCTCGCCGCAGCCCTGGTCGCGTTCGCGAGCCCGTCGGCGAGCGCGATCCTCTACCTCGCGATCACCGCGCTGTACGTCGTCGAGAGCTCCGTCTTCGGCGGTCGCGACACGGTCGCGGACTAGACTCCGGCCATGGAGCGCTCGCTCCCCGTCGCGGACAGGCCCCGTCGCCCGGAGTGGATGAAGGTCCGGGCGCCGCGCTCGGATTCCCGGTACCACGACGTCCGCGAGCTCATCCACGGCGCCGGCCTGAACACGATCTGCGAGGAAGCCCGGTGCCCGAACATCGGCGAATGCTGGGGCCGGGGAACGGCGACCTTCCAGATCCTGGGCGACACCTGCACCCGCGCCTGCCGGTACTGCTACGTGCACTCGGGGCGCCCCGACTCGCCCCCCGACCCCCTCGAGCCGCTGCGGCTCGCGCACGCGGCCGCGCAGATGGAGCTGAGGCACGTCGTCGTCACCTCGGTCGACCGCGACGACGTCCCCGACCGCGGCGCCGGCCACTACGCGGCGACGATCCGCGCGCTCAGGCGCAAGCTGCCCGAGGCGTCGATCGAGGTGCTGACGCCCGATTTCCTGGGCGTCGAGGAGGAAGCGCTGCAGACCGTCCTCGCCGCGCGCCCGGATGTCTTCAACCACAACATCGAGACGGTCCGCCGGCTGCACGCGCGCATGCGGGGCGCGAAGGCGTCGTACGACAAGGCGCTCTGGCTGCTCGAGCGGGCCAGGGAACTCGCCGACTACCCGGTGCTGACGAAGAGCGGCATCATCGTCGGCCTCGGCGAGACGAACGACGAGGTCGTCGAGACGCTGCGCGACCTCCGCGCGCACGGCGTCGACGTGGTCACGATCGGCCAGTACCTCCAGCCCTCGCCGAGGCACGCGACCATCGACCGGTGGGTGCACCCGGACGAGTTCCGCTGGTTCCGCGAGCAGGGCGAGGCGCTCGGCTTCGGCTCCGTGTTCTCCGGGCCGCTCGTCCGCTCGAGCTACCGCGCCGACGAGCAGCGGCATGCGGCTGAGACGGGACAGGGCGCGGTACCCTACTGAGGTGGGCGTCTGGAGCCGGATCGCGAGCTGGTGGAGCAAGGACGACGCCGCGCGGGCCGGCGCGGAGACGTCGATGACGGAGGCCGAGCGCGACGTGGCCGAGGAGGACTACGAAGCGCAGAAGCTCGACCGGTCGATCGGCGGCTCGTACATCGCGGGCGGCACGGCCGACTACGAGCGCGACTCCGAGCGACCCCGCTAGCCGACCTCGCCGTAGCGGAAGCAGCCGACGAGGTGGTCGTTGACGAGGCCGCACGCCTGCATCAGCGAGTAGCAGATCGTCGGGCCGACGAACCGGAAGCCGCGCCGCTTCAGCTCCTTCGACATCACACGTGACTCGGCCGTCTCGGCCGGGATCTCGGCGAGCGTCCGCCATCGGTTGACACGCGGCTCGCCGTCCACGAACGACCAGAGCAGCTCGTCGAGCCCGCCGGCCGCGATCGTCGCCCGGGCGTTGGCGACGGCCGACTCGACCTTCAGCCGGTTGCGGACGATGGCAGGAGCCTCGGGCACAGTGCTCGGCCTTGTCCCCGAGACCGTGTCTCCGGTCAGCAGGCGGGCGACGTCGCGCTCGTCGAAGCGGGCGACCGCCTCGACGTCGAAGCCGGCGAACGCGCGGCGGTACCCCTCGCGCTTGTGCAGGATGGTCGACCAGGAGAGCCCCGCCTGCGCGCCCTCGAGCACGAGCAGCTCGAACAGGTGCCGCTCGTCGTGGGAGGGGACGCCCCACTCGTCGTCGTGGTAGGCGAGGTAGAGAGGGTCGGTCTCGCGAGCCCAGCCGCAGCGGTTCACGGGCCCATCCTCGCAGCGCGTCCAGAGGCGGGAGGGGGCTGCGCGAGGCAGCCCCCTCCCCGGGTGCCGATCGAGAACGCCGCTACGACGCCGGAGCCGGCGTGATCTCGAGGTTCACCGAGTGGTCCTTCTTCGTGTTGCCCTTCACCTCGACCCTGGTGCCGGTCTGCGGCACGTTGACGCTCGACCACGACGCCTGGTAGTGGCCGAGCGCGTCACCGGAGTCGGAGGCCGTCCACCAGCTCTTCGTGTCGTCGAACACCGACACGCCGGGCAGCGAGTCGAACGTCGCCGGCACGCCGTTCAGATGCAGCGTGATCCGGTCCGTCTTCTTGACCCCGAAGGTGGAGTCGTACGACTGGAGCCGCGGCCGGAGGACGCTGCCGTCGGACCAGTGGAGGATGTCCGGATGGGCGTCGACCGGCAGGATCTCGCCCTCGCCGGGGTGGTCTCCGACGTTGTTGTTGGCGTACTGGGTGTTCCAGTACCAGATCAGCACGCCGTCCTCGTACGGGAAGCGCTCGGCCCACTTCGGCCCGACCGTCCCGCCGAAGTTGTACGGCGCGTTCTTCAGCGGCCCGTCGAAGCCGACCCGCAGCTCGTCGGGACCGACGTACTGCCGGTTCTCGACCACGTACGCGTTGAAGTACGGCGTCGTCTCGGTGCCGGTCGTGGCGTGGAAGCCGCCCGTGTCCGGATCGAACGTCCAGCCGCCGTCGGTCTCGGCGCCGTCGACGGGCTGGCCGCCGATCGCGATGTCGTCCAGCGAGAAGCCGGGCTGGTAGGGAGCTCCCGGCGTCCCCTCCTGGGCGGGATCCGTCGTGTACTCGAACCCGACCTCCACCGTCTGGCCGGCGTACGCCGACAGGTCGGCTGTCAGGTCGACCCAGTCGCCGTTCGTCGAGACGCCCGTGATGCCTTCCCCGAAGTTCTGCCCGTTCGGGTCGTCGGGGCTCGACAGGTTCGTGTGCACCGTGTCGAAGGTGGCGCCCCCGTCGGTGGAGACGATCAGGTAGGCGTAGTCGAAGTCCTGCTCGATGTTGTACCGCGCCTTCGCCGTCAGGCTCGCGCCCGTGGCGGGCAAGGTCACCGACTTGACCATGGTGTTGTCCATGTCGTTGCCGGTGCTCGAGTAGTAGAACTTCGTGCCGCTGAACGGCGAGCCGAGCTGCGTCGTCACCTGGCGGTCGGGGAGCGTGACCACCGCGGCCTGCTTGCCCGCCGTGTTCCGCGCTTCCGACGGACCGAGCGTCAGGTTCGTCTGGCCGTCACCCGGGTGGATCAGCTGGTAGTCGAGCCAGCCGAGCTGGAGCTTGTCCCAGGAGCTCATCGAGAACGGCCGGTTTCCGATGCCGTC
The DNA here is from genome assembly GCA_036555585.1 of Gaiellaceae bacterium. GTDB lineage: Bacteria > Actinomycetota > Thermoleophilia > Gaiellales > Gaiellaceae > DATBLE01. The sequence goes on from DATBLE010000002.1 coordinate 228,141, forward strand.
CTCGGGCGTGCCGTCGCTCCCGTACGAGCCGCTCGACCACGGCGTCCAGAACCCGGTCGAGTTCTCGGCGCCGCCGGTGTTGCCCGACGTGTCGTACTCGTCCGGGAGGCCCAGATCGTGGCCGAACTCGTGGGCGAAGACGCCGACGCCGCCGTTCTCGGGCTCGATCGTGTAATCGCCGATCCAGTAGTCGGACTGGCCGACCTGGACGCCGCCGAACTTGTTGAACGACGGGCCGACCTTCCCGAACCCGCCGACGTTCGTGTAGGAGCGATGGCTCCAGATCGCGTCGGTTCCCTGTGCCCCGCCGCCGGTCTCCTCGCCCTCGCCGGCATGGATCGACTGGAAGTGGTCGATGTAGCCGTCCGGCTCGTCGAAGTTGCCGTCGCCGTCGTAGTCGTACCGGTCCCACCTGTCGAACTGGGAGAGGTACGCGTTGACCTCTGCAGGCGTCTTCCCGAGGTCGTCGACCTGGTGGTCGTACCAGGCGGTCAGCTCGTCCTGGAGCAGTCGCTGGATGTCGGCGACGCAGACGATGTCGCCGCAGTAGTCCGAGCCGTACGCGGCCTCGTTGTAGGGAACCTCGACCCAGTCCTCGACCTTGCCGTTCACGGCGTACTGGCCCGAGGAGTTCTCGATGTAGAAGTTCCGCATCGAGCTGAAGCCCTTCGCCTCGGAGAAGAGCAGGTTGTTGTAGTAGTCGACGTCGAAGTTCGGGGCCCAGATCGTCGTGTTGTCGACCGACCGGTCGGGCTCGGGGATCTGGTTGTGCATCGGCCCGGGCGTGCCGCCGTGGTCGATCGTCCCGAACGACCCGTGGTCGTGCGTCGCGGTCTGGTCGCCGAACTCGGCGAGCACGGTCCAGATCGTGTCCTCTCCGTCCCGCTCGAGCTCGACGAAATGCGTGCGACGGTGACCCTTCCTGTCGCCCTTCCCCTTCCTGTCGCGCCCGATCTGCGCCACCTTGGCGTTCCTGGCGATCTTGCCGTTCAGCTGGAGCTCGATCGCCTCCTTCCGGAGCGCGCGCAGCTTCACCCCCTGCGGGCTGGGCCGGTCGGTGTCGACCGATTTCGGCCTGTCGTACGCGGCACTGCCTCCGTGCGCGGTCCCGACCGCGGCGCCCGCGGTGGCGACGAGCGCGCCCAGCACTGCAAGCGCGACCGCCCAGGACAGTCTCCTCATGCGCTTTCCCCCCTGTCGATTGTGTGCCTCGCTCCGGCGAATCGCTCAGGGACCCCGCCGGCGGGAGGCGTTCTAACGGCGGCAGGCGTTGTAACGTCGATCGGCCCCGCTGTCAAATCCGCTCGAGCTTCGACGGTTTCGAGCTTGCTCAGGCGCCGTGCGGCTTGGCCATCTTGCGGTAGTCGAGCGCCTCGTCCAGCACCGACTCCTCGACGCCCGCATCCCGCGCGACCTCGCGCAGCGACCGGCCGGAGCCCGCCGCCTCCTTGACGATCTCGGCGGCCTTGTCGTAGCCGATGTAGGGGTTGAGCGCGGTCGCCGCCGACAGCGTCAGCTCCGCGTAGCGCTCGCACAGCTCGCGGTTGGCCTCGATCCCGTCGACGCACTTCTCGGCGAGCAGGCGCGAGGCGGCGGCCAGCAGCTTGATCGAATCGAGCAGGTTGCGGGCGATCAGCGGCACGAACACGTTCAGCTCGAAGTGGCCCTGCATGCCACCGATCGCGATCGCGGCGTCGTTGCCGACGACCTGGGCCGCGACCTGGGTGACGACCTCGGGGATCACCGGGTTGACCTTGCCCGGCATGATCGAGCTGCCCTTCTGGAGCTCGGGCAGGAAGATCTCCGAGAGACCTGCCCGCGGCCCGGAACCCATGAAGCGCAGGTCGTTGGCGATCTTGGTCAGCGAGACGGCGACGGTCTTCAAGGCGCCCGAGGCCTCCACCAGGGCGTCGCGTGCCGCCTGGGACTCGAACGGATCCGCCGGGGGCAGGATCGTCAGGCCGGAATCGGCCGAGAGCTGCTCACGGACGCGCGCCGCGAAATCGGGGTGCGTGTTCAGGCCGGTTCCGACCGCCGTGCCGCCGAGCGGGATCTGGCCGACGCGCTCGAGGGTCGACTCGACCCGCGCTGCGCCCTGGCGCACCTGCGCGGCGTAACCGGCGAACTCCTGGCCGAGTGTGACGGGCACGGCGTCCATCCAGTGCGTCCGCCCGGACTTGACCACGTCGTCGAATGCCCGGGCCCTCGCGACGAGCGAGTCGGCCAGCCGCCGGAGCGCGGGAAGCAGGTCGTTGACGAGCTCGTCGAGCGCGGCGAGGTGGACGGCCGAGGGGAAGACGTCGTTCGACGACTGCCCCATGTTCACGTCGTCGTTCGCGTGGACGCCCTCCCCCGCGAGGGTCGCGATCACCTCGTTCGCGTTCATGTTCGACGACGTGCCCGAGCCGGTCTGGAAGACGTCGATCGGGAACTGGTCGTCGAGCTCGCCGGCGGCGATGCGCTCGCCCGCCGCCGCGATCCGCTCGGCCTTGTCGGAATCGAGCAGGCCGAGCTCCGCGTTCACCCGCGCGGCGGCTGCCTTGATCCGGCCGAGCCAGCGGGCCACGGGGGCGGGAATCGGCTCGCCGGAGACCGGGAAGTTGGCGATCGCCTTGGTGGTCTCGCCACCCCAGAGCTCGCGCCGCTCCTCGGTCCGGGCCATGGTTCGAGTGTACTGATACCGGCGCGCGCGTCAGAGCGCGCGCAGGTGGCGCCGCTCGACCGGCCGCTCGCGCAGCAGCTTGCGGGTGCGCTCGGAGAGCTCGGCGGTCGATGCCCAACCGACGTACCCGCAGCGCGGACACTCGTCCGCGGCCGACCGCTGCGCGTCTGCGCGAACGGCGCGCCGGTGGCCGCAGCTCAGGCACTCGACCTGGCGAAGGCGGATCTCCATACCCGACGGATCGGCGTTCCTTCCCCGATCGACGTCCCTCGGACGAGGGATGACGCGCGGCTCCCCTGCGCGGGTTTCGCGCAGGCGTCGTGACACTTCGGTTGGGGGTCTGACCCCACGCAAGCGTCACAAGCTGCCCACAGGCTCGAGCAAGCCTCGACCATGCGGGGCGCAGCGCGCCGGGGCCGGGCTACTTCGTCGCGATCCCGCGGGCGGCCGCGCGGAGCTCGTCCCACGTCGCGAGCTTCACGCGGGGGCGGCCCTGCGGCTCGCCGCGGCCGCGCTCCTCGAGGTCGATCGCCTCCCAACCCGCGTACGTGACGTGCTCGACCCCGCGCGCGGCCAGCAGCTCCTCCACCGTCTCGCCGGTCGCCGCCGGGTCGCCTCGAGCCAGCCGGCCGGCGCGGGCGTCCTCGAGCAGCAGCTCGATCGTCTCGGTGGCGTCCTTCTTGTTCGTGCCGATCACGCCGCTCGGTCCCCGCTTGATCCAGCCGGCGCAGTAGACGCCGGCGGCGCCGGTCACCCGACCGCTCTCGTTCGGGATCGTCGCCCGCCGCTCGTCGAACGGCAGGCCGGCCAGCTCGACTCCGAGGTAGCCGACGCTGCGGAAGACGATGCCGCAGGGGATCGTCTCGCGCTCGTCCGTCGCTACGGCGGCAACCCGCCCGGAGTCGTCGGCGACGAGGCGGTTCTTGACGATCTCGACCCCCTCCACCCGGTCCTCGCCCAGGATCGCGACCGGCGAGACGGCGAAGCGAAGACGGATCGCCCGCTTCTTCCCTGCCGGCGGCCGGGCGGCGTACTCGCGCAGTACCTCCACGTTGCGACGGGCATTCGTGTCGTGCTCGAGTGCCGCCTCGCTCGTCGGGTCGAGCTCGAGCTCGGCCGGGTCGACGATCACGTCGGCCTCGGCGAGCTCGCCGAGCTCCTTCAGCTCCGGCGTCGTGAACGCGGCCTGGGCGGGCCCACGCCGGGCGAGGAGGACGATCTCGGTCAGGCCCGAGCCGAGAATCGCCTCGATCGCCTCGTCGGTCGTGTCGGTCGGTCGGATCTCCTCCGGCGCGAGCGCCAGCATGCGGACGACGTCGAGAGCGACGTTCCCCGCGCCGACGACCACGGCCCGCTCGCCCGAGAGGTCGAAGCGGAGACCCTGGTAGTCGGGGTGCCCGTTGTACCAGGCCACGAGCTCGGTGGCCGCCCATGAGCCGGGCAGGTCCTCGCCCGGTATGCCCATCCGCCGGTCGGTCTGCGCGCCGACGGCGTAGACGACGGCGTCGTACAGCCGGGAAAGGTCTTCGTGGGTTAGATCCCTGCCGACCTCGACGCCGCCCAGGAAGCGGAAGCCGGGCTGGGCGGCGATCCGCTCGAACGCCTTCGAGACCGCCTTGATCTTCGGGTGGTCGGGGGCGACGCCCAGGCGGACGAGGCCCCAGGGGGTGGGCAGCCGCTCGATCATGTCGACCTCGACCGGCAGGTCGGACTCGAGCAGGTGCCCGGCCGCGTAGAACCCGGCGGGCCCGGACCCGACGACGGCGACGCGAAGTGCCACCGGTTGTTTCTAGCGCAGATCGCCGACGGCGAGCTGCGCTAGTGCGAGCAGGAAGAGCCGCAGCCGTGCGCGGCGTCGGGCGCCTCGCCGTCCTCCACCTGGAACGAGTGCCCGCAACCGCAGGAGCTCGCGACGTTGGGGTTCTCGATCTTGAACCCCGACTCCTGGAGGCCGTCGAGGAAGTCGATGCTCGCACCCTGGAGGTACGGCGCGCTGAAGGGATCGACGACGACGCGGACCCCGTGCGCCTCCAGCTCGTGGTCGCCTTCCTGGGCGCCGCGGTCGAAGCCGAGCGCGTACTCGAACCCGGAACAACCACCACCCTGAACCGCAACGCGCAATACGGTTGCGTCGCCCTCGGGCTCGTCGGCCTGGAGCTCCTTGATCTTGGCGGCAGCGCGCTCGGTGAGGCTGACGACGGTGATCGGCTCTTCGAGGGTGGCCACGTGCTCATCGTAGCAGCGGCCCCGGCGCCGGCGAATCCCCGCTCGGGGCCGACTTTGTAACACGCGCCGCACGCATCGTTGAGCGGTTTCTCGCTTGCTTCGTGCGCCTCTTGACGAGTTGCTAGTGTCCGATCGCGGACGACGGAGGAGGATAGAGAGCGCTTGCTGGACAGCTGGTTGCCGTTCCTGATCTACGGGCTGCTCGCGTTCGCGATTCCGCTCTCGATGGTCGCCTTCTCGTTCGTCTTCTCGACGAAGCCGCGACGGCGCACGCGCGCCCGCGTCATCCCCTTCGAGTCGGGCGTCTCGACCGGCCCGCCTAAGCAGCAGCGCTTCACGATCAGCTTCTACCTGACGGCGATGCTGTTCATCGTCTTCGACATCGAGATCGTCTTCCTCTATCCGCTCGCGGTCGAGCTGAACGCGCTCGGCTGGTTCGCCTTCTTCGAGCTCCTCTTCTTCGTGGCGATCCTCGCCGTCGCGTACGTCTACATCTGGCGGAAGGGGGCCCTCGAATGGCGGTGAAACGCCTCAAGGACTTCGGCCTCCAGTCGGAACGGCTGCTGTGGCCGACGAAGGGCCCCGGCGTGTTCGAGCAGGAGCTCGGTGTGGAGGACCTCGAGCGGAAGCTGATGCTGACCACGCTCGAGAAGGCCGTCGCCTGGTCGCAGTCGAAGTCGATGTGGCCCGACCAGTTCGGCCTCTCGTGCTGCGCCATGGAGATGATCGCGATCGTCGGCTCCCGCTACGACATCGCGCGCTTCGGCATGGAGGCCTTCCGCGCCTCGCCGCGCCAGGCCGACCTGCTGATCGTCTCCGGCCGCGTCTCGCACAAGATGGCGGCGCCGCTGCGGCAGATCTACGACCAGATGCTCGAGCCGAAGTGGGTGATCGCGATGGGCGCATGCGCGAGCTCGGGCGGCATGTTCAACAACTACGCCGTGCTCCAGGGCGTGGACAAGATCGTCCCAGTCGACATCCACGTGCCGGGCTGCCCGCCTCGCCCGGAAGGCCTGATGGAGGGGATCATCCGGCTGCACGAGAAGGTCGTCGCGGGCGTGCCGCCGGCGTACGAGATCCGCGGTGTCGCCCAGTGAGGCCGGCACGGTGACGTTCGGGGGCGTTCCCGGCCTGGTCGAGACCAAGGAGGCGTACGGCGAGACGACGCTCGTCGTCGAGCCCGGCCGGCTGGTCGACGCGTCCCGCCACCTCCGCGACGAGCTCGGCTTCGACTTCCTCTCGGACATCACGCCGACCGACTACCTCGGCTGGGGCACCGATACCGCCGCCGGCTACTACGGCACCGCCGCCGGCCGCGACATCAACGCTCCGGGCTCGCAGGCCCTCGCGCGGGTGCCCGTCCCGAAGGCGAAACGCTTCTCGATGAGCTACCACCTGCTCGCGATCGGCCTGCCGCCCAGAAGGGTCCGCCTCCAGGTGTGGCTGGACGACGGGGAGCCGGTGCCGAGCGTGATCGAGGTCTGGCCGACCGCCGACTGGCACGAGCGCGAGGCCTGGGACATGATGGGCATCCCGATCGAGGGCCACCCCAACCTCGTCCGGATCCTGATGGAGGACGACTGGGAGGGCCACCCGCTCCGCAAGGACTACCCGATCGGCGGCGAGCCGGTGCGCTTCTCGGGCGAGGAGTAGGCGTGGCCGTCGCGGAGAAGCGAGAGGCGAAGGAGATCTACCCGGGCACGCGGATCCCGTCGCCGATCCCGACGATGCTGGTCGTCTCGCCCGAGCGCCGCGAGAGCGACGACATCCTCCAGGTCAACTTCGGGCCGAACCACCCGTCCACCCACGGCGTGCTGCGGCTCGTCATCGACCTGGACGGCGAGGACGTCGTCGGCCTCAACGCCCTGGTCGGCTACCTCCACACCGGCTTCGAGAAGAACATGGAGCAGAAGACCTGGTGGAAGGCGATCACCTACCCCGAGCGGATGGACTACCTCGCCTTCCAGGCCAACGAGTACGCGTTCGTGGCCGCGATCGAGAAGCTGCTCGAGATCGAGGTGCCCGCGAAGGCGACCTGGATGCGGACGCTGCTGCTCGAGCTCAACCGGATCCACTCGCACCTGATCTGGCTCGGCACGGCCGCGCTCGAGATCGGGGCGATCTCGCTGCTCTGGTACTGCTTCAACGCCCGCGACCTCGTGCTCGACCTCTTCGAGCTGGTCGGCGGCACGCGCATGCACACGCGCTACTTCCAGGCCGGCGGGCTGGCCGAGGACATCCCGCGCGGCTTCTTCACGGAGTGCAGGAAGTTCTGCGACGAGTTCCCGAGGTCGATCGACCAGTACGAGACGCTGCTGACGAACCAGAAGATCTGGCTGGAGCGGACGCGCGGCCTCGGCCTCCTCTCCGCAGCGGACGCGATCGCGCTCGGGCAGTCCGGCCCCGTCCTGCGCGGGTCCGGTGTGGACTGGGACCTGCGCAAGGCCGAGCCGTACCTCGCGTACCCCGACGTCGACTTCGACGTGCCCGTCTTCGAAAACGGCGACGTCTACGACCGCTACCTGATCCGCGTGATCGAGATGCGCGAGTCGGTGCGGATCGTCGAGCAGTGCCTCGAAGGCATGCCGAGCGGAGCCTGGATCGCGGACGACCGCAAGGTCGTGCTGCCGCCCAGGCACGAGCTGCACACCTCGATGGAGTCCCTGATCCACCATTTCAAGATCGTCACCGAGGGCTACCGCGTGCCGGAGGGCGAGGTGTACGTGACCGTCGAGTCCGCGCGCGGCGAGTTCGGCTGCTACGTCGTCTCCGACGGCGGGCCGAAGCCCTGGCGGGTGAAGTTCCGGGCGCCGTCGTTCGTCGCCCTCGAGGCGACCGCGACCTGCATGAGCGACGCGCTCGTCGCCGACATGATCGCCGTGGTCGGCTCGCTCGACACGGTCATGGGCGAGGTCGACCGATGAGCGTAGGCTCGACGGAGCTCATCAATGAGCGGAGGTGCCGGCTTTGCCGGCGCCGGGAGCGGGTGCGTTGAGCCCCGCGGCGCCGCGCGACCTCGAGACGAAGGTGCAGGCGATCGCCGCCCACTATCCCGACAGGCGCTCCCTGACGCTGCCCGCGCTCCGCTTCGCGCAGGAGGAGCACGGCTGGCTGCCGCCGGAGGCGATCCGCGAGGTCGCCGACGTCCTCGACCTGACGCCGGCCTACTGCGAGGCGGTCGCCTCCTTCTACGACATGTTCCACCTCGAGCCCGTGGGCAGGCACATGGTCGAGATCTGCACCAACCTCTCCTGCGCGCTCGTCGGGGCGCAACGCGTGGTCGACGCGTTCGAGGCCGCCTTCGGCGTGCGGGCAGGCGAGACGACGGACGACGGCGAGATCACGTTCCGCGCTGTCGAGTGCCTCGGCGGCTGCGGTTACGCGCCGGTCGTCGCCGTCGACGAGCGCTACCGGCACCACGTGAAGCCCGAGGACGCCGCCGCGATCGTGGAGGAGATCCGTGGGGCTGCTTAGCGCGCTCCTGGCCGGGTCCGAGGACCGGGACCTGACGAAGCTCGACGAGTACCGGGCGATCGGCGGCTACCAGGCGCTGGAGCAGGCCCGCGCCATGACCTCCGACGCGCTGATCGAGGAGATGAGCGCGGCCAACCTGCGCGGCCGCGGCGGCGCAGGCTTCCCGATCGGCCGCAAGGCCTCGCTGATCGCGCGCGACTCGCCGAAGCCGAAGTACGTCGTCGTCAACGCCGACGAGTCCGAGCCGGGTGCGTTCAAGGACCGGCAGGTGATCGACACGGTGCCGCACCGGCTGATCGAGGGCTGCCTGATCGCGGCGCACGCAATCGAGTCCAAGGACGTCTTCATCTACATCCGCGGCGAGTACCTGGCCGAGTACGAGACGCTTGCCGCCGCCGTGGCCGAGGCCGAGAACGCCGGTCTCTTCGGCGACGTCCGCGTCGTCGTGCACCGCGGCGCGGGAGCGTACATCTGCGGCGAGGAGACGGCGCTGCTCGACTCGCTCGAGGGCCGGCGCGGGCAGCCGCGTCCCCGGCCGCCGTTCCCCCCGGTGCAGGGCCTGTACAACGCGCCGACGCAGGTGAACAACGTCTGCACGATCGCGACGCTCCCGATCGTGATCTCCATGGGAGCGGCCGAGTTCGCGAAGGTCGGCGCGGAGACCGCGCCGGGGACGGCGATCTTCTCGATCTCCGGCAACGTCGTGAAGCCCGGCAACTACGAGCTCGAGCTCGGCACGCCGATGCGCGAGCTGATCTACGACCACGCAGGCGGCGTCGCCGACGGGCGAAAGCTGAAGGCGGTCATCCCGGGCGGCTCGTCGGTGCCGGCGCTCTCGCCCGACCAGATCGACGTCCCGCTCGACTACGACTCGCTCGCCGAGCTGAAGACCTTCTTCGGCGCCGCGTCCCTGATCGTGGTCGACGACCGCTGCTGCATGGTCCAGCTGGCGCTGCGCTCGACGCAGTTCTACATGCACGAGTCGTGCGGCAAGTGCACGCCGTGCCGCGAGGGGACGCGCTGGATGGTGCAGATCCTCGAGAAGATCGAGCGCGGCGACGGGGAGCTGAGCGACCTCGAGCTGCTGAAGTCGATCAACGGCCGCATCCTGGGCAAGGTCCTCTGCGCGCTCGGCGAGTTCGCCGTCTACCCCGTGGCCAGCTACCTGGACAAGTGGGGCGACGAGTTCGTCGCGCACGTCCAGCAGGGGCGGTGCCCGTTCGACGGCCAGTCGTCGCTCGAGGGAATCGTCGCCCCGAGCGACCAGCACCACGGCCCGGTAGGGACAGAACCCGTGAGGTCTGTCCCTGCAGGAGCAGCGACGTGAGCACCCCCGAGCTGGTCACGATCACGGTCGACGGGATCGAGCTCCGCGTACCGAAGGGGACCGGCCTCGTCGAGGCGGCGCTCGCCGCCGGGGTCGAGATCCCCGTCTTCTGCTACGAGCCTCGGCTCGGCCCGCCCGTGGGCGCCTGCCGCATGTGCCTCTGCGAGGTCTCGCCGGGGCCGCCGAAGCCCCAGGCGGCGTGCACGCTGACGGCCGCCGACGGGATGGAGGTCAAGACCGCCGCCACCTCGGCGATGGCTGCCGAGGCCCAGGACGCGACGCTCGAGTTCATCCTCGTCAACCACCCGCTCGACTGCCCGGTCTGCGACAAGGGCGGCGAGTGCCCGCTCCAGGACCTGACGTTCCGCTGGGGCCCGGGGAACACGCGGATGACGTTTCCGAAGCGGACGTTCGAGAAGCCGATCCCGATCTCGCCGACGATCGCGCTCGACCGGGAGCGGTGCATCCTCTGCTACCGCTGCACCCGCTTCTCGGAGGCGGTCGCCGAGGACGGGCAGCTGGTCGCGCGCGACCGCGGCGCGCACTCGATCATCGCCACCTTCGAGGACGAGCCCTACCGGGCGCCGTTCTCCGGCAACGTGATCGAGCTCTGTCCCGTCGGCGCCCTGACCTCGACGCAGTACCGCTTCGAGGCCCGGCCGTGGGAGATCCAGAACGTCCCGTCGGTCTGCGGGCTCTGCCCGGTCGGCTGCAACATCAGCGCGACCACCCGCGAGGGCAAGGTCAAGCGGATCCTCTCGCGGAACCACCCCGAGATCGACGAGGGCTGGCTCTGCGACAAGGGCCGTTTCTCGTTCTCGGCGCTGTACGCGGGCGACCGGGTCCGCGACCCGCTGCGCCGGACCGGCAAGCGCCGGTTCGAGGAGGTCTCGTGGGACGACGCGCTCGACGAGGCCGAGCGCCTGCTCCGTCACGGCCCCGTGCTGCTGGCGCTGTCGGGCTCCGAGTCGGTCGAGCAGGCGGAAGCGCTCTCACGGCTCGTCCGCGAGGGCCTCGGCTCGGACGCAGTGGTGCTGCCGGAGCGGATCAGCCCCGCGCTCGACGCGTTCCGCGCGCCGCTCTCGACCATCCGGGACGCCGATCTCGTCGTCGTCGTCGGCGACGACCCGGTCGAGGAGCGTGCACCCGTGGTCGGGCTCTGGCTCAAGGCCGCCCGCCGCGGGGGCGCCGAGGTGGTCACCGTCGGCGCGGCGGGCACGGTGCCCTGCTCGCCGGGAGCCGCGGCCGAGACCGTGACCGGGAAGCTGGGGCGAAAGGTCGAGGCCGCCGAGCACGCCGTGCTGATCTGGTCGGGCCCGGGCGGTGCGGGCGGTGCTCGCATCGCCGAGCTGGCGGGCAAGCTCGGCGCTGCCGCAGCCTTCTACCTGCCCGCCACGGCGAACGGCCGTGCGGTCACCGAGGCCTGGCACGCAGCCGGGGAAGGCGAGCCGTCGCGGCCGGAGAAGATCGGCCTGCTGCTGATCAGCGGCGACGAGGCGGCGAACGATCCGGCCGTCCGCCCGCTGGCGGAGAACGCGGACGCCGTGCTCGCGATCGCGCAGTTCGCCGATCCGCTACGCGGCCTCGCCGACCTGATCCTCCCCGCGACGAGCTACCTCGAGCGCGACGGCACGATGGTCAACCTCGAGGGCCGCGCGCAGCGGCTCCGTCGTGCGGTGATCCCGCCCGCGCCGGACGAGCTGGCCTGGGTCGCGAAGCTGGCCGAACGCTTCGGAGTCGCGATCGACCCGCACGCACGGGCGGTACCGACGGCCGAGCGCGCCGAGCTGCCGCCGCGCGGCGAGCCGGCCGCGCCGGAAGCCGTCCCCGACAGCCCCGTGCCGACCGCGAAGGGAGGGCCGCTTCGGCTCGTCCGCTACCGCGCGCTCTTCTCCGGCCCGGAGGTCGAGCGCGTCGAGGAGCTCCGGTTCCAGCGGCCCGAGCCCGAGCTCGAGCTGTCCGCCCACGATGCCGAGATCCGCCACGTCTCGACCGGCGACCAGGTCGTCGTCCGCTCCAACGGGACGTCGGTGACGCTGCGCGCGCGGGTCAACCGGTCACTCGTCGACGGCGCCGTCCGCGCGGCCGAGGAGCACGTCCGCGAGCTCGACCAGGCCGTGGAGGTGAGCACGGCGTGAACGGCGGCGAGCCGTGGTGGATCGGCCTGATCAAGGCGCTGATCTTCGTCAACGTCCTGCTGATCGCGATGGCATTCCTGACCCTGTTCGAGCGCAAGCTGCTGGCGCGGATGCAGGTGCGCTACGGCCCGAACCGCGCCGGCCCGAGAGGCGTGCTCCAGCCGTTCGCCGACCTGATCAAGATGGTGCGCAAGGAGGCCTTCGCGCCGGTCGCGGCGATCGACTTCCTCTACCTGATGGCGCCCGCGTTCGCGGCCTTCACCGCGCTCCTCGCGTTCAGCGTGATCCCGTGGGGCGAGGGCTGGCAGATCTGGCACTACCACGTGAACGGCGAGGTGGCGAACATCCCGATCTCGCTGATCGTCATCTTCGCGCTCGGCTCGCTCGGGATCTACGGCTTCATCATCGGCGGCTGGGCGTCGGAGTCGAAGTACTCGCTGCTCGGCTCGATGCGGATGTGCGCGCAGATGGTCTCGTACGAGGTCTCGCTCGCCCTCTCGGTGCTCGGCGTCGTGCTGATGGCGCACACGCTGTCGCTGTCGGCGATCGTGAACGCGCAGGTCGACACCGTCTGGTACGCGGCGCCGCAGATCGTCGGGCTGTTCGTCTTCTTCGTCGCCGGCGTCGCCGAGACCAACCGCCCGCCGTTCGACCTGCCGGAGGCCGACACCGAGCTCGTCGGCGGCTACTCGACCGAGTACTCCGGCATGCGCTGGGGCCTCTTCCAGATGGCCGAGTACGTGAACGTGATCGTCCTCTCCGCGCTCGCGGTCACGCTCTTCTTCGGCGGCTGGGAAGGGCCCTGGGCGCCGCTCGGGCCGCTCTGGTTCTTCATCAAGCTCGTGCTCGCGATCTCCGTGTTCATCTGGCTGCGCGCCACCCTGCCGCGCCTCCGCTACGACCAGCTGATGCGCTTCGGCTGGAAGGTCCTGCTGCCAGTGGCGACGATCAACGCCGTGATCACGGCCCTCTTCGTGGTGATCTTCTAGTGGCCCGCCGATGAGCCCGCAGCCGATCGACAGCATCAAGGGCTTCGCCGTCACCTTCCGGCAGCTGTTCAACAAGCCGATCACGCAGCAGTACCCGGAGTACAAGCGGCCGCTGTACCCGCGCTTCCGCGGCCGCCACCGGCTGTGGCGCCACGCCAACGGGCTGGAGAAGTGCGTCGGCTGCTCGCTCTGCGCCGCCGCCTGCCCGGCGGACTGCATCCGGGTCGTCGCCGCCGAGAACACGCCGGACAACCGCGTCTCGGCCGGCGAGCGGTACGCACGGATCTACGAGATCAACATGAGCCGCTGCATCTTCTGCGGCTACTGCGAGCTCGCCTGCCCGTTCGACGCGATCACGCTCGGCAACGAGTTCGAGATCTCCGAGTACTCGCGCGACGACCTGATCTACACGAAGGACATGCTGCTCGCCGAGCCGATCAAGCGCGTGCCCGTCGCCGACCCGGACGAGTTCGACACGCCCATTCCCTACTACCGTGCGCATTCCTAGGGGACAGGTCTTGCATTCGTACTTTCCGCAGCCCCGTCACGCCAACTCTCGAATGCAACACCTGTCCCCATGATCTTGGCGAGCGCCGCGAACGTGCTCGTCTGGGTGGTCTGGGTTGCCGCTGCCTTCGCGTGTCTGGCGTCGGGCGTGGCCGTGATCTCGTTCTCGAACCCGTTCTACTCGGCGCTGGCGCTGATCGGCAACCTCGGCTCGCTCGCCGTGCTCTACCTGCTGCTCTCGGCGGAGTTCGTCGCCGCCGCGCAGGTGCTCGTGTACGCGGGCGCGGTGATGGTCATGTTCCTGTTCGTGATCGCCTACCTCGGGGGGAAGGCGGACGCGCCCTGGACCGGCCACCTTCCGGGCCAGACGATCGCCGCGATCGTCGCCGCCGGCGCGCTGCTCGTCGAGATCGTCCTGGTCATCGCCGGCCAGGCGGACGGCCACCTCTCGAGCCCGGCCGAGATCACGGACTCGTTCGGGAGCCCCGCCGAGATCGGCCGGCTGTTCCTCACCGACCAGCTGCTCGCGTTCGAGATCACCTCCGTGATCCTGCTGGTCGCCGCCGTCGGCGGCGTCATCCTGGGCAGCCATTCGCGCCAGGAGGCCTCGCTCGGAGACGACGATGCTCGGGCCTGACACCGCCGCGTACCTGATCGTCGCCGCGTTCCTGTTCACGACGGGCGCGCTCGGCGTGCTCGTCCGCCGCAGCCCGCTGATCGTGCTGCTCTCGCTCGAGATCATGCTGAACGGGGCGAACCTCGCCCTGATCGCGTTCTCGCGGCACTTCGCGAACGGCGACGGTCAGATCTTCGCGCTGGCCGTGATGGCGGTCGCCGCCTCCGAGGTCGTGGTCGGGCTGGGGCTGATCGTGGCGATGGCCCGGAAGCGGCTCGACCTCGACGTCGACAAGCTCTCGAGCCTGCGCGGATGAGATGAACGCAGCCGCCTGGACCTGCCTGCTGCTGCCGCTCGGCTCGACGGTCCTGATCACGCTGCTCGGCGGCTCGATCTCGCGGCGTGCAGCCGGGTGGATCTCGACCGTGTCGTGCGCCGGCGCGTTCGCCGCGGCGGTGGTCGCGTTCGTCGTGATGCTCGGCCGCTCGCCCGACGACCGCTCCGAGCTCTCGACCGCCTACACCTGGCTCGCCGCCGGCAACTTCAAGGTCGGCTTCTCGATCCTCACCGACCCGCTCTCGATGTTCATGATGCTGGTGGTCACCGGGGTCGGGTCGCTGATCGTCGCGTACTCGCTCGGCTACATGGACGGCGACGACGAGGAGCGCCGGTACTTCGCGTACATGTCGCTGTTCGTCTTCTCGATGCTGCTGCTCGTCCAGGGCGGGAACCTGCTGTTCCTGCTGATCGGCTGGGGCCTGGTCGGGCTCTCGTCGTACCTGCTCATCGGCTTCCACCACGAGCGCCCCAGCGCGGTCGCCGCCGCCAAGAAGGCGTTCATCATGAACGCGTTCGGCGACGCGACGATGGCGCTCGCGTTCTTCCTGCTGATCCAGAAGACGGGGTCGCTCGACTTCGACGTCGTGTTCTCCAGGGCGGACGGGCTGAGCCAGACGGTGCTGGTGCTGGTCGCGCTCGGACTGCTCGGCGGGGCGGTCGCGAAGTCGGCGCAGCTGCCACTGCAGACGTGGCTCCCGGACGCGATGGAGGGCCCGACGCCGGTCAGCGCCCTGATCCACGCGGCGACCATGGTCACCGCCGGCGTCTACCTGATCGTGCGCACGAACCCGCTGTTCGAGCTGGCGCCGCACGTGCAGGAGCTCGCGGCAGGGCTCGGCACGGCGACGCTGCTGATGGCCGGCCTGATCGCGCTCGTGCAGACCGACATCAAGCGCGTGATCGCGTACTCGACGATGTCGCAGATCGGCTACATGTTCCTCGGCGCGGGGATCGGCGCCTACGCGAACGCGATGTTCCTGCTGATGGTGCACGCGTTCTTCAAGGCGCTGCTCTTCCTCGGCGCCGGGATCGTCATCCACGCGCTCGGGGGCGAGCAGGACATCCGCAGGATGGGCGGCCTGCGGAAGCTGATGCCGAAGACCTGGCTGGCGATGCTGATCGGCGGGCTCGCGCTCGCCGGCATCCCGCCGCTCTCGGGGTTCTTCGCCAAGGACTCGATCCTCGCCGCGGCGCTCGCCGGGGACACGTACGACCGCGTGCTGTTCGCGGTCGGCATCGTCGGCGCGTTCCTGACCGGGCTCTACACCTTCCGGATGCTGTTCGTCGTCTTCGGCGGCGAGCAGTCCGCCTACGTCCGGGAGCACCCGCCGCACGCGGGCCACGACCGGCTGGTGAACTGGTCGATGGGGCTGACCGTGGCCGTTCTCGCGGTGCTCGCGACGTTCGGCGGCTGGATCCAGTTCGCCGGCGTGTGGACGCCGATCACGGACTGGCTGGAGCCGGTCGCGAAGCCGCTGATCGAGGCGACCAACTCCCAGGAGGCGGTTGCGAGCATCATCTCCGTGGCGGTGGGCGCGCTCGGCATCGGCGTCGCCTGGTGGATCTACTCGGCGCACCGGATGAAGGCGCCGCGTCCCTGGGCCGTGCTCGAGCACAAGTTCTACTTCGACGAGCTCTACAACGGCCTCTTCTACTGGCCGGCGGTCGCGCTCGCGCGGATCCTCGACTGGACGGTCGAGGGCCCGATCGTGAACGGCTCGATCGTCGGCGTCGCCGGTCTGACGCGCCGCACCGGCGACTGGTTCCGTGCCCTCCAGACCGGCCTCGTACGCGTGTACGCGTTCGCGCTCGCCGCCGGGCTCGCCGTCCTCGTCCTCGTCTTCATCGCGGTGCGGTGATGAGCCTCGTTGGCCTTTCTCCAGGGACAGACCCCGTTCGGGGTCTGTCCCTACAGGAAGCGATGGCATGACGAGCCACGGCTGGATCACCACGACGATGATCATGCTCCCGCTGATCGCGGCGGTCGTGCTCTGGGTCGTGCCGATGCCGCGGGTCTGGGTCGCGCCGGCCGCGCTGCTCGTGTCGCTCTTCGAGGTCGGCTTCTGGATCGAGGCGCTCGTCCGCTACGACTTCGACCGCGGCGGCCTCCAGGAGTGGAACCACGCCACCTGGCTGAAGGATCTCGGCGTCTCGTACTCGGTCGGCTTCTACCAGGGCTTCTCGATCTGGCTGGTCGGGCTCACGACCATCGTCATGGCCGCCTCGACCGCCTACGGCTACTGGATGCGCCGCGACCGCCCGCGCGCCTACTACGGGCTGATGCTGTTCCTGACCGGCGCGATCGTCGGGGTCTTCACCGCGCAGGACCTCCTCCTCTTCTACATCTTCTGGGAGGCGATGCTCATCCCGCTCTACGTCCTGATCGGCGCGTGGGGCGGGCCCGGCCGGCTGAACGCGACGATCAAGTTCGTCATCTACACGATGGTCGGCTCGCTGCTGATGCTGGCGGCCGTGATCGTCTACGGCCTCCAGGCCGGCACGTTCTCGATGATCGACGGCGGGACGAACGCCAGCGACTGGATCTTCCTCGGCTTCGCAGCCGCGTTCGTGGTCAAGGCGCCGCTCTTCCCGTTCCACGGCTGGCTGCCCGACGCCTACCGCGAGTCGCCTGCGGAGGTATCGGCGGTGCTTTCCGGCGTGATCTCGAAGGCGGCCGCGTTCGGCTTCCTGCGGATCTGCTTCTCGCTCTTCCCGGCCGGCGTGCAGGACTTCCGGACCCCGATCCTGGTGCTGGCCGCGATCGGCCTCGTCTACGGCTCCCTGCTCGCGTTCCGGGCACCCGACATCCGCGGCGTCGTCGCCTACTCGTCACTCGCCCAGCTCGGGCTGATCGTCCTCGGCCTGTTCGCGACCAACAACCTCGGCATCGACGGCGCCGTGCTGCAGATGGTCAACCACGGCCTCATCTCCGCCGTGTTGTTCCTGCTCGCCGGCGCGGTCGAGCGGCGGGCTGCGACCGGCCGGTTCGAGTCCCTCGGAGGGATGGCGAAGGGTCGCCCCGCGCTGGCGACGGTGCTGATGGCGACCGGGATCATCGCCCTGGCCGTGCCGGGATCGGGCGCGTTCGCGGGCGAGTTCGCGATCCTCGCCGGCGTCTTCCAGCAGGGCTGGCTCTACGCGGTCGTCGGCGCGGTCGCGATCGTGCTCGCGGCCATGTACGTCCTGCGGATGATCTCCGGCGTGCTGCACGCCCGGAAGGGCCCGGCCGTGCACGACAACGCACTCGACCTGCGGCCGGCCGAGCTCGCGATCCTCGTCCCCCTGATCGGGATCCTGCTGTTCCTCTCTGCGTGGCCGGCTGCGATCACCGACCGGGTGCTCGGATGACCGCCGCCGTCACGATCCCGCCGGTCGACTGGTTCGCGATCTCGCCGTCGCTGATCCTGCTCGGCGTCGCCGGCATCTGCCTGATGGTCGCCGTGCTCGCCCCCGATGCCGCGAAGCGCACCACCTCGGCCGTGGTGACGGCCGGCGGCTTCGTCGGCGCGTTCGTCGCCGCCGTTCTGCTCTACGACAAGACGCCGACCGGGATGAGCGTGATCGCGGACACGGTCCGCCGCGACCGCTACTTCGCGCTGGCGGCGCTGATCCTCGCCGCGGTGGGACTCGTCGCCGTGCTCGTCTCGTACACCGAGCACCGGCACGGCCACGTCGCCGAGTACTACGCGCTGCTCGCCGCCGCGGCCGGAGGGATGATCTTCCTCACCCAGGCGAACTCGCTGATGACGCTGTTCCTCGGCCTGGAGTGGTTCTCGATCTCGCTCTACATCCTCTGCGCGATCGACTACGCCAAGGAACGGTCGCTCGAGGCGGGGCTGAAGTACCTCGTCGTCGGCGGGTTCGGCTCTGCCGTGCTCCTGTTCGGCTCGGCGCTGGTCTACGGCGCGACCGGGAAGCTGACCTTCGACGCGATCGCAGGCGCGGTCACGGCCGGCGGCCTCCAGCACGACGCGCTCCTGCTCACGGGGCTGGCGATGATCATCGTCGGGCTCGGCTTCAAGGCGTCGGCGGCGCCGTTCCACATGTGGACGCCGGACGTCTACGAGGGCGCGCCCACGTCCGTGACGGCGTTCATGTCCGCGGCGACCAAGGTCGCGGCCCTGCTCCTCGCCTTCCGGGTCCTCGTCACCGCCTTCCCCCAGGAGGACGGCCTCTGGACGGTGGCGATCGCCGTGATCGCCGTCTGCTCGCTCGTGCTCGGCAACTTCGCCGCGCTCGTCCAGAAGAACCTCAAGCGGCTGCTCGCCTACTCATCGATCTCGAACGCCGGCTTCATGCTGATCGCCGTCTCGGCGAACAGCGCGCTCGGCGGCCGGGCGCTCCTCTACTACCTGATCCCCTATGCCGCCGCCTCGATCGGCGCGTTCGCCGTTGTCGCCGCGCGCGAGCGCGAGCTGGCCCGCGACGTCTCACTCGACGACCTGGCCGGAATGGGCTGGGAGCGGCCGCTGCTCGGCGCCGCCATGTGGACGTTCATGCTCTCGTTCGCCGGCCTCCCGCCGACCGGCGGCTTCCTCGGCAAGTTCTACGTCTTCTCGTCGGCGTACGACCGGGGCTGGCTGTGGCTCGTGATCCTCGGCGTCCTCGCCACGGCGGTGAGCCTCTACTACTACCTGAACGTGATCCGGGCGCTCTACCTGCGCCCGGGCGCCGAGCTCCAGTTCGCCGCCGGCGGCCAGCCGCCGCGTGACTCGCTCCTCCAGGCGGGGACGGCCGCCTGCGTGGTCGTGGTGGTCGGCTCGTTCTTCGCGGTGCAGCCGCTGATCGACCTCGCCCAGAAGGCGATCGCGACGCTCTAGGTCTAGGAGGGGAGGCGGCTCGGAACCGGCCGGGCGACCAGGCGGCGCCGGATCGCCGGCAGCGAGCCGATCAGCGCCTGGATCGCGAACACGACCAGGCACGCGATCACGGCGGAGACCGCGGCACGGGGAACGGTGCCCTCGGCCCGGAGCGGCGCGCGCAGGGCGGCGGCGGTCAGCACCAGCAGGAGCGTGACGACGTGGAGCATCGCGACCACGCGCCGGTGGGGCATTGCTTCCTCCGCCTGCAGCAGCTCCTCCACGGCCGCCAGCCCTGCGACGACGATCGCGGGCACCGCCGCGAGCAGGAGGTAGAAGGAGAGCGTCGGCGCGTCGAGGGCGTCGGTGAAGGCCGCGAGCAGGACGAGCGCCACCGGGAGGAGCTCACGACGCGTCACGGCCTGTAGCTTCGCCGCGCAGCCGGACGTTCCTCCGTTAGATTCAGGCCCATGACCATTCCTCTCACCTGGCTCGGGCACGCGAGCTTCCGGCTCGACAGCCCGGGCGGCAAGCGCATCTACGTCGACCCCTGGCTGACCGGGAACCCGAAGTGCCCCGAGACCGAGCAGGAGCCGGAGCGCGTCGACCTGATCGCGCTCACGCACGGCCATGGCGACCACGTGGGCGACACGGTCGAGCTGTGGAAGCAGTTCCAGCCGCCCGTCGTCGCCCTCGTCGAGCTACGCCGGTGGCTGGCCGGACAGGGCGTCACCGCCGAGATGGCCCACGGCCCGAACAAGGGCGGCACCGTCGACGTCGACGGGATCAAGATCACGCTCACCGACGCGAACCACTCGTCGAGCGGGGAGGAAGGCGAGTACCTCGGCGAGCCGGCCGGCCTCGTGATCGAGCTCGAGGACGGCTTCACGATCTACTTCGCGGGCGACACGAACGTCTTCATGTCCATGCAGCTGATCGGGCGGATCTACGAGCCGGACGTCGCCGTGCTGCCGATCGGCGACCACTTCACGATGGGGCCTCGCGAGGCGGCCGTGGCGCTCGAGCTGCTGGGGACGAAGCGGTGCGTCCCCTGCCACTACGGCACGTTCCCGCTCCTGGTCGGGACGCCCGACGAGCTCCGCAAGCTCGCGGCCGGCGTCGAGGTGATCACGCCCGAGCCCGGCGACACGGTCGAGCTGTAGATGCGGGAGCGCTGGCTCGGGGCGACGGGCACCCGGGTCCCCGAGATCGCTGTCGACGGCGAGGTCGAGCTGCCGGAGGACGTCCTCTGGCTCGAGCAGACGGACGCCGCGGCCGTCCGCGAGGCCCACGCGGCCGGGCGTCCCGTCGCCGCCCACGCCGACACGCCCGAGGGCGTGAAGGAAGCGCTCGCCCGTCCGGAGGTCGCGTGCGTGCTCGTCCCGCCGGAGCGGCGCGACCTGCTCGAGCTCGACCTGACAGAGCTCACCTATGGCTGACCGGCCGCCGGTCGTCGCGACGTACTCGATCGTCGCGTGCGACCTCGACGCCGGCCAGTGGGGCGTCGCCACGCAGTCGAAGTTCCTGGCGGTCGGGTCGGTCGTGCCCTGGGCCGAGGCCCGAGTGGGCGCGATCGCCACGCAGGCGTACGCGAACCCGAGCTACGGCCCGTACGGGTTGCGACTCCTGCGCGACGGCCTGTCGGCCGAGGACGCCGTCGCGCGGCTGACCGAGGCGGACGAGGGCCGCGACCAGCGCCAGCTCGGCATCGTCGACGGGCAGGGGCATGCCGCGACGTACACCGGCAGCGACTGCCACTCCTGGGCAGGAGGGCGCACAGGGCCGTGCTTCGCGGCGCAGGGGAACATCCTCGTCTCGAGCGACACGGTGGACGCGCTGGCGGAGACGTTCGCCGCGACGGCCGGCACCCCGCTCGCCGCGCGCCTGCTCGGCTGCCTCGCCGCCGCCCAGGCTGCGGGCGGCGACCGGCGCGGCCAGCAGTCCGCCGCGCTGCTCGTCGTGGAGAAGGACGGCGGCTACGCCGGCCTGAGCGACACGCTCGTCGACCTCCGCGTCGACGACCACGAGCAGCCGATCGACGAGCTCGCGCGGCTGCACGGCATCCACCAGGCGCTGTTCGGGCGGACGCCCCGCGAGGACTGGGTCGAGGTCGACGACGGGCTCGCCGCGGAGCTGCGCGACCGCCTGACCCGGCTGGGGTACGAGGAGGAATTGTCCGCCGCGTTCACGCGTTGGTCCGGCAGCGAGAACCTGGAAGAGCGGGTCGACGGGGTCGAGCGAATCGACCCGGTCGTCCTCCGAGCGTTGAGGGAGGCCGAGTGACGAAGGGATACGAGGTCGCGCACGTGGACGAGCTGGAGGAGCTGCCGATCAACCAGGCCGAGTTCGTCTGGCGTCCCGTGCGGCGTCGGTTCGGGATCAGCGCCTTCGGCACGAACGCCTACACCGCGAAGGCAGGCCAGCGCGTGGTCGAGGAGCATTCCGAGAAGGACGGGCACGAGGAGATGTACGTCGTCCTCCGAGGGCGGGCGACGTTCGCGCTCGGCGACGACGAGGTCGACGCGCCGGCCGGCACGATCGTTTTCGCCCGGCCGGGAACGAAGCGGGGTGCGATCGCGGCCGAGGACGACACCGCAGTGCTCGCCGTCGGCGCGAAGCCCGGGGTCGTGTTCGAGCCCTCCCCCTGGGAGGACATCTTCGCCGCGTTCTCCTACGCGGAGAAGGGCGAGATCGACACCGCCCGCGAGCTGATCGACGGGGCGGTCGAGCGGCGGCCCGACCAGTGGCAGGGCCACTACAACCTCGCCTGCTTCGAGGTCCTCTACGGCGACAAGGAGCAGGGCATCGCCGAGCTCCAGCGCGCGTTCGAGCTCGACCCGGAGACGGTCGCCGAGGGGGCGAAGAAGGACAGGGACTTCGACGCGATCCGGGACGACCCGCGGTTCTCAGCGATCGCCGGGCAGCCGTAGGCCGGCGGCCCGCTCCCGCAGCTCTGGCACGGTCGAGGTCTCCGGGGCGATCACGACCAGCAGGGCCCCGTAGCCCTCGGCCACGCACGCCTCGACTGCCAGCTGCAGGCCGAGCGCGAGCGCGAACGCCTTGTACGACTGCTCGCCGCCGAACGGGACGAGCTCCTCCGGGCCGACGAGGCCGGCCAGCACGTCGCCGTGCGTGACCTTCCCCATCGACACGTCGACGACGATCGGGTCGCCTCCCGGATTCGGGATCCCGATCGCGAGCGGCGTCGTACCGACGAGCGGGGGCCCTCCGTCGGGATGGGCGAGCCGAGGCGGCGAGGTTGCGGTCAGGATCGCGACGCGATCCGCCTCCTCCGCGATCCGGCGCACCCAGTAGCCGACCGCGCCCGTGGGAAACGTGTTCCGGGCGACGACCACCTTGCTCGGCCAGGGCGGCTCGTCTGCGACCCGGTCGCAGATCGCGGCCAGCGTCAGGTAGCCGAGCGCGCCGGCTCCGTCCCACTGCTCGAATCCGGCGTACTCCGCCTCGAGCCGTGGCCGTGCCGCCGGGTCGAGGTCGGGCAGCGTCTCGAGCCAGGCGATCCGCGCGAGCCCGTGGCCTTGCTTTCCTCGACGCTCCGCGTCGAGGAAGTGGTCCGCGAGCGTCACCGCGTCGGCCTCGGAGAACCCGAGCGCGAGCAGCCGGGTGCGTGCTTCGGTCAGCTCAGGACCGGCAGCGCCTTGAACGTCTGCCGGCCGGCGTGGATCGCCTCCGCGATCGCGACGATCGCGCGAGAGGTGTCCGAATCGGGCTCGGCCCAGACGAGCGGCTCACCGGCGTCGCCGCACTCGCGTAGGCGCGCGTCGAGCGGAACCTTGCCGAGCAACGGCACCCCGATCTGCGCTGCGAGCCGCTCGCCGCCGCCGCTGCCGAACACCTCGGAGGTCATGTTCTCGACGACGCCGATCAGGCGCATGTTCGTCTTCTGGGCCATCGTCGCCGCCCGTGAGGCCACCTCCTGCGCGAGCGGTTGCGGCGTGGTCACGATCACCGCCTCCGCGCGAGGGAGCAGCTGCCCGAGCGAGATGGAGACGTCGCCCGTCCCGGGCGGCATGTCGACGAGCAGCAGGTCGAGCTCGCCCCAGTGCACGTCCGAGAGGAACTGCTCGAGGGCCCGGTGCAGCATCGGCCCCCGCCACATCACCGGCGCGTTGTCGTCGAGGAAGAAGCCGATCGACATCAGCTTCAGCTCGTCCTTCACCGGCGGGACGATCATCTTGTCGACCACCACCGGACGCTGGGTGACGCCGAGCATGTGCGGGATCGAATGGCCGTAGACGTCGGCATCGAGGATCCCCGTCCGGTGACCGAGAGTCGAGAACGCGGCCGCCAGGTTCACGGTCAGCGACGACTTGCCGACGCCGCCCTTTCCGCTCGCGACCGCCAGCACGCGCGTCGCGCGGTCGACCGAGATCCCCTTGCTGCGCTCCTCGACGCCGCCGCGCAGCTTGACCGAGAGCGCCGAGCGCTCCTCGGGGCTCATCACGTCGAAGCCGAGCCGGACCCGCTCGACCCCGGGGACCTGCCCTACGTGCTCGACCACCTGGCTCTGGAAGCTCTCCCGCAGGGGGCAGCCGGCGACGGTGAGCGCAATCGTCACCGACACGTCGCCGCCGTCGATCTCGATCTCGCGGACCATGTCGAGCTCGGTCACCGGGCGCCGGAGCTCCGGGTCGATGACGTGGTCGAGCGCCTTCAGGATCGCGTCGCGATCGGGCTCCATGCCACTGACACTAGCCAATGCGAGGATGAGTGCCGTGACGTGGCCGGGGCTGGTGCTGAAGAACCTCCTGCGGCGCAAGGCGCGTACCGCTCTGACCGTCGCCGGCGTGGCGATCGGGGTCGGGTTGATCGTCGCCCTGCTCTCGATCACGGCGGGTGTCGAGAAGACCGCCGACCAGCTGATCCATGTCGGTCGCTCGGACTTCGGGCTCTTCCAGCAGGGCGCCTCCGACCTCACCCGCTCCGTTCTCCCGCAAAGCCTCGTCGCCAAGGTGAGAGCCGATCCGGGAGTGGCCGGCGCCGCGCAGATCTTCATCCGCGTCGGCAGGGTCGAGGACCAGGACGAGTTCCTGCTCTTCGGGTACGCACCGGGCGAGTTCACCGACCGGCGGCGGGTCGTCGTCGCCGGACACCGCGCCCAGGGGAGGGAAGCGATGCTGGGGGACGAGGCGGCCAAGGCGCTGCACCTCGGCCCCGGCGACCTGCTCCACGTCGGGAAGCGCGCCTTTCCGATCGCCGGCGTCTACCACTCCGGCGACCGGTTCGTCGACCTCGGCGCCACCCTCCCGCTGCGCGTCGTCCAGTCGCTCGCGCAGCGGCCGCACGAGATCACGACCATCGGCGTCACGGTCGAGCCGGGCGCGACCCCGAAGGCCGTGGCCAAGCGTCTCGAGCAGGAGTTTCCGGGTGTGACGGCGGTGGTCGAGCCCGGCCAGGCGGTCCGGATCGACACCTCGAGCCGCCTGATCGTCACCGCCGGCTGGATCTTCTCGCTGCTCGCGCTGATCGTCGGCGGAATCGGCGTGACGAACGCGATGGCGATGTCGGTCTTCGAGCGGGTGCGCGAGATCGGGATCATGCGCGCGATCGGGTGGACGTCGCGGCGCATCGCCGCGCTGATCGTCAGCGAGGCGCTGGGCATCTGCCTGGTCGCGCTCGGCCTCGGCCTGCTCGGCGGGTGGGTGGCGGCGGTGCTGCTCACGGAGCACAGCTCGCTCTCCAGCCTGGCGGAGGCCGACTTCACGGGCGGCGTCTTCGCCTGGGGGCTCGCCTTCGCGCTCGGCGTCGGCCTGCTCGGCGCGCTCTATCCCGCGTGGCGGGCGATCACGCTGACGCCGGTCGAGGCGCTTCGGCGGGAGTAGGCTCCTCGATCCGCCCGTCGCGGATCCGGAGGATGCGGTCGGCGGCGTCGGCGACGTCCGGGTCGTTCGTGACGAGCAGGACCGTCGTCCCCCGCTGGGAGCGGACGCGCTCGAGCAGCCCGACGATCTGCCCGCCGGTCGCGGTGTCGAGCGCGCCCGTCGGCTCGTCGGCGAGGAGGAGCCGCGGCTCGTTTGCCAGCGCCCGGGCGACTGCGACGCGCTGCCGCTCCCCGCCCGACAGCGTCGTCGGGGACGCCGACCGGCGCTGCGCGAGCCCGACCTCGTCGAGCAGCTCCCGGGCGCGCCGCGAGCGGGCACCTCGGGACAGGCCCCGACCGAGCATGGGCAGCTGAACGTTCTCGGAGGCGGTCAGCGTGGGGATCAGGTTGTGAAACTGGAACACGAAGCCGACGACCGTGGCGCGGTACGAGGAGCCGTCGGCGTCCGAGACGCGCTCGCCGTCGACGTCGATCCGGCCCGAGTCGGGGCGGTCGAGCGCGCCGATCAGGTTGAGCAGCGTGCTCTTGCCGCAGCCCGAGGGACCGGTGACGGCCACGAACTCGCCCTCGGCGACACGGAAGGTGACGTCGACGAGGGCGGAGATCCTTCCGTCTTCGAACGAGCGGGAGACGTGGTCGACGACCACCTCGGCGCCGCCCGTGCGCGAGCTCACCGCGCCTTGACCCAGTAGTCGACCACGCGGGTCCCGAGCGCCGAGCGCACCGTCACCCGGAAGGTCAGCCGGAACCCCTTGGACGAGAGCGGGAACTTGACGACGTCGCCGAAGCGGCCCTTGATCCGGACGTTGGTGATGAGCTTCCGCTTGCAGCAGTCGTACTCGACCGGGTGGACGCCGCCGATCGGGTCGACGATCGCCGCCGAGACCCTGGCAGCGAGCCGTTTGCCCTTCGAAGTGGTCACGGTGACCGACCAGGGCCAGCGGGCGTTCACCTTCGGGGTGTGGGTGGTCGCGTGGAAGACGACCCTGGGCGGCGCCGCGGCCGCCGCAGCCGGCGCCAGCAGCAACACGCCGGCGCAGAGCACGAAGAGGCGCCCCTTCACGCTGCCCATGCTAGTCCCGCCTACGCGGCCAGGCGCTGCTTGAGCCAGAGGCCGTTCTCGACCGCGTACCCCGCCCAGTCGTTGTTGAAGTAGGCGTAGACGTCGCCCCGGCTTCGCCATTCCTCGATGCGCCGGGCCCACGCGGCGAGCTGCCTGTGACCGTAGTTGCCATCGCCTCCGCCGTGGTGGAAGCGCAGGAAGACGAAGTCGGCGGTCAGCTCTCGTGCCTGGAAGCGCCGCACCTCCGGGCGGTCGGCGATCACCAGCGCGGCCTGGTGGGCGCGCAAGAGGTCGTAGATCTCGGCCGCGAACCAGCTCGGGTGGCGGAACTCGAACGCGTGCCGGCCGGGCGGCAGCGCCGCGAGCGCCGCCTCCAGGCGCTCGTCGTTCCGGTGGAAGTTCGGCGGCAGCTGCCACAGCACCGGCCCGGCCTTCGGCGTCTCGACCAGCGGCTCGATCCGCTCGTAGAACCGCCGCACGCCACGGTCCAGGTCGGTCAGCCGTTTCATGTGCGTCAGGAACCGGCTCGCTTTCACGGCGAAGACGAACTCCGGAGGCGTCTGCGCGACCCAGCCGCCCACGGCCGCAACGGACGGCAGCCGGTAGAACGTCGTGTTGATCTCGACCGTGTCGAAGAGCGTCGCGTAGTGGTCGAGCCACCGGCTCGCCGGCAGGCCCCGCGGGTACACGACGTCCCGCCAGTGCGTGTAGTTCCAGCCCGAGCAGCCTATGCGGACAGCGCCGCCGCGACCCTTGCGCACACCCCGGTTGTTCCCGCTGCGACCACGCGCGAACGTCCTTCGAGGTCGAGCGGCGCAGCCCCGAACGGCCCGGCCTCGGGGAGCTCGATCGCGTACCCGCGCTCGCGGACGAGCAGCTGGGCGGCCGCGATGTCGACCGCGCGGGCCGCCTTCAGCGAGCAGACCGCGTCGACGCGCCCGTCTGCCAGATGGCAGAGCGAGATGGCGAGCGAGCCGAAGACCCGGAGCCGGTGGGCAAGCCCCACGAGCGCGGGCGTGTGGCGCGCGACGAGATCGGTCCGGGTCGCCTCGAGCGCGAGGATCTCGACCTGGTCCTTCGGAGGCTCACCGTTCAGCGGAGCGCCGTTCAGCGTCGCGCCGGCTCCACGCTGCGCCGTCCACTCCTCCCCGGTCCCGAAGTCGTGGACGAAGCCGAAGGTGACGTCCTCCATCGTCCCTCCCTCGGCGACCGCGACCGAGACCGAGAAGAACGGCAGGCCGCGCTTCGCGTTGATCGAGCCGTCGATCGGGTCGAGCACGACCCAGGTGTCGCCGCCCCCTCGCACGCCGAGCTCCTCTGAGACGAGGGTGAAGCCGTCGCCTGCGGCGTCGAAGCGCGCCACGACCGCACGCTCGACCGCGGCGTCGATCGCGGTGGTGTCGTCGCCGCCCATTCCGACCGCGACGACCGGCTCGCGGTCGGAGCGCGCGGGCAGCTCCCGGAGGACCGCGCGCACGTCCTCGACCGCGGCGCGGCAAATGGCGAGCCAGTCGATCGTCACTCGAGCGGGAGGAAGAAGAGGCCCGACGTGAGCTTGGGATAGAAGAACGTGCTCTTCTGCGGCATCGTGCGCCCGGCCTTCGCCACCGCCGCGACCTGCTCGACGGTCGGCGCCCGGAGCAGGAACGCCGCTTCCGCGTCACCGGCGTCCACGGCGGCCCGCGCCTCGTCTGCGTACGGCGTGTACCCGACCTCCGCCGCGTAGCGGGCGACGAGCTCGGCGTCGAGCTCGCCCGGCTCGCCGCGGAGGTAGCCCGTGCCGGAGCGCGTGTAGACCTCGGCGACCGCGCGGTCGTCGCCGTTGGACGACGTCTCCAGCGGCGGCAGCGGCTTCGTGCGCACCGCGATCCGGTGGGTGGGGAAGATGGTCAGGCCGTCCTGGCGCGTGGGAACGACCACGACCGGCAGCCAGGCGCTCGCCTCGGTGCCGTCCTCCGCGTGGAAGGCGAGCGCGGTCTCGTAGCGGTGATGGCCGTCGGCGATCAGGAGGGGAGCATCGGCAAGCGCCGGCGGCACCTCGTCGTCCAGCCGCCACAGACGGCTGCGGACCCCGTCGAGCTCGACGTCCGTCTCCGGCTCTCCACGAGGTGCGGCCAGCGCGCCCTCGTACAGCAGGAAGATCGGCTCGACGTGGGTTCGGGTCGCGCGCAGGAGCCGCAGCCGGCCCTCCTTCGGGCCGGCGTGCGTGCGCTCGTGCGGGAGCACGACGCCCGCCTCGTACGGCTCGATCCTCAGCGCCGCGACCAGCCCGTCACGGCGCCGGGCGACTCCGTCGGGGCCGGTGTAGTCCTGCGCGAGCCACCAGAGCGTGGCCTCCGGGTCGCGCGCGAGGACGCCCTCCGCCTGCCAGTCGGCGAGCGCGCGGGCGGCCGCTGCCTCGTCGTCCGGCAGCGTCACATGGACCACGTTGTACGGGCTCTTCGTCAGGTAGCGCTCCCGGGCATCGGCCGAGATCACGTCGTAGGGCGGCGCGACGAGCTCCTGCAGCGGCCCCGCCCGGCGCTCGTCGTAGCGGAGCGCTCGAAACGGCTTCAGAGCGGCCACGGACGTGACCCTAGATGATCGGCCGCCTTCGGGCCTAGACTGGCCCGATGAGCAGCATCGCCGAGCTTGCCGAGGACCGCGTCGTCGAAGGCGTCTACGCGGTCGCACGCAAGCGCAGGCTGCGGACGAGGGGCGGGTCGGCCTACCTCGCCCTGGAGCTCGTCGACCCCAGCGGCCGGATCGAAGGGCGTGTGTGGAACGACGTCGAGCTCCTGGACGCACGGTTCGGGGAGGGCGACGCCGTGCGCGTGCTCGGCCGCGTGGAGCGTTACCGCGACCGGCTCCAGCTCGACGTTCGTTCGATCGAGGCCGCTCCCGGCGAGGATCCGTCCGCGTTCGCCCCGGCGATGCGCCGCGATCCCGACGAGCTCGAGGGGTTCCTTGAGTTCCTCGCCGGCGAGATCGCCCACGAGGGGTTGAGGCCGACCGTCACCGCGATCCTCGGGGACGCGGAGGTGCGCAGGCGGCTGCGCGCGCTGCCGGCGGCCCCGGACGGGCATCACGACTACGCCGGCGGGCTGCTGGAGCACACGGTCGGCGTGGCCACGATCTGCCGGGAGGTCGGCCAGCTCCACCCCCGGCTGCGCTCGGACCTGCTGCTCGCCGCGGCTCTGCTCCACGACGTCGGCCGGACGGTCGAGCTCGAGCCCGGCCCGGGCTTCCGCCAGACGCCCGAGGGACGCCTGCTCGGCCACGTCCACCTCGGCGCGCGGCTGATCGAGGGGCGCGCCGAGGACCTCGATCCGGTCGTGAGAGCCGAGCTGCTGCACGCCGTGGCGTGCCACCACGACGCCCGGGCGGCGAAGACGGCCGAGGCGGCCGTCCTCTACCACGCGAACCAGCTGGACGCGGTCGCCGCGACGCGGCCGGTCGACGGAAGCTAGCCGACCGGGCATGACCGTTCTCCTGGCGCTCGCCGCGAGCGCGTCCTGGGGCGTCTCCGACTTCCTCGGCGGGCTGAAGACGCGAACCGTGCCGCTGCTCCGCGTGCTCGCCATCTCGCAGCCCGCCGGGCTCGTGCTGCTCGGAGCGATCGTGCTGATCCGCTGGCAGGCGCCGCCGCACGGGCTTGCGATTCTCTGGGCGGTCCTGGCCGGGTTCGGCGGCGCGATCGGGATCGGCGCCCTGTACAAGGGCCTCGCGGTCGGCTCGATGGGCATCGTCGCACCGATCACCGCGACGTCCCCGCTCGTCCCCCTGACCGTCGGCCTCGCCCGCGGCGAGCGGCCGAGCACGATCCAGCTCGCCGGGATGGCTGTTGCGCTGGTCGGCGTCGCCTTCGCCGGGTGGGAGAAGGGCGCTCCGGGCGAGCGGAGGCGCGCAGGCGCCGGCGTCGGCCTCGCGCTGCTCGCAGCGGTCACGTTCGGCAGCTCGCAGGTCGGGCTCGACGCCGCGAGCAACGCCGACCCGTACTGGGGGACGTTCATCGTGCGGCTCGCATCCTGCGCGCTGGTGCTCGCGGCGCTCCTGTTGACCAGGCCGGACCGCGGCGCGAGCGGCGGCTTGCTCGTGCTCGCCGTAATCGGCCTGCTGGACGCCGGCGCCACCGAGCTGTTCGCGATCGCGACGACGAAGGGCCTGCTCAGCGTCGTCGCCGTGCTGGCGGCCCTGTACCCGGTCGTCACCGCGCTGCTCGCCCGGTTCGTCCTGCACGAGCGGCTGACGCTCGTCCAGCGAGGAGGCGCGCTGGCAGCGGTCGCGGGCGCGGCCGCGATCAGCGCGGGGTAAGAATCGGCACACGCTCGTGACGCTTCGGCGGGGTCAGACCCCCACGCCGAGGTGACGATTCGTCCACAGCGCTCCCGTTCAGACGTTGAAACGAATGTTGAGGACGTCGCCGTCCTCGACGACGTACTCCTTGCCCTCGAGCCGTTGCAGGCCGCGTCTCGCCACCTCCGCGCGCGAGCCGCACTCGACCAGGTCGCTCCAGCGGATCACCTCGCAGCGGATGAAGCCGCGGGCGATGTCCGAGTGGATGGTGCCGGCGGCCTCGAGCGCGGTCTGGCCACGGCGGAGCGTCCAGGCCCGTGTCTCCTTCTCGCCCGCGGTGAAGAACGTGACGAGGTCGAGGGCGTCCTTCAGCAGGCCGGCGATCTCGTCGAGCGCCGACCGACCGCCTTCGCGGAACGCAGCCGCCTCCTCCTCGTCGAGCTCGGCGAGCTCCTCTTCCAGCGCCAGGTCGATCGCGAGGGACAGTCCCTCGGGGACTGTCCCCGAGCCGTTGGCCACCACGACCACGGGCTTCGTGGTCAGCGGGTCGAGCTCGGCCGGGAGCTCTTCGCCGTAGTCGGCCAACGTGCCCCCGCCCTCGACGTGCGCGAGCAGCCGCTCGAGCTCGACGACCTCCTGCCGGAGCTTCGGATCGCCAGACTTCGCCTGCTGGCGGACCCGTTCGAGACGCCGCTCGACGTGGTCGCGATCGGCGACGAGCAGCTCCAGCCGGAGCTCCTCGACCTCGCCGGGGTCGCGGACGACCATCAGCAGGGCGTCGACCTGCCGCAGGTTCCCGAGCAGCTGCGGGCCCGTTCCCGGCACGTCGACGATCCGGATCGAGGCGGGCGTGATCTTCCGGGCGTGCTCGACCGCAGCAACCGGGCCGAGCCGCTCGTCGGCGATCGGCGCCATGCCGACGTGCTCCTTGAGGTCGTGTGCGTGTGCGCCCGCGCGCGTCAGCGCGTTGAACAGCTGCGTCCCGCCCGCCCCCGGCAGGCCGACGATGCCGACCTCGAGCGCCATCGCCGAGGGCTAGGCGCCGAAGCCGACGCGTCCCTCGCGGGCGAACCGCTTCACGTACACGATCCGGCGCAGGGCCACCGTGTAGCGGCCGTCCTCGACGTCGAGCGCCAGCGATCCGTCCTCGCCGGAGGCGAGTGCCTGCTCGAGCCTGTCGAGGGCCTCTGCCTCGACCAGCGCCCCCATGATCTGGCCGCCGTCGAACCCGATCTCGATGCGGACGCGGTCAGCCACGCGCAACCAGCTCCGAGAGGACGCCGTGGACCGACTCGGGGTGGACGAAGGCCACCTGCATCCCGAAGAGGCCGGGCCGCGGCGAGGGATCGATCAGCTCGGCGCCCTCGCCCTCGAGCCGGGCCAGCTCGCCCGGCAGGTCCTCGACCGCGTACGCGACGTGATGCATGCCGGGCCCGCGGCGGGAGAGAAACCGGCCGACGGGCGTGTCGGGGCCGAGCGCCGCGAGCAGCTCGACCTGGCTCGGTCCGACGCGCAGCGAGGCAGCCTCGACACCCTGCTCGTCCTGCGTGGCGCGCTCCTCGAGCTCGGCGCCGAACAGGCGCTCGTACGTGGAGATCGCCTCGTCGAGGTCCTCGACGGCGAGGCCGAGGTGGTGGATCGCCTTCGCGGGCATCGACCGCGATGCTATCGACAAGAGCATCGATGACAGGCTTCGGCCCGTCACCGACTCCGTTCACCTCACGATGCGTACGGTGCCGACGGTCTCGGCGGCCCGCGA
This sequence comes from Gaiellaceae bacterium, assembly GCA_036555585.1. Taxonomy (GTDB): domain Bacteria; phylum Actinomycetota; class Thermoleophilia; order Gaiellales; family Gaiellaceae; genus DATBLE01. Next base: position 260,157 of record DATBLE010000002.1, read on the forward strand.
CTCGGGCTCGATGTCGGCGAGCAGTGCGTCCAGCTGTTCCTTGTTCAGCGTCTCGTGCTCGAGCAGCGACTCGGCCAGCCGGTCGAGATGCACGCGGTGCTTCTCGATCAGGCGGATCGCCTCGTGGAAGGCCTGGTCGGTGAGATGCGCCTGCTCGCCGTCGCGGAGTCGCTTGGTCTCCTCCGAGAGCGAGTAGTTGTCGGCCCGCAGGGTCCGGCTGGGCACGGCGTCGCCCATGCCGTACTCGAACACCATCGCCCGGGCCAGGTCGGTCGCCTTCTCCAGGTCGTTCGCAGCCCCGTTGGTCACCCGGCCGAAGACGACTTGCTCGGCCGCTCGGCCCGCGAGGAAGACCTTCATCATGTCGACCATCTCCTCCTTCGTCCGGAGGAAGCGGTCCTCGGTCGGCAGGTTGAGCGTGTACCCGAGCGCCTGGCCGCGGGAGACGATCGTCACCTTGTGCACCGGCAGCGCCTCGCCCATCAGGTAGGACATCAGCGCGTGTCCCGACTCGTGGTAGGCGAGGATCCGCTTCTCCTTCTCGCTGACGACGCGGCGCTGCTGGAGCCCGGCCACAACCCGCTCCAGCGCCGCCTCGAACTCCGCCTGGCCGATGCGCTGGAGGTTTCGCCGCCCGGCGAAGATCGCGGCCTCGTTGCAGATGTTGGCGAGATCGGCCCCGGCGAGCCCGGCGGTCTGACGCGCGAGCGACCCGAGATCGACGTCGTCGGCGAGCGGCTTGCCGCGCGTGTGGACGGCGAGGATCTTCTCGCGGCCGGCGAGGTCGGGCGGGGCGACGAGCAGCTGGCGGTCGAACCGGCCCGGGCGGAGGAGAGCGGGGTCGAGATCCTGGATCCGGTTCGAGGCGCCCATCACCACCACCTGCTCGGCCGTCGCGAAGCCGTCGAGCTCCACCAGGAGCTGGTTGAGCGTCTGGTCCTGCTCGCGGTTGAAGCCGTGGCCGCTGCGCGCCGCGCCGACCGCGTCCAGCTCGTCGATGAAGATGATCGCCGGCGCGTTCTTGCGAGCGGTCTCGAAGAGCTTGCGGATGCGGGAGGCGCCGAGCCCGGCGAACATCTCGACGAACGCGGATGCGCTCTGCGAGTAGAAGCTCGCCCCCGACTCGTGCGCCACCGCCTTCGCCAGCAGCGTCTTCCCCGTCCCCGGCGGCCCGTACAGGAGCAGCCCCTTCGGGACGCGGGCGCCGAGCTTCGCGAACCGCGCCGGGTCGCGCAGGAAGTCGACCACCTCCTCCAGCTCGGCCTTCGCGTCCTCGACCCCGGCGACGTCGGCGAACGTCACCGAGGTCGCCGAGTTCGGCTCGGTCAGGTTCGGCTTGACCCTGGGCATCAGCTGGATCGTGCGCCAGATCAGGAAGACGAGGACCGCGAAGAACGCGATCGGCAGCCAGGTGAGCGCACCCTGAGCGATCTCGTGCGCAAGGGACGAGAGAGGCATCGCCCTTGCATCGGCAGTCCGGGACGCCCGCATTAGTACGCTCAGCGCATGGAGCTTCCCCTACCGCCGCACTGGGATCCCGCCCGGGTCGAGGAGATCCGGCGGGTGCCGTACGAGCAGCGTGCGGTGGAGGCGACCGCCTGGGCGGACGAGCACGGGCTGACCCCGGCGCACGAGGACGCACGGCGAGTCGCCCTGCTGCTCGTCGACTGCCAGAACACCTTCTGCACTCCGGGATTCGAGCTGTTCGTCCCAGGCGCCCCCGAGGACAGCCGGCGGCTGTGCGAGTTCGTCTACCGCAACCTCGGGGCGATCACGCAGATCATCCCGACGCTCGACACGCATCGCGCGATGCAGGTGTTCCACGCCGCCTGGCTGGTCGACGCCAAGGGACGGCATCCGCAGCCGTACACGGTCGTCTCGGCCTACGAGGTGGAGCGGGGCATCTGGCACGCGGCCGACCCCGAGGAGCAGGGGAACCTCGAGCGCTACGTGCGCGGGCTGGCCGAGCGCGGCCGCTACCGGCTGACGGTGTGGCCGTACCACGCGATGCTCGGCGGCATCGGGCACGCGCTGGTCTCGGCCGTCGAGGAGGCGGTGTTCTTCCACTCGATCGCCCGGACCTCGCTGGCCGCGTTCCAGGTGAAGGGCGAGAACCCGCGCGTCGAGCACTACTCGGTTCTCGGCCCGGAGGTCGGAGGCGGCCGGAACGATGCGCTGATCGAGCTGCTGTCCTCGTTCGAGGCGGTCGTGATCGCCGGCCAGGCCAAGAGCCACTGCGTCGCCTGGACGGTCGAGGATCTCCTCCAGGACGTGCCGGCCGACCGGGTCTACCTGCTCGAGGACTGCACGTCGCCGGTGGTCGCGGCGGGCGCGGTCGACTTCACCGCGGCGGGGAACGAGGCGTTCGCACGCTTCGCCGCCCGCGGCGTCCACGTCCTCGACTCGACCCGGCCGATCGACTCCTGGCCACGCGGAAGGAACCCGTAGACTCGACGCGTGGCCGAGGCGAGGCTCGCAGACTCCGGCGCAGGGCTCGCGCCGGCCTCCGAAGGCTGGTTCGTCGTCAACGTGCGGGACGCCGAGTGGTGGATCTCGCAGACGTTCGGCTCGGGCTGCGGCTTCGAGAGCCGTGAGTTCCCGTTCGCGCAGCTCGGCATCAACGTCAGCGTGCTGGAGCCCGGTCAGTCGAACTGCCTCTACCACTCGGAGGGCCAGCAGGAGGCCTTCCTGGTGCTGGCCGGCGAGTGCAGGCTGCTGGTCGACGGCGGCGAGCGCCTGCTCCGGCCGTGGGACTTCTTCCATTGCCCGGCCGGGACCGAGCACGTCTTCGTCGGGGCCGGCGACGGGCCGTGCGTGGTCCTGATGGCCGGCGCGCGGGCGGAGCCCGAGCAGCTGCTCTACCCGGTGTCGGAGCTCGCCGGACGCTACGGCGCGAGCGCCGAAGAGGAGACTCCGGACCCGAAGCAGGCGTACGCCCGTTTCCAGCGACCGGAACGCGGGCGGCCTCCGTACTGGAGCCGCCTGCCCTGGGTCGACGAGAGCTAGGGGACGAGCTCGAGGCGGTCGCTCGGCCGAAAGCGCCGGCCGACCTTCGCGGTCGCGCGGCCGTCGGCCAGGACGATGTCGCCGGTGAAGTCGTTCTCGCCGCGGATCAGCGACGAGCCCACCCCGTACGCGTCGACGGGCACGCTCGCCTGCTCGAACGCCCGGATCCGGTCGACGGTGAAGCCGCCGGAGGCGACGATCCTGACGCGCTCGAACCCGTCCCGGTCGAGAGCGTCGCGCACCTTCCGCACCAGCCGCTCGTTGACGCCACGGGGGTCGAAGTCCCCCATCTCGTTCCAGAGCGCCCGGTCGACCAGCTGCCCGGACGTGTCGAGCCGAACGCCCCACAGCCGGTCCTTCAGCGCCCGCGCGACCTCGAGCGACGTGCGCACCGAGTCGTTCTCGAAGTCGACCAGCACGACGATGTTGAAGTCGTCGGGCGCCCACTCGGCGAACTTGGTGGCCGCGAGCACCGTGTTGCCGCCGTAGGCGGCGATCAGCGCGTGCGGAACCGTGCCGATCCCGCGGCCGCCCCACCACGACGACTGCGCGTCGGTGGTCACTCCGATCTCGGCGCCGACGAGCGCGCCTGCCACGAACGCCGCGTACCCGTCCCCGGTCTGGACGCGGTGATGGTCGTGCCGGGCCGGCATGAAGATGATCGGCTTGCCGCCGGCGGCTTCCAGGACGCGCGTGACGTTCGTCGAGATCAGCGTCCGGCGCGCCAGCACTCCCAGGTAGACGGTCTCGAGGTGCGCGAACAGCGTGTAGTCGCCCTCGATCGTCATCACCGTCTCCCAGGGGTCGATCCGGTCGCCGTCGTACAGCGCGTGGACGGTCAGCGCGTCCCAGTCCTCCGAGCAGAGCTTGAGGACGGCGATCGCCTCGTCCATGCCGCCGAGCACCGACCGGTGCTTCTGGAAGACCTGCATGACCACCCGCGGGTGACGTCCGTCGGCGAGCAGGGCCGAGCGCGTGTGGTTGAAGTACGCGTCCGTGTAGTAGCCCTCCCGCATCTTGTCGACGGGGAGGTCGAAGATCTCCGGTGGGAGCCGCTTACCCTGCTGTCGGGTGTTGAGGGCCATCGTGCGGGGAGGTGCGCTCGAGGTCCAGGCAGGCGCGGAGGGCGGCTTCGGCGACCTCGAGCTGAGCTGCGTCGGGCTCGGCCGTCGCGAGCCGGTGCTGGAGCTCGTGGCCGGGCCAGGCGAGCGAGCGCGCGACAGGGTGATCCTGGTGCCGGACCATCCACGAAAAGATCTCGGTCGCCGCAGCCAGGCTGCCGACCGCGGCAGCCACGCGGGCGAGCCGGCGGGCGGGCAGGGGCGCCTTCGCCGCCAGCGCCGCGCCGACCGCCGAGGTGAGCAGCAGCGGTCCGATCAGGTGGGAGCCGCAACGTTCGTGCTCCTTCCCGCGCGGCTCGCCGTGCTCGTACGTACCGATCGAGATGTGCTCGGCGCCGTGGTACGCGGCGAGGTCGGAGCCGCGCAGGGCAAGCGTCGCGGGCAGGAGGGACATCGCGCCGCCGAGCAGCTCTCGCACCACCGGCCCGAGCCGCGACGACCTGCGCAGGCGGGCGGCGACGATCGCGCTGGCGACCATCGAGACGAGCACGGCAGGACGCTCGAAGGGCAAGCGGGCCTCCGGCCGGGCATGCTTGATCCGCGGCAGGAGCGCGAACGCGTGGAGCAGGCGGACCGGCCCGCGGAGCAGCGGATTGGTCACCCCGGCGCCGCGCACGCTCTTCTTCCCCGAGGCGACGCGAAGCTCCCCGTCGTCGGTCCGCACCGCGACCGCCCACGATGTCGGCCCGTGCACGAGCACGCCGTTCTGGAGCGCCATCCCGCCGAGGCGGACCTTCTCCTGCTGCTCGGCCATCGCTCCGCAGGGTACCCCGTGCCGCGCGGGCGCCGCGTCGTCACGCATCCGGCGCGATCCCGTCTCCCACACGTGACGACTTCGCGGCTACGCTCGCCGTGGGGAGGAGGCCGGGAGAACCTAAGCGGCAGGCCCCGAGGGAGAACCGCCGGAGCCGCAGACGCGGGCCGCTGCGTGCCGGAGGAACCGGACGCCGAGCTCGAGGTCGTCGACCGGGATCCGCTCGTCCGCAGAGTGGATCAACCGCGCCGCCAGCTCGGGGCTCATCGTCCGCATCGGGAAGAAGCCGTAGGCGACCGTCCCGAACGCCTCCCGCAGCCAGTGCGAGTCCGTGAACCCGGCGACGCACATGGGAGCGAGTCGCGCTCCCGGCTCGAGCTCGCCGACGAACGACTCGATCGCCGACCAGAGGGGTGTCGCCTGCTCCGAGCGGGTGCCGCCCTGTCCGTCGCGCCACTCGAGCTCGTAGTCACCCCCGCCGAGCCACGAGCGCACGACGCCGTCGGCCTCGTGCTCCGTCTGGCCGGGCAGGAGCCGGCAGTCGACGGTCACCTCGCAGAGCCCCGGGATCACGTTGCGCTTCTCGGAGGCGGAGATCATCGTCGGTGCCACCGTCATCCCGAGCAAGGGCTCGACCAGCTCAGCCGCAACCGGGTCGATCGACCGGGCGAGCCCGAGCGCGCCTTCGGCCGACGCCGCCGAGTCCGACAGCGCCTCGAGGAAGCCGGCCGCCTCCGGGATCAGCACGGGCTCGGGGGCGAATGCGCCGAGCCGCTCGACGAGGCCGGCCGCCTTGACCAGTGCGTTGTCCGCGATCCCGGGCATCGAGCCGTGTCCGCTGCGGCCGTGGACGCGGACGACGAACGGCGAGCTCCGCTTCTCGGCGGTCGAGCACAGGTACAGGACGCGTCCGCCGAGCTCGACCCGGTCGCCTGCGCCCTCGTTGACCGCGTAGTCGCATCGCACCGCCTCGGGGTGCGCGGAGCAGAGCCACTCGAGGCCGTAGGTCGTGCCCTCGCCCATCTCCTCGTCGGCGGTCGCCGCGAAGATCAGGTCGCCGGCGGGCTCGAAGCCCTCCCCGGCGAGCGACGCGATCGCCACTGCGCTGGCTGCGACCTGGCCCTTCATGTCGAGCGCCCCGCGGCCCCACACGCAGCCGTCGCGCAGCTCGCCCGACCACGGGTCGACCGTCCACTCGCCCGGATCTGCGAGGACGGTGTCCGTGTGCGAGAGCAGCAGGAGGCTCGGCCCGTCCCCGCGGCCGCGGATCCGGGCGACCAGGTTCGCCCTCTCGGGCACGCGCGCGAACAGCTCGCACTCGAGCCCGAACGGCTCGAGGTAGTCCCGCAGCAGCTCGGCCGCGCCGGTCTCGTTCCCGGGCGGGTTGACCGTGTCCAGCCGGATCAGCGCCTGCAGAAGCTCGACGGCCTCCTCGCGCAGGCTCACCGGCGTGTCCCTGTCACGAGCACGTACTCGCGGGTCAGCTCACCCTTCGCGAGCAGCTTCAGGAACTCCCGGTGGGCGCTCTCCCACTCGCCCGGCTCGAGCGTGTCGAGCCAGCCCTTCAGCCCGGGGACGGACGTGGCCAGCAGCTGCCAGAGCTCCTCGGCCGAACCGGCGGCGATCGTCGACTCGCCGCGGCCGAACGCGAGCTCGAGCTCGGGGAGCAGCGCACGCACGTGCTCCTCGTCCGCCCACTCCCGCGCGGTCATGTTCTCGTAGTCGGGCCGCAGCCGCGCGTTCAGCCGGAACCAGTCGTCCTCGGGCCAGGAGGTGATCGCGACGCGCGCCCCCGGCCGGCAGACACGAGTGAGCTCCGACGCTGCCCCGGCGTGGTCCGGCGCGAAGATCATCCCGAAGGCGGAGACGACCACGTCGAAGCTCGCGTCGGCGTAGGGGAGCTCCTGGACGTCGGCCTCGTCGAACCTGACCTCGAGCCCGGCATCCGCGGCGGCGGCCCGGGCCTTCTCGAGCTGGCCGGGCGAGAAGTCGAGCCCGGTGACCTCGGCGCCCGCGCGCGCGGCGATCAGCGCGACCTCCCCGGTACCGCACGCCAAGTCGAGGAAGCGCTCGCCGGGCGCGGGCGCTACCAGCTCGACGAGACGTTCGTGGACCGGCGCGAATGCCCGCGCGATCCGCTCGTAGCTGGCGCCGCCCCACACCGAGGCGTCACCGCCGGTGGTGCTCAGTCCGCCTCCTCGATCGCGCAGTTCGTCAGCTCCGTGCGCACCTTCCACAGCTCCGGGTAGAGCTTGCGCTGCACGAGCTTGCCGAGCATCTCCACCGGCGTGCCCTGGGTGCCGACGACGTCGCCGCCGATGATCCGCTCCACGACCATGAAGTGCCGCACCCGCCAGGTCGTCGCCCACTCGTCGAGGTCGGTCAGCGCCTCGGCGAGCTGGTAGAGATCCTCGCGGTCGCGTCCCTGCGTGTAGACGTCGACGAGCGACAGGCCGTCGCGCCGTCGCAGCTCGTGGAATGCCTGTCCGAGCGCCGGCGCGGCGTGGCGCACCCGGGCCCACCCGGGCGAGTCGAAGCCGCTGCCGTGGCCGAGCACCGGCCGCACCTCCGCGGTGTACTCCCACGGCGACATCAGCTCGAGCATGTCCAGGGCATGGGTGGCAAGCCTGAAGCAGAGGACGCAGCGCGCCAGCAGCCGCAACGCGGGCCGGATCTCGCCCTGCTCGAGCTGCGCGGTGGCGACCTCGATCTCCTCTCCCGCCAGCTTCAGCCAGAGCTCCGACGCCTGGTGCGTCGTCTGGAAGAGGAGCTCGTCGTGGTGGGCTCGTTGCTCGGGCGGCTTCTGGAGGGAGAGCAGCTCGTCGGTGCGCAGGTAGCGCTCGTAGTCGCTCGCGCCCGGGCCGGGCAGGACGGGCTCGAACTCGTCCGCAAGGCCGGTCTGCTCCTGCCTGGACACCCGCTGAGCATACTTCCGCAATGGCCGACCTGTTCGCCGACGCCGCGGCCGAGCGAGCTCGTGAAAGCGCCCCGCTGGCGATGCGCCTGCGGCCCACGTCGCTCGACGAGTTCGTCGGCCAGGAGCACGTGCTGGGCGAGGGCTCGGCGCTCAGGCGCGCGATCGAGGAGGACCGCGTCGGCTCGGCGATCTTCTTCGGCCCGCCCGGAAGCGGCAAGACGACGCTCGCCCGGATCGTCGCGGCGACCACCGGCGCCGAGTTCGAGGAGCTGTCCGCCGTGTCGGCGAGCGTCGCCGACGTGCGCGGCGTCCTCGCTCGCGCCCGGGAGCGGCTCGGCGCGCACGGCCGGCGGACGATCCTGTTCCTGGACGAGATCCACCGCTTCAACAAGGCCCAGCAGGATGCCCTGCTCCCCGCCGTCGAGGAGGGCCTCGTCACCCTGATCGGCGCAACCACGGAGAACCCGTACTTCGAGGTCAACTCGGCGCTGCTGAGCCGGGTCCAGCTGTTCGAGCTGCTTCCGCTCGAGCTTCCGGAGCTCGAGCGGGTGATCGAGGGAGGCGAGGACGCTCTCGGCATCCCGGTGTCCGCCGATCTGCGAACCCTGGTCGCGCGGCGCGCCGGCGGCGACGCGAGGAACGCGTTGAACATCCTCGAGACTGCGACGGCCGCGGCCGGCGGCGCACCGGTGACGGAGGCGAACGTGGAGGACGCCGCGCGCAAGCGGCCCCTCCTCTACGACAAGGGCGGCGACGCCCACTACGACTTCACCTCCGCGTTCATCAAGTCGATGCGGGGCTCGGATCCGGATGCGGCCGTCTACTACCTCGCCGCGATGCTCGAAGGCGGCGAGGACGCCCGCTTCATCGCGCGCCGCATGGTCATCCTCGCCTCGGAGGACATCGGCAACGCCGACCCGCAGGCCCTGGTCGTCGCGGTCGCGGCGGCGCAGGCGGTCGAGCACGTCGGCCTTCCCGAGGCGCAGCTCAACCTGGCGCAGGCGGCCACCTATCTCGCGAGCGCGCCGAAGTCGAACGCGGTGACCGTCGCGCTCGGCGAGGCGAAGAGGGACGTCCGCGACCAGGGGAACGCCAGACCGCCGAAGGAGCTCCGCGACGCGCACTATCCCGGCGCGAAGAAGCTCGGCCACGGGAAGGGCTACGTCTACCCGCACGACGACCCCGCCGGCTTCGCGGTCGACCATCTCCCCGACGAGCTGAAGGGGCGCAAGTACTACCGCCCGTGACGCTGCACGCCTACACCTGGGGCGATCCGGACGCGCCGCCGATCGTCTGTCTCCACGGCGTCACGTCGTACGGCGGGCGCTTCGACGGCCTGGCGGAGCCGCTCGCCGCCCGGTACCGCGTGATCGCCCTCGACCTCCTCGGTCACGGCCACTCTCCGTGGGAGCCGCCGTGGGACGTCGACGCCCACGTCGAGGCGATCCTGGCGAGCGTGCCTGCAGGACCGGCGGTCTGGATCGGCCACAGCTTCGGCGGCAGGCTCGCCGCCGAGGTCGGGGCGCGCGAGCCCGGGCGCGTCGAGCGGATCGTCCTGCTCGATCCCGCGCTGCGCGTGCTGCCGCACGTCGGGCTCGACATGGCGGAGCTCGAACGCCTCGACACCTCGTATTCGACGGTCGAGGACGCCGTCCAGGCCCGCTACGACACGGGGCGGGTCCTGCTCGCCCCGCGGGAGCTCGTGATCGAGTCCGACCGCGGCCACATGGAGCCCGGCACCGACGGCCGGCTGCGCTACCGCTACTGCAAGAGCGCGGTGGTTGCGGCCTGGAGCATCATGGCGAGCGCGCCGCCCGCCCCGCTCGAGGTGCCCACGCTGTTCGTGCTCGGCGCCGACTCGTGGCTCACGGTCCCCGAGGAGGTCGACGCGTACCGGCGGGCGCTCGGCAACCTGGTCGAGGTCGTCAACGTCCCTGGCGGCCACACGGTGTACTGGGACGCGCTCGCGGAGACGAGCGCCGCGATCGAGGCGTTCCTGGAGGGCTAGAGAATCGTGGCGCCCAGCGCCGATGCGACCAGCTCGACTGCGAGCTTCGCCGTCTCGTTCTGGCGATCGAGGATCGGATTGACCTCCACGACCTCGAGCGAGCCCATCAGGCCGGACTCCGCAACCAGCTCCATCGCCAGGTGAGCCTCGCGGTACGAGAGGCCGCCGCGGACCGGCGTGCCGACGCCCGGCGCGACGTCCGGGTCGAGCGCGTCCATGTCGAGGCTGACGTGCACGAACCCCGGGCCGTCGATCTTCGCCAGCGACTCCGTGATCGTGTGCTCGATCCCGAGCCGGTCGACGTCGCTCATCGTGAACACGCTCGCCTTCACGTCGCGAAGCAGCGCGCGCTCGCCCTCGTCCAGGGAACGGACGCCGACGAGCGCGACGCGGCTCGGATCGACCGAGGGCAGGGCGACGCCGGAGCCCTGGAACGCCGGGCCGCCGAGCCCCATCGCCGCCGCCAGCACCATCCCGTGGACGTTCCCGCTCGGGCTCGTCTCCGGCCTGTTCAGATCGCCGTGCGCGTCGATCCAGAGCACGCCGCCCGGCCCCGAGCCGTCGACCAGGCCGCCGAGCGTCCCGAGCGCAACCGAGTGGTCGCCGCCGAGGACGAGCGGCATCCGGCCGTCGGCCTTCGCGGCCACGACCCGCTCGGCGACCCGCTCGCAGGCGCTGAGGATCTCGCGGAGGTAACGCGTCCGCGTGTCGCCGACCGGCGCCGCCTCCGCGACGGCCGTCTGGACGTTCCCGAGGTCGACGCACTCGCGGCCCAGCCGGCGAATCCGTGCGGCCAGCTCGGCATACCGAATCGCGGACGGCCCCATGTCCACCCCACGTCGCCCGGCGCCGAGATCGAGGGCGGCGCCGATGACCGCAACGGGGGTAGGCGTTTCTGCTGTTTCCACGTAGGGCAAACTACTACCGAGTGACCCCGCCCTCGGACTTCGGAACGATCCGCGTCCTGCTCGCGGACGACGACAAGCGGTACGCCGCGGCGCTCCGCGTCCTGATCGAGGAGCAGCCCGAGCTGACCGTCGTCGCGCTGGCCTACGACGGCCTGGAGACGCTCAGCCTGGCCGACGAGCTGAGCCCGGACGCGGTCGTCGTCGACCTGCACATGCCGAACATGGACGGGGTGACGGCGATCCGCAAGCTCCGGGAGGCCCACCCGCTCGTCTGCCTGATCGCGCTCACCGGAGACGAGAGCACGGAGATCCACGAGGAGGCGACGAAGGCGGGCGCCGACGGCGTCCTCGTGAAGGGCCAGATGCTCGAAACCCTGGTCGAGCGCCTCCGAACAGCCCGCGAGCGCTGATCCTTGTCCATGCTCGCCGGCTCGGTCGCCGGCGAGCGGCCGCGCTCCGAGCGTCATGGCGAGGGCCGGAATCGAACCGGCGACACCACGGTTTTCAGCCGTGTGCTCTACCGACTGAGCTACCTCGCCTAGCGGCGGCCAGTCTAGCCAAGCGACGAAGCCTCCCCTCGGGCTCGCCGGCGACCGAGCCGGCGAGCACCAGAAAGAAGGACGTTCGGGCCGGTGATACCGTGCCGCGAACGTCCTGTGGGCGCGAACCTAACCGCCTTCGCCCGCGGCGTCAAGGACCGATCAGGCGTCGAGGTGGATGGTCAGGCGCCGGCCCGGGCGGATCGCGAACATCTCGGCGGCGTTTCCGTCCGTGATCGCCACCGCAATGTTCTCGTACGAGTCCTCGTAGAGGATGATGTCGCCGGGGCGGGCGTCGGCGAAGGCCCGGGCGGCGGTGGCGTAGTAGCGGTCGACGCCGAGGTCGAGCTCGACCCGCCGGCCGGGCACGACGCCGGCCCGCTCGATGTCGGCGCGAGACAGATTGAGCTGGACGTTTCCGTAGCGGTCGACGTACAACACGGTCGCGCCGATGCGGGCGCCGCCGACCTCCGGCTCCGGTAGCTCCAGCCGGACGAGCGTCGCCGGATCGACCGCAGGCCCGAGCTCGGCCGGGTCGACGCCGACCGAGAGATGGGCAGCAGCCGGAGCGAAGACGTCGCGGCCGTGGAACGTGCGCGACACGGGCTCGAGCATGTACCGCGGGTTGGACAGCTGCCACGCCGCGGCGACGCCTCCGTGCTTCTCCGCCGCCGGCACGAGCAGGCCGTTGTCAGGTCCCACGTAGAGCCGCCCGGAGGCGTCGCGGAGCGCGAGCGGCAGGCGATCGCTGCCGACGCCCGGGTCGACGACGGCGAGATGGACGCCCTCGGGCATGTACCGGATCGTGTTCGCCAGCACGAGCGCGCCCTGGAGGACCGCCTGCCGCTCGATCCCGTGGGTGATGTCGATGATCGTCGCCGCGGGAGCGATCCTCGCGATCACCCCGCGGCACGTGCCGACGAAGTCGTCCCGGAGCCCGAAGTCGGACAGGAAGGTGATGAACACGGCCGCAGGCTACTCCGCGGCGGCGACCGCAGCGACGAGGCCGTCGAGATCGGGCGATTGCGCCTCCGCCGTCACGCGGAGCCCCGCCGCCCGCGCGGCCGCGGTCGTCTCCGGGCCGATCGAGACAACCGGCAGCCCCCGGTTGGCCGCCGCGAGGGCACGCGCCGCGGAGGGCGACGCGACGACGGCGAGGTCGCCCTCGACCTCTGCCTCGACCGGGATGGTGCGATAGAGGACGACGACATCTGCGGCGAGCTCCTCCGCCAGCAGCAGTCGCGCGCCTTCCGCACCGGCAAAGAGCACCCGGCCCGCGGGTCGCGGCAGCTCGGCGAGCAGGCCCTCCTGTGTCGCCACGGCCGGAACGAGATCGACCTCCCCCCAGGCCTCGGCGGTCGTGCGACCGATCGCCGCCACCCGGGCGGCCCGCCCCCGCGCGCGCCGACGGAGCTCGCGGGCGCCAGTCGCGCTCGTCAGGACGAGCCAGTCGTAGCCGTCGAGCTCGACCGGGCCGGTCTCGACCGCCTCGATCTCCACCAGCGGGCGAACGACCACGTCGTAGCCCAGCTCGCGCAGCCGCGCGGCGAGCTGCTCGTTCCGCCCCGCGGGACGGGTCAGCAGGACCGTGCGGCGATTCGTGCGAGCTCCTCTCCGAGCGCGGCCGGATCGTCTCCGGAACGCCGCTCGACCCAGCTGCCGTCCTCGCCGGCCACGAGCGCGGTGAGCGTCGTCCCGTCGTGGTGGGCGGCAACCGGCGCGAGGCAGCCCCCGCCGACGGCCGCGACACACGTGCGCTCGGCCCCGACCCGCCGCCTGGTCTCGGCATCGTCGACCCCCTCGACCAGCCCCTCTTCCCCGGCGCGGACCTGGATCGCGAGCGCACCCTGCCCCGCCTCCGGGAGCAGCTCCTCCGGGTCGAAGCGATGGCCGGCCTCGGATCCGAGGCCGAGCCGGTCGAGCCCGCACGCAGCGAGGACGACGGCGTCCAGGCCGCGCTCGCCCCGCTTGCGCAGCCGCGTGTCGACGTTGCCACGCAGCGGCTCGATCGAGAGCGAGGGCTCGAGCGCCAGCAGCTGGGCGCGCCGGCGGACCGAGGCGGTGCCGATCCGCATCCCGGGTCGAAGCCCGCCGGCGCCGCAGAGGGCGTCCCGCGGATCCCCCCTGGCAAGGTAGGCGCCGACGGCCAGTCCGGCCGTGTCGGTCGACGTCATGTCCTTCGCGGAGTGGACGGCCGCGTCGATCCGGCCCTCCAGGAGGGCCTCCTCCAGCTCCTTGACGAAGACGCCGCGGTCGCCGATCGCCCCGAACGGGCTTCGGCGGTCGCGGTCGCCGACGGTCGTGATCGGGACGAGCGCGATCTCGCGGCCGGGCGCGCGAAGCAGCTCGGCCGCCAGCGCCGCCTGCGTCAGCGCGAGCCGGCTGCCGCGAGAGCCGAGCCGGAGCAGCGCCACGCTACTCGGCGTCGTCGAGGTCGAAGAGGTGACGGACGGCCTGCGCGTAGCCGCCGCCGTCCGCCCCGGCCGCGGCCTCCTTGAGACGGACGGTCGGCGGATGTAGGAGCTTGTTGACGATCTGCGCCGTGATCGACTCGACCGCCTCCTCCTGCGACTCGGACAGGCCGAGCCGGCCGCGGACCCGCGCCAGCTCGCCGGCGCGAACCTCCTCCGCCCACGCCCGCAGGGACGCGATCGCGGGAACGACCTCGCGGGAGGCCTGCCACTCGCGAAAACGCTCTGCTTCCTCGGCGACGATCGCCTCCGCCCGAGCCGCCTCGCGGCGGCGCCCGGCGAGGCTGGAGGCGACGACCGACTCGAGGTCGTCCATGTCGTACAGGTAGCAGGCGTCGAGATCGTGGATCGCGGGATCGAGGTCTCGCGGCACCGCCAGGTCGATCAGGAACAAGGGCCGCCCCTTCCGACTGCTCAGCGCCGCTTCGACGTCCGGCTGCGCGAGCACCCGGCCCGGCGAGCCGGTGGACGAGACGACGACGTCGACCTCGGCGAGGACCTCCCTGACGCGGGCGAGGTCGATGCCCCGGCCGCCGAACCGGCCCGCCAATTCCGCGGCGCGCTGGGGAGAGCGGTTCGCCACGTACGCGATCGCGGCCCCGCGGGCGGCGAGGCTCCGGGCGGCGAGCTCGGCGACGTGGCCCGCACCGACGAGCAGCACCCGGCAGCCGTCCAGTCGGCCGAATACCTGCTGGGCGAGCGCCCCGGCGGCCGACGACACCGAGGCGGGGCTCTCGGCGATTGCCGTCTCGGCGCGCACCTTCTTGCCGGCGTGAAGCGCCTGCCGGAAGACCCGGTCGAGCACCGGCCCCGTCGTGCCGGCTTCGAAGGCAGCCCTGACCTGGCCCAGGATCTCGCCCTCGCCCGGAACGAGCGAGTCCAGCCCGGCGGCGACGCGGAAGAGGTGGAGGGCGGCCGCCTCGTCCGTCAACCGGTAGACGACCGCGCGCAGCTCCTCGCCGGGCATGCCGCTCACCCCCTCGAACGCGTCCAGCGCACGCCGCTCGGCGTCGTCGCCGACGAGGTACAGCTCGGTCCTGTTGCAGGTCGAGAGGCAGACGGCCTCGCCCTCGCCCGCGAGCGACGCCGCCAGCTCGCCCGCCCGGGCCAGGGGCACGAATGCGCGCTCGCGGACGGCGACGGGCGTCCCCTGGTGCGAGAGACCGACGAGCGTGAGCGTCACGAGAAATGACCTACCTGGAGGCCGACTCTCGCCACGACGACGAGCGCGAAGCCTGCGAGCGCGAGGTACGCCGCCCGCCGCCCGTGCCAGCCCGCCTCGTAGCGCAGAATGAGATAGCTGCCGTAGACCGCCCAGGTCCCGAGCGTGACAGCCATCAGCGCGTCGACCGGGGCGCCGTCGTTCCTGAGCCGGACGAGACCGGCGACGATCCCGGCGGTCAACGCCGGCAGCGCCACGGCGATCGTCCGGCTCGTCAGGGTCTCGAGCGTGAGCAACGACGGGGCGCGGCCGAGCAGCCCGACCGGCCGGTGCTCCTTCAGCCGGCGCTCCTGCCAGAGGTAGAGGCCGGAGAGCGCGGCGGCGAGCGTGAACGCCGCGAAGGCGAACGAGAGGAGCCCGACATGGACGACCAGGAACGTCGTCGAGTAGCCGCTCCGCCCGCCCGTGCCGATCCCGCCGCCGAGGCGGGCGATCACGAGCAGCGCGGCGGCGAGCGGCATCACCGCCAGGCCGAGCAACCGAAAGCGCGTGCGGCAGCCCCAGACCAGGAAGACGCTGACGACGAGCCAGACGAACAGGTTCAACGAGCCGGCCCACGTCGCCCACGGAAACGCGTCGGCGCGCGCCGCCTGGTCGACGAGCAAGGCGGTCTGCAACACCCAGCCCAGGCGGACCCCCCAGGTGGCGAGGCGGCCGGCGGGCCCCGGCCGGCGCGCGTCCACGGCGTACGCGATCGCCGCCCCGGCGTACGCGAGGAAGGCGAGCCCGAAGAGGTACTCAGCCATCGACCCGCTTGCGCGCCAGGTCGGTCAGCTCGCCCACCTCGCGTTCCAGGCGCGCGAGCTTCAGCGCCATGATCAGGAAGTAGACGAGGACGAACGCGAACACCACCAGGTAGGCGGCCGCGACGTACTTCTCCTCGTTCGTCATGCCAACAGCTCCCGCAGCTCACGCAGCCGCGCGTCGAGCCGCTTGCCGGCGAGCTCGAACTGGTAGAGCGCGGCGAAGAGCGCCAGCATCGCCGCCAGGCAGACGCAGAACGTGAAGAACTGCGAGCCGGCCATCTGCGGCCCGTGCCGGTTGAACGCGACCGGGTGGATGTACTGGTTCGCGAGCCTGATCGCGAGGAAGCTGATCGGGATCAGGACCACGCCGAAGAGCGAGTAGACGGCGCAGAGGTTCGCGCGCTGGGGCCCCGGCTCGACCGAGTACCGGAGCATGAAGTACGCCGAGTAGAACAAAAACAGGACGAGGAACAGGACGAGCTGGCGCTCGCTCCAGAGCCACCAGTGTCCCCAACGGAACTTCGCCCAGAGCGACCCGGTGAGCAGGGTCATCGCGCCGAAGATCACGCCCAGATGGATCGCGACGTAGCTCTCCAGGTCCGCTCCCGGCGTGCCTTTCCAGAGGTGGACGAGCCCCTTCCACGCGCCCCAGCCGAAGCAGGCGTACGCGGTCAGCGCGATCGGGACGTGGAAGTAGAAGATCTTCTGGTTGAGGCCGTCCTCGTCGACGGGCGCGTAGAAGAACACCAGCGCGATCGCCGTCGGCACCAGCACGGCGGCGAGAATCGCGGACAGCGCGAGCTGGTTATTCCGTGACCACGTACTCAAAGGAGGCCCAGGAGATGATCGCAAAGACCGCGTCGTAGAGCGCGAGAAGCCCCAGGTACCGAGCGGGCTCGTCGGCCACGCTCGCGCCCACGCCTCCGACCACGATCGGGATCGCGAGCGGGAGGAAGAGCAGGGGCAGGAGCAGCTCGCGGGCGCGTCCGGCCACGGCCATCGCCGCCAGGACGGTGCCGACGGCGCAGATCCCGAGGTCGGCGAGCGCGACCCCGGCGACCGTCGCACCGTCGATCCCGGAGAAGAAGAGCGCGAACGCCGGCAGCGCCACCAGCTCGGCGACGACGAGGAAGCCGAGCATCGCAGCCGACTTCGCCAGCCAGATCGCGCTCCGGTCGCACGGGGCCAGCAGCAGGCCGTCGATCAGGCGCTGCTCGCGCTCGGCGACGAACGCGCGGGTCAGCCCGAGGAGCGCGGTGAAGACGATCGCCACCCACAGCATCCCCTTCGCGGCGAGGTCCGAGCTCCCCGAAGGCAGCGCGAAGTGGAAGACGACGAGCGCGGCGACGACGAAGAGCAGCATCGCCGGAACGACGCTCCGCGCCCGCAGCTCGAGGCGCAGGTCCTTGCGGGCCAGCGTGGCCACGTCCATGAGGTACGCGGTCATGCGAACGCCAATCGCTGGGTCGCCAGCGTCTCGACCCGCGCCGGGTCGTGGGTGGAAAGGACGAAGGTCGCGGCCGACCGGAGCTCCGCGAGCTCCCGGTCGAGCAGTGCTGCGCCGTCCTCGTCGAGCGCGCTGAACGGCTCGTCCAGCACGAGCAGCTCGGGGTCGTGGAGCAGCGTGCGGCAGAGCGCCAGCCGCTGGAGCATCCCGCGCGAGAACGAGTCGGCGCGCTCGTTGCGGGCGTCCCAGAGCCCGAAGCGCTCGAGCAGCATGCCGATGCGCTCGCGTCGCTCCGACACCCGGTAGAGCCGGCCGTAGAGGTCGAGGTTCTCGAGCGCGGTCAGCTCCCGGTAGACGAGCGGCTCGTGGCCGAGGAAGCCGATGCGCTCGCGCGGCGGCTCGACCTCGAGCTCGCCCGCCGTCGGCACGAGCAGCCCTGCGATCAGGCGCAGCAGCGTCGTCTTGCCCGAGCCGTTGGGCCCGGTGAGCAGCAGGAACGAGCCCCGCTCGACCTCGAGGTCGAGGTCGCGGATCACCTGCTTCGTGCCGAACGCGCGGCCGAGCTTCCGTGCCGCGATCACGAGACGAGGACGTCCGCGAGGACGAAGCCGAAGAAGGTGACGCTGATCACGCCGTTCATGGTGAAGAAGGCGGCGTCGAGGCGACGCAGGTCGCCGGGGCGGACGAGGGAGTGCTCGTACGAGAGCAGGCCGGCGACGACTGCCACCCCGATCCAGTAGAGGAGCCCGACGTCGAGACCGGCTCCTGCCGCCGCCAGCAGCCAGACGGTGAGCAGGTGCAGCACCCGTGCGCCGGCGAAGACGCCGCGCTCGCCCCAGCGCGTCGCCCACGAGTGCAGGCCCTGTGCGCGATCGATGTCGACGTCGAACAGGGAGTAGAAGAGGTCGAAGCCGGCCACCCAGGCGGCGACCGCGCCGGCGAGCGCCCACGCCTGCCAGGGCAGGTCGCCGCGGATCGCGATCCAGGCTCCCATCGGCGCGAGCCCGTCGACGGCGCCGAGCCAGAGGTGGGCGAGCCAGGTGACCCGCTTCAGGTACGGGTAGATCACGAAGCCGACCACCGGAATCGGCCACAACCAGCGGCAGATCGGGTCGAGCTGCCAGACCGCGACGAGGAAGATCGCCAGCGACGCGAGGCAGAAGCACACGACCTGGACGCGCGTGAGCCGGCCGGCCGGCAGCTCGCGCGCCGCGGTACGCGGGTTGCGTGCGTCGATCTCGGCGTCGATCAGCCGGTTCAGCGCCATCGCCAGCGAGCGGGCCCCGACCATCGCCACCGTGATCCAGACGAGGTCGTGGGCGCTCGGCACCGCGTCGACGGCCAGGAAGGCGCCGACGTACGCGAAGGGCAGCGCGAAGACGGTGTGCTCGATCTTGACGAGCGAGGCGAAGCGGCGCGGGTGCGTGGCGAGGACGCTCACCGTCACGTCTGCCGGTGCCCGGAGGTCGTGTCCCCCGCGAGCAGCCGGAGCGCGTGCGCGAGCGCGGGCTGCAGCACGGCGAAGCCGTCGCGGCAGCCGCCCGGCGAGCCCGGGAGGTTGACGACCAGCGTCGCCCCGCGCACGCCGGCGATCCCGCGCGAGAGCAGGCCGTGCGGCGTCTTCGCGATCGAGTCGGCCCGCAGCGCCTCGGCGATCCCGGGCGCCGCGCGGTCGAGCACCTGCATCGTCGCCTCGGGCGTGACGTCCCGCGGACCGAGCCCCGTACCGCCGGTGGTCAGCACGAGGTCGGCGTTGTCTGCCAGAGCAACGATCGCATCGGCGATCGCGTCTCGTTCGTCGGGGACGACGCGCCGCTCGACCTCGAAGCGGTCGCCGGCGAGGAGCTCCTCGAGCAGATCGCCGCTCGTGTCCTCACGCGTTCCCTCCGAGACCCCGTCGGAGACGGTCAGCACCGCCGCCCTCACACGGGACCCGCTCCGGTGCCGGCAAAACCGGCACCTGCGCTCATTGGTCAGCCTCCGTCGAGCCTACGACTGTCTCCTTCGTCTTCTCGAGCAGCCGCACGCCGTCGACGACCATCTCCTTGTCGATCGCCTTGGCCATGTCGTAGACGGTCAAGGCGGCAACGGAGGCCGCGACCAGCGCCTCCATCTCCACCCCGGTCTGCGCGGTGGTCTCGACGGTCGCGCGGATCTCGACGGCACCCTCGCGAACGTCGACCGCCAGGTCGATGCTCGACAGGGGCAGCGGATGGCACAGCGGGATCAGCTCCGGGGTGCGCTTCGCCGCCATCACGCCCGCGAGCTGAGCTGCGACGAGCGCGTCGCCCTTCGGCAGCTCGCGGAGCCGCCGGGCCGTCTCGGCAGCCATCCGCACGGTCGCGCGGGCCACCGCCCGGCGCCTCGAGACCGGCTTCGCCCCGACGTCGACCATGCGAACCGAGCCCGACTCGTCCACGTGGGAGAGATCGCCCATAGCAGGGCGATCGTAGCTATGCCGCGGCGGAAACCCGGTCCAGGTCGGCGAGCTGGAGCTCGAGCCATTCCGCCAGGTCGTGCTCGCGGACGTGCGCCCTGATCGCGTCGGCCCGCGAGCGGCGCTCTGCGTCGCCCAGCGACAGCGCCTCGTGGATCGCCTCCGCCTGTCCGGCCACGTCGAAGGGATCGACCGCCACGACCCAGGGCGCCAGCTCCTCGTACGCCCCCGTGTTCTTGGACAGGACGAGCACGCCGCCCCGATCGTTGACGAGCGGCGCCTCCTTCGCCACCAGGTTGAGCCCGTCGAAGACCGCGTTCACGAGCAGCACGTCGTACTGCGTATAGGCGGCGACCGACCGGAGAAAGTCGTCCTGGATCTCGAGCACGACCGGCGCCCAGCCGTCGCGCCCGTATCGCTCGTTCACGACGCGCGCGGACGCATGGATCTCGTCCAGGTACGACGCGTACTGCGGGACGTCCTGGCGCGACGGGTCGAGCAGCGCGAGCATCGCCACCCGGCCGTGCGCCTTTGGGTGGTCGGCGAGGTACTGCCCGAACGCCTGGAAGCCGCGAACGATGTTCTTCGACGGGTCCGTGCGGTCGACGCGCAGGATCAGGCGCTCGGGCCTGGCGCGCTCGAGGTCCTGCACCTCGGCGAGCACGTCCTCACGGCTCACGAGCTCGTCGAACTCGGTAGCGTCGACAGAGATCGGGTGTGCCGTCACGAGCGTCGTACGGCCGGCATGGTGGACGGTTCCTGCGGCGACGTCCACGTCGGCGCCGAGGATCGCCGAGACCGACGCCAGGAAGTTCTCACGCCAGCGATCGGTGTGGAAGCCGACCACGTCGTTGGCCAGCAGCCCCTCGTGGATGGCCCGGCACGCACCCTCGTCGAGCACGCCCCAACCGCCCGGGTCCGGCCACGGCACGTGGACGAAGTGCGAGAGGCGTGCCTCCGGCCTCGCCGCCCGGACGACGCCCGGGGCAACGTAGAGGTGGTAGTCGTGGAACCACACCGGTCGGCTCGGGTCCGCTTCGACCTCGTCCAGCACGGCCGCCGCGACGGTCTCGTTCACCCGGCGGTAGCTGTCCCACGCCTCGTCCAGCTGCAGCCGGCCGGCGAGGTCCCACAGCTCGTGCTGGAGAAACCAGAGCGCGGGATTGGCGAACTGGTTGTAGAAGCGATCGAAGTCGGCCGGGTCGTGGTCGACGAGCCGGAGCCGGTAGGCCGATCCGTCCCGCCCGGTCTCGTCGAAGCTGCCGCCCGCCTCGGCGGCGACCGCACGGTCCTCCTCCGTCATCGCGTTCGCGATCCAGGTCACCTCGTGACGGGACACGAGCGGACCGAGCGCCGTGACCAGCCCGCCACCGCCGCGACGCGCCGTCAGGCCTTCGGGGCCACGCGTGTAGCTGATCGGCCCGCGGTTGGAGACGACGAGAAGGCGCCTGCGGCCGGCCGCCACGCTAGCGGCCGCTGTCCGGGGTGGCCGGCCGGTTCGCCAGCGTGACCCGGACGGTCTTCCGCGCTCCGCCGCGCACGATGCCGATCGAGACGGTCTGCCCGGGCTGCAGCTGCTCGGTCACCGCTCGGACGACGTCGGCAGCGCTCCGCACCGGGCTGCCCGCGATCGCGACGACCACGTCCCCGCCGTAGGTGAACGCCGAGCCGTTGAAGGTGCGCTGCTCGGAGCCGCCCCGGAGCCCCGCCCGCGCGCCGGGGCTACCCGGTCGAACGGAGGTGATCACCGCCCCGTAGCGCACCGGATAGCCGTACTGCCGGGCGAGGCCGGGCGTCAGGTCCTCCGACGTGATCCCGACGTACGCGTAGGCGACCTTCCCGGTCGTGACCAGCTGCTGCATCGACCGCCGGGCGGCGTTGATCGGCACGGCGAAGCCGACTCCTTCTGCGTTGCCGCTGTCGCTGCGGATCTGGGCGTTGATCCCGATCACGCGGCCCCGAGCGTCGAACAGGGGGCCGCCCGAGTTGCCGTGGTTGATCGGCGCGTCCATCTGGATGGCGTCGACCAGGTTGTACCGGGAGGTCAGCGACTCGATCGAGCGGTGCGTCGCGGACACGACTCCCACGGCCAGCGAGTTCTCGTTCCCGAACGGGCTGCCGATCGCGGCGACGGGCTCGCCGACGACGACCTTGCTCGAGTCGCCGAGCGGCAACGGCGTCAGCCGGTGCACGCTGGGATCGACCCTGAGGACGCCGACGTCGTCGAACACGTCCCAGCCCACGATCGTGGCCTTGACGCGATCCCTGTCTCGAAACTCGACGAAGACGTCGCCGGCCGGCCTGACGTTGCCGGCGCCCTCGCCTGCAGTGGTGATCACGTGCGAGTTGGTCAGGATCAGCCCGTCGGACGAGACGACGAAGCCGGATCCCTGCGCGGCGCTGGTGCTGTTGCCGGAAGAGAAAACGGCATAGAGGGTGACGACGCCGGGTGAGCGCCGCGCGTAGACCCGGGCCGGGTCGAAGACGCCGGCGATCGCCGGCCGCACGAGCGCAGCAGTCGCCTGCGCCGGAGCGGACGCCTGGAGGACGACCGTCTGCCGCTCGTCGTGCAGCCAACCCGCGGCCCATGCGACGCCGAGCACGAGGAGACCGCCGAGAACCGCGCCTCCGAAACTGACCACGCCGACGGCTCGAGGGGGCATCGATTTCACTGTAGCCACCAACCTTCGTGACTTCTCGCACGAGACACCACGGGAAAACGGTCAGCCGAGAACGCGGTCGGGCTCGCGCGCGTGATCCACGGCCGGCAGCCGCAGCGTGAACGCCGTCCTGCCGGGATGCGACTCCAGCTCCAGCGTTCCGCTCATCGCCTGCGCCAGCTGGCGCGCGATTGCCAGGCCGAGGCCGCTCCCGGACGCACGTGGGCCCTCGCCGCGATAGAAGCGCTCGAAGACCTGGTCGACCTGCTCGGGCGGGATCCCGGGCCCGTCGTCCTCGACCTCGAGCTCGCTTGCGGACGCGCGAACGTGCACTCTCGTGCCCGCCGGCGTGTGCACGAGCGCGTTCTCGACCAGCACACGGCCGATCTGGAGCACGCGCTGCTCGTCGCCGAGCGCCCATGCGCCTCCGGGCGCATCGAGCGTCAACAGGCGTCCGCCGGCGGCCGAGAGTCCCGTGAACTCCTCGACCACCGTTGTGGCTGCCTCGGCGAGGTCGACGGGCTCGTGCTCGACCTGCAGACGGCCCGCATCCGCACGCGTCAGGTCGAGCAGCTCGGTCGCCAGCTTCGCCAGGCGATCGACCTGCTCGCTCATCGTCGCCAGGAACTCGCGCCGCGTCCCCTCGTCCAGCTCCTCGTCGTGCAGGAGCTCGAGGAAGCCCCCGAGCGCGAACACGGGCGTGCGCAGCTCGTGCGAGGCGTTCGCGATGAACTCACGGCGCGCGTGATCGAGCTGCGCGAGCCGCTCGCGCATCCGGTCGAGGGCCCTGGCGAGCTCGCCGACCTCGTCCGCCCCCGAATCGCTGATCGGCTCGTCGAACCGCCCCGCCGCGATCTCCTCGGCGGCCGCCTCGAGGCGGCGCAGGCGCCGGGCAAACAGCCACGCGCCTGCGTAGCCGACGGCGAGCGCGACCACGAGCGCGAAGCCGCCTGCGAGCAGCAACCGCTCCCGGGCGACCTGCGCCGTCGCCTCGGCCTCGTGGAGCGACGACGAGACGAGCACCACCGTCGACGAGCCGGGAACCGGCGCAGCGGCCTCCGCGAACCGCTCGTCGCCGTGGGTGGTGGTGCCGCCCCTGGCCACGCGCTGCTCCGCCACCGCCAGCGCGAGCGGGTCGTGCTCGACGTCGCTGGACTCGAACCCCTGCGAGTCGCCGGCGACGACGAGGGCAGTCGGCGGCCCGACGGTGTCGTAGACCACCACGCGAGCGTTCGCGCTCGCGGCGGCTGCCTCGACGAAGTCGGGCCAGCGGAAGCGATCCGCGGGCAGCTCCCGGGCGATCCCCGGCGCCGCCCGCTCGAGCGCCGAGACCCGCGTGTTGACCAGGCGGCTCTCGAGCGAGGGGACGACGATCAAGTAGACGAGCGCCAGCGCTCCCGCGAGCACGACCAGCAGCGCGAGGGCGAGCCGAGCGCCCACCCCGCTGAAGATCGTGCTCACGGTTCCCGGAAGCGGTAGCCGACCCCGCGCACGGTGAGGATGAGCTGCGGGTCGCGCGGGTCGCGTTCCAGCTTCTCGCGAAGGTGCCGGACGTGGACGTCGATCGTCCGCGGCTCCCGGTACTCGGAGCCGCCACGGATTGCCTCCAGTAATGCCTGCCGCGAGAACACGCGGCCCGGGCGGCCGGCGAGCGTCCGCAACAGCTCGAACTCGACGTACGTGAGCTGGATGCCCTCGCCGTCGAGCTCGACCGCGCGACGGGCAGGATCGATCGCGAGCCCGTTCACCTCGAGCACCTCGTCGCCGCTCGGCTGGTGACGCGGCGCCGCCGCGCGGCGCAAGAGCGCACGCACACGGCTCCGGAACTCGCGGATGGAGAACGGCTTGGTGATGTAGTCGTCTGCGCCGAGCTCCAGGCCGACGACCTTGTCGAGCTCGTCGTCGCGTGCCGTGAGCATCACGATCGGCACCGCGCTGCGCGCGCGCAGGCGGCGGCAGACCTCGAGACCGTCCAGCCTGGGGAGCATCACGTCGAGGACGACCAGGTCGACGGGCTCGGCATCGAAGCGGGCGAGCGCCTCGTTGCCGTCCCGCGCCTGGACGACCCGATAGCCGTCTCGCTCGAGCGGATACGTCAGGAGCTTCTGGACCGACTCTTCGTCGTCGACGAGCAGGATGGTGGCTGGATCCGGCATCAGGAGCCGACCGAAGGGCGCGCGTACTATAGCCCGGCCATCGCCACTCCAGCGCCAGTCACCCGCCCTCGGCGGCGCAGGCGCGGATCGCCCGTGCGTCCCGTCAACGGCCGCCTGTACCGCGGGACGTGGCTGCTTGTCGGGATCCCGCTGCTCATCGCCGCCTTCAGCGTCGAGCGAACCGACCGGCTCGCGATCGCCGCGCCGACGACCCCTACCACCCAGTTCGACGGCGGTTCGGCGCTGGCCCTGGCACAGGAGCTCTCCCGCCTGTATCCGGACCGCTCTCCGGGCTCGCCCGGCTCGCTCGGAGCCGCCCGCTGGCTCGTCGACAAGATGAAGCTCTACTCGTACGCGCCACAGGTCGACACGTTCGAGGAGACCATCCCCGGGGAGGGACGGAAGGTGCTTCGAAACGTGTCGTTCACGACGGGTCCTGCCGACTCGGACGCGATCGTCGTCATGGCTCATCGCGACGACAGCGGGCTCGGCGCCGGCGCGAACGACAACGCCTCAGGCACGGCCGCCATGATCGAGCTGGCACGGGCCTACGGTCGCCCACCGGGATCGCCGCCCCAGCTGTCGCACCCGAACCATCAGCTGATCTTCCTCTCCACCGCCGGCGGCGCCTTCGGCGGCCTCGGCGCACGGCACTTCGTCGACGGGCTCCCGGACCCGAGCCGCATCGTCGCGGTCGTCAACCTCGACTCGATCGCCGGACGGGGCCCACCCCGCGTGGAGATCGCCGGCGACGAGCCGCGCTCGCCCGCGGCAAGCCTCGTCGCCACGGCCGCCGCCCGGATCGCGGAGCAAACGGGCTCCGGGCCCGGCCGCACGAGCGGCCTCGGCCAGCTCACCGATCTCGGCTTCCCGTTCAGCTTCTACGAGCAGGCCCCGCTCGTGGCCCGGGGAGTGCCGGCGATCACGTTGACGACGAGCGGCAACCGGCCTCCGGCGTCGTTCGGCGACACACCTGCCCGGCTCAGCCGGAAGCGCCTGACCGACATCGGGCGGTCGGCACAGGGGCTGATCGGCTCGATCGACGAGTTCGGCCTCGTGGGCGGCGGCCGCAGCTACGTCTATCTCGGGCAGCGTCTGGTGCACGGCTGGGCGATCGAGCTCGCGCTCGTCGCGATGCTCGTCCCGTTCGCGGTCACGGCCGTCGACCTGTTCGCCCGTTGCCGCCGCCGCCGCATCCCGGTGCTCCCCGCGCTCAGGGCGAACCGCAGCCGGCTCGGCTTCTGGCTCTGGACCGGTCTGATGTTCGTCTTCCTCGGAGCGGTCGGCGTGTGGCCGGACGGTGCCGCCGCGCCCCTGAACCCGGAGACCCAGGCGGCCACGCACTGGCCGCTGCTCGGCATCCTGCTGCTCGTTCTGCTCGCCCTCCCGGGCTGGCTGGTTGCGCGCGCTCGCATCGTGCCACGGCGGCCTGCGACGGCCGAGGAGGAGCTCGCCGGCCACACGGCCGCCATGCTGGTGCTCGGAGTCGTCGCGCTGCTCGTGGTCGCGACCAACCCGTTCGCGCTGCTCTTCCTGCTGCCGTGCCTGCACATCTGGCTCTGGCTTCCGCACATGCGCGACCGCAAGCCCGGCGCGCGGCTCGGCCTGCTCGCAGCCGGCTTCGTCGGGCCCTTCATCCTGCTGGGCTCGATGATGTTCCGCTTCGGGCTCGGGCTCGACGCGCCCTGGTACCTTGCCGAGCTCACGGCGGTCGGCTACATCTCGACAGTGGCCTTCTTTCTCGCTCTCTGCTGGCTTGCAGGGGCCGCGCAGCTGACCGCGATCGCGTTCGGACGGTATGCGCCCTATCCCTCGGCGGCCGAGCGGCCGCCGCGCGGGCCGATCCGCAACACCGTGCGAGCCGCCGTCCTGACCGTGCGCCGCCGGCGGCGGACACGGGCGTACGAGCACCCCGACGAGGCGGCGGAGGCCTGATGCGCCGCGCCGTCCGGCTCACCGGCACGCTGATGATCGTGCTGGGCGTCCTCGCGGTCGCCTGGGTGGTGGTCGTCTGGCAGTGGCAGGACCCGTTCACCGCTCTGTACACCAAGTACGAGCAGCACAAGCTCGCGTCGAAGTTCGCCCATCGCTTCGCCGACTATCGTCCCCCGGCCTCGGTCCGCCCGGTGACGACGCTCCCGGACGGCACGGTGCCGATCGCCGCCGAACGGAAGCACGTCGCCGCAGCGGCAGCGGCCTACCGACGGACGCTCCACGAAGGCGAGCCCGTGGGCCGGCTGATCGTGCCGCGACTCGGGCTGAAATCGATCGTCGTCAACGGGACGAGCCACGACGACCTCACGAAAGGGCCGGGGCGAGAGCTGCACACGTACATGCCCGGCCAGAACGAGCTGATCTACATCGCCGGCCACCGGACGACCTACCTGGCGCCGTTCGCGCACATCGACAGCCTGCGCGCCGGCGACCCGATCACGTTCGTCCTGCCCTACGCCACCTTCCACTACGAGGTGACCGGCCACGAGATCGTCCCTGCCGACGACCTCGCGGTCCTGCGCTCGCACCACAAGGAGCTGCTCACCCTCCAGGCCTGCCACCCCCGGTTCTTCGCGACGCACCGCTACCTGGCGTTCGCGAAGCTCGTCAGCGTCGACCCACGGCATGGCAAGCCGTACACGCTCGCCGCGGCTTCGCCGCATGACTCGCTCGCACGGGCCGGCCCTGGCGGCCCACGGGACTCTGCTTATCGGCCCGCTATCGCGGGCGCGCCGGTTTCCCCCGTGAGCCCCCTTCCCCAACTGCGGGGCTGACCGAGAGCGAATGGAGCAAGCGCCTACAGAGGCAGGTACCTGACCGGCGTACCGGGAGTCAGCTCGCCTTCGCCGCGGGGGATCAGCACCAGCGCGTCCGCCTCGGCGGCACGGACGATCATGTGCGACTCCTGGCCGCCGACCGGCTCCAGCGAGACCCCCTCGTCGGTGACGGTCGAGCGCGCTCGAAGCAGGTCGTCCCGTCCGGCATTCCGCTCGACGGTCACCGCCAGCCGGCCCGAGGCAAACCTCGGCCCGGGCTCGCCGCCCTGGAGAGCACGCACGGCCGGACGGACGAAGAGCTCGCAGCCGACGAGGGACGACACCGGGTTCCCGGGCAGGCCGAAGACGAGCACCCTTCCGCGCACGCCGAACGAGACGGGCTTCCCTGGCCGGACCGCGACGCGCCAGAAGATCTCCTCCACGCCGAGCGACGCCTCCACCCGCCGGACGAGATCGTGCGGGCCGACCGAGACGCCGCCCGAGGTGACCAGCACGTCGTGCTCGAGGCCCTGCTCGATCGCGCGCCGGTGCTCCTCCTCGTCGTCGGCGACCGCGGCCAGCCTGGTCACGATCGCGCCCTCGGCCTCGAGCTGGGCCGCGACCATCACCCCGTTCGCCTCGTAGACCTCACCGAGCGCGAGCGGAGCTCCCGGCGTTCTGAGCTCGCTCCCGGTGGTCAACACGGCCACCCTCGGACGCCGGGAGCAGACCACCTCGGCGACGCCCGCTGCCGCCAGCGCACCGACCTGCGCAGCCCCCAGCCGCACGCCGGCCGCGACCACCGGCGCCCCGGCCACGACGTCTCGCCCGACCGATCTCACGTTTGCTGCTTCGACAACATGTTCCTCGACGGTGATGGAGTTGTCGTGCTCGACAACGCGCTCGTGCTGGATCACCGCGTCAGCACCGGCGGGAACGACGCCTCCGGTGGAGATCCCCATCGCCTCGCCCGCGCCGAGCGGGCGCGGCGACGGCGAGCCGGCCGCGATCCGGAGCGCGACGGGCAGCGTTCCCGGCGTGTCGACCGAGCGCACGGCGTAGCCGTCCATCGCCGAGCTCGGAAACGGCGGCAGGTCGACGACGGCACGGGCCGTCTCCGCGAGCACGCGCCCGGCCGCCTGCTCGAGAGGCACGCGCTCGGCGGCCAGCGTCTCTGCGCGCTCGAGGACCAGCTTGTGCGCCGCCTCGAGTGTCAAGAGCTCGTCCACGCGGAACATACGCTACCCCTGTGGTCGAATCGGTCATCGCGGGCCGGTACCGCCTCGAGCAGCAGATCGGCAGCGGAGGCATGTCGGAGGTCTGGTCCGCGACAGATCTCGAGCTCGACCGGACCGTCGCGGTCAAGCTGCTCGGCGCGGACGCCGACCCGGCCCGCTTCGACCGCGAGGCGCGGGCCGCAGCCGGGCTCGCCCACGCGAACGTCTGCGCGCTCTACGACTACGGCCGGGCGGACAGGCGGCGGTTCATGGTCCTCGAGTACCTGCCCGGCGGATCGCTCGACGACCGGATGGCGTCCGGCCGGCCGCTGCCCGACGAGCAGACCCGCCGGATCGCGGCGGAGATCGCCGCCGGGCTGGCGCACGCCCACGAGCGTGGGGTGGTGCACCGCGACCTGAAGCCGGCCAACATCCTGTTCGACGGCGAAGGCCGGGCGAAGATCGCGGACTTCGGAATCGCTCGCACCGAAGACGCGACCGGGCTCACCGAGGCGGGGACGATCCTCGGCACGGCCGCGTACATCTCGCCCGAGCAGGCCGCCGGAAGGCCGGCGGCGCCGGCCAGCGACGTGTACGCGTTCGGCGTGATCCTGTTCCGGATGCTCACCGGGCGGCTCCCGTTCGAGTCGCCGGACGCGATCGCGCTGGCGGCGATGCACCGTGATCTCCCCGTGCCGCCCGTCTCGGACTTCCGGCCCGACGCACCGCCGCTGCTCGACAGCGTCGCGAGCGCCGCCCTCGCCAAGAGCCCCGCCGACCGGCCTCGCGACGGCCGTGTGCTCGTTCGGGAGCTCGCCGGAAGCGGACCGGCGACGGTGGTCGCCGACGAGCCGGGCGCGGTCACCGAGGTGCTTGCTCCCGTCGTCTCGCCGGCGCGTCGGAGCGGGCTCCTGCTGGGGCTCGCTGTCGCAGTCGTCGCAGCGGCCGGCGTCGGCCTGGCGACCGCGGTCACGCTCGGCAACGGGACGAGCACCGTTCCGCCCACGACAGCGAACACGAAGCCGGAGTCCACGGCACTTCCCGTCACCGAGCCGTCCCGGCCGGAGCCCTCGACCTCGCAGACGACAGAAGAGACGCGTCCGCTCCAGGCCACCGCTGCTTCGACCGCGCCCGAGCCGACCATCGCGCCGTCAACGTCCTCCGCGGCCACGACGGCCGTCACCTCGACGACACCGCCGGTGACGATGCCGCCGCCGACCAGCACGGCCGTGACGCCGCCGCTCAGCACGGAGGTGACGACCACGGCTCCGCCGGCCACGGACACGGTCGCAAGCACGGTGGTCACGGATACCGCCGTCACCACGGAGCCCGCGACGACGCCGCTGCCCTTCCCGGGGTAGGCTCGCGCCCGTGATCTCGGTCGTCGTTCCCGTCCACGACGAGGAGCGGAGCGTCGCGCTCCTCTACGACGAGCTCGACTCGGCGCTCCAGCAGGTCGGCGAGCCCTGGGAGGCGGTCTTCGTCGACGACGGCTCCGCGGACGGAACCCATGCCGCGCTGACCCGGCTCCACGCCGCGAGCGACAACGTCGTCGTCGTCCGACTGCGGCGCAACTTCGGCAAGGCAGCCGCGCTCGCAGCCGGCTTCGGCCAGGCGAAGGGCGAGGTGATCGTCACGATCGACGGCGACCTCCAGGACGACCCGGCCGGGATCCCGAAGCTGCTCGCGAAGCTCGACGAGGGCTTCGACCTCGTCTCGGGCTGGAAGACGAAGCGGCGAGACCCGCTGCGGCGGCGGGTTCCCTCCCGACTGTTCAACGCCGTCACAGGCTGGGTCTCGGGCGTTCGGCTCCACGACATGAACTGTGGCCTGAAGGCCTACCGGGCCGAGGTCGTGCGCGGGCTGCGCCTGTACGGCGAGCTGCACCGTTTCATTCCCGTGCTCGCCCATCACCGCGGCTACCGGATCGCGGAGGTGCCGGTCAACCACCGGCCGCGCGAGCACGGCCGGTCGCGCTACGGGCTCGAGCGCTACCTCCGCGGCTTCTTCGACCTGCTCACCGTCTCGTTCATCGGCCGATACCGACAGCGGCCGCTCCACCTGTTCGGCGGGCTGGGGCTGCTGCTGTCGTTCGCCGGTGTCGCGATCCTCGTCTACCTGACGATCGTGAAGGCCCTCGGGCACGCGATCGGCGGCCGCCCGCTGCTGATCCTCGGCGTGCTCCTGGTCGTGGTGGGCATCCAGATCTTCTCGCTCGGGCTGATCACCGAGCTGATCACGAGCCACCACGAGGAGCGAGTCTCGGAGCGCGAGCGGTCGGCAGCACTCGTCGAAGAGGTTCTCTCGTAGGCTCGCCCGCCAGTCCGGGACAACCATCGGCCGCAGCGGAGCTCTGCTCGGCGGAGGCTCACTTCCGAGAGGCAACGCCGGCGTCAAGGGGCCCATGACCGGCCCAGCTTCGGATCGAGCCACCACCGGGCGCGCAAGGAATGTGATGAAGGAGGGCATCCCGCGGAGGGACACTCCGCGCGTTGTTGTTTCGCAACGAAGGGAGGCCCACGCATGTTGTACGTCGGTTTGGACCTGAGTCGCAAGCGTCTGGACTGGCTCGCTCTTGACGAG
>DATBLE010000003.1:0-90009 GCA_036555585.1 Gaiellaceae bacterium
ATCCTTCCCAAGAGTCCACATCGACGGAAGGGTTTGGCACCTCGATGTCGGCTCGTCGCATCCTGGGGCTGGAGTAGGTCCCAAGGGTTGGGCTGTTCGCCCATTAAAGCGGTACGCGAGCTGGGTTCAGAACGTCGTGAGACAGTTCGGTCCCTATCCACCATGGGCGCTGGAAGCTTGAGAGGAGTCGTCTCTAGTACGAGAGGACCGAGACGAACGGACCTCTGGTGTATCAGTCGTCGTGCCAACGGCGCTGCTGATTAGCCACGTCCGGATGGGATAACCGCTGAAAGCATCTAAGCGGGAAGCCCACCTCGAGATGAGGCTTCCCATCCTCTAGAAGGAGTAAGGGCCGTGGGAGACCACCACGTCGATAGGCGGGACGTGCAAGCACAGCAATGTGTTCAGCGGACCCGTACTAATTGCCCGAGGTCTTGATTTCGAACACCGACGTTGTCGCTATGGGGTTTTGAAGGTCGCGGGTGAACCGCGCTTGAGAACTCGGAATCGGTATCAGACTGAAGTCAGACACCGATACTCCGACCAGCTTCCGGTGGTCATAGCGGCGGGGGTACACCTCTTCCCATTCCGAACAGAGCAGTTAAGCCCGCCAGCGCCGATGGTACTCGGAGGGCAACCTCCCGGGAGAGTAGGACGCCGCCGGATTATCTTTCCGAAAGGCCGCCGCGAGCGGCCTTTCGTCGTTCTAGGATCGATCCGTGGAGCTTCGTGACGCCGATCTCGTGCTGCGCCCGCCTCGTCCGGACGACGTCGACGCGATCGTTGCCGCCTGTAACGACGACGAAATCGCACGCTTCATCCCGCTCATGCCGAGTCCGTACGAGCGGAGCGACGCCGAGCGGTGGCTCCGCCGCTGCAAGCAGGTCTGGGCCCACGGCTCCGCCTATCCGTTCGTCATCGCCGTTGCGACCGCCGACCGACTACTCGGCGCGATCGAGCTCCGGCCCGGCGACGGCTCGGTCGGCTACTGGGTGGACGCTTCGGCTCGTGGCAGGGGTGTGGCAACCCGCGCTCTCCGACTCGTCTGCGAATGGCACGCCGAACGGCCGCTGCACCTCGTGACCCACCCGGACAACGCCGGCTCCCAGCGCGTCGCCGAGAAGGCGGGCTTCCATCGTGCCGGGCTGCAGCCCCACGAGCCGCATTTCCGAGACGGCACCGCCGAGGCGATTCGCTTCGAGCTCGACTAGGCGGCCTGCAGCTTCTCGCGCCAGCCCGGGTCGAGCTCGCGCAGCCGGCGGACGCGCTCGCCCACCGGCGGATGCGTCACGAACAGCTTCGCCAGGCCCTCCTCGGCGAACGGGTTGATCGTGTACAGCGGCTCGGTCGCCGGGCTAGCCTGGAAGGCAACGAGCTCGCTCGCCTGGTCGAGGCCGACGAGCGCGTCCGCGAGCCCGTGCGGCGACTCGCACAGCTCGGCCGCGAGACGGTCGGCCTCGTACTCCCGACCCGGCGACAGCAGCAGGTGCGTGAACGACGCCGCCACGGGGCCGAGCACGTACAGGAGCGCCCGCGCAAGCCAGCCGCCGATCCGGGAGAACTCGACGAGCGATCCGGCGAGCACCACCACCGTCGTCTGCACGAGCGTGTCGCGGTTCCGGATGTGGGCGACCTCGTGCGCCACGATGCCTTCCAGTTCGGCCGGTGAAGGCGAGCCGAGGAGCCCCGTGCTGATCGCGACCGACGAGCTCGCCGGGCTTCGTCCCACCGAGAGCGCGCGCGGGAAGGTGTCGGGGATCACGAACAGCCGAGGTTTCACCACCCGGGCGCGCAGGGAGAGCTGTTCCAGCATCGTCTGCAGCGGCTGGGCCTCGGCGGCGGTCAGCTCGCGCGCGCCGACCATCCCGAGGACGATGCGGTCCGAGTACCAGTACGAGCCGAAGCCGACGAGCAGGCCGCCGAACCCGAAGACCAGGGCAACGCGCAGGCCGCCGATCCACCAGCCGAGCGCGCCGAGCGCGGCCACCAGGCCGAGCAGAAGCGCCCAGGCCTTCAGGACGTTGCGGATCGCCGGCCAGGCGGCTCGCAACGGCTAGCTCTCGTCGTCGCGCTCGTCCTCGGCGAGCCCGCGCGGCGGCCAGTCGGGCTCCGGCGCGTCGCAGCGGCTCGAACAGTGCAGCGAGGCCACGTTCTGCAGCGGGATGAGGATGTGGCCGTTCAGCTCGACGTGCGCGACGTCGTCGACCGCGCAGTAGGAGGTGAGCACGCCGTCCTGGTAGTCGCCGTTCATCAGCGCCACCTCGACCTGCTCGCCCTTGTACTTGCTCGTGTAGTCCTCCACCCGGTTTCAGTCTACTCCGCGCAGAACGCCGCCCACGATCTCGACCCGGATGACGTGGCAGTTCCGGATCCGGCCGACGCCGTCGACGCCGCAGTGCGTCAGCACGGCGCGCAGCGGGCCGCCGTGCGAGACGACCAGGACCCTGCTGTCGGGATGCGCGTCGGCGATGCGGTGGAGCGCGGCCAGGACGCGCTCGGCCATCTCCTCGCGGGTCTCGCCGTCGCCCCACGGCCCTTCGCGCGCCTCCGGAAAGCGGGCGAAGATCTCCTGGTCGGTCAGGCCCTCCCACGTGCCGAAGTGGCGTTCGCGAAGGTCGCGGATGGCGGTCACTTCGAGCCCGAGCGGCCCGGCCACGAGCCGCGCGGTCTCGTGCGCCCGCATGAGGTCGCTCGAGTAGACCGCGTCGATCCGCACTCCGGAAAGCTCGCCGGCGAGCGCCCGCGCTTGCGCGCGGCCGGTGTCGTTGAGGGGCGTGTCCGAATGCCCCTGGACCCGTCGGTCCGCGTTCCAGTCTGTCTCCCCGTGCCTCGCGAGCAGGATCGTGGTCATGCCCGGATACGCTAGCGACCCATGGATCTCGGCCTCCGCGACCGCGGCTGCATCGTCACCGGCTCGACCGCGGGCATCGGCCTCGCGGTCGCGGGAATGCTCGCCGAGGAGGGCGCACGCGTCGTCACGTCCGGTCGGCGGGAGGCGCCGAATGTCGGGGAAGCGCTGCACGTCGAGGCAGATCTCGGCGTACCCGGTGAGCCCGAGCGCGTGGTCGAGCGTGCGCTTGCCGAGCTGGGTGCGATCGACTGCCTCGTCAACAACGTCGGCGTCGCGCGTCAGGCCCGGTTCGACGAGGTGCCGGACGACGAGTGGGACGCGTACTGGCAGCTCAACCTGATGAGCCACGTCCGTGCCATCCGCGCTGCGCTCCCGGCCATGCGGGAACGCGGCGGGGGCGTGATCGTCAACGTCGCCTCGACCGCGGCCAAGCGGCCGTCGACCGGGATGCCGCACTACTCGGTGACGAAGGCGGCGATGCTCTCCCTGTCTCGGCTCGTCGCCGACCTGTACGCCAAGGACGGCATCCGCTGCAACGCGGTCACGCCCGGCCCGACGGCGACCGACGCGTGGCTCGGCGAAGGGGGCCTGGCAGACCAGCAGGGCGGCGACCGCGACGAGGTGCTGGCGAAGGTCGGCGCCGGCCGCCCGCTCGGTCGGCTCGCCCGGCCCGAGGAGATCGCCGCCGTGATCGTCTTCCTGTGCTCGGATCGCGCGTCATACGTGACCGGCGCCGCCTGGAGCGCGGACGGCGGCACCGTGCCGATCATCCTCTGAGGCGACCTCGACGGGCGATCGCGGGGAGCGACGCGTGTTGCGCACAATCGCACAATCGGTGCACATTCGTCGCGGACCCGTCGCGTACGCGCAGACCGCAAACCGGTATCGTCGCCTCCGAGGGCGGCGGGAAGGCTCCCCACCCTTGGGCGGGGGACTGGAAGCGGCGGCGGGTCGTAAGCGGCTCGCTCCGCGTCGGCGACTAGTCTGAATCGTGATGCCCGAGCTGGCAGGGAGAGTTGGTGACGTCTTCGAGACGCTGATTCGCGAGCGCGAAGAGGCATGGCTTTCCCCGCTTGCCCTGAAGTCGTACGAGACGCGCGGACGACTGCGGGAGGACGAGCCGTGCGCCGTGCGGACGCCGTTCCAGCTCGACCGGGACCGGATCGTCCACTCGAAGCCGTTCCGGCGGCTGAAGGGAAAGACGCAGGTCTTCATCGACCCCCAGGGCGACCACTACCGCACGCGAATGACGCACACGCTGGAGACGACCGCGATCTCGCGGGTGGTGGCCCGCGCGCTTCGCCTGAACGAAGACCTGACCGAGGCGATCGGGCTCGGTCACGACCTCGGGCACACGCCGTTCGGCCACGCGGGCGAGGACGCGCTGGACGAGGCGCTACGGGAGCGCTTCGGACTCCGGTTCCGCCACAACGAGCAGTCGCACCGGATCGCGCGCGGGCTCAACCTGACGCACGAGGTCTGCGAGGGGATCCTGACGCACACCGGGCCGGTCGAGCCGGAGACCCTCGAGGGGCGTATCGTCCGCCTCGTCGATCGGGTCGCCTACATCAACCACGACATCGACGATGCCCTCCGTTACGGGCTCCTGGAGGAGGCCGACCTTCCACGCGCGGAGATCGAGCTGCTGGGGCCGGGCGGAGGCCGGCGAATCGATCGGCTCGTGCACGACCTGGTAGAGACGTCGGCCGGGGTGGGGGACATCCGCCAGAGCGAGGAGATCGGCGGGGCGATGCACCGGCTGCGGGACTTCATGTTCGACCGCGTCTACCTGGCCGAGCCGTCGCGCGCGGAGCACCGTCGTGCGCACGAGGCGATCCAGCGGATCGTGGCTCACCTGGTCGACCGCGGCGACTCGCCCGACGAGATCGTGGAGTACGTCGCCGGCATGACCGACCGGTTCGCGCTCGCATACGCTGAGCGCCTGGAGGACTAGGTGGCACGGATCAAGGACTCGTCGGTCGAGGCCGTGAAAGCCGCGACCGACATCGTCACGCTCGTCGAGGGCTACACCCGCCTGCGCAAGTCGGGCAGTCGCTACACGGGGTTGTGTCCGTTCCATCAGGAGAAGACGCCGAGCTTCGGGGTCTCGCCCGACCGCGGCACCTTCAAGTGCTTCGGCTGCGGCGAGGGCGGCGACGCGATCGCCTTCGTCGAGAAGAAGGAGAACGTCGACTTCGTCGGCGCGATCGAGTGGCTGGCCGACCGCTTCGGCGTCCGTCTCGAGTACGAGGAGACCTCGCCCGAGCAGGACCGGCTGCGCAAGCGGCGCGAGCGGCTGTTCCTGCTGCTCGACCGTGCTGCGGCCTTCTACGAGCGCCACCTCTGGGAGTCGGAGGCCGGCGCCTTCGCGCGCGAGTACCTGGCCGGCCGGGGCCTGGGCGAGGAGATCTGCCGCGAGTTCCGGCTCGGCCTCGCTCCAGGCGGGGCCGCTCTCACCCGCGGCGCGGGCGAGCAGGGGTTCACCGCCGACGAGCTCGCCGGAGCGGGCCTGACCAACAGGCGCGGGAACGACTACTTCTCGAGGCGCCTGCTCTTCCCGCTCGCCGACGCGCGCGGGCGTGTGCGCGGCTTCCAGGCGCGCCAGCTGTACGAGGACGATCCGCTGCGCGCGAAGTACGTCAACTCCCCCGAGGGCGACCTCTTCCGCAAGGGCGACCTGCTCTACGGGCTCGACCTGGCCAAGGCGGCGATCGCGAAGCAGAACCGGGCGCTGGTGGTCGAGGGCAACCCGGACGCGATCGCGTTGCGCCAGGCCGGGTTCGAGCCGGCCGTCGCCGCAATGGGCACGGCGCTGACCGAGCGCCAGCTCGGCGAGATCAAGAACCTGACCAGGAACCTCTTCCTGTGCTTCGACGCGGATGCCGCGGGGCAGGACGCGACGATCCGGGGCATGGAGCTCGCGATCGAGAGAGGGTTCGTGATCAAGGTCGTGTCGCTTCCGCCCGGCACGGACCCCGCCGACGACCCGAGCGGCTTCGAGGAGCGGCTCCGGGCGGCCGAGGGATTCCTGCCGTACCGGGTCCGGGTCGAGGTCGAACGCACGCTTCCCGACCGCGAGCGGGCCTTCGAGCGCATCCGCGAGATCCTTGCTCCGTTTCCCGACTCGCCCGAACGGCAGGATGCGATCCGGCTCGCCGCCGACCGGCTCGGCCTGCCCGCCGAGCTGCAGGCCGGGCTCGCGCCGGCGGCACGCTCGCGCTCGGGAGCCGTGTCGACCAAGGTGCTCGAGGCCGGCGTCCGGCAGGAGCGGGACGCGCTCGCGGGCGTGGTGGCTCATCCCGATCACCCGGAGCTGAAGCCGCTGCTGGCCGCGCTGACACCGGAGCACTTCGACGTCGAGCTGCATCGCCGCGTGCGCGAGCACCTGCTCGACCCGGCCGAGAGCGAGGATCGCGACCTGGTCGGCATGCTGGCGGAGCTCGACGCCAGGGCCGCCGACGGCGAGATCGACGAGGACACCGCCAAGGAGCTCCTCCTCAGGCTGCGGGAGCGCGGTCTCCGCCGCGAGCTCGCGCGGTCCGAGGACCTGGAGCGGACGAAGGAGCTGCAGGCCGCGCTCGCCCGCATTCGCGAGGCGGTCGGCGGGCTGGCCTAGCTACCCTGGAACGCGGTGAACGACCCGCTCGTCATCGGCGATCGCGAGCTCCGCTCGCGGCTGATCACCGGCACCGGCAAGTACCCGTCGCCCGAGGCGATGCGCGACGCCGTGATCGCCTCCGGTTGCGAGCTGGTGACGGTCGCGGTCGGTCGCATCGACCTCGACACGGTCGAGGAGGCGATCACCGACTATCTCCCCGAGCAGGTCGCGCTGCTGCCGAACACGGCGGGGTCGGCCACGCCCGAGGAGGCCGTGCGGATCGCCCGGCTGGCCCGCTCCGGCGGCCTGCCCGACTGGATCAAGCTCGAGGTGATCCCCGATCCGCGCTGGCTCCTGCCCGATCCGCTCGGCACGCTGCAGGCGGCCGAGCAGCTCGTCGACGAGGGCTTCACCGTGCTCCCGTACGTCTTCCCCGACCCGGTGCTGCAGAAGCAGCTGGAGGCGGTCGGCTGCGCCGCGGTCATGCCGCTCGCGTCCCCGATCGGCAGCGGCCGCGGGCTCGAGCTGCGGCACGCGATCGAGATCATGATCGAACAGGCCGAGGTGCCGGTCGTCGTCGACGCGGGGCTCGGTGCTCCCTCCCAGGCGGCCGAGGCGATGGAGCTCGGCGCCGACGCGGTGCTGGTGAACACCGCGATCGCGCGCGCCGACGATCCCGCCGCGATGGCGGAGGCGTTCCGGCTGGCGGTCGAGGCCGGCCGCGCCGCGCGGCACGCGGGCCTGATCCAGGAGCGCGAGACCGCCGAGGCCTCGAGCCCCGCGGGCGGCCTCGCAGCACGTTCGTGACGGTGACCGTCAACGGCCGCGAGCAGGCGGCGAAGCCGGGGGAGACGGTCGAGTCGCTGCTCGACCGGCTCGGGCTGGCGGCCCGCTACGCGCTCGTCGAGCGAAACGGCGAGCCCGTGGAGCGTGGACGCTACGCCGAGGTCGCCCTGGAGGACGGCGACGCGCTCGTCGTCGCCCGCCCCGTCGCAGGTGGATAGCCGTCTCTATCTGATCACCGCAGCGCGTCCCGACCTCGAGCCGTTCCTCGAAGCAGCTGTGCGGGGCGGGGTGGACATCGTCCAGATCCGCGAACGGACGCTCGCCGACGGCCCGCTGCTCGCGGTGCTCCAGCTGACGCGGGAGCTGACCCGCCGGCTGGGCGTCCCGCTGGTGGTCAACGACCGGCCCGATCTCGCCCGCCTGGCCGAAGCCGACTACGTCCACGTCGGCCAGGACGACCTGCCGGTCGGCGCAGCCCGCGCGTTCGGCGTCGGGGTCGGCCAGTCCACGCACGCCCCGGCCGAGCTGGACACGACCGACGCCGACTACGCCGGCGTCGGCCCGGTCTACGAGACGCCGACGAAGGAAGGGCGTCCCGCCGTGGGGCTCGAGTACGTCCGCTACGCCGCCGAGCACGCCCGCGTGCCCTGGTTCGCGATCGGCGGGATCGACGAGACGAACATCCGGGAGGTCGTCGCTGCCGGCGCCACGCGAGTCGCCGTCGTCCGGGCGATCGGCGACGCGCCGGACCCGGAACGGGCCGCCGCCGGGCTGCGCGAGGCTCTGGTCTAGAACGCCTCCGCTACCATGCCGAAGCCGAGTTCGGCAGCCGTTCCCCGGTAGCTCAATTGGCAGAGCATCCGGCTGTTAACCGGAGGGTTGTTGGTTCGAGTCCAACCCGGGGAGTCGCGAAACACCTGCATATCGTATGAATCGAGAGGACGCCGACGAGGCGTCCTCTCTCTTGGTACCGGATTTCATACCAGCATCGATCGTCCGAAGACTCTCGTTTCTGCGAGCTCGGCAGCGTCCGGTACTGCGTCCGCGACGCGTGGAGGTAGCGGCGGCGCCGGCCGGGTGGTCTCCGAACCCACGAGACGGGGACGGCCAGGAGCTCGGCCACCTCCGCCGCTGAGAGAGGCGGTTCGTCACCTGCCGGGGCCACCACGGCTCTGCCCGCCGCTCGCTGACGCGATCATGCGAGGCATGAGCACGTCGAAGATCTCGATCCGAGTGCGGGCAGGCGCCCACCGCGACGAGGTCGTTGGAGTCCTGGAGGGGGTGCTTCTCGTGCGGGTGGCGGCACCGGCCCACGAGGGGCGCGCAAATCGCGCGCTGTGTCGACTGCTGGCTGAGCGCTTGGCCGTCGCCCCGTCGCGCGTGGTGATCGTCCGCGGTCAACGCTCGCGCGAGAAGCTCGTCGAGGTCGACGGGATCGACCAAGCGACCGTGGATCGTGCCCTTGGACTCTGAACCACCTGCCGTCGGCTTGCTCCCCGACGGGAACTGGCCACCGACCTCCCACACGATCTCGGTGACCTAGACGTCACCGGCCTTTGGCGATCATCGGAGACCGGCAGCGGTTGGGGTCCTGCCTCACGGGTGGGCGCAGCCGGCTGGATACCAGGTGGTCACCGGGGGTTCGCCGAGGCTGATCGAGGATGCGCCGCCGGTGCACGGCGGCGCCGGCTGACCTGTCTGAGTCGACGCTGCAGGCACGCTGCACAGCAGCAAGCCGATGACCGCGAGGACCGCTAGCTTCAGTGTGAGTTTCACTCTGCGGCTCCCTCCTCATTCCCCCACTCGAGATCAACACCGAAACAAGCTGCTCCGGCCGCTGGGCGGCTGGAGGGCGGGTACCGGCATACACCCGCCTCCCCGGGGGCGAACGCCGCTCACCAATCCGAACGCACGGATTCTTCCTGCTGGTACCCATGGTCGCGGCAACCGAGGTCGCAAACTGCGGTCATAAAGTACGCAAATAGCGGACTTTATGAGCGTCGAGACTCAAGGATGGCAGCGTGACGGCCGAGAGCAACCGGGAGCCGGGCAACTCGCCAGCCATCCGGCCGCCAAGCTGCCCGGCTCTGTTTCATGCGGGTCTTCGCCACGAGAACCAAAGACTTGTTGGTTCGAGTCCGGCCCGGGGAGCTTCTCGCACGCTCCCGGGCAGGACGATCGAAGCAGGAGCATCCGCCTCGGCTGTGAAAATGTTGCTGGGGGCGGGCCTGCGGCCTGGCGGGATCTTGCCTCTCCCACCCGCCAGACGCTCCATCAGCTCGCCCCCGATGCTTCCCTTGCTTTGTCGTCGCCGATCGGCCGGCTCACCTCACCCGCCCGGGGGAAGTGATCGCCGGTTTTCCGCGATTGCGCGGGCCCGCGGGACGCCGACCACCTTCGTCGAGTCTCGTCCGCCCCCACCGGCGCTCCGGCGGGCTCCGCGCAGGTTCCCTCTCCCGATCTCTCCCGGCAGGGCGCCCGGGCAGGCCCTGCTCTACTCCTATGTCAAGACATAGATCGACTACGCCGGAAATGCAAGAGCAGGTGCGCAAGTGGCCCGGCCGCCGCGCCGCCGTTAGGATCGGCGCATGATCCGCAGGCAGCGACTGCGGCCACTGACCGAGGCCGAGGCGTATGCGCGGTGCCACGGCACCCGCGAATCGGAGGTGCGGATCGTCAAGCTCGAGCCGCGGCGACCCCGCTACGACCTCGAGGTGTCCGGCGAGGATCTCCGCCGCTCGTTCGAGACCAAGCTCGCCGACCGGGAGCTCGAGGACGAGCCGGTCAGCGGAACGGCGTAGCCTAGGACCGCTCGCAGCGGCAGACCCGCTCGCCGAGGAACTCGCGCTCGTACTTGAGGCCGCAGCGCGCGCAGAGCGGCGCCACCATCCGCGCCCGGACGAGCAGCGCCCGCAGCAGCGCGATCCAGAACAGGGCGTAGGCGGTGGCGAGCATCGGGACCATGAATTCGGTATCGGCTCTCGCCGGTCGCGGGTTGAGGGTGGCGTCTACAATGCGTCGGGTGAGCTGGCTCTTCATCGCCCTGCTCGCGGCGGCGGTGGTCGTGCTCGCGGCCGCGGAGTGGCCGCGGCTCTCGGAGCGCGTCGGGACGCGGTCGCGCCAGAAGCGTGCCCGCGCGGCCCAGAAGGCCCAGCTCCGCCTGATCCGCGAGGAGAGCGACGAGTTCGCGGCGAGCGTGCAGCGCGACCTCGAGCGCCTGCCGACGATCGAAGAGCAGGAGCCGCGCCGCTAGCGGACGCGGAAGCTCGCGGCGAAGGTCCTCGTGTTCGGCAGGATCCGCGGCACGTTCTCCATGTTCTTCAGCTCCTGGTAATCGGAGACGCGAAGAACGAGCCTGTGCCTGCCGGGGGCGACGGCGGTCAGCCCGACGGTCGCCCGGCCCGCCGAGAAGCTCGCGTCGACCGCCTTGCCGTCGATCGTCGCCACGAGCGACCTCGGATCCACGCCCGACCCCGCGTCGGTGACGCTGAGCCCCAGCCTGGAGCCCGCTTTCGCCACCGGCGTCAGCAGCCGTACCCGCGGGGCCGTGACGTCGTCGACCCAGAAGCGGAAGGTGAACGCGCCCGGCCGGCCGCCCCCCGGCGTGACCACCGCCGACGTGTCGAAGACGATGTCGTAGAAGCCAGGGCCGGGCCGGATCGCGCCTGCCACCGGGCGTGGTGCCCCGAACGAGTCGAGGTACGGGTTGATCACGAGCGGAAGGCCGGCGTTGCCGGTCAGGCGGTTCTCGTCACCCGCGACGACGACCCGCGGTGACGGACGGAAGCGGTCACCCGAGGCGCTCGAGAGCACGACGGCGCCGAAGTTCGCGATCGGTCGTGTGACCCTGAAGCGGAAGACCTGCTCCGGCCCCGCAGCCCCCGGGACCGAGTGGGGATCGGCGGGGTAGCGGTACGAGCTGACGAGCGACTTCTTGCCGCGCAGCTGGCCCTTGTAGATGCCCGTCACCCGCAGGGTGCCGTGCGGCTCGCTCGCCAGCTTGGGGCTCTCGACCCGGAACCAGAACGGTATCCGCCGGATCGCGGTGCCCGCGGTCAGGACGACGAAGCCGGTGACGTCGGCCTCGGGCGCCGCAGCCGTCGCCGACGCCGTGACGTCGAGCTGGCCCGGGACCGTGACCGACGGCGGGACGCCCACGGTTGCGCCTTTCGGGATTCCCTGGAGGACGACCGAAGCCGCCCAGGTGCCGGCGCCGCCGCCGGCGTCGGTGAGCGCGACCGCGCGCGAGGCGCTCGAGCCCGTCTGGAGGAGGCCGAACGAGAGATCGGTGGGGCTGGCGAAGATCAACGGCGTGTTCGCGGCAGGGATCTGGACGAGCCCGCCGCCCTCGCGGGTGGTCGGGAGCTCGTTCCCGGCCGAGGGAACCGGCTTGCCGGTGAGCACGAGTGCCGACTTGACCTGGGCGACCGTCCAGTCCGGGTGCCGCTGGAGCAGGAGGGCGACAGCGCCGGCGACGTGGGGCGTCGCCATGCTGGTTCCGCTGAACGACGCCCAGGTTCCCTCGCGCGGCGGGACCGAGGAGGTGATGTCGACGCCGGGCGCGGCGACGTCCGGCTTCATCCCCAGCGAGACCGGCGTCGGTCCGCCGCTCGAGAAGGAGGCGATCGCGAGCTGCTTCGTCACCGCCGCGGCCGTGATCGCCTTCGCGGCGCTGCCGGGCGAGGAGACGCTGCCGAGGCCGAAGTCCTCGAAGTC
Source organism: Gaiellaceae bacterium (assembly GCA_036555585.1). Lineage (GTDB taxonomy): Bacteria > Actinomycetota > Thermoleophilia > Gaiellales > Gaiellaceae > DATBLE01. Next base: position 11,952 of record DATBLE010000003.1, read on the forward strand.
GTTGCCGGCGGCGATCACCGGGACGACGCCGGCGTCTGCGGCGGCGTCGATCGCCGCGACGACGAGGTCGCGAGCCGGGTCGATCTCGGCTTCGCCGAGCGACAGGTTGATCACGTTCATGCCGTCCTTGACCGCGGCCTCGACGCCCGCCGCGATCTCGGGGGCGTTCCCGTTCAGCCCGAAGTTCTCGGTCGGGTAGGTGAGCACCTTGTAGTTGCCGAGGTAGGCCCGTGGCGCGACGCCGCTGAGCGGGCCGCGGCCGGCGATCGCATTCGGGGAGAAGTTCCCGGCCGCTATCCCCGCGACGTGCGTGGCGTGCTCGGATTGCTGCGGATCGAAGGGCAGCTTCGCGTACTTCCACGTCGTCTCGGGAGCCGGGAAGACGCGGGCGGCGATCACCTTCGCAGTCGTGTACGAGGCGTTTCCCTTCGGAAAGCCGGGCGGCATCGTGTAGCCCGCGGGGTTGAAGAAGGGGTGAGCCTGGTCGATGCCGTCGTCGATGATCCCGATCTTGATCCCGTTCCCGGCGGTGCTGAACGAGGGCGCGTTCCACATCTGGTCCGCCCCGATCAGCTGCGGGCTGCGGTCGAGCAATGGCCGGTAGACGACGTTCGGCCACACCTGGGCGACCCCCGGCGTCTCGGCCAGGCGGCCGAGCTCGGAGCGGGGGAGGAGGACGGCGAGCCCGTCCAGGACGACCTGGTAGCGCCAGGTGACGCGGGCGCGCGGGATCGTCGTGGCGATGCGGCCGGCGAGCGTGCGCTGGGCAGTCGCCAGCGACGCGAGGTAGCCGGCGCTCGTCGGCGACCGGAGATCGAGGCGCTGCGCCCTCACCCGGCCGCTGAGGACACGGCTGTGCGCGATCGCGCCGGCGAGCGGCGGCGCGTCGAGGGTGGCGACGACCTCGACGAGGCCGTCTCCGCGGGAGGGCGACGCGACGGGGGCGAGAACGAGAGCGGCGAGGGCCGCAGCGGCGATCAGGACCCCGCGCATCGAGCCGGAAAGGCTAGCTGCTGCCGAGCGCGTCGAGCACCTGCTCGGCGTGGGCGTTCGGCTTGACGCGACGGAGGACCTTCGTGACCGTGCCGTCTGCGCCGACGACCACGGTGGAGCGCTCGACGCCCATGTACTTCTTCCCGGCGAAGCTCTTCTGCACCCAGAAGCCGTATCGCTCCGTCAGCTCGTGACCGGGGTCGGCGAGCAGCGTGAACGGAAGGCCGTACTTCGACCTGAACTTCGCGTGCGACTGCTCGCCGTCCGGGCTGATGCCGAACACCTCGGCGCCCGTCTCCCGGAACGCGTGCCAGGCGTCGCGGATCCCGCATGCCTGCTTCGTACAGCCGGGGGTGTCGTCCTTGGGATAGAAGTAGAGGACGACGGGCTTGCCTCGCAGCTCCGAGAGCCTGACCGTCGAGCCGTCGTCGGCCGTCAGCTCGAAGTCGGGCGCTTCGCTTCCTTCCTCGATCACGATCGCTCCTCGGTCCGGGGACGTCGACCGGTGCAGGCTACCCGCACCGATGAGATCGGATCCGCCGCCCGGTCGTAGGGGTAGACATCGTCGAAGGAGGCAGGATGGGCAAGGTACGCGTCGCGATCAGCGTTTCGGTGGACGGCTTCGTGGCCGGTCCGGATCCAACCGTCGAGCACCCGCTGGGAGTGGGCGGCGAGCGCCTGCACGAGTGGGCGTTCGAGCTCGCCGCCTGGCGGCGGCCGCACGGCCTCGAGGGCGGCGAGGAGAACGCGAGCACGGCCGTGATCGAAGAGACGCTCGCGAACCTCGGCGCGGTCGTCATGGGGCGCAACATGTTCGGAGGCGGTCCCGGGCCGTGGGGCGAGGATCCCTGGAACGGCTGGTGGGGCGACGACCCGCCCTTCCACGTTCCGGTCTTCGTCCTCACGCACCACCCACGCGAGCCGCTGGAGCTGAAGGGCGGGACGACGTTCTTCTTCGCCACCGACGGGATCGAGGCCGCGTTCTCACGCGCCTTCGAGGCGGCGGGCGGGAAGGACGTCTCGGTGGCAGGAGGCGCCTCCGTCGTGCAGCAGTCGCTGGCCGCCGGGCTTGTGGACGAGCTGACGTTGTCCGTCGCGCCGGTGCTGCTCGGCGGGGGCACCCGGCTCCTCGACGACCTCGCCGGCGCCGGCATCGAGGTCGAGCAGCTGGGAGTCGTCGACGCCCCGGGCGTGGCCCACCTGCGCTATCGCGTCGCTCGCTGAGCGCGCCCGGGTCGCGGCTAGACTGTCCGACCGCGCGGATGTGGCGGAATTGGTAGACGCGCACGGTTCAGGTCCGTGTGGGCTTCGGCTCGTGGAGGTTCAAGTCCTCTCATCCGCATGAGCTAGCCTGATCGGCATGGGGCGGGTCAACCCGACCGTTCGCGGGTTCGCGATCCTGGTGGCCGTCTCGATCGTGATCGTGGCGCTTCGCCTGCAGGCCACGCTGAACGCGCTGTACGTGATCGCCAAGATCGCCTTCCTGCTGGCGATCGCGTTTTTCCTGTTCCTGCTCTGGCGGGAGCACCGGAGCGAGATCGACCTCTGGCCCGCCCGGGCGCGGGCCGCCTTCTACGGCGCTGCGGCGCTGATCGTCCTCGACATCGCGGCGATCTCCTTCATCGACGAGACCGGCCTCGATGCGGTCGCGTTCGTCCTCGTGCTCGCCGCAGGCATCTTCGCGCTCTGGCGAACCTGGCGCGATCAGCACACCTTGAGCTAGGTCGCTTCGCAGGCCGGGCCGAGCCCGGCCGCTCCGCTGAGCTGGATCGCTTCGCAGGCCGGGCAGAGCCCGGCCGCTCGCTCGCGCTCCGCGCGGGGAACTGCCACGGCCAGGAGAGATCTGGCTGGAGGGCCGCCCGGTCGGACCTTAGGCCTCGATACGCGCAGCGGCGCCGTCCAGGGCGTCGAGCGCGGCGCGGATGTCGGTCAGCTGCCCGACGAAGATCGGCGTGTCGCGCTCGGTGTAGCGGCTCGCCTCGCTGTCGCGCAGGCGGAGCATCAGGTGCATGAAGTCGGCGGGCTCGTCGCACTCGAACGCCGTCATGAACTCCTGGTCGTCGATCCCGAACGAGTACGTCGTGTGGTTGTGGATCCCGGGGAACTCCTCGCGGCCGATGCGGATGTGCTCGTCCATCGCGCGCTGCCGCTCGTCCTCCGGCAGCGCGTACCAGGGTCGCACCTTCACGAACGGGTAGACGACCAGGTACGGCTGGTCGTGCGGCGTGATCCTGCGCGGCTTGCGGGCGCTCGTGTACTGGGAGGCCTTCGTCGTCGCCAGGTACGAGTACGGCGTCTCCAGCCAGCCGGCGAGCGGGGTCGCGTTCAGCTCGGCGCCGAGCTCGCCGAGGTCGGCGTAGCGCTCGGTGATCTTCCAGAGGAAGAAGTCGCAGTCGGGGCGGACGCCGGTGCAGGAGTACGCGCGCAGACCGGCCATGCGCTCCGACCACGACTCGACCACGTCCGCGAAGGCGTCCTTACCGGCCGCCCGCTCCTCGACCGGGAGCCGCCGCCACGCAGGCTCGACCCGGAAGAGCGTGTAGGCGACGTACTGGCCCGTGTCCACGCGGCGAACGTTAGCGGCCGCAGCTCCTGACCAGCCGCCCCGCCCGCGCGGCCAGCGCCGCCGCCCGAACTGGCTCGAGGTCCGACTTGGGCGTGTCGTCGGCGTAGTAGACGCCCGACTGCCAGCGGTCGAGGTCGGCCTCGTCGGAGACGTGGAAGAAGAGGAGCCCCACCACGTTCGGCTGGCACGCGGCCAGCTGCAGCGCCTCGCGGTAGTAGCGCCCCTGCGTCCGCTCGTCGACCGCGTCGCCGGCAGACGCCATCTCCTGGTTCGAGTAGAGCTGCCGCTTGTCGTCGGGCTGCTTCGTCTGGACCCCGAACTCGTCGTAGAAGATCGGCAGGGTCGAGCCGCGCTGGCGCGTGCCGTCGAAGGCCTGCCCGAGAAGGCCGACCAGCTTGTCGTAGTCGGCGAGCGAGATCGCCGTCGACCTCGGGTGCGCGAACGTCGGCGGGATGCTCGAGCGCTCGAGGTACGGGTGGATGGAGAACCAGTCCATCACCGGCCTCGTCCGGTGGCTGCGGCGGTAGGCCGCGCCGAGGTCGAGGATGAACCGCGTCGGCGAGTGCGTCGGCCGGAGCGCCTTCGGGTCGTCGCCGCCACGCGGCGCAAGCGAGCCGCCGATCACGATCGTCTTCGGCGCGGCTGCCTTGATCGCGTCGTAGGTCTGGGCGAGCAGTCCGAGGTACGACGAGGCCGCCGCGTCCAGGCCACGCTTCGTGAACTGGGGCATCCAGAAGCGGTTGAGGTTGGGCTCGTTGCCGACGATCACGTAGCGGATCGAGGGAACGAGGAGCGGGATCGACGCGGCATACGCCGCGAACTGCGCGCGCGTGGTCGCGTACTGCGGAGTGGTCGTCGACCCGTACGGGTAGACGGAGACGATCACGCGGATGCCGTTCGCGACCGCCGCGTCGGCGACTCCCTGGAGCATGGCGACCTCGTCGTCGTCGATGCTCCGCTCGCCCGGGTGCCAGATCGACGTCACTCGGATCGTGTCGAGGCCGGCGCGGCTCGCGAGGCTCATCTTCGCCGCGGCGACGTCGGCCCCGCCGCCCTTCGCCGCGTCCTCCGCCGCGCCGACCAGGAGGCGTCTCGGCTTGGCCGGCGCGGAGGGCGCCGAGCCGACGGGCGCGGCCGCGACCAGCGCGGCGCCGAGCACGGCGATGAGCACGGGTGGTAGACGCATCGAAAGATCGGCCGAAGCCGTCGGGGGATCGGCGCGGGACTCTAGTGCGCCGGATCGGAGAAGTGAATAGGCCTAACGGACTATCAGCGGGTTGCTCGCGACCGCGAGCGGCTCGCCGTGGTTGACCGGCGCTCCGAGGCTCACGGTAAAGCGGTACCGGCCCGGAGCGAGACGCGTCTTGCGGAACTTGACGACGGTCCGCACCCTGACCTTGCCGAAGCCCCGGGCGACCAGCGTGGTCGAGTGACGCGGCAGCTTCTCCAGGCGGGCGTAGACCGTGCAGTCGATGTCGCAGGTGACGCCGATCGCCGCGGTGCCGGCGGCGATCGAGCGCAGCCGGGGATAGGCGACCTTCGCCTTCGGGGTCAGCTCGAGGCCGTCGCAGCGTGCGATCACCCCGCCGTGCACGTCGCGGGCGGAGCTGCGGACGGTGGCGAGGCTCGACTTCGGCGTCTCGTCCGGGTAGTACAGGCCGGACTGGAACCGGTCGAGCGCGGTCTCGTCGAAGGCGTGGAAGATCAGGATGCCCACGACGTTGGGCTGGCAGAACGTCATCGCCATCGCCTGCCGGTAGTAGGACGCCTGCGTCGACTCGGGGACTGGCTTGATCGTCGCCGGCTCGGTGCCCGTGTACTCGGACGCCTTCGCCGCCGGGATCTGGGTCTCGACGCCGTACTCGGCGTAGAGGATGGGCAGCGTCGCGCCCGGCTGGCCGGTGCCCTCGAACGCCTTGGTCAGCAGGCCGACGAGCTTCGCGTAGTCGGCGATGCCGATCGGGGTCGTGTTCGGGTGCGCGAAGGTCGGCGCGATCGTCGAGTTCTCCGGGTACGGGTGGATGGCGAGCGCGTCCATCACCGGGCCGGTCAGGCCGCTGGCACGGTAGGCGGCGCCGAGATCCTGGATGAACGCCGTCGGCGAGTGCGTGTCGCGGCCCGTGCCCGGCCGGTCGATGCCGCGCGGCGAGATCGCGCCGCCGAAGACCGTGATCTCCGGGTCGAGCTCCTTCAGCGCCGTGTAGGTCTTGGCGAGCAACGAGAGGTAGGCGGGGGCGGCGGCATCCGATCCGTCCGGGTTGAACTGCGGCAGCCAGAAGCGGTTCAGGTTCGGCTCGTTGCCGATGATGAAGTTCTTCAGGTCGGGGACAGCGCGCGCGAGGGCGACCGCGTGGTTCGCGAAGCTCGCCTGGTCGGCCGAAGTCAGCGGCGTCGTCCGGCTGCCGAAGTTGTAGACGGAGACGAACACGTCGAGGCCGTCCAGCTTGGCCGCGGCGGTCAGGTTGTTCAGCTCGGCGACCTCGGTGGCGCTCGGGTCCGGATTGGCCGGGTCCCAGATCGACGTGACCCGGACCGCGTCGAGACCTGCGAGCTTCAGCAGGTCGAGCTGTGCCTTCGCCTCCGTCAGCGTCCCCGCCTTGACGTTGTCCTCGGCGGCGCCGACGATCAGGGACGGGCCGCCGGCAGAGGCCGCGGGCGCGACCAGCAGCGCAGTCGCGGCGGCGGCCGCGGCGAGCAGGCGCCTCATCGCCGCCACGATAGCCTGACCATCGGGTGGACCAACGCATCGAAGAACAGCTGAAGCGCCTGCCGGCGAAGCCCGGCGTGTACCTCTTCCGGGACGCCAGCGGCCGCGTCCTGTACATCGGCAAGGCGAAGTCGCTGCGCCCGCGGGTGCGCTCCTACTTCCAGCAGGGCGGCGACGGGCGGCCGCAGCTCGGCCGCCTCCCGGCGATGGTCGCCGACGTCGAGGTGATCGTGACCGGGAACGAGGCGGAGGCGCTGCACGTCGAGCAGAACCTGGTCAAGCGGCACCGGCCGCCGTTCAACATCCGCCTGCGCGACGACAAGTCGTTCCCGTACATCGCCGTCACGGTCGAGGACGACTACCCGCGCGTGATGTTCACACGCGAGCGGCACCGGCGCGGGGTCGTCTACTTCGGCCCGTACGCGAACGCGAAGAAGGTGCGCGAGACGCTGGACGTGCTCAACCGCGTCTTCCAGTACCGGCCGTGCGAGGGCCCGAAGCCCGGCCGCCACTCCGGGATCCCGTGCCTCGACTACCACATCGAGCGCTGCAAGGCGCCGTGCGTCGGCTATATCGACAAGGACGCGTACCGGCAGCTGATCGACGGCGTGATCGAGTTCCTCTCGGGCGAGACGAGGCCGATCCTGCGCGACCTCGAGCGTCGCATGCAGGCGGCGGCGGTGGACGAGCGGTTCGAGGACGCGGCTCGCTACCGCAACCGGCTCTTCGCGATCAGGCACCTGGCCGAGCGGCAGGCGGCCGACCGGCGCTCGGTCGGCACGGTCGACGTGATCGGGATCGCGGTCGGCGGCGGCAGTGCGGCGGTGCAGATCTTCCCGCTGCGCGACGGGAAGCTCGTCGACCGCTACGGCTTCCACCTCGAGAACGTGGAGGGACGCGACACGGCCGCGGTCCTGGAGGCGTTCTGCCTCGAGTACTACGGCTCGGCCCCGAGCATCCCGCCGCAGCTGGTCGTCCCGCCGGGCTCCGGCGACACGGCCGCGCTCGAGCAGTTCCTCTCCGACCGGCGCGGCTCGCGGGTCGAGGTGCGCACGCCCGCGCGCGGCGAGAAGCGGCGGCTCCAGGACCTCGCCGACCAGAACGCGCGCGTCGCGCTCGAGTCGGACCTGCTCCAGTCGGAGCAGCGGCGCCTGCGCCGGGTCGAGGCGCTCGAGGAGCTCCGGGAGGCGCTCAACCTGGAGAGCCTGCCGCTGCGGATCGAGTGCTACGACATCTCCAACATCCAGGCCGATTCCCCCGTCGGGTCGATGGTCGTCTTCCAGGACGCGGTCGCGAAGAAGGCGCACTACCGGAAGTTCGGCGTGCAGCGGCTCGACGGCCCGGACGACTTCGCGGCGATGGCGGAGGTGGTGACGCGGCGGTTTGCGCGCCTGGCCGACCAGACGGCCGCCGACTACGACGAGTCGTTCGGTGCCATGCCGAACCTGGTCGTCATCGACGGCGGCAAGGGCCAGCTGTCGGCGGCGCTGGCGGCTATGCAGGCGTTCGACCTGCCGCGCGTCGCCGTCATCGCCCTGGCCAAGAAGGAGGAAGAGGTGTTCGTCCCCGGCCGCGCCGAGCCGATCGTGCTCGGCCGCGACTCGCCGGGGCTCCAGCTGCTCCAGCGGATCCGGGACGAGGCGCACCGGTTCGCGCTCGGCTTCCACCGGCAGCGGCGCGACGCGAAGGCGCGCGGGTCGATCCTCGACGAGCTCCCGGGGATCGGGCCGGTGCGCCGCCGGGCTCTGCTGCGGCACTTCGGCTCCGCCGAGCGGCTCCTGGAGGCGACCCAGGAGGAGCTGGAGGGCGTTCCCGGCGTGCCCGCGAAGACCGCGCGATCGATCTACGCCCAGCTGCACAAGGCCGGCCGGGCCTAACATCGACACGTGCGCCGCCTCGTTCCGCTGGTCGTCGTGCTCGCCCTGGCCGGCTGCGGCGGCGGGAAGCAGAGCGCGCAGACGACCACGGTCGCTCCCACGACGACCGCCGCCGCCGATCCCGGGAAGGAGGCCGTCAACGGGTTGCTCGCCGCGGCCGCGGGCGGGAGGACGGACGCCCTGTGGGACATGCTCTCGACGGCCTCGAGGCAACGTCTGGGGCCGACGCTGCACGCGTTCAGGAGCGGCGCCGGCGGCAGGCTCGCCGACAGCCTCGGGTCCTTCCGGCAGGCGAAGGTGATCGTCTCCGAGCGGATCACCCCCGAGTTCGGCGTGGTCGCGATCGACGGGCGCAAGAACGGGAAGCGCGCGGTCTACGCGGTCCCGCTCAGGCTCGAGGGCACGAAGTGGAAGCTCGAGCTCGGCAGCCCGGTGCACATCAAGGTGCTCGGCCCGCAGCCCGGCAGCCGCGGACCGGTCGCCCAGATCGGCGCCGCGGTCACCGGGCCCGGGGGCAGCGGCGTCAGCGTGATGTACCTCGACGGTCACACCGAGAACCCGAAGGTCGTCGGCACTGCCGGCAACGCGACGCTGTTCGCGAACTTCGACCCCGCGCTCGACCCGGGCCGCCACACCGTCGTCGTCTTCGCCAGCGACGGCGAGAGCGCCGGAGCGACCGCGTGGGCATTCACGGCGAGTCGGCCTGGACGCTAGAAGCTCTTCGGCAGCACGAGCACGAGGATCGTGAGCCAGCCGGCGGCGAGTGCGAGGAGGCGCATCGCCTCACCCTAGGACGCGCGTGTTAGAGGAGCATGAGAGCGTGTAAGCGCTCGGTTAGAACTGCGTTAAGCCTGGTCGGGCGCCAGGAACGGGTAGCGGTAGTCCGTGGGCGGGACGAACGTCTCCTTGATCGTGCGCGGCGAGACCCAGCGGATCAGGTTCCACATCGAGCCGGCCTTGTCGTTCGTGCCCGAGGCGCGCGCGCCGCCGAAGGGCTGCTGGCCCACGACCGCGCCCGTCGGCTTGTCGTTGACGTAGAAGTTGCCCGCCGCGTACTGGAGCTTCTCGCCGGCGAGCTCGATCGCCGCGCGGTCGCGGGCGAAGACGGCGCCGGTCAGGCCGTACGGGGCGGTCGTGTCGACGAGGTCGAGCGTCTCCTCGTACTCGCCCTCCGGATAGACGTAGGCGGTGACGACCGGCCCGAACAGCTCGTCGCGGAGGAGCCGGAAGCCGGGATCGCGCGTCTCGATCACGGTCGGCCGCACGAAGAAGCCCTCGCTGTCGTCGTAGTCGCCGCCGACGACGACCTCGGAGTCGCCGTGTCCGCGGGCCTCCTCGATCGCCTCCTTCTGCGTGGCGAACGACCCCGAGTCGATCACCGCGCCCATGAAGTTCCCGAAGTCGGCGACGTCGCCGACCTTCAGGGCGGCCACCTCCTCGACCAGGCGCTCGCGCAGGTCCGGCCACAGGTTCGACGGCGCGTAGACGCGTGAGGCCGCGGAGCACTTCTGGCCCTGGTACTCGAAGGAACCGCGGAGGATCGCGGTCGCGAGCGAGTCGACGTCGGCCGATGGGTGGGCGACGATGAAGTCCTTGCCGCCGGTCTCGCCGACGATGCGCGGGTAGTTCCGGTAGCGCGTGATGTTCGCGCCGACCGTCTGCCACATGCTCTGGAACACCGCGGTGGAGCCGGTGAAGTGGATGCCGGCGAGGTCCGGGCTGGCGAGCACGGGATCGCCCACCGCGGAGCCGCGGCCGTAGACGAGGTTGACGACGCCGTCCGGGAGCCCCGCCTCCTGGAACAGGCGCATCGTGTAGTGGGCGGAGAGCGCGGCGGTCGAGGCGGGCTTCCAGACGACCGTGTTGCCCATCAGCGCCGGCGAGCTGGTCAGGTTGCCGCCGATCGCGGTGAAGTTGAACGGGCTGACGGCGAACACGAACCCCTCCAGCGGCCGGTACTCCAGCCGGTTCCAGACGCCCGGCGACGACACCGGCTGCTCCGAGTACACGCGGGTCATGAACTCGACGTTGAAGCGGAAGAAGTCGATCAGCTCGGCGGCGGCGTCGATCTCGGCCTGGTGCGCCGTCTTCGACTGGTTGAGCATCGTCGCCGCGACCATCGTCGTCCGCCAGGGCCCGGCGAGCAGCTCGGCGGCGCGAAGGAAGACCGCCGCGCGCTCCTCCCAGGGGGTCCGCGACCAGTCGTGCCATGCGGCGGCCGACGCCTCGATCGCCCGCTCGACCTCGGCCGGGCCCGCCTGGTGGACATCGGCGAGCGCGTGTTCCTTGCGGTGCGGCATGACCGCCTCGACGGTGTCGCCGGTGCGCACCTCCTCGCCGCCGATCACGCACGGGACGTCGAGCCGCTCCGCCTCCAGCTCGGCGAGGCGCCGCTGCAGCTCGGCTCGCTCGGGCGAGCCCGGTGCGTAGTCGGCGGCCGGCTCGTTCGCCGGGACGGGCGGCCGGAAGATGCCGTGGGCGCTCACGCCGGGGATTGTATGGTGGCGACGATGCAGGTCGTCCGCTACGCCGCCGGCGACTGGGGCGTGGGGGAGCTGTGGTTCGACGCGGACGGGCTCCCTGTGTGGCACGAGCTGCCCACGCACGCGCTCGAGCTCACGCGCGCAGCCCCCCTCGAGGGGGGCGCAGGCCCCCCGACGATCACGCTAGCGGGTTCCGGTGCACGCGTTCGCAACGGATCCGTGCCGGAACTCGCGCGCCGGATCGCCGCCTACTTCGAGGGCGAGCGCGTCGGCTTCGAGGACGTCGCCGTCGATCTGGAGTGGTGCACGCCGCTGCAGCGCGCGATCGCCGGGTCGCTGCGCGAGGTGCCGTACGGGGAGACGGTCACCTACGGGGAGCTCGCGGCGCTGGCCGGCCGCCCCCGGGCGCCGCGAGCGGGCGGGGCGTTCTGCTCGCAGAACCGCCTGCCGCTGATCTTCCCGTGCCACCGCGTCGTCGCCGCCGGGGGGATCGGCGGCTACGGTTCGCTCGGGGTCGAGTACAAGCGCCGGCTGCTGGAGCTCGAAGGTGCCGCTCTCTGACGAGGTCAGGCGCGAGCTCGCAGCGGTCGAGCCACGGCGCGAGTGCGACCGCCTGGCCGAGCTCTCGGGCCTCTTCCACACCGCCGGAAGCCTCCATCTGCGCGGGCACGGCGACTTCTCCGTCCACCTGGACGTCGCGGAGGCGGCGGTCGCCAGGCGCGCGTTCGGCTTGCTGCGCGCCTTCGGCGTCGAGGCGGAGATCCGCACGTACAACCGACACGCCTTCGACCGGGCCACCAGGTACCAGATCCACGTTCCCGGCGGCGAGCGCCCGCTGGCGGTCCTGTGCCAGGCGGGTGTGCTCTCGGATGCTCATGCCCCGCTCGCGGCCCCGCCGAAGCGCGTCGTCGGCCGCGCGTGCTGTCGTCACGCCTACGTCAGAGGGGCGTTCCTCGGCGGCGGCTCCGTCAGCGGGCCGCGCTCCCCGCACCTGGAGATCCGTACCAGCGGCCGCGAGGGCGCCGATCTCCTCGTCGCGGTCGCGGCCGAGGACGACGTCGTCCTGCGCGTCCAGGAGCGTTCCCGGCACACGGCCGTGTACGCCAAGAGCGCAGAGGCGGTCGCCGACATGCTGGCGCTGGCCGGGGCGGGGGATGCCGCGCTCGCGCTGGACGAGCACGCGGTCGTCGCCGAGGCCCGGGCGCGGGCCAACCGGGTCGCGAACGCCGACCACGCCAACCTCGTCCGGGCGAGCCGTGCCGCGCACCGGCAGATCACGGCGATCCGCGAGTTGGAGGCAGACGGGCGGCTCGCCCGCCTCGCGCCGCCGCTCCGGGAGATCGCCGAGCTCCGCCGGCGCTACCCCTCGGCCACGCTGCGCGAGCTCGCCGCGAAGTGCCGTCCACCGGCGACGAAAGCCGCCGCGCACCGCCGCCTCGGACGCCTCGTTTCCCTCGTAGAACGAGGTTCGCTACCTGCGTAGCTTTTGGCGTTGCGATGGGTCATACTCGTTGGCGGCGGGTCTGCGCTCGTCCGCCGGCGGATTCAGACCCCGTCTGCCGGCTCGGTCCTGAGCGCGGTGCAACCGGAGGGGAGGGTCGTCCTCGGAGCTTCCCCTCCGGCCCGCCGCTGTGCGGATGACTACTGAAGGCCGGTCGCGGGGACAGGACTAAACTCGACGTGAAACCGGAGAACACACGGGGGCAGACCATGGCAAAGGTACGGGTGGGCATCAACGGCTTCGGCAGGATCGGCCGGAACTTCTTCCGGGCGCACCTCCGGCGGGGCGGCGACTTCGAGGTGGTGGCGGCGAACGACCTCGGCGACGCGAAGACGATGGCGCACCTGCTGCGCTACGACTCGACGCTCGGCCCGCTGGGCGAGGAGGTCGAGGTCGGCGACGGCTCGATCCGCGCCGGCGACTTCGAGATCAAGATGCTGGCCGAGCGCGACCCGGCGGCGCTGCCGTGGGGCGAGCTCGGCGTCGACGTCGTGCTCGAGTCGACCGGTCTCTTCACCGACCGCGCCGGAGCGCAGAAGCACCTCGACGCCGGGGCCAGGAAGGTCGTGATCTCGGCGCCGGCGACCGAGCCGGACATCACCCTCGTCCTCGGTGTCAACGACGACGCGTACGACGCGGCCGCGCACCACGTCGTCTCGAACGCCTCGTGCACGACGAACTGCGTCGCCCCGCTGGCGAAGGTGCTGCACGACTCCTTCGGCATCGAGCAGGGCTTCATGACGACGATCCACGCCTACACGCAGGATCAGGGCCTGCAGGACATGCCGCACAGGGACCTGCGTCGCGCGCGGGCTGCCGCGATCAACCTGATTCCGACCTCGACGGGCGCCGCCAAGGCGATCGGGCTCGTGCTCCCGGACCTGCAGGGCAAGGTGGACGGGATCTCGGTGCGCGCGCCGGTCGCCACCGGCTCGGTCACCGATCTCGTCGTGCAGTTGCGCGACGAGGTCACGCGCGACGCGGTCAACGACGCGTTCCGCGAGGCGGCCGGGGGCGCGCTGGGCAAGTACCTCCAGTTCGCGGACGACCCGCTCGTCTCCACCGACATCGTCCACTCGCCCTACTCCTGCATCTTCGACAGCGAGCTGACGATGGCGAACGGGCATCTGGTCAAGGTGTTCGGCTGGTACGACAACGAGTGGGGCTACAGCTGCCGGCTCGTCGACCTGATCGCCATGATCGGGGAGACGCTCCCGGTCGAGGCGGCGGCGGCAACCGCGTAGCGTGCAGCTCCCGCGCTCGGTCCGCGAGGCCGACGTCGGCGGCCGGCGGGTCCTGGTCCGCGCCGACCTGAACGTCCCGCTGGAGGACGGCCGGGTCGCCGACGACACCCGGATCCGCGCCGCGCTGCCGACGCTGCAGCTCCTGCTCGAGGAGGGGGCGGCGGAGGTCGTCGTCTGCTCGCACCTCGGCCGTCCGAAGGGGCCCGATCCGGCCTATGCGATCGCGCCGGTCGCCGCGCGCCTCGTCGAGCTGCTCGGGCGGGAGGAGCGGCTGCGCGTGCTCGAGAACACGCGGTTCGATCCCCGCGAGACCGCGAACGACCCGGAGCTGGCGGGCGAGCTCGCCGCGCAGGCCGATCTCTACGTGAACGACGCCTTCGGGTCGGCGCACCGGGCGCACGCGTCGACGGAGGGCGTCGCCCACCTGCTGCCCGCGTACGCCGGGCTGCTGCTCGAGCGCGAGCTGGTCGAGCTCGGCAAGCTGCTCGAGGGCCCGGGGCGTCCGTTCGTCGCGATCGTCGGGGGCGCCAAGGTCGAGGACAAGATCGGCGTCCTGCGCAGCCTCGCCGAGCGCGCCGACGCCGTCCTCGTCGGGGGCAAGATGGCAGCGGAGCTTGCTGCGCAATCTCCGCTGGAAGTTCACGTCGAGCTCCCCACCGACGTGGTTGCCGCCGGCGCCTTCGAGCCGGACGCGGAGTCGAAGGTGGTCCCAGCGGATGCGGTGCCCGAGGGCTGGCTGGGTCTCGACATCGGGCCGGCGACCCGAGAGGCCTATGCCGGGCGGATCGCGACGGCGAGGACGGTCTTCTGGAACGGGCCGATGGGCGTGTTCGAGTGGCCGCGCTTCGGGGAGGGGACGCTCGCGATCGCACGGGCCGTCGCCGGCGCTGCCGCCCATACCGTCGTCGGCGGCGGCGACTCCGTCCGGGCGATCGAGGAGGCCGGCCTCGCCGGGCGGATCGACTGGGTCTCGACCGGCGGCGGCGCGTCGCTCGAGCTGCTGGAAGGCAAGGAGCTCCCCGGAGTGGCCGCGATCCCGCCTGCATAGGATCCAGCGATGCTGATCGCTGGCAACTGGAAGATGCACAAGGGCCCGGAGGAGACCGCCGGCTTCTGCCGCGGGCTCCGTGACCAGCTGGAGTGGATCGACGGCGTCGACGTCGCGGTCTGCCCGCCGTTCCCGTCGCTGAGCGCAGCCGTCCAGGCGCTCGCCGGAACCGACATCGCGGTCGCGGCGCAGAACGTCCACTGGGAGGTGGAGGGCGCGTTCACGGGCGAGGTCTCCGCGCCGATGCTGTTCGAGCTCGGCGTCTACGGCGCGATCGTCGGCCACTCCGAGCGCCGGCAGCTCTTCGGCGAGACCGACGAGGGCGTCGCCCGCCGCGCCGCGGCGGCCCTCGAAGCGGGGCTCTGGGTGATCGCCTGCGTCGGCGAGACCGAGGACGAGCGGGAGGCCGGCCGGACCGAGGAGGTGCTGCGCCGGCAAGCGAGCGTCCTCGAGGCGCACGAGCAGCTCGTCCTCGCCTACGAGCCCGTCTGGGCGATCGGCACGGGCAGGACGGCCACGCCCGAGCTGGCCCAGGAGGCGCACGCGTTCCTGCGCGGCATCGTCGACGTGCCGATCCTCTACGGCGGCTCGGTGAAGCCCGACAACGCCGCAGAGCTGCTCGCCCAGCCCGACGTCGACGGGGCGCTCGTCGGCGGCGCGTCCCTCGAGGTCGAGTCGTTCGCGGCGATTTGCAGAGCAGCGGCCTGATCGTCCTGGTCGTCCTGGACGGGTGGGGCTGCGCCTCGCCCGGGCCGGGCAACGCCGTCGCCCTCGCCGACACCCCGGTGTTCGACCGCCTCTGGGCCGAGTCGGCGCACACCTCCTTGCAGGCATCGGGGCAGGCGGTCGGCCTGCCGGCGGGCCAGATGGGCAACTCCGAGGTCGGCCACCTGACGATCGGCTCCGGCCGGATCCTCTACCAGGACCTGAGGCGCGCGAACCGGGCGATCGAGGACGGCTCGTTCTTCGCGAGCCCGGCGCTGCGCGGGGCGTTCGAGCGGGGCAAGGCCGTCCACCTGCTCGGCCTGGTCTCGCACGGCGGCGTCCACTCGCACGTCGACCACCTCGAGGCGCTGCTCCGCTTCGCGCCGGACAGGACGTGGATCCACGCGTTCACCGACGGACGCGACGTCTCGCCGCACGCGGCCGTCCACGACCTCGCGGAGCTGCCGCAGGAGCGGATCGCCTCCGTCTCGGGCCGCTACTACGCGATGGACCGGGACCAGCGCTGGGAGCGCACGGAGCGCGCGTTCGACGCCGTCGTCCGCTCGAGCCCGGTGACGGGGACGGAGCCCGTGGCGTACGTGCAGCAGCAGTACGACGCCGGCATCACGGACGAGTTCGTCGAGCCCGTCCACTTCGAGGGGAGGCCGGGGATCGAGCCGGGCGACAGCGCGATCTTCTTCAACTTCCGCCCCGATCGCGCGCGCCAGCTCTCGCAGAAGCTGCTCGAGGCCGGGGTCGACCTGACGACGATGACACGGTACCGCGACGACCTCGACTGCCCCGTCGTCTTCGAGGAGCGAGAGGTGCCGAACACGCTGGCCGAGGTGCTGGCCGGGCACGGCGCCCGCCAGCTCCACTGCGCCGAGACGGAGAAGTACGCCCACGTCACCTACTTCTTCAACGGGGGCCGCGAGGCGGCGTGGCCGGGCGAGGAGCGGATCCTCGTGCCGTCCCCGCGCGACGTCGGCACCTACGACGAGAAGCCGGAGATGTCGGCACCCGAGGTCGCCGAGCGCTTCTCTGCGGCCGTCGGCGACGGCTACCGGTTCGGGATCGTCAACTTCGCGAACCCGGACATGGTCGGCCACACGGGCTCCATCCCGGCTGCGGTCGCGGCGGTCGAGACATCCGACCGCTGCCTCGGCCGGGTGCTGGCCGCGGTCGAGGCAGCAGGCGGCGTCGCGCTCGTCACCGCCGACCACGGCAACGCCGAGGTCATGCTCGCCGAGGACGGCGTCAGCCCGCAGACGGCGCACACGACGAACCCCGTGCCGCTGGTCGTGACGGCACCCGGCGTCGTGCTCCGCGACGACGGCGAGCTGTCGGATCTCGCCCCGACCTGCCTCCACCTGCTGGGCCTGCCGAAACCGCCGGAAATGACGGGGCGGAGCCTGGTTGCCGACGTGCGGAGATGAACTTGCGTAAATGTTCCGTAAGCGAGCCGGCAACGACGAAAAGGCTGGCTATACTCCGCCCGCCTTGTCACTCCAGCAACCTGACCTGGGGGTGCTGCGCAAAGCGCAACGGGGTGACGAGCGTGCCTTCGCGATCATCGTCAGGGCGTACGAGACGCCGGTCTTCAACTACGTGCTGCGGCTCGTCGGCGACCGTGCGCTCGCGGAGGACCTGACGCAGGAGGTCTTCCTGCGTGTCTTCCAGGGGTTGCCGAAGTTCTCGCTGCGCTGCAAGTTCACGACCTGGCTCTTCCAGGTCACGAAGAACCGCGTCCTCGACGAGCTGAGGGCGAGCGAGCGACGTCCGCGACACCTGGTCGCGCTCGACGACGTCGCGCCGCTCGAGGTGATGGACGCTCCGATCGAGCGGGGGGAGACCGTCGACGCGCTCTGGCGCGCGATCGAGGGGCTGTCGACGGACCTGAAGATGGCGCTGCTCCTCCGCGACGTCGCCGGCCTCTCCTACACCGAGATCGCAGACGCGCTCGAGGTCACGCTCGCCACGGTCAAGTGGCGGATCTACAAGGGCCGCGAGGACGTCGCCCTCGCCCTCGCGCGCGAGGGCATCGGCTTCGACGCTCGCCCGGTCGCGACCGCGCCGGCGGCCGACGCCGAGACCGGCAGCTAGCACTAGACCCCGTGGGCGAGCCGCTCGGCGAGCGCGTCGGGTAGCCCGGCCGCGCGGATCGCATCCTGGGTCCGGGCGACGTCGTACGGCGTACGCCGGAACTCGGCGCGGTGCGCGCCCAGGTCGAGCAGCAGCCAGGCCGCGTCGCGGTCGCCGTCCCGCGGCTGGCCCACCGACCCGGGGTTGAGCAGCCACCGGCCTCCGGCGAGGTCGATCTCCGTGCCGGCGGGCGCATGGCCCCCGCCCGAACCGTCCCGGTCGGGGATCGCGAGCGGGATGTGGCTGTGCCCGACGAGGGTCACGTCGGTTCCCGAGTCGCGGATGGCGTCCCGGGCCGCCTCCCAGGAGAGCACGTACTCCCAGACCGGGTCGCGGGGGCTGCCGTGGTAGAGGCCGACCCCCTCCGCGGCCCCGGTCGGAGCGAGCCCGGACAGGTACGCGTGTGCGTCCGAATCGAGCACCGTGCGTGCCCACCTCGCCGCGACCGCTGCGTCGCCGGCGAAATCGTCCAGCTCGAGCGCGCCCAGCACGCCGAGGTCGTGGTTGCCGACCAGGCACTCGCGGGCGTGCTCCTGCGTCCACGCGCAGCACTCGTTCGGGTTCGGCCCGTAGCCGACCAGGTCGCCGAGGCACCAGATCGCATCGGGCGCCTCGACCTCGATCGCCTCCGCCGTCGCCTCGAGCGCGGGGAAGTTAGCGTGGATGTCGGAGATGACGGCGACGCGCATGGGGCACCCGGTGCGGCTCGCAACCTTAACGGCGCTCGCTGGGGCATGGGCCGCCGCCGCATTCTTCCTCTGGGACTCGACGAAGGTGCCGGGCGGGCTCGATCTCGGCGGCGTCTCGCCGAGCGCGCTCTTCGGCGCAGTCTTCCTGCACAGGGCCGAGCACTACGAGTCGTTCTTCTACTGGCTGGCGCTCGGCCAGACGATCGCGACCCTCGTCGTGTTCCTGCTCTACGCCTGGCGCGGGGCGGGGTTCGCGCGCGAGTCGGCCGCCGGGCCGATCGGCACCGCGATGCTGCTGGCGATGCTCGGCTTCGGGCTGGTCTGGCTCGTGACCGTTCCCTTCGACGTGCTCTCGTTGTGGTGGCAGCGCCGCTACGACCAGTCGGACGAGAGCTACGGGGCGGTCCTGTTCGGCGGCTGGGTCCTGCTCGTGGTGAAGTTCCTCCTGCTGTCGTTCGCGGTGCTGGTCGCCGTCGGGCTGGCCAAGTGGCTCCCGCGGCTGTGGTGGATTCCCGCGTCAGCGGTCTTCGTCGCCCTCCAGGTGCTGCTGCTCTTCACCACCCCGTACCTGATCCCCGACACCCACGAGCTGGACAACCCGCGCCTGGAGGCTGCGGCCGCGCGGATCGCCGACGAGGAGGGTGTCGGCGGCGTGCCGATCCGCATGGAGAAGGTGCACACCAAGGACCCGAACGCGTTCACGACCGGGCTCGGACCGTCGCGCAAGGTGTTCGTCTGGAGCTCGATGCTCGACGGCCGCTTCACCGAGCGGCAGCTCGAGGTGGTGATCGCGCACGAGTACGGGCACCAGGCAAGGGACCATCTCCTGAAGGGGATCGCCTGGTACGCGCTCTTCACCGTCCCGCTCGCGTACCTGATCGCGGTCGCCGCCAGGCGCCGCGGCGGGATGCGCCAGGCGGCGGCGATTCCGCTGGTGCTGCTCGTGTACGTCGTGTTCGGCCTCGTCGCCACGCCGCTCGAGGCGGCGATCTCGCGTCACATGGAGGCGGAGGCCGACTGGATGGCGCTGCAGACGACCCGGGCGCCGCAGGCGACCGAGTCGCTCTGGCGCCGGGTCGCCGCCACCGGGCTCAGCGACCCGAGCCCGCCGACCGCCCCGTACCTCGTCTTCTACGACCACCCCTCGCTGGCGCAGCGGGTGGCGATGGCCCGCGCCTGGGCGAGACGGCAGGCTGGCGGCTAGTCCTCGTCCTTGCGCTCGGTCTGCGCCTCGGGCAGGTTTCGGATGCCTTCCCGCGCCGACCACTTCGACCACGAGTCCTGCATCGCGTCGAGCAGCTCCTTCATGAAGCGGCTCGACATGTTCACGCGGGCGACGACCACGCCGGGGATGTCGCCCTCCTCGACCTCGTGGTCGATCCGGGCGAAGGTGATCGCGAACTCGTAGTCCGAGAAGCTGATGTTCGCGAAGTTGGAGTAGACCCCGCCCATGTGCGTGGGGTCGACGTGGATGTTGAGCTGGCGCTCCTGGCTCTCCTCTTCCACCGGCACGGATACTACTGGGGTGGAGACGCCGTCAACCTCCCGCACCCAACGGTCGGCCGGCAGCATCGCCGAGCTCGCCGGGGTGCTCGCCGACGCCGCCGGGGCCGAGGTCGAGCTGGAGCGGCCGTCCGACCCCGAGCACGGCGACTACGCCACGAACGTCGCCCTGCGCGCCGCGCCGGCGCGCAAGCGCGCGCCGCGCGAGCTCGCCGAGGAGCTCGCCGCGGCGGCCCGGGCCCATCCGCAGGTCGAGCGCGCCGAGGTGGCGGGCCCGGGGTTCGTCAACCTCTTCCTCGGCGACGCCTGGTTCGGCGCCGCGCTGGCCGAGATGCTCGCCGCCGGCCGTGCGTTCGGCTCCGGGTTCGCCGCGCCCGGCGAGCGGGTCCAGGTCGAGATGGTCTCGGCGAACCCGACCGGTCCGATTGTCGTCTCCGCGGCCAGGAACGGCGCGATCGGCGACTCCCTGGCTCGTCTCCTCGCCTTCGCCGGCAACGAGGTCGAGCGCGAGTACTACTACAACGACGCCGGAGCGCAGATGGATCGCTTCCGGGCGTCGGTCGAGGCCGTGCGACGCGGCGAAGAGCCGCCCGAGGACGGCTACCGGGGCGACTACGTGCGCGACCTGGCGGCGCTTCCGGGCGATCCGGTGCCGCCGATGCTCGAGCGGATCGAGGCAAGCCTCGAACGGTTCCGGATCCACTTCGACTCCTGGGCCCTGCAGAGCGAGCTCGCCGAGCGGCTGCCCGAGCTGATGCCGCGGCTGGACACGTACGAGCGCGACGGGGCCGTCTGGGCGCGCTCGTCGGCCTACGGCGACGAGCAGGACCGCGTGATCATCCGCTCCGAGACGCGAGACCCGACCTACCGGGCGGCGGACATCGTCTACCTGGTCGACAAGCTGGAGCGCGGCTTCGACCGGGCGGTCTACGTGCTCGGCGCCGACCACCACGGCACGCGCAACTGGTACGCGGCGGTCGCCCGCATGCTCGGCTACGACCCCGACCGCGTCGAGGTGCTGCTCTACCAGCTCGTCCACCTGACCAGGGGCGGCGAGCAGACGAAGATGTCGAAGCGGCGCGGCGACGTCGTCTTCCTCGACGACTTCGTCGACGAGATCGGAGTCGACGCGGCCCGCTGGTACCTGGTGAACCGCAGCCCCGACCAGGCGATCGAGATCGACGTCGACCTCGCCGCCGAGCGCTCGGAGAAGAACCCCGTCTACTACGTCCAGTACGCCCACGCCCGCATCGCGGGCGTGCTGAGGAACGCGGGCGCCGCGGAGGCCTCCGCCGAGCCCGCCGGCGCGCTCGCCCCCGAGGAGCGCGACCTGGTGAAGCGGCTGGCCGAGCTCCCGGAGGTGGTCGCCGAGGCGGTCGAGCGGCGCGGCCCGCACGGGATCACGACCTACGCGATCCGGGTCGCAGACGACTTCCACCGCTTCTACCACCACCATCGCGTGCTCGAGAGCGAGTCGCAGGCGTTCCGGCTCGGCCTCTGCCGGGCGACGCAGATCGTGATCGCCTCCTGCCTCGACCTGGTCGGCGTCGAGGCGCCGGAGCGGATGTAGCGGCAGTTCGCTACGTCGCCGGCCCGGGGCGGCGCCGCTCGGATCCCCAGCCGTAGATGCTCCACGCGACGAGGAGGACGCCGCCCACGAGCGCGCCGCACGTATCCGCGACGAGGTCGCCGATCGTGTCGGTCTGACCGTGCTGCAGGTGTGATCCGAGCAGGTGGTCGGAGCACCACTCGAACACCTCCCACAGGGCTCCGATCGCGGCACCGAACGCGAGCGTGACGACGAACACGCCGAGGTGATGGCGCCGCTCGCCGGCGTCCCGCAGGTCGGGCAGCACGTAGGCGCGCGCGAGCAGGATGTAGACCACCGGCGCGATCACGAGCGGCACGAGGAAGTGAACGACGCGGTCGTAGTCGCCGAACCGGTCGTACAGGCCGAGGGCGTCGCCCCAGCCGGTCAGGGCCATCGCCAGGACGAAGCCGAGGTCGTAGAGGCGCGGCAGGTCGACGAAGCGGACGGCGACGACCGCCGCCGACGAGACCGCGAGGTTGACGACGCTGGCCCGGTCCCAGACGACGTAGACGACCGCCGCGCCCACGAACGCGAGCCGCAGCACGTCGAGCGGGTCGCGAAGGAACGGATGCCAGTCTCCCAGAACCGCCCGGCGTGCGTCCATCGGGGGATGTGCTTCCCGCTTCCGGGGACGAGCTACCTGCAGGCTGCGTCTGGGGCGACCGGAATCGGGCGGCGCCGCCGCTTAGGATTCGGGGCATGAGCAGTCGGCCGCCCGACCGGAACCTGGCCCTCGAGCTCGTCCGCGTGACGGAGGCGGCTGCGATGGCGGCGGGCCGCTGGGTGGGACGCGGCGACAAGAGCTCCGCCGACCAGGCGGCGGTCGACGCGATGCGGCTGATGCTCGACACCGTCTCGATGAACGGGATCGTCGTGATCGGCGAGGGGGAGAAGGACGAGGCGCCGATGCTCTACAACGGCGAGGAGGTGGGCAACGGCAACGGGCCGGGCGTGGACGTCGCCGTCGACCCGCTCGAGGGCACGCGCCTGACGGCGCTCGGCATGCCGAATGCGATCGCGGTGATCGCCGTCGCCGAGCGGGGAACGATGTTCTTCCCGGGCGCGGCGGTCTACATGGACAAGGTCGCGGTCGGCCCGGACGCGGCCGAGGTGATCGACATCGAGGCGCCGCCCGCGGAGAACGTCAGGCGGGTGGCGAAGGCGAAGTCGATGCACCGGGAGGACGTCAGCGTCGTCGTCCTCGACCGCGACCGGCACGAGTCGCTGATCGCGGAGCTGCGCGAGAGCGGAGCGAAGGTGCGCCTGATCACGGACGGGGACGTGGCGCCTTCGATCGCCGCCGCGCGCGCCGGCACGGGAGTGGACATGGTCATGGGCGTCGGCGGCACGCCCGAGGGCGTGATCTCGGCCGCCGCGATCAAGTGCCTGGGCGGGGCGATCCAGGGAAGGCTCTGGCCTCGCACCGACGAGGAGCGCCAGGCGCTCGTCGACGCCGGCTACGACGTCGACCGCGTCCTCACCACCGACGACCTGGTCGCGGGCGAGGACGTGTTCGTCGCCGCGACCGGCGTGACCGACGGCGCCCTCCTGCACGGCGTCCGGTACACGGGCAGCGGCGCCGAGACGGCGTCGATCGTCATGCGCTCGCGCTCGGGCACGGTGCGACGGATCGAGGCCTCGCACCGCTGGGGCAAGCTCGAGCTGATCGCCGGCGAGCGTTACAGCAGCTAGGCCGCGACCTTCTTCTCCATGTCCGGCGAATACGAGCCGGAGCGGGCGAGGCCGTTCATCTTCGCGCGGTGCAGGTAGGCCGCCTGGCCGGCGGCCACGTTCGCCTCCTCTCCCGACCAGGCCTTCAGCGCTGGCGCCTGGAGCGCACGACCGTACGAGAACGAGAGCTCCCAGGGGTGCGGCCCCATCGCATTCATCGCGTTCAGGTGCGCGGTCGCGTCCTCGTCGGTCTGCCCGCCCGAGAGGAACACGATCCCCGGCACCGCCGCGGGCACGTGCCGGCGGAAGCAGCGCACCGTCTGCTCCGCGACCTCCTGGACGCCGGCGCGCCCGGAGGCGTCGTAGCCCGACAGCACCATGTTCGGCTTCAGCAGCATCTGCTCGAAGTGGACGCGCTGGTCGCGCAGCTCGGTGAAGACGGCGTGCAGCGTCCGCGAGGTGACGTCGAAGCTCGTCTCGATCGAGTGGTCGCCGTCCATCAGCACCTCGGGCTCGACGATCGGCACGAGGCCGGCCTCCTGGCTCAGCGCCGCGTAGCGGGCGAGCGCGTGCGCGTTCGTCCAGATGCAGTACTCGCTGGGAATCGCGTCGCCAATCGTGATCACCGCGCGCCACTTGGCGAAGCGCGCGCCGAGGCCGACGTACTGCGCCAGCCGCTCGCGCAGACCGTCGAGCCCTTCGGTGATCTTCTCGCCGGGGGCGTGGGCGAGGTCCTTGGCGCCCTTGTCGACCTTGATCCCCGGAATCACGCCCTGACCCTCGAGCAGCTTCGGAAACGGCGTCCCGTCGAGGGCCGACTGGCGAATCGTCTCGTCGTAGAGGATCACGCCGCTGATGTGCTCGGCTGCGCCCTCGCTGGTGAACAGCAGGTCCCGGTAGGCGCGCCGGCTGTCCTCGGTCGACTCGATGCCGATCGAGTCGAAGCGCTTCTTGATCGTCCCGTCGCTCTCGTCGGCGGCGAGGACGCCCTTGCCCGGCGCGACGAGGGCGCGGGCGGTCTGCTCGAGATCGGTCATCTCGCTCTCCTCCTCGGTCGTTCTCTCGTGCCCTGGATTATGCGACAGGGCCGGAGCCTCGGGCGCCCGGTAAGCATTCTGTTTGGACTGCTCGCCGTAGCGTGCGCGAGCGTGCACGATTCCCGGTATGCGGCGGGGGGTCGTGGTGGTTCTCGTTACGAGCGTACTGCTCGTCGGCGGGGCCGCCCATGCCGCCGCGAAGACCGCTCCCTCGAACACCTCGCCTCCGACGATCTCCGGCACGGCTCGGGCCGCGGAGACGCTGACTGCCTCGAGCGGCGCCTGGTCGGGCACGACGCCCATCACCTTCGCCTACCGATGGCAGCGTTGCAACAGCGACGGCAACGCCTGCACGGCGATCACGGGTGCCGACAACCAGACGTACGTGGTCAAGTCGGGCGACTACAAGCGCCGCGTGCGCGTCTCGGTGACGGCCACGAACTCGGACGGCTCGGCGAACGCCGTCTCGGCGCCGACCGACCGGATCGACAAGGGAGTCGCGCCGAGCAACACCGCCCTGCCGACCATCTCAGGGACGGCCAAGGCCGGGCAGACGCTGACCGCGACCAACGGGTCCTGGGCACACAATCCGACGTCGTTCGACTATCAATGGCTGCGCTGCGCAGGCGACAACTGCGACGGCGTCGGCCGGAACCGGAGCACCTACGTGCCCGGGCCGGATGACGTCGGCGGAACCATGCGCGTTCGGGTGAGGGCGAGAAACGCGTTCGGATCGGAGACGGCGACGTCCGGTGCGACCGGCGTCGTCTCTCCGGCCGGGCCGCTCCCGGGGAACACGGCGGCGCCGAGGATCACCGGCACGCCACGCGACGGGCAGACGTTGGCCGCCGGGACCGGCAGCTGGACGAACAACCCGAGCCGGTATGCGTACGACTGGCAGCGCTGCGACCAGGTCGGCAACAGCTGCTCGTCGTTCGGCAGCGGCCAGACGCAGCGGCTGTCGCCGTCGGATGTCGGCCACACGATCCGCGTCACCGTCGCGGCGACGAACCAGTACGGCACCACCAGGGCGACCTCCGCTCCGACCGGGCCGGTCGCGGCGGCGGTGACGTCCGGGACGGCGGTCGGTGTCGAGCAGGTCACGCCTCCGAATCGGCTGACGATCTCGTCGGTGCAGTTCGTCCCGCGGCGTCTGACCTCGCGCGCCGGGTTCAGCGCGCGGTTCCGCGTGTCCGAGGCGAACGGCCACCCGGTCCGCGGCGCGCTCGTCTACGCGCTGGGCCTGCCGTACGGCTGGGTGCGGAACAGCCCCGAGGCCGTGACCGGCGGCGACGGGTGGGCGACGATCCAGATCTTCCCGACCCGCCTGATGCCGCTGCGCAGGGCCGCGCTCGTCTTGTTCGTGCGCGCCCGCAAGCCCGGCGACAAGCTGCTCGGAGGCGTCTCGACCCGCCGGCTGGTCCAGGTCCGGATCGGCTAGCCGCTCGCGAGCAGCAGGACTTTGCGTACGCCGCAGGCTGGCTAAGGTTTCGCCGTGACGGGTAGGCGTCGCGTTACTGCTGTCGGCGCGATCGTGCTCGTGGCTGTTGCGGGCGCCTCGATCGCGGTGGGGTCATCCGTTCCTGTTCGTAGGACTTTGGCTGTTGTGGTCAGCGGCGGCGGCAAGGTCACGAGCACGCCGCGAGGCATCTCCTGCCCCGCAACCTGTCGTGCGAGCTTCGCGCCGGGGACGCGGGTCAGGCTTGCCTCGGGGGCGAGAGTCGGCTGGCGGTTCTCGCGCTGGCTGGGGGCGTGCTCGGGACGGCGAATCTCCTGCTTGCTCGACTTGACCACCTCGAAGGCGGTCACGGCGGTCTTCACGAGGCCTCCATCTCCGCCGCATCCGCCCCCGTCGGGGATTCCGTGCGGTACGCGCACCGGGTCGAGCACGATCTCGAAGGTGCTCTGGATCCTGATGGAGAACAAGAACTACTCCTCGATCGTCGGCGCGAGCGCGGCGCCGTACGAGAACCAGATCGCGCAGCAGTGCGGCCTGGCGACCAACTACCGCGCGATCTCGCATCCGAGCCTGCCGAACTACATCGCTCTGACCAGCGGTGGCACGCAGGGCATCACCGACGACCGCGGGCCGGACTCGCACCCGCTCGACGTGCCTTCGATCTACCACCAGGCCTACCCGAGCGCGAAGGGCTACGCGGAGGGCATGTCCTCCAATTGCGCCACGGGCGGGGGGACGCGCTACGTCGTCCACCGTGCGCCCTGGCCCTACTACGTCAACGGCGCGGCAGGCAAACAGCACACGGAATGCCTCGCCAACGACGTGCCGATGGGCACAGTCTCGGGCGGCAACCTCCACGACGATGTGGTCAAAGGCATCCTGCCCAAGTTCGCCTTCGTCACCCCGGATACGTGCAACGACATGCACGACTGCCCCGTTGCGACCGGCGACGCCTACCTGGCGAACCTCGTCCCGATGATCCTCGCCGGGCCTGACTACCAGAAGGGGCGTCTGCTCGTCGTGATCACCTTCGACGAGAACGCGCGCGGGTCGGGCAACCAGGTCTACACGGCGGTCATCTCGCCGTTCACGAAACCGGGCACCCGGTCGAGCACGAACTTCACCCACTACTCGCTGCTGCGCACGACCGAGGAGATCCTCGGCCTGCCGCTCCTCGGCAACGCCGCCGGGGCGACCTCGATGCGCTCGGCCTTCGGGCTCTGACCGGTAACGCTCGTCTCCTCGTCAGCTGCGACGGGAGCGACGAAACCGACGGTCGGACGCGGAGGTCGGACACACGGCCCTCGCTCGGACCTAACTGACCCTCGCAATCGGCTAACCTGGACCAGTTCGCGGGGGTAGCTCAGCTGGTAGAGCATCAGCTTCCCAAGCTGAGGGTCGCGGGTTCGAGCCCCGTCCCCCGCTCACGGGAAAGCCCCGCTAGTCGGGGCTTTTTCTTCGAGCTCGGTCGGCCTCGCTCACGACCGCGCCCGGCTGACGCCGCTCCGAGCCGTCTCCCGGCCGTGGATCGGTCGGCTGCGAAGCCAGTCGGCCACAGGGTGCTCCTCTCGCCAAGACCGCACGTATTCGTCGAGCCGCATGAAGGCCACGTCGTCGCGCGCCGCCATCTCCGCGATCATGCGCTCGAGCATCGCAAGCCGATGGCCCCGCCCGATCACCTGGGGGTGAAGCGCGAGGTCGTAGACGCCACCCGGAGCGTGGGCATACGCGTACTCGAACTCCCCGAGCCAGATCTCGTGCACCGCGGATGCCGGAAGCTGCTGATAGGTCGCCCCTCCGACGAACTCGAAGTACGTGAAGTCGCTGAGGCCGCGGTAGAACGGGATCCCGACCAGGTCGACCGTCTCTCCGAAGACGTACGGGGCGTCGCCCGGCGACGAGTCGCCGCGGCGGAGGTAGTACGGCGTGAAGTCGGAGCCGGAGAACGACGCGTCGTAGAGGATGCCGTGCTCGAGGAGGATGTCGACCGTGTTGGCGCTGACCTCCACCGACGGCGCCCGGTAGCCGACGGGACGAACTCCGGCAGCCCGTTCGAGCGCGTCGAGCCCGCGCCGGAACACCTCTCGCTCGCGCTCGACGCCGAGGCCGACCACGCTCTCGTGAACCCAGCCGTGATGGCCGATCTCGTGTCCGGCGTCGCGGATCCGGCAGATCAGCTCGGGATATGCCAGCGCCGTATGCCCGGGCACGAAGAAGGTGGTCCGGATCCCGTGCGCGTCGAGGAGCTCGAGGATCCGGGGCAGCGCGAACGCGCCGAACTCGCCGCGGGAGAGGTCGGCCACGTTGTCCCCGGCCAGCTCGTGCGCCCACGGCGAGATGGCGTCGAAGTCGAACGTCAACGCGACTGTCAGGCGGGGCGGCATCTGCTCACGCCTTGGGCTTGATCGTGTAGTCGCTTGCCCGGAGATGGGCCTTCAGGGCCGCGAGTGAGCGCTCGACGTCCCTGGCCTCGATCGCGTCGACGATCTGCGCATGCTCGTCGACGACCTGTTCGAGCACGGCGGTGGGCCGTGGGGCTCCGAGTCGGGCCACGCGCACGAAGCCGCGAAGCTGTCCGAGCAGGTCGTAGAGGATCGGCAGCCGGGCGCCTTCGACGATCTCCAGATGGAATTGCTCGTCGAGGTCGAGGAAGTCGTCCTCCCGCCCTTCGATCGCTGCGCGCCGTTGCCGGATCAACAGGAGCCGCAGGTAGTCGATGTCCTCGATCGTCATCACCTCGCATGCTCTGGTGAACGCGACACCTTCGAGCGCCTCTCGCAGGAGGAGGATCTCCTCGCGGTGCTCGGGGGTGAAGCCGCGCACGATCACCTGGCGTCGCGGGCCGATCTCGAGCAGTCCCTCCTGGAGCAGGCGGCCGAGGGCCTGCCGAACGGGAGTACGGGAGCTGCCGAGAGCCTTCGCGAGCTCGCTCTCGGCCAGCACGCTGCCGGTCGGGAAATCACCGCGCGTGATGCCGTCACGGAGATAGTGGTAGGCGCGGTCCGCCAGACGCCCGCGGCCCGAGGCACGCGCCCTGATCGGCGGTGCCCCGGGGCGGGGCGTCGTCGGCTCTGCTCCCATCGCGGGTGATCTTGACAGGGATCCCGGAGCTAGTCGAGAATCCCAGACTCCGCGACGTGCTCTTTCGACGGCGGCCGGCGTTCGCAGAGGAACGGCGTCAAGCGAGGGGCGCAACCGAGAGGAGCATGATGACGAAGAGGTCGTTGCAGAGCGTTCCGAGATCGTTCACATCGCGGCGCGGGCTGGTCGCCGTGGTCCTCGTCGTCGCAGCGGTCGCGATCGCGTCCGCGCTCGCCTTCGGCGGCTCCGCAAGCGGGAGCGGCCAGCAAGCGCCTCAGCGCGGCGGGACGCTGCGGCTGCTGGGAACGAGCGACATCTTCAACCTCGACACGACCAGCGGCTACTACACGGTGCTGAACAACGTCGCCCGCGCCTTCACGAGGCAGCTGGTCACGTTCCCGTCGTCGAACAACTTCCTCCAGGAGATCAAGGTCGTCCCCGACATCGCCACCTCGGTGCCGACGACCGGGAACGGCGGCATCACCGGCGGCGGGAAGACGTACACGTTCCATCTGCGGAAAGGGGTCGAGTGGGACACGACCCCGGCACGCCAGGTGACGGCCTCGGACTTCGTGCGCGAGTTCAAGATGCTCTGCAATCCGGCCTCGCCGACGGGCGCGCCGGGCTACTTCACGAGCACGATCGTCGGCATGAAGGCGTACTGCGACGGTTTCGCCAAGGTGAAGGCGACGGTGCCTGCGATCGCCCGGTACGTGAACTCGCACGCGCTGCCGGGCGTGGTCGCGAAGAACGACCTGACCCTCGTCTTCCGCCTCGTGAAGCCCGCACCCGACTTTCCCAACATCCTCACGCTCGGCTTCTGCTCCGCTCGACCGATCGAGTACATGAAGTACGTGCCGGACAGCGCTCAGTTCCGGCAGCACACGATCTCGGACGGGCCCTACAAGATCGTCAAGTACGTGGCGACGAAGGAGCTCCAGCTCGAGCGGAATCCGGCGTGGGACCCGAAGACCGATCCGATTCGCAAGGCATACGTCGATCGCATCACGGTCACCGAGGGGCTCACCCCGGACAACGTCCAGCAGCAGCTCGAAGCAGGGACCGCCGAGATGGAGTGGGATGCGATTCCGCCGGCTCAGGACCTGCCCCGCCTGATCAGCGCGAAGGACAAACGGCTGGTCATCGGCCCCGCCGGCCCCTACTACGTCGCGCTCAACGTCTATCTGGCCCTCAATCAGTACTCGGGCCCCATGAAGAACAAGCTCGTCCGGCAGGCGGCCAACTACGCCGTCGACAAGAACGCGATCGTCCAGATCTACGGCGGCCCGCGGATCGCGGCAGCGTCCAACCAGGTGATCATGCCGGGAAACGTCGGCTACATCCCGGGCTTCGACCCGTACCCGAACAAGAACGGAAGCGGTGATCCCGCCAAGGCGAAACAGCTCCTCGCGAAGGCCGGCTATCCGAACGGCGTGGACATCAAGCTCCTCTACTCCACGCTCGACCCGTCCCCGAGGGTCGCCCAGTCCCTCCAGGCGAGCCTCGGCAAGGCGGGGTTCCGGGTCAAGCTGATACCTGCAACCCAGTCCGACTTCTACGGCAAGTACATGCTCGTCCCGAGCACGGCCAAGCAGGGTGTCTGGGATATCGCGCCTCCGGGCTGGATTCCCGACTGGTTCGGCAACAACGGGCGCTCGGTCATCCAGCCGCTCTTCACGAGCCCCGGTCCGGGCTCGAGCGACTTCGGCGGCTACTCGAGCCCGGTCACGAACGGCTTCGTCGACAAGGCCCTGACCGCGACGTCACCGGCGCAGGCAGCGACGTACTGGCGAAAGGCGAACGCCCAGCTGATGAAGGACGCGGCCACGGTCCCGGTCGAGATCCAGAAGTGGACCGTGTTCCACTCTTCGAAGGTCCAGAACTGCATCTTCTACTTCCTCTCGCTCAACTGCGATACCACGCAGGTGTGGCTGAAGTAGCGTCCCCGAACGAGGACCAACCCGACACGTCCGACAGAGAGTCGCTCGAGACCAGCAGCAATCGCCTGCCGGTCCCGGGCGAGTAGCGTGGCTCCCGTGCCGTTGCTCGAGGTTCGGGATCTGTCCGTCTCTTTCCCGACGGCGGACGGGATCGTCCAGGCTGTTCGCGGCCTTTCCTTCCACGTCGACCAGGGGAGGACTCTCGGGATCGTCGGCGAGTCGGGTTCGGGGAAGAGCGTCGCCACGCAGTCGATCGTGGGCCTGACGGAGGGCGCGCGCATCTCCGGGCAGGTGCACTTCGAGGGCAGGGACCTCCTCGGCCTGAGCGCGGAACAGCTTCGTCATGTCCGCGGCGCAGAGATCGCGCTGATCTTCCAGGACCCGTTGTCGAGCCTCCATCCGCTCTACCGGGTCGGATGGCAGATCGTCGAAGCCATCCGGGCCCACGAGCGGGTCGGAAAGAGCGAGGCGAGGCTGCGCGCGATCGAGCTCCTGCGACGCGTCGGCATCCCCCGGCCGGAGAGCAGAGTCGACGACTATCCGCACCAGTTCTCCGGCGGGATGCGGCAGCGCGCCATGATCGCCATGGCGCTCGCGCTCAACCCGAAGTTGTTGATCGCCGACGAGCCGACGACCGCTCTCGACGTCACGGTCCAGGCGCAGATCGTGGAGCTGATGAAGGAGCTCCAGGCCGAGTTCGGCACTGCGATCGTCGCGATCACCCACGACCTCGGCGTCATCGCCGAGATCGCAGACGAGGTACTCGTGATGTACGCCGGCCGGGCGATGGAACGAGGCGATCGGCGGACGCTGTACCGCCGGCCGCATCACCCCTACACCAAGGGGTTGATCGAGGCCCTGCCCGGCCAGAGCGGCTCCAAGGACCGCCTCGTCCCGATCCCCGGGCGCCCGCCCAGCCTCATCCGCCTGCCGACCGGCTGTCCCTTCCACCCGCGCTGCCGGTACGTCATGGAACGCTGCCGGACGGAGGTACCGCCGCTGCAGAAGGTCACCGGCGGCAGCGGCCATGTCTCGGCGTGCTGGCTGCCGCCTGATCGCGTCGGCCTCGAGACCCCCGCGGCGAGCTCGACGTCGTGAGCGCCACCGGGGCCTCGCCCGGCACGGCCGGGCACGACGGCGACGTGCTCGTCCGGGTCGAGGACCTCGTCAAGCGTTTCCCGGTGGCCTCCGACCGCCTGTTCGGACGCGCCCGCCAGGAGGTGCAGGCCGTCGACGGCGTCAGCCTGGATGTCCGCCGGGGCGAGACGCTCGGCCTCGTCGGCGAGACGGGGTGCGGCAAGTCGACGCTGGCCCGTTGCATCACGCGGCTCTACAACCTCACCTCGGGTCGCGTGACGTTCGACGGCGACGACATCTCGGCGCTGTCGCGACGCCGTCTGCGCCCGTATCGGCTGCAGATGCAGATGATCTTCCAGGACCCGTACGGCGCTCTCAATCCGCGCCGGCGGGTCGGCTCGATCATCGGGGACCCGTTCGCGATCCACGGGATCGCCGCAGGCGTGGAGCGCAAGCGCCGTGTCCAGGAGCTGATGGAGCTGGTCGGGCTCAATCCCGAGCACTACAACCGCTTTCCGGCGGAGTTCTCGGGAGGTCAGCGCCAGCGCATCGGCGTGGCGAGGGCGCTCGCGCTGCACCCGAAGCTGATCGTCTGCGACGAGCCCGTCTCGGCGCTCGACGTCTCGATCCAGGCCCAGATCGTCAACCTGCTCGCCGACCTCCAGGACGAGCTCGGGCTCACGTACGTCTTCATCGCCCACGACCTGTCGGTCGTCCGCCACGTCAGCGACCGGATCGCCGTCATGTACCTCGGCAAGGTGGTCGAGATCGCCCCGACGGACGAGCTCTTCTCGCGCCCGCGGCACCCCTACACGAACGCGCTGCTCTCGGCGATCCCGGCGATCGACGAGGAGGGCGGGGCCGGACCGGGGCGGATCGTCCTCGGCGGCGACGTCCCCTCACCGATCGACCCCCCGCCGGGCTGTCGCTTCCATCCCAGATGTCCCAAGGCCCGGCAGCTGTGCAGCGACGAGGAGCCGATCCTCGAGCGGAAGGCCGGCGACCTGCCGGGTCACGCCGCGGCGTGCCACTACCCGGTCGAAGCGGGCGAGGAGCTCGGGAGCCCGCCGGCGCCGGGGGTCGTCTCGTGACTCAGCTCGGCACCGAGCTCGAGCTGCTCGGCACACCGTCCGCAGAGCCCTCGGCAGAGGCCTTCGAAGGCAGGAGCCCCTGGCAGCTCGCCTGGGCGAGGCTGCGGCGCGACCGGGTCGCGATCGCGTGCACCGTCGTGATCGTCTTGATCGCGCTGGTCGCGATCGTGGCACCGCTGATCGCCCACCTCGCCGGCCATGGACCGAACACCCAGTACCTGGACACCGGCCTGACTCCGGAGGGCCTCCCGCGCGGGCCGAGCTCGCAGTTCCTGGTCGGCACGGACGACCTGGGCCGGGACGTGCTCGTGCGAGTCGCGTACGGCGCGCAGATCTCGCTGTTGGCCGGCGTCGTCGCGGCCACCGTCGCCGTGGCCGTCGGTGTCGTCGTCGGCCTCACGGCCGGCTACTTCGGCGGAGCGACCGACAGCTTCCTCGCCCGTGCGATGGACGTGGTGCTCGCGTTTCCGTTCCTGCTCTTCGCGATCGCGGTGGTCTCGATCGTCGGGCCGAGCCTCCGGCTGGCGATCGCCATCATCGCGTTCTTCAGCTGGGCTGCGGTGGGACGGGTCGTGCGCGGACAGACGCTGTCGATCAAGGAGAAGGAGTACGTCGAGGCGGCGCGATCGCTCGGCGCGAGCGACCTGCGGATCATGTTCGTCGACATCTTCCCGAACCTGCTGGCGCCGGTGCTCGTTTACCTGACCCTGCTGATCCCGGCCGCGATCGTGTTCGAGGCCACCCTGTCCTTCCTCGGCCTGGGCGTCGTCCCGCCGACGCCCTCCTGGGGGAACATGCTCGCCGAGTCGCTCAACTACTACCGCGTGGCGTGGTGGTTCGTGCTTGTCCCCGGCGTCGCCCTCCTGGTCACGACCCTGGCCTTCAACCTCCTCGGCGACAGCATCCGGGACGCATTCGACCCCCGCGGCGAACGGCTCTTCAGGAGATAGGGATGGCGCGCTTTCTCGTTCGCAGGATCCTGCTCGGCCTCCTGGTGCTCTGGGTGATCACCACCCTCGTCTTCGTCATGTTCTTCGTCGCGCCGAGCAACGTCGCGCGCCTCATCGCCGGCAGGCAGGCGACGCCCGAGACGGTCGCGCTCGTCAAGCACCGCCTCGGCCTGGACCGTCCGGCCGTCGACCAGTACGGCACCTACCTGTCGAACCTCCTCCACGGCGACCTGGGCTACTCCTTCTACAACTCGGAGTCGGTGAGGAGCCTCGTCTGGCAGAGGCTGCCGGTCACGCTGTCGCTCGCGATCGGGGCCGCCCTCATCTGGCTCGTCATCGGCGTGTCCTCGGGCGTCCTGGCCGCGACGCGTCCTCGTTCCCTCGCCGATCGAGTCGTGACCGTCACCGCGCTCTTCTTCTACTCGATGCCGGCGTTTCTCCTCGGGCTGATCTTCCTCTACTTCCTCTTCTTCCGGCTCCACCTGGCCGGGATCGACCTGTTCCCGGGGAGCGGCTATGTGCCGCTGACCCAGAGCCCGCTGCGGTGGGCCCAGCATCTGCTCCTGCCCTGGTTCACGATCGCCCTCGTGACTGCGGCGCTGTACTCGCGGCTCACGCGCGGCGCGATGCTCGACGTGCTGGGAGAGGACTACATCCGAACCGCGCGGGCGAAGGGGCTTCGGGAGCGCCGGGTCGTCTACCGGCACGGACTGCGGAGCGCCGTCGCGCCGGTCGTCACCCAGTTCGGGATCGACCTGGGCACGCTCCTCGGCGGGGTGATCATCGTCGAGAACATCTTCGGGCTACCCGGCCTGGGCGCGCTCGCCGTGCAATCGGTCACGACACAGGACTTGCCGGTGATCATCGGCACGGTCGTCCTGGCTGCGGCGTTCATCGTCGCCGCCAACATCGTCGTCGACATCTGCTACGCACTGATCGACCCGAGGGTGCGCGTCAACTAGGGCGGCCCGGGGTTCGAGGCCAGCCGCCCGACCGTCTCACCCCCCGACCCGCTATGGCTGCACGTCCTGGGCCAGAGCTTCGGAGGCTTCTGCGTCGTCGCCTATCTCTCGCTCGCACCCTCGGGCCTTCGGGAGGCATTCGTCACGGGCGGCCGGCCGCCGATCGGCCTGAACACGGACGAGGTCTACCGGCGCACCTATCCACGAGTGCTCGAGCGCAACCGGCGGTGCTACGAGCGCTATCCGGGCGATCGGGAGCGCGTGCTCGCGATCCATCGCCTGGCCGACGCCGGAGAGATCGTGCTCCCGGGCGGCGACGTGCTGACGCCGAGGATGTTCCGGCAGCTCGGCCTGATGCTCGGAATGAGCGACGGCGCGGAGAAGCTCCACTACCTCCTCGAGCTGCCGCCGACCTCGCCGGCGTTTCTCCACGACGTCGAGGCAGCGCTCCCGTTCGCGCGGAACCCGATCTTCGCCGTCATCCACGAGGCGTGCTACGCGGACGGATGCACGACGGGCTGGTCGGCCGAGCGCCTGCGTCCAGCCGGGTTCGACTCGCCGGAGCGCTTCACCGGCGAGCACGTCTACTCGTGGATGTTCGAGGACTAACCTTCGGGTCTGGACGACGGACGAGCACCAGCACAACGGGCTGATCGCCGACGGCCAGCGCATCCTCGACCGTCTGATCGGTCTCGTGCGCACCGGCTGAGCGAGGGCGCTCCCGGCCCCGACGAATCGGGTCGACGCGCTGGACGTGTCTGGAACCGGCCTGTTTGCGATGGTACCGTCGGGTCAGGAAAACGGCGGGGAGCAGGGATGGAGCATCGAGTGCCGGGGTCGCTCGAGGTGCGCGATCGCAGTGGGCACCGGCACCCGCCTGGGGTCGCGCGGCGGCACGCCGTCCACGAGCTCTGGCGAAAGCCTCTTCGGACGGCTACGAAGAGGGTCCATCACTACGTCTCGCGGTTGCGTCTCGCCGACGTCGAGCGCAGGATGCTCGAGGACGATGCAGAGCTCGAGCCCGTCCCGGGGGATCTGCCGGTTCCGTCCGAGTCGATCGCCGAGCCGCCTCTGCAAGAACCGGTCCGGGCCCGGCGGCCGACGACCGTCGTCTTCGCGGACGTGGTAGATTCCACCACCCTCGGAGAGCTCCACGATCCGGAGTCGGTGCACAGGATCCTGGAGCGGTATTCCGACATCGCACAGAGGATCCTGGGGGGCCACGGCGGCGAGATCGAGAAGTTCATCGGCGACGCCGTCGTCGCGTTCTTCGGGCTGACCGAGGTTCACGAAGACGACGCGCTGCGAGCAGTGCGTGCGGCGATCGAGCTGCGCGACGCCGTGGCCGCGCTCCGCGACGAGCTGGTGCAGTCGAGTGGAATCGAGTTCGCCGTGAGCATCGGCGTGAACTCCGGCGACGTCTTCGTGGGAGGTGGAGCGGGGCGGGAGACGTTCGCCACGGGCGATGCGGTCAACGTCGCAGCACGACTGGAGCAAGGGGCGGAGGCGTGGGAGATCCTGCTCGGCGATCGCACGTACCGGTTGGTCGAGGCCGACGTTCGCGCCGAACCGCTGGAGCCGTTGGCAGTCAAGGGTCGGTCGGCTGCCGTGCGGGCGTGGAGGCTGCTCGAATTGGCCGACTCCGAGCAGATCGCAGCTCGGGCGACGACGTCGTTCGTGGGCCGGAAGCGCGAGCAGGAAGCGCTTCGAGAAGCCTTCGCACGATCGCAGGAGCAGCAGG
Source organism: Gaiellaceae bacterium (assembly GCA_036555585.1). Lineage (GTDB taxonomy): Bacteria > Actinomycetota > Thermoleophilia > Gaiellales > Gaiellaceae > DATBLE01. The sequence goes on from DATBLE010000003.1 coordinate 48,010, forward strand.
CGTGCAAGCTCTGCACGATCGTCGGGCCGGCGGGAATCGGGAAGACGCGCCTCGCGCGTGAGCTGGTCGCGGAGGCCGGTCGAGTGGCCACGGTGGCCGTCGGCCGTTGCCTCTCGTACGGGGAAGGGATCACCTACCGCCCGTTGATCGAGATCGTTCGGCAGCTCGCGGGAGAGGACGCCGACGACGGCATCGCGAAGCTGATGAGCGACGGCGAGGATTCCGAGCTCGTGGTCCGACGGGTGCGGGGCCTCTTCGGCGTGTCGGACGAGACCGCGCCGGCGGAGGAGACGTTCTGGGCCGTCCGGAAGCTGTTCGAGGCCTCCGCCGCAGAGCGTCCGCTGATCGTCGTCTTCGAGGACGTTCACTGGGCCGAGCCCCTCCTGCTCGACCTGATCGAGTATCTCGTCGGCTTCACGGCGGGGAAGGCGATCTTCGTCGTCTGCCTTGCACGCCCGGAGCTTCTGGACGCCCGCCCGTCATGGGCTGTCGAGGACGGGACCAGATCGGTCGTGACCTTGCAGGCGCTGCCCGAGGACGACGCGCGGAGGCTCGTCGAGTCGCTCACGGCGGGCGAGCTGGGGTCGCTCGAGACGGCCAGGATCGTCCGGACCGCCGAGGGCAACCCGCTGTTTCTCGAGCAGCTCGTCGCCGCCGACGAGGAACGTGGCGAGACGGGGGCCATGCCTCCGAGCATCCAGGCCGTGCTGGCCAGCCGTATCGCCGGGCTCGATCACGCCGAGCGCACGGTGCTCGAGCGGGCCTCGGTCGAGGGCCGGAACTTCAGATGGACCTCGGTCGCCGCGCTTCTCTCCGAGGGCGAGCGGCGCACTCTGGGCGAGCGCCTGATGGCGCTCGTCCGCAGACAGCTGATCCAGCCGGACCCTTCTGCGTCAGCGGTCGAGGACGCGTTCAGGTTCACGCACGTGCTGATCCGGGAGGCGGCGTACGAGGGCGTGCCCAAGGAAGTGCGTGCAGACCTGCACGAGCGCCTGGCCAGGCGGCTCGACTCGAGCTCGGAGGGCGAGGACGAGATCGTCGGCTTCCATCTCGAGCAGTCGTACCGCTGTCGCGCCGAGCTCGGTCTGGTCGGCGAGCGCGAGCGAGACCTCGCCGCCGAGGCAACGGCGCGGCTCGAAGCGGCGGGACGCAAGGCGCTCGTGCTCGGAGACCCGGCGGCCTGCGGCAACCTCCTCGGCCGGGCAGCGTCGCTCCTTCCGCCCGATCACCCGACCCGCCTTGCTCTCCTGACCACGCTGGGCGCCGCGCTCCTCGAAGCCGGCCAGCTGGCGGAGGCGGACCGGATCCTCGCCGAGGCGATCGAGCGATCGGCGGATCACGAGCTCCTCCACGCGCGGGCACGCGTCGAGCAGCAGTTCGTCCTGCTGCAGACGCACACCGGCGCGATCGAGGACGTGGAACGCGTTGCCGACGCCGGCCTGCACGTCTTCGAGAAGCACGCAGACGACGTCGGTCAGATCCGAGCCTGGTCGCTGAAAGCGTTCAGCGCATGGATCGGCGGCCAGGCCGCAAAGGCGGACGAGGCCTGGCGCCGCGGTGCGGAGCACGCGCGGCACGCCGGCGAACGGCGGGAGCTGTTCGAGATCCTCGACTGGCGCGCGTCGGCAGCCGTCGTCGGCCCGACGCCGGTGGACGAGGCGATCGAGTTGTGCCTCGACATCCGCGAGCAGGTTCGAAGCAGCCCGGTTGCGATGGCCGAGACACTCCACCCGCTCGCGGTGCTCCGTGCCATGCGGGGGGAGTTCGACCGTGCTCGCTCGCTCGTTCGCGCAGGGAACGCGATCATCGAGGAGCTGGGCCGCATCTACTCGGCGGGACTCTCGCATCACGAGGCGCTCGTGGAGATGCTCGCGGGACGGCCCGAAGTCGCCGAGGAGCGGCTCCGGCGAGCCTACGAGACGCTCGACGAGATGGGGGAGAAGTCGCTGCTGGCCACGACCGCCGCGATGCTCGCGCAGGCGATCTACGCCCAGCATCGCCTCGAGGAGGCCTGGCACTTCTGCGAGGTGAGCCGCCGGGTTGCCACGGACGAGGACCTGTCGGCCCAGGTCGTCGGTCGCAGCACCCGCGCGAAGATCCTTGCGGCGCAAGGACGCGGAGACGAGGCGGAGGCCTTGGCTCGCGAGGCGGTCGAGCTCGCCGCGAGCACGGACTTCCTCACGCACCACGGTCAAGCGTTCCTCGACCTCGCCGAGGTGCTGCAGCTGAACGGACGCCCGGAGGAGGCGGAGTCCGCTCTCCGCGCCGGGCTGGAGCTGTACGAACGAAAGGGGGACCTCGTCTCCGCGAGGCGCGCCCAGAGGCGCATCGAGGAGGTCTGCCCGGCGTGAGAAACGACGCGACTGGAGGTGGAAGATGAGTTTCGGACGATTCGACCGGAGACTGCCGCTGCCGAGTCAGGGCCGCATCACGATCAAGGGGCCGTTCAACCCGCAGGACCGCGCCGTCGACGCGGCCAAGGTCCTGTTCTTGATCGTGCAGGGCGACGACCAGGACGCCGTGATCGTCAACGGCGAGGGCACGTGGCACCGCGGGAGCACCGACTGGACGGGTACGGTCCCACGGAGGGGCCCTCGCGTGGGGGGCCAGGGAGAGGGGACGCTCCAGCAGGGCCTCGCCCGCGGCATCGCGCTCTCGATCGTCATCAAGCCGGGCAAGGTCTTCGACGGTGGACGCAGGTTCGACCCGCCGACGATCGAAGCCCTCACCTGGTGCGCCGACTTCCAGTTCGTCGCGCCCTGACCGACCGGGGAGGGGGAGCGGGCCGGTCCGGGCCCGCTCCCTGGTCACGGTTCGAGCCCTCTCACCCGCTGGCAGGAGAGCCCCGGAAACCGGCGTTCTTCTTTCGTCGGAGCGTTACCTTGCAGACGAGGATCGCGTAGAGGTCGTGCGCCCCTGGCCGGCGGAGGTCGCGGCCGTGCTCCGCGAACCGTTGGAGGAGACGGTTCTCCACTTGGCCAATCTCCGGGTGCAGGTCTCCGCCCTCAGCGCGATGAAGAAGCAGAGCGCGGCGAGCGGCAGCTCGGCGACGACGGCGAGCGCGATCGCGTAGGTCAGGTCGCGGCCGCCGGAGGTCAGCAGGTCGAACCAGGCGTCGACGACGAGCAGCGTGCCCGAACAGGCCGCGGCCGCCTCCAACAGCTGGCTCTGGCGCCACGCTGCGATCGCAGTGGCGAGGAGCGCCGCGGCGAGAAACAGGTCGAAGCCGGCCCAGGCGAGATCCCAGTGCTCGGCGACTTCGTGCGAAGGCAGCACGGTCGTCAGCCAGAGCGCCCACGGGACGAGCGCCAGCGCGATCAGCGCAAGCAGCGGCGGAATCCAGCGCCTCACGCGCGGGCGAACGAGAGGCGGGGGAGCTGGCCCTCGACGAGCATCGCGGCGAGGCCGACGCGTGGCAAGCCGAGCGCGCCTTCGAAGACGAGGTAGCGGGGCTCCCAGCGCGGGTCGAACTTGGCGTTGAAGCGGTAGAGGCGCTCGACCTGGAAGAAGCGGTCGGCGACCGCAAGCACCCGCGTAGCGGCGCCCCGTGCCCGGATCAGCCGCGCGAAGGCGGCGAAGTTGAGCGACAGCTCCTCGATCCCGCGGCCGCGCATCAGCTCGATCGCCTTCACCACGAGGTACTCGGTCATACCGTTCGGCGTGTTCCGATCGCGGCGCATGAGCGAGAGCGACATCGCCTGCCGGCCGTAGCTCGGAACGAAGTGGAGGAAGCCGCGGACCAGGCCTTCGGCGTCGCGCGCGACGACGACGACGGTGTCCGGCTGGTGCTCGGGATCGAGCGAGTCCATCGCCATCGAGAAGCCGCGCTCGGAAGCACCGTCGAGCCAGCGGGCGGAGACAGCGTGGAGCTCTGCGCGGGAGTCGCGGTCGAGGCGGGTGAGCTCGTCGGCGGTAACGGAATAGCCTGCGGCCTCGAGGCGAGAGACCGACTGGCGCACCTTTCTGATCGCGCGCCCTTCGAGGGAGAAGCGGGCGGTCTCGACGATCGCCTCGTCGCCGATGTAGACGGACCGCATTCCCGCGCCGCGGAAGAGCGGCAGCGTCTGGGCTCCCACGCCGATCGCGCCCAGCCGCAGGCCGTGCCGTTCGGCGAACGCGCAGGTCTCGCGCAGGAGCAGCGGCAGCGAGGCGGGGTCGCCGACCGGATCGCCCGAGAGCAGCAGGACGTTGCCCTCGATCCGGTAGCCGACGAAGGCGCGCCGATCCGAGCTGAAGAAGTGTCGCGTGTCGCGGCGGAGCTTGAAGAACGCAAGTGTGTCGCGGCCGTGGGCGCGGACGAGGTCGTGGGCCAGGCGGCGGTCGCGGTTGGTCTCCTGAGGCGGGGCGAGCGGACGGAAGACGAGGTAGACGAAGGCAAGCAGTGCGGCGAGCGTGACCGCGCCGGCCGCAAACGGCACCCAGACGACTTCGTCGCCGAGCGCGACGGGGCCGTGCCGCCAGAGCACGAGGTCGGCGGTCTCGCGCGCGAGGAGCTTCGGCGAGTCCACGTGCGCGAAGACGACGACCAAGCCGGCGACGAGCGCGACGGCGGCCGAGGCTCCGCCAAGCGCGCGAAGAAGCAGACGCATGCTCGGACGGCCGTGCCTCACGTAGAACGCACCGCGGCCCGCACCGAGCATCGCGGCGGCGCCGAGCGAGAGCAGCGCTTCCTCGAAGTCGAATCCCTTCAGCAGGTCGAGCACGGCGAGCCCGAGGAGCAGCGCGAGCGCGGCCTGCCAGGCGCGACGGCGCCGTCGCCCGAGGTAGAACGCGCAGACGATCAGCGCGATGCTGGCAGGGACGGCCAGCGTGTGGAAGAGCGGCACGAGCTCGACCGGCTCGATCTGGAGGAGCAGGTGGCCGCGCCAGGCGACGTTCGGCGTCAGCGCGGAGGCGAGGTTGACGGCGCCGACGGCGAGTGCCGTCGCTCCGGCGAGCTGCGGAAGCCGCTCGAAGCCGCGGGGCTCGCGGAGCGGCGTGGGCACACGGTGGATCCCGAGCCGCCAGCTGGCGGTGTCGCGAAGAGCGGGAAAGAGGTCACGCCAGTCCTTGATCACGAACCAGGCGCCGACCGAGGCGAGGCCGATTCCCAACGCCGCGTGATCGAGCACGGCGACGACCGCTGCCGCGGCCCCGAACGCGAAGCCGAGGTGGAAGTCGTGAATCCGGCGGCCGAGGACGTACACGCGCGGCCCGCTCGGATGGCGCTCGAGACGGACCATCCGCTGCACCGTAGCCCTGCTATCGGCAGGGCGCGTTAAGGGCGGGTTAAGAGCTCCGCGGAAGGGTCGGCTGCCCGGCGTCTTCAGCTGCGGGGCCGGGACGCGAACTCGAGCGCGTAGACGGCGTCCGAGGGGACGGGGCCGGCGCCCCCGAGAACCACGATGCGTCGGCTGTCGCCGACTGCGGCGGCGTCCGCCAGCGGCGAGGGGAGTCGTCCAGCCGGCGTGACGCTGCCGTTTCGCGGGTCGATGCGCAGGACACGTGCCAGCGGTGACCCGGAGGCATCCTCGCCGCCGACGAGGTAGAGGTCTGGGCCGAGAGCTGCAAGAGGCGCGTGCGCGACCGGAGCCGGCAGCGTCGCCACACGCGTGACGGTGCGGCGGCGCGGGTCGACGGCGAGGACTGCATCGCTCGTTCCCGCGGTCGTGGCCCCGCCGGCGACGTAGACGACCCCGCCGAGGGCCGCGACACCGGCATACCGGACCCCGGCCGGAAGCCGGGCCACGAGCTCGGGCGGGCGGCCCGGACGGAGCCGCAGCACGGCGGTGGCGTACCGGGAGCCCGTGTATCCACCGACGGCGTAGACGCTCCGGGCGACAGTCGCGGCGCCGAGATCCGAGAGCGGCTCCCCGAGCGTCCCGGCGGGTCGCGAGGCGCCGGTGCGCGGGTCGATCTGCACGACCGCGTCCGTGGAGGTCGTCTGGCCCCCGCCGAGGAGGTAGGCGTCGCGGCCGACGACGGCGAGTGCCGCGTCGTGCGTCGGTGCCGGGAGCCGGCCGACGGCGCGCAGCCGCTGCGGGGGGCCGAGCAGCACGTCGCTGGCCGACCTCCCGCCGACGAGCCCTCCGGCGGCGAGGATACGCCCGTCCGGCAGCGCGGCGGCGGCGAGGCGCGACGCCGGCTCCGGCAGGGTTCCGATACGCCGGGCCACCAGGCTCGGCGCGGGCGCGGGCCGACGGATCGTCGCCGGGAGCAGGTCGAGCCCGTCGGGCTTGGACAGGAACCCGGGATCCGCGGAGGGAACGCCGAGGTGGCCGTACTGCCAGACGATCCGCTTCGTCCGCGGGTCGACGACGATGATCCGGTGGTGCCAGTCGTCGGTGATCGCGATCAGCCCGTTCGGCCAGCGCACCGCGAGTGACGGACGATCGAGCGAGCCGGGCCCCGACGGCGGGCCGTACGTCCACACGATCCGACCGCCGGGCGTGATCACGTCGACCCGGCCGGGAGTGTCGAAGCCGGCGACGAGAATGTTCCCGTTCGGGAGGAGTTGCGCATCGGACGGGTACGTGGTCGGCGTCCGGACGGCGAAGACGAGGCGGCCACGGCGGTCGAAGCGGTCGACCCAGCCGCCGATCTCGGTGACGAGCATCCCGCCCCGGGGAAGCGGCGTCGCGCCGTTCGGCGACGAGAGGGCACGGGGTGGGTCGTGGGCGCAGCCGCCGCCGCCGAGCTCCCCGACGATGCGGTGCGCCGGGCTGAGGCGGAGCACCCGGCAGTTCCTGATGTCGGCGACCGTGATCGTCCCGTCGGGCCAGACGTACGCGTCGTCGGGGTTCGAGAGCTCCCCCGCACCCGACCCCGCAACGCCGGCGCGGCCGTAGCTCCAGACGAGTCGGTGCGTCCGCAGATCAATCTGGGCGACCTGGTCGTTGAACTCCTCGTTGATGACGATCCGACGGAAGTCTGGGCTGAAGAACGCGTCGTCGGGATCCGAGAACGACTGGCCCCGGCGAAGGTCGCCGCGGCGCGGGAACTGCCACACGATCCGCTTCGAGGGCGAGACGACGAGGAGCTTGTTCGCGTTTCGGTCGGCGACCAGCACGTAGCCGGGTACGGGTCCAGGCCCGACCGGAGGCAGCCCGAGCGCTCGAGCTGCCGGGCTCCGATCGGTGGTGAGGGTGCGGGAACGGGTCTGTACGGCCGCCGCCGGGACGGCTGCTCGCACGAGGCCGCGGCTCGCGGCAGCGGCCTCGTTGTCGCCGGGTTCGCCTCCGAAGCGGTGCAGCCACGGCCGGGCGAGAGGGAACGTCAACGCCGCGAGGGCGACGCCGGCAACGACGGACACGCCGATCGCGCCGGCGCGAAGGACGCCGCCCCGTGTCCGCCGGTCGGGTCGCACGAGACCCGGCAGGCGGCGCAGGTACACGAGGAAGTGGATCCCGAAGGCGAACGCCCAGACGACGAAGCTCGCCTTGTGCAGGCCCACGATCGTCCCTCGGCGGCCGAACGCGATCATCAGCACGCCGGTCCCGAGGACGCCGATCGTCGACAGGACGAGCGTCGGAGCGACGAGAAACCGCATCAGAGGGTGAGGCGGCCCCTTTGCCGCGTACTCGCGGCGACGCTGGTAGTAGCGCATGAGCCGGTAGCCGGTGGAGCCGAGCTTGAGGAGCACCGGCGGGATCAGGAGCATCCCGACGAAGACGTGGACGGAGATAAGCGGGCGCAGGAAGAGGAGCGTGAGCCCCTCCAGCGCGAGCAGAGCCGTGAGGACCAGCGCCGTCGCGCCGGTCAGGCGCTCGTTCCCGTCGACACCCCCGAGGCGTTTCCGCAACCGCACGGCCATCAGTGAACCGTTCTCGGATGAGGCGATGATGAACGGCCTTCATCCATCCCTCATCGTGCGACCCGACAATATGCGCATGCGGGTGCTGGTCGTCGAAGACGAGCCGAAGATGGCGGACCTGCTCGCGCGCGGCCTCCGTGAGGAGGGCCATGCGGCGGACATCGCCGCGACGGGCGAAGAGGCACTCTGGATGGCGCGGGCAGTCGACTACGACGCGATCGTCCTCGACATCATGCTCCCCGGCCGCGACGGCATGGAGACGTGCCGGTCGCTGCGCGACGCCGGCGTCTGGTCGCCGGTCCTGATGCTGACCGCCCGGGACGTCGTCGACGATCGGATCACCGGGCTCGACGCCGGCGCCGACGACTATGTCCTCAAGCCGTTCTCGTTCGGCGAGCTGCTCGCCAGGTTGCGTGCGCTCGCCCGGCGCGCGCCGCACGAGCGGCCCGCCGTCCTCGAGAGCGGCCGGCTGCGGCTCGACCCGGCCGAGCGCCGAGCGTGGCTCGACGGCACCGAGATCCAGCTCTCGGGGAAGGCGTTCGCCCTGCTGGAGGCGTTCATGCGGCGTCCGGGCCAGGTCCTCTCGCGGGCGCAGCTCCTCGACGCCGCCTGGGACCTCGGCTTCGAGAGCCGCTCGAACATCGTCGACGTCTACGTGAAGTCGCTCCGGGATCGGATCGGGGCGGACGTGATCGAGACCGTCCGCGGCGTCGGGTACCGCCTGCGGTCGGACGCGCCGTGATCTCGCGTCTCCCGATCCGGATCCGCCTGATGCTGCCGTTCGCGGTCGGGATGGCGGTGGTCCTGGCCGCGACGGGATTCGTGATCTACCACCGGGTGGCGGCGACGCTCCTGTCGTCGGTCGACCAGGCGCTCCGGGGACAGGCGGACGAGGCGACGAACCACCTCGCGAACGGACGCACGCTGCTCGACCGGGATGCTCCGAGCAGCGCGTCGGTCGGACAGCTCGTTGCGGGCAACGGACACGTGCTCGAGAGCACGCCGAAAGGCTTGCCGCCACTCGTCTCCGGCGGCGCGCTCCGCAGCGTCCTGCGCGGCGGCCGGAGCCTCGACACGCGGGCGATCCGCGGCCTCGGCGACCACTGGCGCATCCTCGCGGTCCCTGCGCCGAGCGGTCGGGCGGCGATCGTCGTGGCCGCGTCGCTGGAGTCCCGCGACGAGGCGCTCGATCGGCTGCTGCGCGAGCTCCTGCTCGGCGGCCCGATCGCGCTCGCGGTGGCGACCCTCGCGGGCTATCTGCTCGCGGCTGGGGCGCTACGGCCGGTCGAGGCGATGCGTCGCCGCGCGGCGTCTATCGGCGCGTCGACACCGGGTGCCCGCCTGCCCGAACCGCGCAGCCGCGACGAGCTCTTCCGGCTCGCCGAGACGCTCAACGAGATGCTCGCGCGCCTCGAGTCTGCGGTCGAGCACGAGCGCCGCTTCGTCGACGACGCGAGCCACGAGCTGCGCACGCCGCTCGCACTCCTCCGGACGGAGCTCGAGCTCGCACTTCGCCGTCCCCGCTCCCACGAGGAGCTCGTACGAGCACTGGGCTCGGCCGCCGAGGAGGCGGACCGGCTGGGGCGGCTGTCGGAGGATCTGCTGCTTTTCGCCCGCTACGACCAGGGGTGGCTACCGCTGCAGCTCGGGCCGGTCGAGGCGAACACGCTGCTCGAAGGCGCCACCGCGCGTTTCGACGCCCGCGCCCGGAGGGCGGGGCGCCAGCTGCGGATCGAGCATGCCCCCGGGATCGTCCTCGAGGGCGACCAGGCACGGCTGGAGCAGGCGATCGACAACCTGGTCGAGAACGCGCTCGCTCACGGCGCCGGCGCCGTCTCGCTCTTCACCGCCCAGGAGAACGGGCGCGTCGAGCTGCACGTCACCGACGAGGGAACGGGCGTGCCCGCCCCGTTCCTGCCGCGCGCGTTCGACCGCTTCAGTCGCGCGGACGAGGCCCGCGGGGCGGGCGGGACGGGGCTCGGCCTTGCGATCGTCGACCTCGTCGCCCGGGCACACGGCGGGGAGGCCCATCTCGCCAACCGCCCGGAAGGAGGAGTCGACGCGTGGATCAGCGTCGATGCCGCTCACTCGGACACCTGAGCGTTCGTTCACGTGCCTCTCGTTCGCGCTCGCTTCGATGGAGGCCGAGCGAAACACGCGCTTCTTCGGACGCCGGTCGAGAGGACGTCCAGTGATCAGGGCTGGAGCCCGCTCCGCAGGGTCAGCTCGACGGTGCCTCCCTGGGCGACGAGGGTTCCGGCTTTCGGGCTCTGCGCCCAGACCCAGGAGTGCTGGTCGTTCGGTCCCGTGAAGCTTGGGACCAGGCCGCGTCCGAGGATCTTCGTCGTTGCCTGAGCGGGACTATCCTCCAGCACCTCGGGGACCTCGACGAGGCCGGCGGGGTTCTCGATGTCGACGCGAAAGCCGCCGGCGAGTGCGGCTGTGACCGTCACGACGACGCCTGAATCCGACGTGTACGAGTTTCCGGGGTGGAGCGCCGTCGGCGTCCTGAGCCGAAGCAGAGGGTCGATGACCTCGGGGCCGGCGTTCGGGTTCTCGACTCCGGTCTGTTCGTAGACGATCACTCCCTCGTCCGGTATACCGCTGTCGTACCAGGCACCCCCGCCGTCGAACTGGTCGACTCGTTGCCGCGACTCGACGAAAAGCGGGTTTCCGCCCGTCTCGATGCGCACCGCCGTCGTCCGCCCGGGCGGTGGGGGCTGGACGAGCCCCAGGCTGTGCAGGTCATATTCGCCCCTCTGCGTCCGGAGCACGACTGTCGCCGAGGGGTCGAGCCAGCCGATCAGGAGCTTCGTGTACGCGGTCGGATGCGTCCCACAAGCGCAGTCCATGTTGTCGAACGCCCCCAGGTCGTTCGCGGTGTCGTCCGTGTATAGATCGGCGTATCCGGTCAGGACATGCGTGAGCTCCATCGCCCAGACGCCGACCCCCTCTGCCATGGCGAACCGTGCCCAGTACGCGAAGAGCCCCTGTGCCTGGCCGGCTCCCGGACCGCTTCGCAGGAAGACCAGCGCAGCGGCATCGAAGCCCTGCGCTCTGAGCGATTGCTCGTACTCACCGGCCAGGAAGCTGGGCGGCACGTCCTCGAGCGGGACGCTGACCGGATCGAGGACAGCGCCGACGAGATCGGCCCTTGCCTGAGAGCACCTGTTGACATAGGTGCGGAGCGAGACGTCCTTGCCGGCGGTTCCCTCCACTGGCGAGTAGTAGATCCGCGACTCGACCAGCTGTCGGGCGTCAGCCGGGGGCGGGCCATCCGATGGCCGAACGACGGGTATGAACGCAACCCGCTTGGTGCCGACCCATTGCGGCACGGCTCAGCTCGGACGCGACTTCATCGAGCACCGACGAGCCATCTGGGCCACCTCGCTCCTGCCTGCCCGAGCGGGACCGAGCATGTCACATGCGATACTAGCGTGTCAAGCTGAGGCCCTTGGGCCGGCGGCGTCGACGGTCAGCTCTTGCGCAGCGCCGACCTCGCGGCCAGCGTCACCTTGACGGCGCTCGCCGCCGCGGCCGGCGCGGCGCTCCGCTCGCCCTGGCGCTCGGCGCGCTCGGCGCGGACGTAGGCGTCTCGCAGCGACCTGACGAGCAGGATCGCCTCGTGCGTGAGCCGGGCCGCCCGCTTGCGCACCTCTCGGTCGCCGAGCGCCCGGGTCACGATCGAGATCTCCCTGGAGAGGGCGTTCTTCTTGCTCATCGGGTCAGTCTCGTCACGCCGGGGTCCACGGTCAAGCCGTTCGCTTGCGGGCATACCCAGCTCGGCGCAAGAGCATGCCGAATGCGAGGCTCGGCTCCGGAAGGCGTACAAGTACGCCTGTGACGCGCCACGTCGTACTCGTCGGGCTGATGGGGGCCGGGAAGACGACCGTCGGCCGAGGGCTCGCGGAAGCCCTGGGCTGGCCCTTCACCGACAGCGACGCCGCGATCGAGCGGGACCGGGGCTCTACGGTGCGGGCGCTCGCCGACGAGATCGGGGTGGAGGCGATGCACGAGCTCGAGGCTGCCCACCTGCTCCGGGCTCTCGCCGATCCGGGCCCGAGCGTGATCGCCGCCGCGGCGAGCACGATCGACGACCCCGCGTGCCGCGCCGCGCTGTCGGAGCCGGGCGTCCGCACGATCTGGCTCGAGGCCGACCCTTCCGTGCTGGCGCGCCGCTTCGACCGCAAGCGGCACCGACCCAGGTTCGGGCGCGCGCCGGCGAGCCTGCTCGCCGAGCAGGCCCGTGAGCGCGAGCCGCTCTTCCGCTCTCTGCACCCGGTCGAGATCGAGACCGCCGGCAAGGATCCGGCCGAGGTGGTCGAGCTCGCGCTGGCCCGGATCGCCCCGGTCGGGAATGATGCGACCGTGCAGCTCGGCGTCGTCTTTCCGCAGACCGAGATCGGCGCCGACCCGGGCGGCGTGCGCGCCTTCGTGGAGGCGGTCCAGGCCATCGGCTACGACCATCTGCTCGTGTACGACCACGTGCTCGGCGCCGATGTCTCCAACCGCAGCGACTGGCCGGGCCCGTACACCTCCGACCACCAGTTTCACGAGCTCTTCGTCCTCTTCGGCTACCTCGCCGCGATCGTGCCAGGGCTCGAGCTCGTCGCCGGCGTGCTCGTCCTGCCCCAGCGCCAGACGGCGCTCGTGGCCAAGCAGGCGGCCGAGGTCGACATCCTCACCGCCGGGCGCTTCCGCCTCGGCGTCGGGCTGGGCTGGAACTACGTCGAGTACGAGGCGCTCGGCGAGGACTTCGGCAACCGCGGGCGCCGCTCGGAGGAGCAGATCGAGGTGCTCCGCCGCCTGTGGACCGAGCCGATCGTCGACTTCGAGGGACGCTGGCACCGGATTCCGCAAGCCGGGATCAACCCGCTCCCGGGCCGGTCGATCCCGATCTGGATCGGCGGCTCGGCCGAGGCGGCGATCCGCCGCGCAGCGCGCGTCGCCGACGGCTTCTTCCCCCAGCGGCCGCTCGAGGGCGGCTGGCCGGCCACGCTGGAGCGCTTCCGCGGCTGGGTCGCGGAGGCAGGCCGCGACCCGGCGGCGATCGGCGTCGAGCAGCGGATCGACGTGTCCGGCGGCACGCCGGACGACTGGCGTGCGGCCGTAGAGGAGTGGCGCGAGCTAGGGGCGACCCACATCTCGGTGACGACCATGCGCGGCGGCCTCGACGGGCCGGACGCCCACATCGAGCGCATCCGGGAAGCGTTCGAGGCGCTGGCGTAGGATCGGCCGATGGCGAAGACGAAGACCAAGGCTCCGAAGCAGGACTTCGAGACGACGATCGCCGAGGCCTACCAGGCCCAGGGCAAGACGCTCGAGCTGGGCAAGGGAGTGCTCGACGGCAAGGTCGCCCCGACCGCGGTCGTCCAGGTTCCGCTCAGGATGACGAACCGCCACGGGCTGATCGCGGGCGCGACCGGGACGGGGAAGACGAAGGGGCTCCAGGGCATCGCCGAGCAGCTCTCCGAGGCCGGCGTCCCCGTCTTCGCCGCCGACATGAAGGGCGACCTCTCCGGCCTCTCGCAACCGGGCGGCGCGAAGGGGGTCGCGGCCGACCGCTGGCAGGAGCTGGGCGAGACCTTCGCGCCGACGGCGTTTCCCGTCGAGTACCTCGCGCTGGGCGGGATCGGCCCCGGGATCCCGGTCCGGGCGACGGTCACCGACTTCGGCCCGCTCCTGCTCGGGAAGGTGCTGCAGGCGAACGAGACGCAGGAGCAGAGCCTGTCGCTGCTCTTCCGCTACGCCGACCAGAAGGGCTTGCCGCTGCTCGACCTGTCCGACCTGCGCTCGCTGCTGACCTTCCTCGCGTCCGAGCAGGGGAAGGCCGAGCTCACCGGGATCGGCGGGGTCGCCTCGTCGACGATCGGTGTCCTCTTGCGGCAGCTCGTCCAGCTCGAGGACGGCGGCGGCACGGAGCTCTTCGGCGAGCCCCAGCTCGAGATCGCCGACCTGATGCGGACTGCCCCGGACGGGCGCGGGATCATCTCCTGCCTCGAGCTGCCAGCCGTCCAGGACAAGCCGGCGCTCTTCTCGACCGCGCTGATGTGGCTCCTCGCGGAGCTGTTCGAGGAGCTGCCCGAGGTCGGCGACCGGGACAAGCCGAAGCTGGTGTTCTTCTTCGACGAGGCCCACCTCCTGTTCGACGGTGCGACGAAGGCGTTCCTCGACTCGATCGTGCAGACCGTCCGCCTGATCCGCTCCAAGGGCGTGGGCGTGTTCTTCTGCACGCAGCAGCCGAAGGACGTGCCCGGCGACGTCCTGGCCCAGCTGGGCAACCGGATCCAGTACGCGCTCAGGGCCTTCACCCCCGACGACGCGAAGGCGTTGAAGGCGACGGTGTCGACCTTCCCGAGGTCTGACTTCTACGACCTCGGCGAGCTGCTCACCCAGCTCGGGATCGGAGAGGCCGCCGTCACCATCCTGAGCGAGAACGGCGTGCCCACGCCGGTCGTGGCGACGAAGATCCGGGCGCCGCGCTCGAAGATGGCCGCGGCCGACGACGTCGACGGCGCGGCCAAGGCGTCGCCGCTCTACGCGAAGTACGGGACGAGGGTGGACGCGCAGAGCGCGCGGGAGCTTCTGGCGGCGCGCATGACGCAGCAGCCGGCCGCAGGGGAGCCTGCGCCCGCTCCGACCGAGGAGCACAAGAAGGCGGCGAAGGCCGCGGGCGGCGGAGCGGGGGCGATCGGCGACTTCCTCACCTCGACCACGGGCCGCCAGCTCGAGCGCGAGGTCGTGCGCGGCCTCTTCGGCCTGCTCTCGAAGTCCCTCAAATAGCGGGCCAGGCGGCTGCCAGCTTCGCCCGGGTCTCGCTCAGGTGCTCGGGCAGCACCTTGACGTCCGCCAGCACCGGCATGAAGTTCGTGTCCCCGGACCAGCGGGGAACGACGTGCAGGTGGACGTGGTCGACGATCCCGGCGCCCGCAATGCGGCCGAGGTTCCAGCCGACGTTGTAGCCCTCCGGGGCGAAGGTGCCGGCGAGCGCGGCCATGCCCTTGGCAGCGAGGCGGTGCGCCTCGAGCGTCTCGGCGTCGGTGAGCCCGGCGAAGTCGCCCGTGTGACGGTACGGGGCGACCATCAGGTGGCCGGACGAATAGGGGAACCGATTCAGGAGCACGAAGGCCGTCTCGCCGCGGTGCACGACGAGCATCTCCTCGTCTGGACCGGTGGCCGCCCGGCAGAACACGCAGCCCTCGATTTCGTCGGCCGACTGGATGTATTCGAGCCGCCAGGGCGCCCAGAGCTGCCTGGTCACCCGACCGCTTGTATCAGAGCTTCTCCGCCGCCGCGCCCGACCTGTGCGGGCGCGGCCCACGACGGCTCGCTACCCGCGCGAAGTCGTCACGGCTCCGGCCGAAGGCCGGAGCCGGACTTCGCGCGGCTAAAGCCATCGCTTGTAGCGGAAGAACCCGACCAGCCCGGCGGCGAGGCCGATCATCACGCCGACGATCACCCAGAACGCCTCGGTGGTGCCGAAGCCGGGGAAGTCGACGTTCATCCCGAAGATCCCGGAGATCAGCGTGAGCGGGAGGAGCACGACGCTGAAGACGGTCAGGATCCGCAGGACGTTGTTCTGGCGGTGCGAGATCACGGACTCGTTCGTCTGCTCGAGGCCCTCGACGACCTCCTTGTAGTTGTCGAGGAGATCCCAGATGCGCTCGGCCGCGTCGACGATGTCGTCGAAGTAGAGCTCGAGCTCCTCCGGCAGGTAGCGCTGCACCCGGCCGTCGAGCACACGCAGGGTCGAGCGCTCGGGCTTGATGATCTTGCGGTAGGAGATGATCTCCTGCTTGACGTTGGAGAGGTCGCGGACGACGTCCTCGGCGCGCCCTTCGAACATCTCGTCCTCGATCGAGTCGAGCTTGTGCCCGATCTTGTCGAGGATCGGGAAGCAGTAGTCGAAGAGGTCGTCGAGGACGTGGTAGAGCAGGTAGCCGGAGCCCTTCGCGAAGAGCGAATCGCGGAGATCGCCGTCTTCCTCGCAGCGGGCGAACAGCCGAGTCACCGGCAGGAGCTCGACGGTCGGGAGCGTGATCAGGAAGTCGGGGCCGAGGAAGACGTCGAGCTCGGCCGCGTTCAGCCGCTGGATCGCCTTGTCGTAGGCCGGGAAGTGAAGGACGGAGAAGAGGTACTCGGGGTACTCGTCGACCTTCGGCCGCTGGCGCTTGGAGAGGACGTCCTCGAGGTCGAGCGGGTGCCAGCCGAAGCGCTCCGCGAGCTGCGCGGCCTCATCCGTGTCGGGCGCGTCGAGGTGGGCCCAGGTCAGGCCGTGGGCGGTGAGCTCAGCGAGCCGAGGCTCGCGCGGGCCGACGGCCTCTGCGGCGGCGTGCTGGCGCTGCCGCTTGATGCGGGGCAGGCTCGGCACGCGGACTGAGAGGGTCGTCGGTCAGGGGCATGGTTGACCCATTTTAGCTCGCGTCGGCGGAGAACGCCTCCCCGCGCACGCCGAGCAGCTCAGTGCGTCTTGCAGACCCAGAAGTCCCGCACCGCCGGCGTCCGGTGGCCCTTGGCATCCGTCAGCCAGATCTCGACGCCGATCACGTAGTTCGAGGTCAGGTTGCCCTCGCAGTGGTAGAGGCCCGTGTTCACGAGCGGGTTGAGGCTCGTCGTGAACGTCGTCGCCGCCGGCGGCGTGCCCCAGCCGACGGCGTTGCGCGGGCCGCAGTTGACGCTCTCGGGACAGATCCCGTGCTCGTGGACCGTGACCGGGAAGGTCGGTTGGCCCTGCCAGTAGACCTTGCGCGTACCGCGGGGGCCGTTCTGCTTCACGTACAGAGGCAGGACCAGATGGGTGATCTGGAACGGGGCCGCCGTGGCCGAGCGCCTGCTCGACGACGGGCTCCCGGCGGCGCTGGCGAGCAGCGCGACGAGCACGACGGAACCCAGGACGAGTCCCCACCGCGACCTCGACACGATCTCTCCCTTCTCCCGGTGCAGGAACGCGAGGGTTCTACTCCCTGGCGCCGCGGGTGTCAACGCGTCGCCGGGCGCCGGGGCGAATCAGGGAAAGAAAAGCTCCGCACGGCTAGCACGCAGACCCGATGGGGAGAGAGTAGACATCAGGCTGCAACTGGGCGAGCGGAGCTGCCGACATGGTACGCCATGCATCGGCCGCTGACCATTCGACGACGAACGAGAACGAGCGCAGCGTGCGCATTTTTCCAGCGCCCACCGCAAAACGGTGATGCGCCTGGCAGGAATCGAACCTGCGACCTCGCGCTCCGGAGGCGCGCGCTCTATCCCCTGAGCTACAGGCGCGGGGGTACTAGTGTAGCCGGGTGGAGCTGAAGGCCCGGATCGTCGCGCTGGAGCTGGCCGAGACGTTCACGATCGCGCGTGGATCCCAGGACACGGCCGAAGTCGTCGAGGTCGAGATCCGGCACGGCGAGACGTCGGGGTTCGGCGAGGCGGCGCCGATCGAGCGCTACGACGAGTCGGCCGAGTCGGCGCTCGCCTACGTCGAGGGCGTCGCGGGCGACCTCGGGGACGATCCCTTCGCGCTCGACGAGGTGATGGGGAGGCTGCCGCCGGAGCAGTTCGCTGCGCGCTCGGCGATCGACGCCGCGCTCCACGATCTCTGCGGCAAGATCGTCGGCGAGCCGGTCTGGCGCTTTCTCGGCCTCGAACGGCTCGGCCCCCCGACGTCGTGGACGATCGGACTGGCCGCGCCGGACGAGATGGCGGCGAAGGCGGCTCAGGCGCACGCGAGCGGGCGCTTCCGGCGGCTGAAGCTGAAGCTCGGCGGCGGCGACGGTCGCGACGTCGAGCGGGTCAGCGCCGTTCGCGAGGTCACGGACGTGCCCCTGCAGGTGGACGTGAACGAGTACTGGTCGCTCGAGGAGGCGCTGGACTCGCTGCCTCGGCTGGCCGAGCTCGGCGTCGAGTACTGCGAGCAGCCGCTGCCGGCGGGCGACCCGGGCGGCGCGGCGCTCGAGCAGGCAGCGGCGCTCCCGGTCTACGTCGACGAGGACTGCCACACGCTGGCGGACGTCGCCGCCTGCGCGGGGATCGCGCACGGCGTGAACATCAAGCTCGCGAAGTCGGGCGGGCTCGGAGAGGCGGTCCGCATGGCGCACGCCGCGCGCGCGCTCGGTCTCGGCGTGATGCTCGGCTGCATGGTCGAGTCGGGGCTCGGGATCGCCGCGGGTGCGGCGATGGGGAGCCTCTGCGACCACGTCGACCTCGACGGGAACCTGCTGATCGCCCACGACCCGTGGCCGGGGGTCGAGCTGGTCGACGGCATCCAGGTCCCGTCGGAGGAGCCCGGCCTCGGCGTCAAACGGGCGTCCTGACCGTGCCGGGCACGGTAAAGACCCTGCTCCGAGCGGGCTTTCCCGCGGTTTCTCGACGTCGCTCGGCACGGTGAAGCGATACCTGATCCTCGCCGAGGGTCGCTCGGGCGACCCGCACTACGGCAAGACCATGCGCGGCGTCGTCCGCTACGCCGCCGATCCCACCGTCGTGATCCTCGACTCCGAACGGGCGGGGGAGACGCACGAGGGAATCCCGATCGTCGGAACGGTCGCGGACGCCCTTCCCTTCGAGCCGACGACCGCGCTCGTCGGCGTCGCCACCCAGGGCGGCCGTTTCCCGCCCGCGTGGCGCGCGCTCCTGCGCCAGTCGGTCGAGGCCGGGCTCGACGTCGAGAACGGCCTGCACGAGCACCTGGCGGACGACCACGAGCTGGTCGCGCTGGCCGCGAGCGCCGGGGTCGAGCTGCGCGACCTGCGCAGGCCGCCCGACGGCCTGAACGTCCCGACGGGCGCGAACCTCGAGCTCGGCGCCCGGATCGTCCTGACCGTCGGCTCCGACTGTGCGATCGGGAAGATGACCGTCTCGCTCGAGCTCGATCGCGAAGCGAGACGGCGGGGCCGGGCGTCGGTGTTCGTCCCCACCGGCCAGACGGGCATCGCCATCGCCGGCTGGGGGATCGCGGTCGACGCGGTCGTCTCCGACTTCGTCGCCGGCGCCGCCGAGCGGCTCGTCGTCGAGGGGGCGGCTCGCGGCGGCGAGGTGCTCTGGGTCGAGGGCCAGGGCGCGCTGCTGCACCCCGCGTACTCGGGCGTGACGCTGGGGCTGATCCACGGCTCGGCCCCGCACGCCTACGTGCTCTGCCACCTGGCCGGATCCACCGAGATCGAGGGCTACCCCGGGCATGCGCTCCGGTCGCTGCCGGAGCTGATCGAGCTGCACGAGCGCATCGCCCTCCCGGCGCGGCCGGCCAGGGTTGCGGCGATCGCGCTCAACACCCGGCTGCTCGACGACGCGGGCGCGCACGCCGCGATCGCAGCCGCCGAGTGCGAGACCGGTCTGCCGGTCGACGACCCGGTCCGCTTCGGTGCCGAACGCCTGGTGGACGCCGTTCTCCCCGGCTCTTGACGCGAACACGTGTTCGTAATACACTCGAACGCATGTTCGCACGGATCGTCGTGATCGTCGCGCTCTTGACGCTCGCGGTTGCCTGGGGGGCGCGCGGCTCGGACGGCGCGGGCCACGAGCGCGCATACGTGGTGCGCGCCGGAGACACGCTGTGGGCGATCGCCGCCGCTCGCTACGGCGGCGACCCGCGCGAGGCGGTCTACAGGCTCGAGCAGCGCAACCACCTGGCCGGCTCGCTCGTCCGGCCGGGGCAGCGCATCGTTCTTCCGTAGCGGCGCCACCCTAGACTGGACCGGGAGATGGACCTCGAGGTCGTCTTCCTGGGCACGGCCGGCTCGATGCCCACGGCCGACCGGTCGCCGACCGCGCTGCTGGTGCGGCGCGGAGGCGAGCGCCTGCTCTTCGACTGCGCCGAAGGGACCCAGCGCCAGCTGCTGCGCTCGAGCCTCGGCCTGATCGACCTGCGCGAGGTCTTTCTCACGCACTACCACGCGGACCACTACCTCGGGCTGCCGGGGATGCTGAAGACGTTCGCGCTGCGCGGTCGCGAGATGCCGATCACGATCTACGGGCCGCCCGGCCTCGCCGACCTGTTCCGCTCGCTGCGCCGGATCTTCGGCCAGCTCACCTACCGGTACGAGCTGTGCGAGCTCCGCCCGGGGACGGCCCTCGACCGGGGCGACTACCGCCTGACCACGTTCTCCGTCGAGCACGGCCCGTCGTCGATCGGCTACGCGCTGGTCGAGGACGATCGCCCCGGACGCTTCGACGTCGAGAGGTCCGACGCCCTCGGAGTTCCGTCCGGGCCGGAGCGGGGCCGGCTCCAGCGGGGTGAGGCGGTCGTGCTCGCCGACGGGACGACGATCGCGCCGCAGCAGGTGCTCGGCGAGGCGAGGCCGGGGCGGACGATCGTGATCGCGGGCGACACCGCGCCCACGCGGAGCGTCCTGGAGGCGTCCGTCGGCGCCGACCTGCTGATCCACGAGGCGACCTTCCTCGAGGACGAGCGTGGACGGGCGGAGGAGACGGCGCACTCGACGGCAGCCGACGCGGCCCAGATCGCCCAGGCGGCAGGCGTTCGCATGCTCGCGCTCACCCATCTCTCGACGCGCTACTTCGGTCCGGACGCGGCCCGCGAGGCGCGCGCCGTCTTCGCCGACACGGTCGTCCCGAGGGACTTCGATATCATCGACGTGCGGTTCCAGGAGCGGGGCGGGCCGCACCTGATCAAGGGCGGTGCGCTCCCGCAGCGAGGAGACCCGGCCCCGGCCGAGAACAGCGTCAGAGCACCAGACCTTCCCGTTCCGGAGGAGACGGCCCGATGACCAGACTCGTCCAGGTTGCGCTCGCCGAGGATGTGACCGAGGCGGAGGAGATCCAGGCCATCCTCGAGGCGGCCGGGATCGCGTCCGAGCTGGAGACGGCCGTCGAGCACCACCCCCGGTCGACCGAGGACGCGCCGCAGAAGGTCCTGGTCGAGGAGTCGTCGCTCGAGGCCGCCCAGTTCGCGATCGAGGCGATGACCGACCCTGACGAGCTCCTCGGCGACGCATAGCGCCGGCCGCGATGAGGCGTCTGCTCCTCGCCACCGCCGTGCTCCTCGCAGTCACGGCCGGGCCTGCGCATGCCGCGACCAAGACGTACTCGACCGGCGACATCGACGTTCCGATCGGCGTGAGCTTCGACCGGTCGCTCGCCGTCCCGGACCGCGGCCCGGTCTCGTTCGTACGCGTCTCGCTGAGGATCAGCACGCCGGACACGTCCGCGCTCTCGATCTCGCTCGTCGGCCCGAGCGGGACGGAGGTGCCGCTGGTCGCCAAGGCAGGCGCGGGCCCGGACTTCGGGAGCGGCGAGCGGAGCTGCGGCGGGCTGCTCACCGTGCTCGACTCGGACGAGACCACCAACCGGATCGCCGCCGGGTCGGCTCCGTTCACCGCCGGCCCGTACCGGCCGCAGGGAGATCTCGCGACGCTCTACGGCGAGGATGCCCGCGGGCGCTGGACGCTGCGGATCACGAAGTCGGACGACCGCCCGGCCCGGCTGAACTGCCTCACGCTGGACATCTCGCGGGACGTCCCCCAGACCCTGTCTGCGCGGAAGGGCCCGCTGTCGGCGGCCGTGACCTTCACCGAGCGGAACTTCCTGTTCGAGAAGCTGCGCCTGCACGTCGCCCGTCCCGGGCGGGCCGTCCTGGACGCGCCGATTCAGCGCCTGGGCTGTCCCGACTGCGCGAACGACCGGCCGTCGGCGCTGAAGGTCCTCGACCTGGACGGGGGCGAGCCCGAGGTGCTCGTCGACCTGAACTCGGGCGGTGCGCACTGCTGCCTGTTCACCCTCATCCTGCGCTGGGACGCGGCGGCCAGGCGCTACCGCTCGACGCTCGGCTACTGGGGAAACTACGGCTCGCGCCTCGGGGATCTCGACGGCGACGGCCTCCCGGAGTTCTCCGCGTTCGACGAGCGGTTCGTCTACGAGTACACCGCGTACGTCTTCTCGTCCGCGCCCATCCGCATCTGGAGCTACCGGGACGGCAAGCTCGTGAACGTCACGCGTGACTTCCCGACGCTGATCGGGAAGAGCGCCACGACCAACCTCGGCTACTACCTGAAGGGGCGCAACGACAAGAACACTGACGTCCGCTCCTACGTTGCCGCCTACGTCGCCGACCAGTACCTGCTCGGCGATCCGGCCGAGGGCAAGCGCCTGCTCGATCTGGCCCTGAGGCGCGGCGATCTGGGCCGCGGCCCGAGCCTGCTCGGCCTGCCCGCGGGCAAGGCCTTCGTCGTCGCGCTGATGCGTGACCTGAAGCGATGGGGGTACACGAGGCCGTCGTGAGCGGGAAGACCGCCGATTCGCTCCTGGCCGAGGCCCGCGCCGGGCTCGTCCGGCTGACGCCCCGGGACGCCCTGGCCGCGTGGCAGGCGGGCGCAGTGCTCGTCGACACGCGCTCCGCGGACGAGCAGCGCGAGCAGCAGGGGGTGATCCCCGGCGCGCTGCAGCATCCGCTGTCCGTGATGCTCTGGCGCCTCGACGAGCTGCCGCGCGAGACCCGGGTGATCCTGATCTGCCGCCACGGCTACTCGTCGAGCCTGGGCGCGGCTCGGCTGCAGGAGCTCGGCTTTCGCGACGCGACCGACGTCGAGGGCGGTTTCGAGGCGTGGGCGGCCGCCGGGCTTCCCGTCGCCCCGGCCTAACGCACGGCCGCGATCAGCCGGTCGAGCGGCGCCCAGAGCTGGCGCCGGATCTCCGGTCCCCACCCGAGGGCCGAGAAGTGGTCCGCGCGGAAGGTGCCCCGTGAGCGGACGACCGCCGTGGCGACGTTCTGCGGCGGAAAGCTCGCGCGCTCGAGTCGCCGCAGGAGCTCGCGGACCCCGGCCGGCGAGTCCCGGTCGGCCGCGACGAGCAGCAGCCGGGCGGTGTGGGGGAGGTGCGTGAAGTTGACGACCTCCTCGAGACTGGGGTTGAGGGTGCTCGGAAAGACGCTCATCACCGCCGCCGGCTTCGTGCTGATCCGCCACATGACCGCAGCCGCCTCCACGGCGAGCCGCCCGCCGCGCGAGTAGCCCACGACGACCACGGGGACGTGCGGGCGGCCGAGCCGCACGAGACCCGCGTGGATGCCGATCAGCGAGTGTAGGAGCGCCGGCCCAGCGCCGGGCACGGTCTCGTAACGGGGATAAACGACGTCGTTCCCGCGCTCGACGAGGTGCTCGATCCACGGGAGGTGGTTGAACGGGTTCAGCTCGCTCTCGTCGAGCCCGTGCTCGAAGACGACCACCGCCTTCGGCGCGCCGCGCGCCTTCCATACCCAGTACGCGTCTGCGCCCTTCCCGTACGGGCCGAGCATCTTCGGCTCCGCGGCGGGCCTTGCCGCCGCCGGTGCGGTCACCGCGAGCCCGGCCAGGGCGAGCAGGAGCGCTGCACGGCGCACGCCAACCTATGACGTCCCGGGCAACCGTTAGTCTGTCGCCTGCAACGTCCTTTAACCCGGTCCCGTGAGGCCGGAAAGGAGTGGATCGTGAGCACGCGCCAATCCAGCCTGGCCGACCGAGCCGGGCGGATCCTCCTAGACGCAGACGCGCTCGGCCGCACGCTTCACCGCATCGCGCACGAGATCATCGAGGCGAACGCCGATCTCGAGGCCGTCGCGCTCGTCGGCATTCACACGCGAGGCGTCCCGCTCGCGTACCGCCTGCGCCGGCTGATCGAGGAGTTCAGCGGCGTCGAGGTCGACCTGGGGACGATCGACATCACCTTCCATCGCGACGACCTGCACGTGCGCGGCGGCGAGGCGCCCTTGCACGCCCAGCCGCTCGTCCGGGAGTCGAAGCTCGACTTCGCGCTTGAGGGCCGCACCTGCATCCTCGTCGACGACGTCCTCTACACCGGCCGGACGATCCGGGCCGCGATCGAGGCGCTGTTCGACTACGGCCGCCCGGCGCGCGTCCAGCTCGCGGTCGTCGCCGACCGCGGCCACCGCGAGCTGCCCATCCGACCCGACTACGTCGGCAAGAACCTGCCCACCGCCCGTGCAGAGCGCGTCCACGTTCAGCTCGTGGAGATCGACGAGGTCGATCGCGTGGTCCTGGTCACGAAGGAGACGACATGATCCAGCTGGTACGGGACGATCTGAGCGCCCCGCCGTCCGGCCCGCCGTCGCGCAGGCACCTGATCTCGATCGGCGACCTCGCGCGGGACGACGTCACGCGGCTGCTCGCCACCGCCCGGAGCTTCGAGCGCTCGCTCGAGCGGGAGATGAAGAAGCTGCCCACCCTGCGCGGGCGGACGGTCGTGAACCTGTTCTTCGAGTCGTCGACGCGGACCTCGTCGAGCTTCGAGCTCGCCGCCAAGCGGCTCTCCGCCGACGTGATGTCGGTCAAGTCGAGCGGCTCGTCGGTGGACAAGGGCGAGTCGCTGAAGGACACGGCGCTCACCCTCGACGCGTACGACCCGGATGTGATCGTGATCCGCCATCCGCAGATCGGCGCGCCCGACCTGGTCGCGCGCGTGACCGGTGCCCATGTCGTCAACGCGGGGGACGGCAAGCACCAGCACCCGACCCAGGCGCTCCTCGACCTGTACACGATCGAGCAGCACGTCGGGCCGGTCGAAGGGCTGCACGTCGCCATCGTCGGGGACGTGCTCCATTCCCGGGTTGCGCGGTCGAACATCCAGGCGCTCGTCCTGATGGGCGCCCGGGTGACGCTGGTCGGGCCGCCGCCGCTGATCCCGCGCGGGATCGAGACGATGGGCTGTGAGGTGGCGACCGACATCTCGGCGATCGGGGCGGCCGACGTCGTCTACGTGCTGCGCATGCAACGCGAGCGGATGGAGGCGGGCGAGAACTACGTGCCCAGCCTGCGCGAGTACGCCGCCCGCTGGGGCGTGACCTCCGCCCGGCTCCGGCCGGGGCAGAAGGTGATGCATCCCGGCCCGATGAACCGGGGCGTCGAGATCGACCCGGCCGTGGCCGACTCGGTCGACGCGCTGATCGAGACGCAGGTGCGCGCCGGGCTCGTCGTGCGGATGGCCGTCCTGTACGACCTGCTCACGCACGGGCCGGTCGAGATCAAGGCCGAGGCGGCGGAGGAGGTGGCGTGATGGAGATCCTGCACGGCCGCGAGGGCCACGACGACCTCGTCGTCCGCAGCGCCCGGGTGATCGATCCGGCGCATGCGATCGACGACCTGCTGGACGTCCGCGTCGACCACGGCGTGATCGTCGACATCGGCCTGAACGTGCCGGCGAACGGCCACCGCGTGGTCGAGGGCAGGGGGCTGGTGCTCGCGCCCGGCTTCGTCGATCCCCACGTCCACCTGCGCGCTCCGGGGCGCGAGGACGAGGAGACGATCGCGTCGGGCACGGCCGCCGCGGCCGCCGGCGGCTTCTGCGCGATCCTCGCGATGCCGAACACGGAGCCCGTGGTCGACTCAGCGGCGGTCCTCGGCTCGCTGATCGAGACGGCGCGAGCGGAGGCCGAGGTGCCCGTCGGCTTCCTGGCGGCGATCACGAAGGGCCAGCGCGGCGAGGAGCTGACCGAGATGGCCGAGCTCGCCGAGGCCGGCGCGGCCGGCTTCTCGGACGACGGCCGGCCCGTGGTCGCTCCGGGGCTGATGCGGCGCGCGCTCCAGTACCACGGCATCACCGGCCGCCGCGTCGCCGTGCACTGCGAGGAGCCGACCCTCTCGCGGACGGGCCAGATCCACGAAGGCCCCGTCTCGGCCGAGCTCGGCTTCGCCGGCTACCCCTCGGTGGCGGAGAGCGTGATGGTCGGCCGCGACCTCGCTCTGGCGGCATACGAGGAGCAGCCGATCCACCTCCTGCATCTCTCGGCGCGAGAATCCGTCGACGAGCTCCGGCGCGCGCGCGCCACCGGTGTGCGTGCGACCGGGGAGGCGACTCCCCATCACCTGGTGCTGACCGACGAGGCGGTCCGGTCGCTCGACCCGAACCTGAAGATGAACCCGCCGCTGAGGGGCGCCGACGACCGGTCGGCGCTCGTCGCCGCGGTCAGGGATGGGACGATCTCGGTCATCGCCACCGACCACGCGCCGCATGCAGCCCACGAGAAGGACGTCCCCTTCGAGGAGGCGCCGTTCGGCGTCACCGGTCTCGAGACGGCGTTCGCCGCGCTGAACACGCACCTCGTCGGGCCCGGCCTGCTCACGCTGCCGACGCTGCTCGAGCGCATGTCGGCCGGGCCGGCCGAGGCGTACGGGCTCGAGCAGCCGCGGATCGCCAAGGGCGCGCCCGCGAACCTGGTGCTCCTCGATCCCCAGGCCGCCTGGCGCGTGGGTGAAGGCGGCTTCCGGTCGCGCTCGAGCAACTCCTGGCTCCTCGGCGAGACCCTGCGCGGAAAGGTGCGCCTGACGGTGGCCGCAGGGCGGATCGCGTACGCCGCATGACCGTGACCGAGGTGGGTCTCGAAGCGTACGCGACCGCGGTGGTCGACGCGGTCGACGTCCTCGTTCCGGTCGCGGGCGCGTACGTGCTCGGCTCCGCGCTGCTCGGCGGCTTCGATCCCGACCGCAGCGATCTCGACCTGATCGTGGTCGTCGAGCGGCCACCGACCGCACGCGAGCGGGAAGCCGTCGTCGAGGCGCTCGACGGGCTGCCGCGCCCCGTGCGCAAGCTCGAGCTCGTCGTCTACGCGGCCGGCGCGAAGCCCCCCGCGTACGCCCTCAACTACCCGGACGGCGACGGCGAGCCGCCGTTCTGGTTCGTACTCGACGCGGCGATCGCGCAGGAGCGCTCACAGCCGCTGCGCGGACGGCCCTGGCGCGAGCTGCTCGAGCCCGTGAGCGAACCCGAGACGCGCACCGCCGCGGAGGAGCTGCTCCGCTGGGCCGAGGGGCGCGGCGAGCCCGCGCGGCCGCATGCGCGTCGAGCCCGGCACTACCTCGAGCACGGCGAGTGGATCACGAAGGATCAGTCGGGGTCGTGAGCGGCTTCCTTTTCCTGGAGGACGGGACGGTGTTTCCCGGCGAGTCGGTTGCCGCGGGGGGCCGCGCGTTCGGCGAGGCCGTGTTCACCACCTCGATGAGCGGCTACCAGGAGACCGTCACCGACCCGAGCTATGCCGGGCAGATCGTCTGCTTCACGGTGCCGATGGTCGGGAACTACGGCGTCGCGGACGAACGCTCGCAGTCCGGCCGCGTGCATGCGACCGCCGTGGTCATGCGCGAGACCGGCGGAGCCGCCTGGACGGAGTGGCTCGGCGGCCACGGGGTCGTCGCGTTGAGCGGGGTCGACACCCGCTCGCTCGTCCTCCATCTGCGTGACCGCGGTGCGATGCGCGCGGCCACGGTCTCGGGCGACGCGCCCGTCGAGGACGTGCTGGCCGAGGTGCGAGCCCAGCCGGCGATGGAGGGAGCGGCGCTCGTGGCCGGCGTCTCGCCGCGCGAGCCGTACGCCTTCGCGGCCGAGGGGGATGTCCGCGTCGCGGTCGTCGACTACGGGATCAAGCGCTCGATCCTGCGACTGCTGACCGAGGAGGGGGCGGCGGTCGACGTCTACCCGCACGACGTGGACGCGGACACGCTGGCCGCATACGACGGCGTGCTGCTCGGCAACGGCCCGGGCGATCCCGCGCCGCTCGTCGACGAGACGCGCACCGTGCGTGAGCTCCTCGGCCGCGCGCCGGTGCTCGGCGTGTGCCTCGGCCACCAGCTGCTCGCGCTCGCCACCGGGCACGAGACCTTCAAGCTGCCCTTCGGCCACCGCGGCGCCAACCACCCTGTCGTCGACCACGAGACGCGGCGCGTGCTGGTCACGTCGCAGAACCACGGCTTCGCGGTTGCTCCCGGCGAGGGCGAGGGCGTCACGCACACGTCGCTCTACGACGGCACCGTCGAGGGGCTCCACTACCCCGAGCTGCGGGCGCGGTCGGCCCAGTTCCACCCCGAGGCGAGCCCGGGGCCGCACGACGGCGCCTCGATCATCGCCGAGTGGGTCGAGGAGTTGCGTACGGTTGCCTAGGCGCGACGACCTCGAATCGATCTGCCTGATCGGCTCCGGGCCGATCGTGATCGGCCAGGCGTGCGAGTTCGACTACGCCGGCTGCCAGGCCCTGAAGGTGCTCCGCGAGGACGGCTTCCGCACGATCGTCGTCAACTCGAACCCGGCGACGATCATGACCGACCCCGGCTTCGCCGACCGGACGTACCTCGAGCCGCTCGACCTGGCCGGGGTCGCGGACGTGCTCGAGCGCGAGCGGCCGGACGCGCTGCTGCCGACGATGGGCGGCCAGACGGCGCTCAACCTCTCGCTGCAGCTCGTCGAGGCGGGCGTCCTCGACGCGCTCGGCGTCGAGCTGGTCGGTGCCGGGCTGGACGCGATCCGGCGGGCCGAGGACCGGGAGCTGTTCCGGGAGGCGGTGCGCGGCGTGGGGCTGAGCGTGCCGACCTCGAAGATCGTCACCTCGCCGGAGGACCTGGGCGACGTGGCGCTCCCGGCGGTCGTCAGGCCGGCGTTCACCCTGGGCGGGCACGGTGGCGGGTTCGTCGACGACCGCTCCGCGCTCGACGGGCAAGTCGAGCGCGGATTGAGGGAGAGTCCGATCGGCCAGGTGCTGGTCGAGGAGTCGGTGCGGGGCTGGGACGAGTTCGAGCTCGAGGTCGTGCGGGACCGGCGCGACAACGTCGTGATCGTCTGCTCGATCGAGAACATCGACCCGATGGGGGTGCACACCGGCGACTCGGTCACGGTCGCGCCCCAGATGACCCTCTCCGACGAGGCGTACCAGGAGCTCCGCGACGCGGCCGCAGCCGTGATCCGAGCGGTCGGCGTCGAGACCGGCGGCTCGAACATCCAGTTCGCGCGCGAGCGCGAGACCGGCGAGCTGCGCGTGATCGAGATGAACCCGCGGGTCTCCCGCTCGTCCGCCCTGGCCTCGAAGGCGACCGGCTACCCGATCGCGAAGGTCGCGGCCAAGCTCGCCGTCGGCTACACGCTCGACGAGATCCCCAACGACCTGACCAGGACGACCCCTGCGAGCTTCGAGCCGACCCTGGACTACGTCGTCGTCAAGTTCCCGCGCTTCGCCTTCGAGAAGTTCCCCGGCGCCGACCGGACGCTGGGGACGCAGATGAAGTCGGTCGGCGAGGCGATGGGCATCGGCCGGACGTTCCGCGAGGCGTTCTGGAAGGCCTTCCGGTCACGCGAGCTGGACGCCGGCGCAGTCACGCCCTGGGACGCGCTCGACGACCTGCCGGACGCGATCCACCCCTGGTTCCGAGCCGAGCTCGAGCGGTTGCGCGACGAGGGCCCCCCGGCCGGGAAGCGCGTGTACCGCCGGGTCGACTCGTGCGCCGGCGAGGTCGCGGCCGAGTCGAACTACTACTACTCGACCGTCGGCGAGGCCGACGAGGCGCCACCCGCCGGCGACAGGCCGCGCGTCGTGATCATCGGCTCCGGCCCCAACCGGATCGGCCAGGGGATCGAGTTCGACTACTGCTGCGTCCACGCGGCGCAGAGCTTCCGCGCGCTCGGCTACGAGGCGGTGATGGTCAACTGCAACCCGGAGACCGTCTCCACCGACTACGACACCTCCGACCGCCTCTACTTCGAGCCGCTCGGGGCCGAGGAGGTGCTCGCCGTCTGCGAGCGCGAGCAGCCGGACGGCGTGGTCATCCAGTTCGGCGGTCAGACGCCCCTGAAGCTGGCCCGGGCGATCGAGGCGGGCGGCTTCAGGATCCTCGGAACGCCGTACGACGCCATCGACCTGGCCGAGGACCGCGAACGGTTCGGCGAGCTCCTGTCCGGGCTCGGGATCCGGTGCCCGGAGTGGGGGATCGCGGCCAGCGGGCGCGAGGCGGCCGAGATCGCGCACCGGATCGGCTACCCGGTGCTGGTGCGCCCCTCGTACGTCCTCGGCGGCCGCGCGATGCGCGTCTGCTACCGCGGGAACGAGGTGGTCGAGGCGTTCCACCGGGATCTGAGTGGCAAGGTGCTCGTCGACCGTTTCGTCGAGAACGCGATCGAGATCGACGTCGACGCCCTCTGCGACGGCGAGCAGACGTACGTCGCCGCGGTCATGCAGCACGTGGAGGAGGCCGGCGTGCACTCGGGCGACTCGGCCTGCGTGCTGCCCGCGCCGTCGCTCGACGTCGCCGCCGCGCGCGAGGTGGAGGGCGTCGTCCGGCGGCTGGCGCCCGCGCTCGGGACGGTCGGCCTGATCAACGTCCAGCTGGCGGTTGCGGACGACACGGTCTACGTGCTGGAGGCGAACCCGCGGGCGTCCCGCACCGTGCCGTTCGCGTCCAAGGCGACCGGCCTGAGGCTGGTCGAGGCGGCATGCCGCCTGGCGGCGGGGGAGAAGCTGCACGACCTCGGCCTGCCTGCCGAGCGCCCGCCGAAGCAGGTCTCCGTCAAGGCAGCCGTACTGCCGTTCTCGCGGTTCCCCGGCAGCGACCCGGTGCTCGGACCGGAGATGCGCTCGACCGGCGAGGTGATGGCCTCGGCCTCCGACCTTCCGACCGCGTTCGCGAAGGCGGAACGCGCCGCCGGGCGCCCGCTCCCGACCTCCGGCACCGCCTTCCTCTCGGTGCGCGACGACGACAAGGCGGCGCTGCGGCCGGTGGCTGCGGCCCTGGCCGGATTGGGGTTCAGGCTGGTTGCGACGGCGGGCACGGCGAGGGAGCTCCGGGAGGCGGGCCTCGAGGTCGAGCAGGTCGCGAAGGTCGCCGAGGCAGGCGAGGCCAGCGTCGTCGACCTCGTCCGCCGCGGGCGCTGCGACCTGGTCGTGAACACGCCCTTCGGCGGCTCCCTGCAGCGCACGGACGGCTACCGGATCCGCGAGGCGGCCCTGGTCGCCCGCATTCCGTGCATCACCACGATCTCGGGCGCCGCGGCGGCCGTGCACGCGATCGCGAACGCGCGCACCGAGCTCGCGCTCTCCCTCCAGGAGCGGATCGACGTTGAGACGCGAACGGCGAACCGTCACTAGCCGGCAACGTCTACAGGTCGTCGCTACCGAGTGTGTCGGGCCGTACACGCTGCTGCGCGTCGAGCGAGGCAGGCTCGACCCGGGGATCCCCGGCCAGTTCTTCATGCTCGAGGCACCCGGCCGGCTGCTGCCGCGGCCGATGAGCCTCTGTCTCGCCCCCGCCGGCGAGCTCGCCTTCCTGATCGACCCGATCGGGCCCGGGACGCAGGCGCTCGCCGCGCTCGAGACGGGCGACTCGATCCACGTCCTCGGGCCGCTCGGGAACGGCTTTCGGCTCGACGTCGGCCGGCCGCTCCTGGTCGGCGGCGGCATCGGGATCGCACCGCTGCCCTACCTCGCCGCGGCCCTGAACGGGCCGCGGCTAGTGGTGGGATTTCGCTCCGAATGGCACGCGGAGGCTGCAGCGATCCTGCCGGATCACGCGGAGGTCGTGGTCGACCCGATCCTGGTCACGGAGCTGATCGAGCCCGGTTTCGACGTCCTCGCCTGCGGGCCGGAGCCGATGCTCGAGGCGGTCCGGGCGCAATACCCCCGCGCTCAGCTGGCCTGGGAGGCTCCGATGGCGTGCGGATACGGAGCGTGCTACGGCTGCGCAGTCGAGATCGGCGGCGAGTGGAAGCGCCTCTGCGTCGAAGGGCCGGTCCTGTCGGCGGCGGCCTGATGCTGCTCAACGCCTCCGGCTGCCTGGACGCCCTCACCGCCCCGGAGACCGCGCGGATGCTCGATGCATTCGTCACGAAGACCGTGACGCCGCTCCCGCGGGGCGGTAACGACCCGATCCGCATCGCCGAGACCGACGTCGGGATGCTCAACTCGATCGGGCTCGCAAACCCCGGAATCGAGCGGTTTCTGGCCGAGACGCTGCCGTTCCTGCGCGAGCTGGGCGTGCCGCTGTGGGTCTCGGTCGGCGGTTTCTCGGCCCGGGAGTACGCGGAGACGTGCGCCAGGCTCGAGGACGTGACGATCGAGCTGAACCTCTCGTGCCCGAACGTCGACGAGGCTCCGGAGTCCGCGGCCGAGATCGTCGCCGCCTGCCGCGCGGCGACCGGGCTGCCCCTCTACGCCAAGCTCTCGCCGGCCGCCTGGGACATCGCCGAGGTCGCGCGTTCGGTCGAGGCCGCCGGCGCCGACGGGCTCTCGCTCGTGAACACGCTCCGGGGGATGAAGCTGGACGACGAGCTCCGCCCGGTGCTGGCGACCGGCAGCGGCGGGCTGTCGGGCCCCGCACTCAAGCCCGTCGCGCTCGCCGCGGTCCACGCGTGCTTTCGGGCGACCGCGCTGCCGATCGTCGGGATGGGGGGAGTCGCCACGGGGCGGGACGCGCTCGAGCTGCACGCCTCCGGCGCGAGGGCGGCGGCGATCGGGACGGTGCTGTTCTCCGATCCCTTCGCCCCTGACCGGATCAGACAGGAATTGTCGGCAGAGCTGGCAACGCTCGGGCTCTCGTCGGTCGAACAGGCGTGCGGGATTGCCCACGGAGAGACGTTGCCAGAAAGAAAACACCTCGACGTCGGGTCGAGGCTTTCCTAGAAACACCTGCAAATTCGCGTATTCGACCCCGGTTGACCGGGCAGTGCAAGCTGTTAGACTCGCTCCCTCGAATGCCGACGAAGACCCAGGCAACGGCGCCGGTTCGCTCTCTCGATCAGCGCATGGAGGCTCTCGCAAGGGCCAACGACATCCGCGTCCGCCGGGCGCAGCTGAAGAAAGACCTGAAAAACGGCAAGGTGCAGATCGAAGAGATCCTCGACGATCCGCCGGAGTACGTCTCCACGGCGAAGGTGTTCGACATGCTGATGGCGGTCCCGAAGTTCGGCCGCGTCAAGGCGGCGCGGTTCCTGAACCAGTGCCGCATCAGCCAGTCGAAGACCGTCGGCGGATTGTCCGACCGTCAACGCGCCGAGCTGATTGGGCTCTTCCACCGGAACGGCTGACGGCACCCCCGTCTTCGTGATCACCGGGCCTTCCGGGGCCGGGAAGGGAACCTTGATCAAGGCGTTGCTCGAGCGGGTCCCGGACCTCGAGGTGGCGATCTCGGCGACGACGAGGCACCGGCGCCACGGCGAGCAGGACGGCCGCGAGTACTGGTTCCTCGGCGACGCGGAGTTCGTCCGCCGCGTGCACGAGGGCGACTTCCTCGAGCACGTCACGTACGTCTCCGGGAAGCGGTACGGCACGCTGCGCTCCGAGGTCGACCGGATCGCGGCCGACGGGAAGATCCCCGTCCTCGAGCTGGAGACCGAAGGCGCGCTGAACGTCAAGGAGGACGTTCCCGGCGCCGTCACGATCTTCATCACCGCGCCGATCCCGGAGCTCGAGCGGCGCCTCCGCGAGCGCGCGAGCGAGAGCGAGGGGGAGATCGGCGAGCGCATCGGCCTTGCTCGCAAGCAGCTCGCCCAGGCACAGCAGTTCGACCACGTGGTCGTCAACGACGACCTCGACCGCGCGACGGGGGAGCTGGAGGCAATCGTCCAGCGAGAGCTAGCAACGGCCGGTACCATGAGCCGGCCGTGATCCATCCCAGAATCGACGAGCTGCTCGACGACGTGGACTCGCGCTACGCGCTGGTGATCGTCGCCGCGAAGCGCGCCAGGCAGATCAACAACTACCACCACCAGCTCGGTGAGGGCACGTTCGACGAGTTTCCGCCGCTCGTCGAGTCCCGCTCGAAGAACTACTTGACCATGGCCCTCGAGGAGACCGCCGAGGGCAAGATCAAGTACACGTACAAGAGCTAGCACCGCCCATGGCCCGGCGGGTCCTCCTCGGAGTGACCGGTGGCATCGCCGCCTACAAGGCGTGCGAGCTCTGCCGACTCCTCGTCCGGGCCGGCTACGAGGTGACGCCCGTGTTGACAGCCGGAGCCGAGCGCTTCGTCACCGCGCGGACGTTCGAGGCCCTGGCGCGCCGCGAGCAGCCGCGCGAGCTCTACCCGCACCTCGCCGAGGCCGACCTGCTCGTGATCGCGCCGCTCTCGGCGAACACGCTCGCGAAGGTCGCGCACGGGCTCGCCGACAACGTCCTCACCCAGCTCGCGCTCGCGTTCCGTGGGCCGGTCCTGGTCGCTCCGGCGATGAACGTCCGGATGTGGGAGCACCCGGCGACCGAGGCGAACGTGGCGACGCTGCGCGAGCGCGCCGTGGAGACGATCGGGCCGGAGGCGGGCGAGCTCGCCGAGGGCGAGAGCGGCCTCGGGCGGATGAGCGAGCCGGAGGCGATCTTCGCCCGCGCGCGTGAGCTGCTCGGGGAGACCGACACGCTTGCGGGCCGTCGCGTCCTCGTCACTGCCGGCGGCACGCGCGAGCCGCTCGACTCGGTGCGCTACATCGGGAACCGCTCCTCGGGGCGAATGGGCGTGGCCCTGGCCGACGAGGCACGCCGGCGGGGCGCTCGCGTCACGCTGCTCGCCGCGAACCTGGCCGTGCCGCCGCCCGGCGGCGTCGAGGTGGTGGAGACTCCGACCGCCGCCGACCTGGCGCAGGCGGTCGAGGCGCATGCCCGCGTGGACGTGGTCGTGATGGCTGCCGCGGTCGCGGACTACGCGCCCGAGCCGGTTGCCGGGAAGCGACCGAAGGCCGGTCAGCCCTGGAACATCGAGCTACGACCGACCGTCGACATCCTCGCCGACCTGGGCTCCCGGCGGAACGGCAGGGACAGTCCCTTGGGGACTGTCCCCCTGCTCGTCGGTTTCGGCGCAGAGGAGGGTGAGGCGGGGCTCGAGCGCAAGCGGCGGATGCTCGCGGAGAAGCACCTCGACCTCGTCGTCTTCAACGACGTGTCACGTGCCGACATCGGCTTCGACTCGCCGGACAACGAGGTCGTGCTCGTGACGGCGGACGGCGAGCGCACCGTGCCGAAGGCGCCGAAGGAGCGCATCGCCGCCGAGATCCTCGACGAGGTCGAGCGGATCCTGACCGAGTCGGAGCCAGGCTGAAGCCGGGCACCGATGCTCTAGCTGACCGGCGGTAGGCGGAACCCGCCGGCCTCCTCGAGCCGCGCGATCCGGTCCTCGAGCGGCGGGTGCGTGTCGAACATACCCCTGAACGCCGTGCTCACCCCGGTCGCCTGGTTCTGCGGGTTCTCGATGTAGAGGTGCGCGACGGCGCGGCTCGCGTGCGCGGTCGAGGTCTGGTCGAGCTGGAGCTTGCGCAGGGCCAGCGCCAGCCCTTCGGCGTCCCCCGTGATCTCGGCCGCCGAGGCGTCGGCGAGATATTCGCGGCGCCTGGAGACGGAGAGCTGGATCAGCACCGCGGCGATCGGTGCGAGCATCAGCGCCGCGAGCCCGAGCGCGAAGGCGATCGCGCCGGCGCTGCCCCCGCTGCGCCGGCCCCCGCCGAAGAACGAGATCCGCAGCAGGAAGTCGGACAGCAGCGCGACGACGCCGACGAGCACCGAGACGAGCGTCATCAGCCGGACGTCGTGGTTGCGGACGTGTGAGATCTCGTGCGCGATCACGCCCTCGAGCTCGCGCTCGTCCATCAGGCTCAAGAGGCCGGTGGTCACGCAGACGTACGCCTTGTCTGGGCTGCGGCCTGCCGCGAACGCGTTCGGCGCCGGGTCGTCGACGATGTAGATCGGCGGCGGCTGGGGGAGCCCGGCGGCGATCGCGACCGTCTCGACCACGTGGAAGAGCCGCGGGTACTGCGCCTTGTCGGCCGGCCGGGCACCGGTCGCGCCGGCGACGATGCTGCCGGCGGACAGCCAGCTGAAGATCCCGTACACGATCCCGACCACGCCGACGACCACGAGCAGCGACGGTTGGAAGGCGTAGCCGAGGATCAGGCCGAGCACGCCCACCAGGAGGGCGAAGAGGATCAGCAGCCAGAGCGTTCGCCACCGGTTGCCGCGGATCTGCTGCTGGAGGGTCATTGCCTCCGGTCGAACGCGACGACGGGCGCGTCGCGCCCCTCGTCGGTGCCGAAGAACTCGCGCTCGCGGAAGCCGAACGGCTTCGCGATCAGGACCGCGGGGAAGGTCTGCATCGCGTTGTGGTACGCGTAGACGGTCTGGTTGTAGTACCGGCGGGCGGCGGCGAGCTTGTCCTCGATGTCCGACAGCTCCTGCTGGAGCGCGAGGAAGTTCTCGGACGCGCGCAGCTGGGGGTAGGCCTCCGACACGGCGATCAGCCGGTTGATCGCGCCGCCGAGCTGGTCGTTCGCCTCCGCAGCGGCCGCCGGGCCCGGGGCCTGCTCGGCCGCCGCGCGCGCCTGCGTGACCTCCTCGAACGTCTCCCGCTCGTGCGCCGCGTAGCCCTTGACCGCCTCGACGAGGTTGGGGACGAGGTCGTACCGGCGCCGGAGTTGGACGTCGATGTTCGCCCAGCCGGTCTCCGTCTCGTTCCGCAGCCGGACGAGCCGGTTGTAGATGACGACGAGGAAGAGGAGCAGCAGGACGACAACCGCGGCGACGACGATCGCGACCCACACGAGCGTCGATACTAGTTCGCGTGGAGGCCGTGGTCATGGCGGCGGGGGAAGGAAGCCGGCTGCGGCCGCTCACAGAGCGCTACGCCAAGCCGGTTCTGCCGATCGACGGCCGGCCGGTGGTTGTCACGCTGCTGCACGAGCTTCGCGCCGCCGGGATCGAGCGCGTGACCGTCGTCACCGGGCATCTGGCCGAGCAGGTCGAGCGGCTGCTCCACGGCTTTCCGCTGGAGCTCCGGTTCGTGCGCCAGCCGGAGCCGCTCGGGTCGGCGGACGCGGTGCGCAGGGCGCTCGTGGGGTTGCCCGTGCTCGTGCTCGCCGCCGACACGGTGTTCACGCCGGGCGACGTCGCGCGCTTCGCGGCCGTCGACGGCCACGCGATCGCGGCTCGCCGCCACCCCCCGCCGGACCCTCCGCACCGCTACGCGCTCGGCGTGGAGGACGGCCGCGTGACGAAGGTCCTCGACGACGACCGGTCGAACCCGCTCGCCTCCGCGCCGCTCTGGCGGCTGGGCCAGTCGTTCGACCCGGCGCTGCTCGACGGTCTCGGGGGGCCGCCGTTCGAGCTCGCGCAGGTGTTCCAGCGGCTCGTCGAGGCCGGCGAGCCGGTCCACGGCGTCGAGATCGGCCCGACCCGCGACTTGACGCATCCGCTTGACTGTCTGGAGCAGAACTTCCCGTATCTGCGCTCTGTCTGCTGCAAGTCTCGCCGGGCAGAGCCCGGCGAGACGCAACAATCTTGGTTGTGAGCGAGGTCTACGACTACTTCCAGCAGGGCAAGCGGCATCTGAGGAAGGGGATGGCCGCCCAGGCGACCGTGCCGCTCGAGAAGGCGAAGCGGCGCGAGCCGAACAAGGCCTCGATCCGCGAGTCGCTCGGGATCGCATACTTCCGCATCGGGCGCTACGACGAGGCCGCAGACGAGTTCCGGGCGATGCTCGAGCTCTCTCCGGCGGACGACTACGCCCACTACGCGCTCGGCCGCTGCCTGGAGAAGCAGGGGCACACGGCCGAGGCAAACGGCCACTACAAGCTGGCACGCTCGCTGCGGCCGGGGTCGGAGCAGTACGCGGCCCGGGTCATGGACATAGGGTCTGACCCCGAAGGGGTCTGACCCTGCCGGAAACGCGGGTGCGAAGATGCCGCCGTGAAAGCGGTCGTCCAACGCGTCGCCCGTGCGCGGGTCGCGCCCGGGGGCGCGATCGGCCCCGGGCTCTGCGTGCTGCTCGGCGTCGCGCGCGGCGACACGACGGCCGAGGCGGAGCGGCTGGCCGCCAAGGTCGCGCGGCTGCGGATCTTCGAGAACGCCGAGGGCAGGTTCGACCGCTCGCTGCTCGACACGGGCGGCGCAGCCCTCGTCGTCTCGCAGTTCACGCTGGTCGCCGAGACCGCCCGGGGCAATCGACCGAGCTTCGCCGACGCCGCTTCGGCCAGGGAGGCCGAGCCCGTCTACGAGGCGTTCTGCGACGCCCTGCGGCGGTCGGGAGTCGAGGTGGCGACCGGCGTGTTCGGTGTCAGCATGCGGGTCGAGCTCGTCAACGACGGGCCGGTGACGATCATCTTCGGCCGCTGAGTCGATTTCGCCGCACGCAGATCGTCGTCATCACGACGACCGATGAGTTCCCGCGGGCGTCGAAGTCTGATAGGTGTCAGAGAGCTCTCGACGCGGAGGTGAGGCGATGGCACGGACGGTTGTTCTGGTCGGCACCCGGAAGGGGACCTTTCTGCTGGACAGCGACGAGGGACGGAAGGACTGGAAGCTGCGCGGCCCGTACTGCGAGAACTGGCCTGTCTACCACGCGATCTACGACGACTCGAGCGGAACGATCTTCGCGGCAGCCGCGAGCGAGTGGCACGGCTCGACGATCTGGCGCAGCCCGGACCTCGGCGAGACGTGGGAGCAGTCGAGCGAGGGGTTGGCCTACGACGCCGACGGCGAGAAGAAGATGTCCAAGGTCTCCAACCTGGCGGCGAGGAACGGCCGCCTGCTCGCCGGGGTCGAGATGCCGGGGATCTTCGAGAGCACCGACGGGGGCGTGACCTGGTCGCTCCACTCGACGCTCGCAGGCGAGCCCGGCAGCACGGAGTGGGACGACCCGGCCAACCAGCCGCCCGGCCACCTCGGCGTCTCGGCGATCATGTTCGACCCCGAGGACGACGCCCGCTTCTGGGCGATCGTCCAGGGAATGAGCCTGTTCGAGACGACCGACGACGGCAAGAGCTGGAAGCCGCGGAACGTGGGCCTGCGCGCCGACTGGCCGCGGGAGATCGACGAGGTCGGCTTCTGCGTCCACAAGGTCGTCCGCTCGCCGGTCGACGGCGACCGGATGTACCAGCAGAACCACGTCGGGATGCACCGCAGCGACGACTGCGGGCAGACCTGGACCGAGATCACCGAGGGGCTGCCGACCGAGTTCGGCTTCGCAGCGGCCACGCACCCGCACGACGAGGACACCTTCTACGTGATCCCGCTCGACCCGGGCCACGGCCGGACGATGCCGGACGGACAGGCCGCGGTCTGGCGGACGCAGGACGCGGGGGCGAGCTGGCAGGCGCTCCGCACGGGTCTCCCGCAGAAGGACGCGTTCGTCGGCGTGCTCCGCGAGGGGATGGCGGTCGACACCCACGAGTCGCCCGGCCTGTACTTCGGGACGAGCACCGGGCAGGTCTTCGCCAGTTCGGACGCGGGCGAGAGCTGGAGCGAGATCGCCAGCTACCTGCCGGCGATCTCGTCGGTCGAGGTCGCGATCGTCGACTGACGCCGTGGCCGAGGTCTATCTCCCCTCCACGTTGCCGCCGCTCTTCCCGGGGCTGCCGCGACGCCTCGAGCTGGAGGCGGCGACGGTGGACGACGTGGTCGCGCAGCTCGACGCCTCCTGGCCCGGGCTGCGCAACCGGCTGTGCGAGCCCGGCCCGGCGATCCGCCCGCACATCCACTTCTACGTCGACCGCGAGCGGGCCCGGCTGGACACGCCGCTCGAGGCTCGCTCCCGGGTCGACGTGATCGCCGCCATCTCCGGGGGGTAGGGCAGGCTTCAGCCTGTCCCTACGTCCGGGCGGCATCGTCGCGACGGCGGAAAGCAGGGTCGGGCTGAAGCCCGACCCTCGACGAAACCGTCGCGTTGCTACACTCCCGAAACCACATTTCACCGGCTTGGCGAAATGGGCGCGCGGCGCCCATTTCTTGTGTAGGAGGTCGTTTTGACAGCAGTCCACGAGCGGGAGCGGGAGCTGACGCGAGAGGTGACGCAGACCGTGGAGCAGGGGCTCCCGGGCGTCGAGGTGCTCGCCGTCGAGCTCTCCGGACGCGAGCGGTTCACGGTCTACATCGACCACGCCGCCGGCGTCGACCACGCGCTCTGCGAGCGCGTCACCAACCTGCTCCGCGGCTACCTGGACCGGTACACGGTCGACGTCTCCTCCCCCGGCATCGAGCGGCCGCTGCGCACGCCGAGTCACTTCCGCAGCGTCGTGGGTCGGACGGTGTCCGTGCGCACCGAGCACGAGCTGGACGGCCGTAAGAAGTTCCGCGGCACCGTCGCTGCGGCCGGCAACGGAGACCTGGCGCTCGTCGTCACCGACGGCGCGCGCGTGAAGATCCCGTACGGCGAGATCGTGCGGGGCAACCTCGTCGACGAAGGGCGTGAAGCGAGATGAGCAGAGAGATCATCGAAGCAGTCAGGACGATCGAGAAGGAGAAGGGGATCGAGGAGGACACCCTGATCCACGCGCTCGAGGACGCCCTGCAGGCCGCCTACAAGAAGACCCCCGGATCGTCGCGGCACGCGAGCGTCGAGCTCGACCCCGACAGCGGCGACTTCCGGGTCTATGCAATCGAGCTGCCCAAGGACATCGAGGAGCGGCTGATCGAGGAGGCCCGCGAGCGCGCGATCACCGAGCTCGAGGAGCAGGAGCAGGAGACGGGCGAGCACTCGCACGTGCTCGTCTCGGACGACGACCTCCAGATCGACTGGTCGGACGTCGACCCGGCGCTCGTCAGGCGCACCGACGTCACGCCCGAGAACTTCGGCCGCATCGCGGCGCAGACCGCCAAGCAGGTGATCCTGCAGCGGATCCGCGAGGCCGAGCGGGAGATGATGTACGACGAGTACATCGATCGCGTCAGCGAGGTCGTCACCGGGATCGTCCAGCAGGCCGGCGACCGGAACAACGTCCTCGTCGACCTCGGCAAGGTGGAGGCGCTGCTGCCACGGTCCGAGCAGGTCGACGGCGAGCGCTACGAGCAGGGGAGCAGGATCAAGGCCGTGATCACCGAGGTCCGCTCCGGCACGAAGGGGCCGCAGGTGATCCTGTCGCGGCGCGACCCGGAGCTCATCCGCACGCTGTTCGAGCTCGAGGTGCCGGAGATCGCCGACGGCCTCGTCGACATCAAGGGCGTCGCCCGCGAGCCGGGGTACCGCTCGAAGATCGCCGTCGAGTCGCACGCCCAGGGCGTCGACCCGGTCGGCGCCTGCGTCGGCCCGCGCGGCTCGCGCGTCCGCATGGTCGTCTCCGAGCTCCGCGGCGAGAAGATCGACATCATCCCCTGGAACCCGGAGCCGGCGCGCTTCGTCGCGAAGGCGCTCTCGCCGGCCCGTGTCCGCGAGGTCTACATCGACGACGAGACCAAGGAGGCGACCGTCGTCGTCCCGGACGACCAGCTCGCGCTGGCGATCGGCAAGGAGGGCCTGAACGCGCGGCTGGCCGCGCGGCTGACCGGCTGGAAGGTCGACATCCAGTCCGACACCGAGTTCGCCCAGGCCGAGGCGGAGGCCGCCTTCGCCGGGGCCGACGGCGACGACTTCACCGGCCGCTGCGTCGCGATCCTGTCGACGGGCAAGCGGTGCCCGAACGCCGCGTTGCCCGGCTCGCGCTTCTGCGGCGTCGCCGCCCACCAGGAGCTGGCGAAGCGCGACGAGGCCGGCGAGGACCTCGGCGACCTGATCGTCCAGCCGGGCGTGGCGGAGGAAGCAGAAGAGCCGGAGGAAGGCGACGAGCTCGCCGCCGAGGGCCAGACAAGTGACGGGGACGCAGAGGCGACCGCCGAGCCGGTTGCCGTCGCGGAGCCGACGACCGAGTCGGCTCCACAAGGCCGGGATGCGCCGGGCGCACCAGCCAATTAGGACCTGCGCGGGCTGCGGCCGGAAGGCGCCTCAGTCCGAGCTTCTGCGCTTCGTCGCGCAGGCGGGCGTGCTGACTCCGAGCCGGACCGCGCCGGGCCGCGGCGTCTACACGTGCCGCCGGCTCGCGTGCTTCGAGCGGGCCGCCGGAAACCGCGCCTTCGCGCGCGTCCTGCGGCGTCCCGTGCGCGTCGAATCCTCGCCGGCTGCGCTCTACACTGAGGCCTATGGCTGAGGGCCCCAAGCGACCGATCAGACCGCGTCAGGGCGGTGGCCCCGGGCGTCGGCGCCGCGTCGTGATCGACACCGGCGCCGCGCGGCCGCGTGACGATCGCCGCGCGCGCGACCAGCGGGCAGCGGCGCCGCCGAAGCAGCCGCGTGAAGTCGTGCAGCCCACCGGGCCGGTCAGCCTCGAGTCCGGCATCACCGTCCGCGACTTCTCCCAGGCGCTCGGCGTCGGGATGCAGGACATCATCAAGATCCTGATGGGTCTCGGCGCACTGAAGACCGCGACCCAGTCGCTGACCGACGACGAGGTCGAGCTGCTCGCCGCCGAGCTGAAGCGCGAGGTGACGATCAAGCACGCGGGCGACGAGGACATCGAGCCGGAGGTGGTCGAGGACGACCCGAAGGACCTGGTTCCCAGGCCGCCCGTGGTGACGATCATGGGGCACGTCGACCACGGGAAGACGACGCTGCTCGACGCGATCCGCTCCACCCAGGTGGTCGCCACCGAGGCGGGCGGCATCACGCAGCACATCGGCGCCTACCAGACCGAGATCGACGGAAGACGCATCACGTTCCTCGACACGCCGGGTCACGAGGCGTTCACCG
>DATBLE010000004.1:0-13126 GCA_036555585.1 Gaiellaceae bacterium
TCACCACCTGGACGAGGAAGCCCTGCCCCTCGCGCACGCCGTGCGCGGCCGCGGCCCGGTCGAACGCGGGGCGCACGCGGTACGGCGCCAGCCGGAGGAGCGCGACGGCGTACGCGGCCGCGGAGACGACCTGTCCGGCGACCAGGCTCCACACTCCCGCGCCCAGTGCGGCCAGGAGGACGCCGATCCCCGTGTAGGTGAACGCCTGCACCATCTGGGCCACGAAGCGGCTGCGGAACTCGAGCTCACGCTGCATCAGCGCCTCGTAGAACCAGTTCAGGCCGCCGCTGAAGAAGACCATCACCGACATGGCGAGCACGATGTCGTCCAGGCGCGGCTCCTCGAAGACGCGCGCGGCGAGCGGCGCGAGCGCGGCCATGACGACGGCGAACGCCGCCCCCATGGCCAGGAACATGGTCAGGTACGTCCCCTTCTCCCGCTCGTCCAGCTCCTGCTCGACCACGAACACGCCGCCGAGCCCGAGGCTCGCCACGAGGCCCAGGAAGATCGAGATGGTCAAGGCCAGCGCCACGAGGCCGAAGTCCTCCGGCACGAGCAGCCGTGCAAGGACGACGGTGCCCGCGATCTGGACGAGGCGGCTCCCCGCGAGCGTCAGGAACGTCCAGGGGATGCCGCGTATGGCCTTTTCTTCCATTAGTGCCCCTTCAGATGATGCTGCCGGCCCTATCCTGACTTCAGACCATGCCGGAGCCGCGCGCAAGCGTCATCGTCCGCGCCAAGAACGAGGCGCGCGGGATCGAGCGCACCTTCAAGTCGCTGCGGCGTCAGACGGTCCCCGTGGAGATCGTCGTCGTCGACTCGGGCTCCGCCGACGGGACGGTCGAGATCGCGCGGCGCTGGTGCGACAGGCTCGTCGAGATCCCGGCCGAGAGCTTCACGTACGGCTACAGCCTCAACTGCGGCGCCGAGGCCGCGGCGGCGCCTTTCCACTTCTCGCTCTCGGCGCACTGCGCCCCCGAGGGCGACGACTGGGTCGAGCTGTCTCTGCGCCACTACGAGCGCGCGGACGTGGCGGCCACGAACGGCATCCAGACGCTCCCCGACGGGACGAGGGTCGAGGAGGTCTTCTTCCAGGACGCCGCGCACGTGCGCGCGAACCTGCTCTGGGGCTTCTCCAACCACGCGTCCTCGTGGCGCGCCGAGCTCTGGCGCCGGCACCCGTTCGTCGCCGACCTGACCAGCTCCGAGGACCGCGAGTGGGCGATGTGGGTGACCGACGAGGGCTGGGTGATCGCGTACGACCCGGCGCTGTGGGTCGACCTCTCGCACCAGTGGGACGGCGGCGCGCTCTTCCAGTACCGGCGCAAGCGGCTGGAGACGCGCGGGCTCGCCGAGTTCGCCCCGCTCCCTCCCTACCGCGCGCGCGATGCGGTCGCGGAGTGGTGGCAGCCCCCCGACGAGCGCCACTCCACGCTCTTCCACCGGCTCAACTACCGTCGGATGGC
The DNA here is from genome assembly GCA_036555585.1 of Gaiellaceae bacterium. GTDB lineage: Bacteria > Actinomycetota > Thermoleophilia > Gaiellales > Gaiellaceae > DATBLE01. The sequence continues at coordinate 1,467 of DATBLE010000004.1, forward strand.
GGGGATCCTGGGGAAGTACCGGGGCCTGGCGGCGACTCGCCGCCGAGCTTCCTGAGCCCGAGCGCGAGCCCGCTCCACGTCCCCGCGGTGCGCGCGGCGGCCACGCGCGCGCGGACGCGCGACCGTCGGCGCACGGCGCTGAGCACCATGCGGGCGTCCCCGCCGACCTGGACGAGCAGGAAGCGCAGGGGCCGGAGGTCGCCCGAGCGGAGGTGCTTGGCGCAGAAGGCGGCGCCGCCGAGGTTGTAGCCGTAGAAGAGCCTCGGGAGGTCGCCCGGCTCGCGCCACTGCTCGTGGACGATCTCGAAGCCCGGCGTGGACGCGATCCGGTAGCCGGCCTTGAGCAGGCGGTAGCCGAGGTCCATGTCCTCCGCTCCGGGGAAGCGCGAGCCCGGGCCGAGCCGGGTGTCGAAGCCGCCGCTCTCGAGGAAGACCTCACGGCGGCAGACGAAGTTGGCCGCGTAGCCGACGCGGTTCGGATGGACGACGTCCTCCCAGACGCGCGCCTCCTCGACGTGGAAGACGCTGACGGGCAGGTGCGTGCGGTCGGGCGCGAAGCCCTCGGGGGCGTGCACCTCGCCGAAGAGCGCGTCAGGCCGGCCGAGCTTGGCGATCTCCTTCGTGAGCTGCGAGAGCCAGCCGTTCGTGATCTCGACGTCGTCGTCCAGGAAGGCCACGTACTCGCCGCGGGCGAGCCGGGCGCCCTCGTTGCGCGCGGCGGAGGTCGAGGGCGGCCTGAGCGGCACGCGGCGCACCCGCTCGTCGCCGATCAGCTCGAGCGCGCGCTCGGTCGCGTCGTCCGCGCTCTGGTCGACCACGAGGATCTCGAGCGGCAGCTCCTCGCCGGCGAGGATCGCGCGCACGACGTGGGCCGTGCGGAACGGCCGGTCGAGCGTCGGGACGACGACCGAGACCGTGGGCTCGGTGTCGCCGGCGGATCTCATTCTCGCTCGCGCAGCGCGGGGAAGAGGATCACGTCGCGGATCGTCTCCCGTCCCGTGAGGAGCATCGCCAGACGGTCGATGCCGAGGCCCAGCCCTCCCGTCGGCGGCATGCCGTAGGAGAGCGCCTCGACGTAGTCGGGGTCTCCTCGGACACCCTCGACGTGCGCGGACTGCTCGTCGAAGCGGCGCTGCTGCTCGTCCGCTTCGTTGATCTCCGTGTAGGCGTTGCCGAGCTCCATCCCCGCGGCGAAGTACTCGAAACGCTCGGTGATCGACTCGTCGTCGTCGGAGACGCGCGCGAACGGTGAGAGCTCCACGGGATGGCCGAACACGATCGTCGGCTCGAGGAGGCTCGGCTCGACGAAGTGTCCGAAGGCGTGGTCGACGAGCTGGGGCCAGTCCTTGTCGGCGGACGTGTCGACCCCGCGCTCCTGCATCCAGGCCCGCAGCTCGGTCTCGTCCCGCGTCCACAGCTCGTGAGCCTCGAGCGACTCGACGAAGCCGACGCGTTTCCACGGGCGTTTCAGATCGACCTCGTGTCCGCGAAAGCTCACGGCGGTCGTGCCGAGTGTCTCGAGGGCGACCTGCTCGAGCATCTCCTCGATCCGGTCCATCGTGTCGCGGAAGTCCGCGTATGCCTCGTACCACTCGAGCATGGTGAACTCGGGCTGGTGCTTGTAGGAGACGCTCTCGTTGCGGAAGTCCTTGCCGAGCTCGTATACGCGCTCGAGCCCGCCGACGATCAGCCGCTTGAGGTAGAGCTCGGTGGCGATCCGGAGGTACAGGTCGCGCTCGAGCTCGTTCGAGCGGGTGACGAACGGCTCTGCGAAGGCGCCGCCGTAGCGCGGCTGGAGAACCGGCGTCTCCACCTCGACGAAGCCCTGCCCGTCGAGATAGCGCCGGATCGCGCTCACCATGCGCGCGCGGACGACGACGTCGTCGCGGCTCTCCTCGCTCATCAGCAGGTCGAGGTGGCGCTGGCGGTAGCGGGTCTCGACTTCGGTGACGCCGTGGAACGTGTCCGGCAGCGGGCGCGCCGTCTTGGCGAGCAGCTCGAGGACGTCGACGGCGAGGCTCGGCTCGCCGCGCCGGCTCTTGGCCGGCTTGCCCGTGACGCCGACGACGTCGCCGAGGTCGACGTGCACCTCGCCGACGCGGTCCGGCCGGACGAGCAGCTGGATGCGGCCGGAGCGGTCGACGAGGTCGAGGAAGACGAGCTTCCCCAGGTCGCGCCGCGCCATCACCCGCCCGGCCAGCCGGCGGGTCGTCTCGGCTTCCGCGTCGGGCCCGAGCGCGTCCGCCTCGGCGCGAACGTCCTCGATCGGGTCGCGGTCCGGAAACCGCTTGGGCAGGCTGGTCATCGACGCGAGTCTAAGGACGCCGGCGGAGTCGGGCGTGCTCGCGCTCATGTGACGGTGGATGGTGGTGTCGAGGATCAGGCGTTCCACGCCCGCTCCTCGATCCGGAGCGCTGCCCGCGCCTGACGCACTGTGTCGACCCAGGCCGGGTCGCGCGGAGCAGTCCGAAGCACCTCCTTTACGGCCGCTCCGCGACCGGCGGCAGCCGGCCCGATCCGTGCCACCGGATCTGCGCATCCCGGCGTACACGCTCGCGGATGCGCTCGTGCATCCGGCGCGGGCGGGGAAGGAACGCGAAGCGCCCCGGCTGATCGCGAGCCTGGAGATCGCGGTCGACCCGATCGACGAGGGAGTCGCTGTCGACGCCGCCAGGATGGGCGCTCGCCACGGTAGCGCGCTCGGATGCCGGACGCCATGGCGCTCGCCTCTGCAGACGTGCAGAAGGCGAAGGGCATCCTGACCGCCGACGCTCGCTGGACTGCGTGGAGCCGCCGGGTCGAGCTCGTGGCCACCTGACCCCGAGTACGCTAGCAGGCGGCGGTGACTCGGACCGCGTCGTCGTACCCGTAGAGCGCGCGGGGTGCGGACGGGGTCAGGCGGCGATGTCCTGATCCGGCCAGATGCCGGTTCGGACGCGTTCGTACAGCGTGTCCGGCGCGAGATCCGCTCCGCCGGGCCAGACGACCGTGCCCGTCTCGGCATCGAGGCTGACCGCTGCGAACCCGTCGGGCGTCCGGGCCTCATCGAACACCGGGCCGCGCATCCGCTCCAGCACCTCCACCTCGCCGGTCATGCCGTCCGCGAACGTGAGGCGCAGCACGCCGTAGCGAGCGACGTCGACGTCTGTGATATCCGGGGTTAGGCCGATCATCGCAGCGGCTCGATCTGCCGAAGTGTCTCACCTGCGCGGGCCAGTCGCCAGTTTTCGAGCAGCTCGTCTTGGTGTAGCTCGGCCCAGGCCAGCACCAGACGGAGTTGACGTCGCGGCAGGCTACTCCTCGATCACCTCGATCGTGTCGATCCGAACCTTTGCGCTTCCTTCAGCGTGGCGGGCGTGGAAGTGAGCCGGGCCATGGTCGTCGAAGAACATCGCGATGACGATTCCCAGGAAGCGGCTGATCGTCGGCACGGCGTGATCGTGCCCAGCGCGTCGGCCGGATTGGAGTTTCAGCCAGGTCTTGCATTCGCGCAGCGCCGCGGGCTGCGAACTCCGTGAGCCGTTGTCGCTTGACGCTGGACACCTGCCGGCCAGGGAGCCGCGATCACCTGATCGGCGACGTCAGAGCTCGAAGTTCAAATACCTCAGTGCAAGACCTGGCACCGGATTCTGACTTGGACGGTTGCGGCGATCAGGCGGCCTTGATCTCCAGGATCTTGAACTTGAGCGAGCCGCGGGGGGCCGCCACCTCGACGACCTCGCCCTTCTTCTTGCCCATGATCGCCTTGCCGACCGGCGACTCGTTCGAGAGCTTCTGCTCGGCCGGGTTCGCCTCGGCGGAGCCGACGATCCGGTACTCGAAGGTCTTGTTCGCGCCCATGTCGCGCAGCTTGACGTGCGAGCCGACCGAGACCACGTCCTTCGCGATGTCCTTCTTCTCGATCACCCGGGCGGACAGCAGCCGCTCCTCGAGCGTGGCGATCCGGTGCTCGACCAGCGCCTGCTCGTTCTTCGCGTCGTCGTACTCCGAGTTCTCGGCGATGTCCCCGAACTCGCGAGCGACGCGGATCCGCTCGGCCACCTCCCGCCGCTTCTCGGTCGAGAGGTACTCGATCTCCTGCTTCAGCTTCTCGTAACCCTCTTTGGTGAGGATGACTTCCTTGGCCAACGTCACGCGCCTCCTCGAAAAGAACGCGCGGCGCACACGGCGCCGTCGCGGGTCGGAATGGTACCCATAACGGCCGTTTCGATGCAAGAGAGCTGCACGGCTACGATTTCCGGGCATTTTGGGCGTCGATCTGCGGTCTTCCTGGTGGATCGGGCCGATCGAGGTGCCGACGCGCGTCGTGCTCGCCCCGATGGCCGGCGTCAGCGTGCAGGCGTTCCGGCGGCAGGGCCGGCGCTTCGGTGCCGGGCTCGTCTGCTCGGAGATGGTCAGCTGCGCGGGGCTCCACCACGGCAACGAGCGCACCCTCGGCTACCTGCGGATCGCCGCCGACGAGCACCCGCTCGCCGTGCAGATCTTCGGCTCGGAGCCGCCGCTGATGGCCGAGGCGGCGCGCATGGTGGAGCAGGCGGGCGCGGACATCGTCGACATCAACTTCGGCTGCCCCGTGCGCAAGGTGACGAAGACGGGCGCCGGGGCCACGTTGCTCGACGACCCCGAGCGGGCGACACGGATCGTCGCCGCCGTCGCCGACGCGGTGGACGTGCCCGTGTCGGTGAAGATGCGCCGGGGGCTGGAGGACGGCTCGCGCGCCTGCCTGGACGTCGGGCCGCGGCTCGTCGACGCCGGCGCCGCGACGCTGACGCTGCACCCGCGCTCGGCGAAGCAGATGTACACGGGGACGGCCGACCACTCGGTGACGGCGGAGCTCGTCGAGCTGGTCGACGTGCCGGTGATCGCCTGCGGCGATGTGACCTCGCGGGCGCGGGCGCAGGCGGTGCTCGCATCGACCGGGGCGTCCGCGGTGATGGTCGGCCGCGGCGCGCAGGGCAACCCGTGGGTGCTTCGGGAGATCGTCGACGGCGACGAGCCGGAGCCGACCCGGGAGGAGGTCGCGGCCGAGCTGATCCTCTTCATCCGCGAGACGGTCCGCGAGATGGGCGAGCGGCGGGCCTCCGGGTTCCTGAAGAAGTTCTACGGCTGGTACCTCGGTCGGGGGCGCTTCCCGCGCCCGTTCAAGCAGGAGCTGGTCGTGCTCGACTCGACCGGCGCGGTCGTCGAGCGGCTGCTGGCCGCCGCGCCGGGCGCGGCCGCGGTGCTCGAGGACCTCGAGGCCGAGCAGCCCGCGGTCGACGACCGCCTGCTCGAGCTCCCGGTCTCGATCTACGGGGGCGGTTGACAGCGCCGGCCCGCTGCCTACCGTGAGAGAACGATGCTCATGGCGGGCAACCGTTTCTTTCGACCCGCAGTGCTCTGCTACCACGCAGTGGCGTCGTCGTGGAATCACGTGCTGTCGACCGGCCCTGCGCTCGTCGAGCGGCAGGTGACGGCACTGCTGCGCGCGGGCTACCGGCCGGCGACGGTGGACGAGCTCGTCGACCGGCCGCGAGAGCGGCTGCTGCACGTCACCTTCGACGACGCCTACCGGAACGTGGTCGACGCGGTCGACGTCCTCGAGCGCCTGGGCATCCCGTCGACGGTCTTCGTCTGCAGCGGCTTTGCGTCGGACGGCGGCCCGATTCCGGTCCCGGAGCTGGCCGGCGAGGCCGCCCGGCATCCGGACGCGCTCGCGACGATGACCTGGGACGAGCTCCGCGGGCTGGCCGCACGCGGCGTCGAGATCGGCTCGCACACGATCTCGCACCCGCACCTGCCACGGCTCGGCGAGGCCGCGATCGAGCGCGAGCTGGTCGAGTCGAAGGCCCACATCGAGGCCGAGCTCGGATCGTGCCGGCTGCTCGCCTATCCCTACGGCGAGCACGACGAGCGCGCCCGCCGAGCCGCCCGCGCCGCCGGATACGTGGCGTCGTTCGCGGTCCCGCGGTTCCGGTCGGCCGCGCGCGAGCTACGCGGCGACGTCCACGCCCTGCCCAGGGTCGGCCTCTTCCGCGGCGACGGCCGGCTGCGGACGCGCCTCCGCGCCTCGAGCGTCGTCCGCCGGGCCGCCGCGCTTGCGGCGGCGTAGCGGCGCGGCCGCCATGTAGGCGAGCCGGGCCGCCAGCGGTCCCGGATCGGCGATCCGGAAGAGGGCGTGCACGACGTGGCGACGGGGCCGCAGCACCGCGGCCGCCTGCCGGACCTGACCTGCCCGCAGCCGCCGCAGGAAGTGGCGGGCGTCGGCGTCCTCCCAGCGATACCAGACGCCCGGCTGCGCGGGCGACGCGTCCGAGCTCCGGCCCAGAACACGGTCGCACCAGATCGCGGCCAGGTTCGCGCCCGCTCCTTCGCAGAGCGTCATCCAGCCGAACGGACGCGGGTTCAGGTCGATCGCCGCGAACCGGCCCGGCCCGAGCTCCAGGAGCTCGAGCTCGAAGATCCCCTCCCAGCCGATCCGGTGGAGCAGCGACTCGGCCCGGACGGCGAGCCCGTCCGGCGGCGGCACGGTGATCGCCATCGAGGCGCTGCCGACGGACGGCGGAAACGTCCGCAGGTAGCGGGCGACGGTCAGCCCGCGGATCTCGCCGCCGACCTGGACGCCGCCGATCGAGACGATCCTCGCGTCGGCGACGTAGTGCTGCACCGTCACCGGCAGCCCGAGGCTCCCGAGCGCCCGGGTCAGCTCGTCCTCGTCCGCGGCGACCGCCGCCTGGTCCTGGCGCAGGCCCGTCCCCTCGGCGGACAGCGAGCGCGTCGGCTTGACGAGCACGGGGAACCCGATCGCGCGCGCCGCCTCCGACGCCTCGGCGGACGTCGAGCAGACGGCGCTCGGGGGAGGGCCGAGCCCGATCCTCTCGGCCTCGTCCTGAAGCAGGACCTTGTCGACCGCCCGGAGCACCACCTCGTGCGGCGGCAGGCCGGTGGGCACGTCGGGGAAGCGGTGACGATGCTCCGAGATCGGCAGGAGCGACACCTCTGCCGCCGCCACGACCACGTCAGGCTGCGTCGCCTGGACGGCGTCGGCCAGCCGATCGACGTACTCGCCGACGCCGTCCCGGGGGTCGGGCAGCTTCACCCGCCGCGACGCCGAGCGCGACCAGTGGGCGGCGGCCGGCGTGCGGCCGGCAGCGGCGATCACCTCGTAACCGGCGGCCGCGAGGCCGCGGCAGACGGCGAGCGCGGCGCGCTCCTCCGCGTCGGTGACGAGCGCGCGCGGGCGCGTGGTCACCAGGAGAAGCCGGCGCGCGGCGCCTTGCGGCCGACGATCCTGCGCGTCACGCCGCGGCCCGAGGCCCACGTGCCGCAGACGAACCGCATCACCGGCCCGAACGACACCATCGCCTGCGCGCCCATGAAGTGCAGGCCGGAGACGTTCGACTCGAAGCCCTGGTCGAGCAGCGGATGGCCGCGCCAGGTCCGGACGCGGGCGACGAGCTCCGGGTCGAGAAAGCGGTGGCGCGAGACGTCGATCCGGTACCCGGTGGCGAGCAGGACATGCTCGAAGTCATTTGCGGAGCCGTCACGGAACCGCAACCGGACGCCGGCACCCTGCGCAGCAGCCGACTCGACCTCGAGCCCCGGCGCGATCGTGACGCCTTCCATGCGGGAGGCCAGCCAGCCGGCGGCGGCGGGCCGGATCACACGGCGCGAGAGCTTCAGGCGCCGCTCGCGCGGAATGAAGCGCCAGGCCGCCGGCAGCGCCACCAGCCACGCCCCTTCCGGGCCCGAGAGCGCGATGCGGCTGTACGCGTAGAAGCGCCTGGGCTGGGCGTCGACGTTGACCTGGTCGCCCTCGGGCAGCCACCGCACGCCCGCCTCGCGGACGAGCAGCTCGACCTCGGCTCCAGCCTCGGCCAGCAGCGCCGCCGACTCGACCGCGCTCTGACCGCCGCCCACGACGGCCACACGCTTTCCGGCCAGGACGCCGAGGTCGGGGAGGTCGGCCGTGTGCGAGACGTGCGACCAGACGGGGGAGAACTCGGGCGGGCGGTGCGCGAACGGGACGATGCCGGTGGCGACCACCACGCGCTTCGCCGGGAACCGCTCTCCGTCGTCCAGCTCGACCTCGAAGATCCCGGCCGGCGCTGCCGAGACGCGTTCGACGCGGCGGCGCTCGAGGTGCGGGACGGCCGTGGACTGGAACCAGCGGCCGTAGTCGACGAAGCGCTCGACCGGCACCGGCTCGATCCTCTCCAGGCCGTGGGCCCGCTCGAACTCGGCGAGGCCGAGAGCGTGGTCGGGATCGGCGATGTGGGAGGCGTTCCAGCGCGAGCGCAGCTGCATGCCGTCGGGCATGTGCGCGACCCAGCTCTCCATCGGCTCGCCGAAGACCCGGTGCTCGACTCCGTGGGAGGCCAGGTGGGCGCTGACGGCCAGCCCGTACGGGCCGGCGCCGACGACCACGACGTCGAGAGGCGCTCCGTGCTGCGGGCGCGCGCGCTTGACCGCTTCAGGAGAGGCGAGTCCCACGAGGGTTCTATCGGAGCCCGCCGCGCTGCACTTGAGCGCCGGCGCGGCGCCTCAGGCGGCGTCGTTCAGGTCCCAGATCAGCCGAAGCCCCTCGAGCGTCAGCCACGGATCGACGAGCTCGATCGTCTGCGCGTGCGGTGCGATCAGGTCGGCGAGCCCGCCCGTCGCGATCGCCCGTGCCGGAGCTCCGAGCTCGCCGCGGATCCGCTCGACGACGCCGTCGACCTGGCCGGCGAAGCCGTAGACCAGCCCCGACTGCAGTGCGGTCGCGGTCGTCTTGCCGATCACGCCGGGAGGCTCCGCGTAGTCGACCTTGATCAGCCGGGCCGCACGGGCGAAGAGCGCCTCCATCGAGATCTCGACTCCGGGAGCGAGGACTCCGCCGACGTACTCGCCGTCGGGCGAGACGACGTCGAAGTTCGTCGACGTGCCGAAGTCGACCACGACGCACGGCGCTCCGTACCGGTCCTTCGCCGCGACCGAGTTCGCGATGCGGTCGGGCCCGACCTCGCGCGGGTCGTCGTACCGGATCGCGATCCCGGTTCGCACGCCGGGGCCGACCGTCAGCAGCGCGGCCTGCGCGTAGCGATCGGCGAACGTCTCGTACTCGCGGATCAGCTGCGGGACCGTGGAGGAAAGGCAGATCCCCTCGACCCGGTCGAGGTCGAGGAAGCGCGTGACCAGGGCTCCGAGCTCGTCGCCCGTGCGGTTCGGCTCGGTCGCGATCCGCCAGTGCTCGGCCAGCTCCGCGCCGTCGAACAGGCCGAAGACCGTTTGCGTGTTGCCGACGTCGACGGCGAGGAGCATCGACCTACCCTGCTGCGCCCGCTGTCGCCGACCGACACATCGGGGCGAGCGTAGACGATCGCCGCCTCGAGGTCGTCGGCTCGGGAGTCGCCGCTCCGGCGCCCCCGCGAGGTCGGATCAGCGGCGGCGCGTGCGCCGTGGACGCTTGCGGCCCGCGGCTCCGGGCCTCGTGCGCCGGGCGGGAGGAGTCGAATCCTCCTTCGCGGCCGGCTCCGAGCCTGCATCGGCGGCAGGAGGGGCCGACCCCGCCTCGGCAGCGGAGTCCGTCTCGGCGGAAGCAGCGGGCGAGTCGCCGTTCGCTGCGGGCGGAGCCGGAGCGGGAGGCGGGACCAGCCGGGCGGCGAGGTTGGCCGAGCCCTCGTCCGCGTCGGTGGCGGGCGAGTCCCCGTTCTTGGCAGGGGGTTCCGGTGCAGGCGCGACCGGCCGGGCGGCATCCGTGTCCCCAGCGGCCTTCGCCTGCCGCTGCCGAGCCTGCGCCGCTCCTGCGTCCTTGACCGCCCCGACGGAGCCGGCGCCGCCCGGACGCGTCCGGCGGCCGACGTCTCCCACCTGACGCTTCGTCGCCTTGAGCCCGGACGAGGAGATCCTTCCGGTCGTCGCCGGGACTCGCGCCGTCGTCCCGGCGGACGGGGTCGCACGTCTCCCGGCCGATCCTCCGACCGAGGTGACGGAGGCGACCCGCGTCATGCCCCCGCGCCAGCGCGACTGGTTCCGGGCGGCAACGGCCATGACCGCGCCGATCAGGCCGACGAGCAAGCACACGCAGGCGAGCACGACGACCGCAGCCAGCGCGCCGGAGCTGTGCTTGGGTGCCGCTCCGCCAGGTGCAGCGGCCGCGGCGCCGGCGCAGACCGCGGCGACGACCAGTCCGGCAGCGGTTGCAGGAAGGATCTTGGCGGTCGGTGAGAGGCAGCGACGCACGTGGCGGCGGGGGCTCGACATTGCCACGAAGGAGATAACAATAAGAGAGGGAGTGCAACCCTAGCCGAGCGTCCAGGCTCCACCCGGAAGGAGGCTTCGTCCTGCCCCGAAACGACGATCTCTGGAGCGCACTGCTCCGCAGGCTCGCGCCGCCGGACGGCGAGAGCGCGACGAGCGCGGAAGCCCGGTCCGCGCTCCAGGCCTGCGCAGCCGAGCTTCAGCGCTTTGCCGAGGACGAGCACGGAGCTCAGGCCCAGGAGTCGCTCCAGCGCCTGGCGACGCTGCTCGCGGAGGTCTCGATCCAGATCGAGCGAAGCGAGCGGCGCTGGTCTCGGCTGGGGTTCGACCTGCACGACTCCGCGCTGCAGGAGATCGCGGCGATGCGGATGCTGGTCCGGGCGTTCCGCTCGGGCTCGTGGCCCGTCGACGAGGCGACGATGAGCGAGGGCCTGGACGGCTTCCTCGAGCAGATCGATTCCGGTCTGCAGACGCTCGACCGCGGGCTCCGGGAGCTCGTGGAGACGTTCGAGACGCCCCGACTCGTCGACCAGTCGCTCGAGGAATCGGTTCGCGAATCGGTCCGGTCGCTCGAGTCGGACACAAACCTCTCCGCCTCGCTCGAGCTGCGAGGCGACTTCGGGGTGCTGTCGCGCTCGCAGCACATCGCCTTGCTGCGGATCCTCAGCGAGGCGCTCACCAACGTCCGCAAGCACGCGGACGCGAACCGGCTCTGGGTGACCCTGAGCGTCAGCGGCGGCCGTGCGCGCCTCCGGGTGCGCGACGACGGACGCGGGTTCGACCTCGGCCGCACGCCCAGAGCCGCGGCGGGGAGCGGTCGCTGGGGGCTGATCGGGATGGCCGAGCGCGCGCGGCTGCTCGGCGGGCGCTGCGAGGTGTCGACCCAGCCGGGAGGGCCGACGTCGGTGACGGTCGTGATCCCGGCCGGCCACGTGGAGGAGCTCCCCGACGTGCTGGAGAGCCCCACCGGGGAGCTCTCGGGCGGCTAGCAACCGTCGATCGGCAGCGTGCGAGCCTACTCGAAAGGCCAGTTTTCAGGACGGGTGGATCTCACTAAGGTATGAGGGCAATCCATAAATGAGTGACCTTCGCCTAGCCGAGCGGTTAGCTGCTCGGCCGGGCGACATGAGAGAGGGGAGAGCATCATGAGGGTCCTCGTGGCTGATGACCACCCGATCATGCTGGTCGGTGTCAGGCGCGTGCTCGAGCAGGAGGAGGGCTTCGAAGTGGTCGGCGAGGCGCGCGTGGGCAGCGAGGTGCTGCCGCTGATCGGACGCACCGACCCCGACGTCGTCCTGCTGGACATGCGCATGCCCGGCATCGACGGCCTCGGCTGCCTCGACCGCATCCGACTCCGCCACCCGAACGTCAAAGTCGTCATCTTCTCCGTCTCCACCAACACCGAACACATCCAGGCCGCGCTCGCCCGCGGCGCCAGCGGC
>DATBLE010000005.1:0-28062 GCA_036555585.1 Gaiellaceae bacterium
CGAAGGTCTCCCGCTACGTGGCGCGGTTCGACGAGGCGCTGGCGGACGCGGGTTACGCGCACGAGGTGCAGCTGATGCAGTCGTCCGGTGGCATGGCGACCGTGGAGTCGGCGACGCAGCGGCCCGTGAACCTGCTGATGTCGGGGCCGGTGGCCGGGCTGATCGGCGGCATCTGGGCCGGGAAGATGGCGGGCTACGACAACGTGGTGACGCTCGACATCGGCGGCACGTCCGCCGACATCGGCGTCGCCGCCGGCGGGCTCCTGCGCATGCGCCACCTGCTCGACACGAAGGTCGGCGACTACCAGGCGATGGTGCCGATGGTCGACATCGACACGATCGGCGCCGGCGGCGGCTCGATCGCCTACGTGGACGCGGGCGGCGTCTTCCGCGTCGGGCCGCAGTCCGCGGGCGCCGATCCCGGTCCCGCCTGCTACGGCCGGGGCGGCGACCAGCCCACGTCGACGGACGCACAGCTCCTGCTGGGGCGGCTGCGGGCGGACCGCGGGCTCCTCGGCGGCGACATGTCCCTCGATGTCGAGCTCGCGACGGCCGCGATGAAGCGGGTCGCGGACCGGCTCGCCGTCTCCGTCGAGGAGGCGGCGCTCGGGGCGCTCCAGATCCAGAAGTTCTCGATGGCGCAGGCGATCGAGGTCAACTCGGTGCGCCGCGGGTACGACCCGCGCGAGTTCACGCTCGTCGCGGCCGGCGGCGCCGGCCCGCTCTTCGCGTGCGACCTCGCGGTCGAGCTCGAGATTCCGCGGGTGCTCGTTCCGCCGCATCCCGGGATCACGTCTGCGACCGGGCTGCTCGCCACCGACCTCCAGCACGAGTTCGTCGCCACCGAGCGCCACTTCCTCGCGTCCCTCGACCGCGAACGCCTCGGCGCGCGTCTCGACGAGCTGGCTGCGCAGGCCGCGGCCCAGCTCGAGCGGGACGGCGTCCCGGCGGACCGCCGCCTCGTGCGGCGCCTCGCCGACTGCCGCTACGCCGGCCAGGGCTACGAGGTGCGCTTCGACATCCCGAGCGGCGAGCTCGACGACGGCTGGACGGCCAGGCTGGGGGAGGCCTTCCACACCGCGCACGAGCGCGAGTACGGGCACCGTTTCGACGCCGAGATCGAGATCGTCAACGTCCGCGCGCTGGGCGTCGGACTCATCCCCGACCTCCAGTGGGCCGAGCTCGAGGCTGGCGACGGCGATCCGGCGCGGGCGCGGACGGTCGAGCGTGAGGTCGTCTTCGACGTCGAGGGGAAGCCGGAGCGCCGGCCGACGCCGTTCTACGACCGCGGGCTGCTCCGCGCGGGCGATCGACTCGAGGGGCCGGCGGTCGTCGAGCAGTACGACTCGACGACCGTGATCCCGCCCGGCTTCACGGCCGAGATCGACCGCACGGGGAACATCGTGATCGACTGCTCGCAGGCGCAGCGCGCGGAGCAGGCGGCGCAGCTGGCGACCCCGATCCTGATGCGCGTGATCGGCGGCGCCTTCGCGGCGATCGCGAAGGAGATGGCCGGCGTGCTCTACCGGATGAGCTACTCGTCGATCATCCGCGAGTCGGAGGACCTCGGCGCAGGGATCTTCGATCCGGACGGGAACGAGCTGGCCGAGTCGGACTCGACGCCGATGTTCATGGGCGCGATGCCGAAGATCGTCAAGGGCGTGATCTCGCTCCTCGGCGAGGACATCCACGACGGCGACGTGATCCTGCACAACGACCCCTACCTCGGCGCCACCCATTCCCCCGACGTCGCGATCGTGGTGCCGATCTTCTTCGAGGACGAGCTCGTCGGCTTCTCCGGCGCGTCGGCGCACCTGCTCGACATCGGCGGCGCCTACCCGGGCCTCGCGGTCGACCTCGTCGACAACTGGTCGGAGGGGAACATCTACCGGGCGGTCAAGCTCTCGGAGCAGGGTGTGCGCCAGGACAGGCTCTGGCAGCACATCCTCGAGAACACGCGGACGCCGACGTACAACCGTGGCGACATCGAGGCGATGATCGCCGCCTGCGAGCTGGCGAGGAAGCGCTACCTCCAGCTGCTCGAGCGCTACGGCCGCGAGCCCGTGCTCGGAGCGGCACGCGACTGGATCGCCTACTCCGAGCGGATGCTGCGCCAGGAGATCGCGAAGGTCCCGGACGGGGTGTACGGCCCGGAGGAGGGGTGGCTGGACGACGACGGCCGCAACCGCGGCGAGCAGCTGCCGGTGAAGGTGAAGGTGGTCGTCGAGGGGGACGAGCTGACGATCGACCTCACCGGGTCGAGCGACGAGGTGCCGACGGGCTACAACTGCCCGTACGAGGGGACGACCGTCTCCGCGATGACGTTCATCGCGCGGATGATCTTCCTCGACGAGGACGCGTACCCCGTGTTCGTCCCGCAGAACGAGGGGATGCTGCGGCCGATCAAGGTGGTCGCGCCCAAGGGCTCCATCTTCAACCCGAGCTACCCGCGCGCGTGCTTCGCGCGCTTCTGCCAGGTGCAGCGCGCGGTCGACCTGGTGCTCCGCGCGCTCGCGCCGGTCGTGCCCGAGCAGATCACCGCCGGCAACTCGGCGCACCTCCACTTCATCTCCTACTCCGGCTTCAACACCGAGACGCAGGAGTACTGGGTCTACCTCGAGGTGGACGAGGGCTCGTACGGCGGTCGCCCCTCACGTGACGGCCTCGACTCCGTCGACTGCCTGATCGCGAACACCCGCAACAACCCGATCGAGGAGCTCGAGTGGCGGTTCCCGATGCGGACCGAGCGCTACGAGCTGCGCGACGAGCCGTGCGCGGCGGGCCGTACCCGGGGCGGGATCGGGATGGTGCGCGTGAACCGCTTCCTCGTCGACACGATCGTCACCTGCGAGGGCGAGCGGCACGACACCGACGCGCCGTGGGGCATCTTCGGCGGCCACGACGGCGTCAACGCGTCGATGATCCGCAACGCCGGCCGGCCCGACGAGGAGCGCTGGCCGTCCAAGGTGACCGCGGCTCGCCTCTCGGCCGGCGACACGCTCCAGATCACCGTCCCGAACTCGGCCGGCTACGGCGACCCGCTGGAGCGCGACCCCGAGCTCGTGCTCTCGGACGTGCTGGACGGCTACACCACGGTCGAGCTCGCGGAACGCGACTACGGCGTCGTCGTCGACGGCGAGACGCTAACGGTCGACCAGGAGGCAACGGCGCGGCTGCGGAAGGAGCGGATCGCGGTGTCGCTGACCTGACGACACCAGGCCCTCGCGGGCACCGGGCCTTCGCTAGCGCGTCCGTGTCGGGTCGGTGCCGTAGACCTCGCGGGCACGCTCGGCCGAGAGCAGCCCGTTCCGGAAGTCCTCGAGCACGAGCTCGCGTGGTCGCTGCCTGGGGTCCCCATATCCGCCGCCCGAGCCGGTCCGGATCCGGATCACGTCTCCTTCGTTCACCTCGAGTGCCGTGACCACGGCGTACCGCTCGGCCGACCCGTCGCGGCGGATCACCTCGACGTAGTTCGGGGATCCGTCGAGGCCGCCGGCCAGCCCCCACGGGGGGTGCGCGTTGCGCGTGTAGGCGCACGTGAAGAAGCAGCCGTCGGAGCGGACCCGGTAGTCGAGGAGGATCCCCTTGCCGCCGCGGCGGCGGCCCTCGCCGCCGGGCTCCTCGTTCAGCGCGAGCCGGTCGACGTACAGGCCGTAGCGGGCCTCCGCGACCTCCGCGGGGCAGTTGAACGTGTCGCCGTGGAAGCCGCTGAACATCGCGCTGTTCCCGTCCCGGTTTGCAGAGCCGCCCCAGCCGCCGAGCTGGGGCTCGACGATCGTGAAGTGGCGGCCGGTGTCCGGATGCCTCCCGCCGATGAACGTCCCGCAGATCGAGCCGAAGCTCCCGGCCGGCAGACGGTCGCCGAGGTGGGCCGCCAGGCACCGCCAGAGCAGGTCGTAGAGCCGGATCTCGACCTCGTAGTAGGTGGCGAAGGCGGCGGGCGGCTGGGCGTCGAAGACCGACCCGGGTCGCGTCAGCAGGATGAGCGGCCGGAAGTGCCCCGCGTTGGCGAACCCGCCGGCGTCGGTCACATTCAGGAAGATCATCTGCGCCGCGATTAGCGAGCCGTCTCGCGAGGCGTTGTTGGGGCCGGGGTCCTGGTCCGGGTTGTCGCGCAGGTCGATGGTGAAGGCGTCGTCGGTGATCTCGACCGTGGCCGAGTACACGGCGCCGCTGTCCTGCTCCTCGGCAAGGGTGAAGCGTCCCTTCGGAAGGGCCGCGAGCTGGCGCCGCGCCACCTGCTCGCCGTAGTCCATGAACGACTCGAGCGCAGACACGAACGTCTCGCGGCCGTACTTGCCGACCAGCTCGAGGATGCGCCGCTCGCCGACGCGTGCTGCCGCGATGCCCGCCCAGAGGTCGCCCTCGAGGAAGTCAGGCAGGCGGCTGTTGCAGCGCACGATCTCCATCACCGAGCGGATCGGCCGGCCCGCCTCGACGAGCTTCACCGCCGGGAGCCGCAGGCCCTCCTGGAAGATCTCCCGTGCCTCGTTCGAGATCGACCCGGGCACCATCCCGCCGACGTCGTTCCAGTGCGCGATGTTCGCGGTCCAGGCGACGAGCTCGCAGTCGGCGAAGACCGGCATCGCGAGCACCACGTCGTTCAGGTGCGTGACGCCGCCGTAAAAGGGGTCGTTCGTGGCGAAGATGTCACCCGGCGCGAAGGCCTCGGGACCGGGGTGGAGCTCGATGATCCGCTTCACCGCCTTGTCGAGGACGCCGACGAAGGCCGGGATGCCGGCGCCCGATGACGCGAGCTCGCCGCGGGCATCGGTGATGCCGGTGCCCATGTCGAGCACCTCGTAGATGATCGCGCTCATCGCCGTCTTCCGGAACGCGGCGAACATCTCGTCGCTCGCCGCCTGGAGCGAGCTCTGGATGATCTCCAGCGTGATCCGGTCGGGAGCCGCCACAGCCGTCATCCGACCTCGATCACCAGGCTGCCGTAGTCGTCGACCGCGACCTCGTTGCCCGGATGGACGACGACGGTGCTCCCGAACGACTCGATGATCGCGGGACCGCAGAACCGCGCGCCGGGCGGGAGCACCTCGCCCTCGTAGATGGCGGCGTCGTGCACGCCTTCGAGCGCGTAGTCGACCGAACGGCGCCCCTTCAGCGCGTCGTCGAGGCTCGCCCCGTTCCGCGGCAGGGGTGCAGGTTCGAGCTTGCCCATGTCGGCGACCGCGACCACGTGGACGCCGATGAGCTCGACGCCGGCGGGGAGCCGGTACGTGTACTCGCGCTCGTAGGCGTCGTGGAAGCGCTCGAGCACTGCGGCGGCCTCGAGCGGGCCGTCCGGGAGGAGCACCTCGACGGCGTGCTCCTGGTTCTCGTAGCGCAGGTTGCCATACCGGATGAACGAGACCCGGTCGCGCGGCACCCGCTCGGCCTCGAAGCGCTCCAGCGCCGCGTCGGTCACCTCCGCCAGCAGCTCCTCGAGCCGCACCGTGCTCTCCGGCGTCATCGCGATCAGCCGGGTGACGAAGTAGTCGCGGCGCAGGTCGCTCATCAGCATCCCCCAGGCCGAGAAGACCTCGGCGGCGCGCGGCACTACGACCTTCCGCACGCCGAGCTCGGCCGCGAGCGCGACCGCGTGCATGCCCCCGCCGCCTCCGAACGCGACGAGCGTAAAGTCGCGCGGGTCGTGGCCGCGGTTGACCGAAACGAGCTTCAGCGCATTGACCATGTTGTTGTTCGCCACGCGCACGATGCCCCGGGCGGCCTCGACCGGCCCGACCTCGAGCGCGTCCGCGATCGGCCGGAGCACGCGCTCGACCGCATCCATGTCCGCCTCGATCTCCCCGCCGCAGAACCAGCGCGGATTGATGCGCCCGAGCGCTAGGTTCGCGTCGGTGGCCGTCGCCACCGCGCCGCCGAGCCCGTACGCGGCCGGCCCCGGCACTGCCCCCGCCGACTCCGGGCCGACGTGCAGCTTCCCCAGCTCGTCGACGCGGGCGATGCTGCCGCCGCCCTGACCGATCTCCACCAGGTCGACGACGGGGACCATGATCGGGTACCCGGCCGACATGCGGCTGCGCTCGATCCAGTAGTCGGAGACGACGCGGATCCGCCCGCCCTCGATCAGCGAGCACTTCGCGGTCGTGCCCCCGATGTCGAGCGCGATCACGTTCGGCTCGCCGACGAGCCGCCCGAGCTCGGCGGCGCCCCAGAACCCGCTCGCAGGGCCCGACTCGACCATCGTGATCGGGACCTCCTTCGACCGCTCGACCGAGTCGACGCCGCAGTTCGACTGCATGACGTAAAGCTGGCCGCCGAAGTCGCGGTCGCGCACGCCGGCGGCGAGCGCGCCCAGGTAGCGCTCGGCCACCGGCTGGACGTACGCGGAGAGGACGGCGGTGCTCGTCCGCTCGTACTCGCGCCACACTCGCGTGATCTGGTGCGAGGCGACGGCCGAGACCTCCGGCCACAGCTCGCGGACGCGCGCGAGCGTGGCCTGCTCGTGCGCCGGGTCCGCGTAGGAGTGCAGCAGGCAGATCGCCACTGCCTCGACCCCCTCGGCGCGGAAGTCGTCGAGAATCGCCTCCAGCCCGCTCAGGTCGAGCGGCGCCCGCTCGCCGCCGTCGGCGGCGAGCCGGCCGGGCACCTCGCGCCGCAGGTGGCGCGGGACGAACGGCGGTGCCTTGACGTAGTGCAGGTTGAAGTAGTCGGGGCGGTTTCCGCGGGCGATCTCCAGCGAGTCCCGGAAGCCCTCGCTCGTGATCAGCCCCGTGCGCACGCCCTTCCGCTCGGTCAGCGCGTTGATCACGAGGGTCGTCCCGTGGGCGACGAAGTCGATCTCTTCCAGCGGCACGCCTGCCTTGGACATCACCTCGAGCACGCCGCGCTCGAAGTCGGGCGGCGTGGTGTGGGCCTTCGCGGTCGCGATCGACTGCCGCCCGGTGGCCGGATCGGTCGAGAAGCAGACGAGATCCGTGAAGGTGCCGCCGACGTCCGTTGCGGCGCGGATGCTCACCGCTCGAGCCCGACCACCTCGAACGTCTCGGGGTCGACGACGACGCCGTAGTCGCGGCGTGCGGCCTCGACGGTGACGTAGCCGTCTCGCACGTCGGCGGCGACCCGCGCCGGGTCCCGTTCCCTCGGATCGCCGAAGCCGCCTCCGCCGCCCGTCTCCATGCGCACGATCGAGCCCGCCGCGACCGGGTGGGCGTTCGCCTTCAGGAAGTGGCGCTCGTCGTCGCGGCCCGGGTTGACGACGATGTCGGGGCCGACCGCGCCGCCGCCCCCGAACAGGCCCCAGGCGGGCGTCTTCGAGCGCTCGAACCAGGCGTAGAGGTAGACGTCGGGCTCGACCTCGAACGTCCGGTGGAGGCCGCAGCCGCCGCGGAAGCGGCCGGGGCCGCCGGTGTCGGGGCGGAACCCGTACCCGCGGATCAGGGCGGGGTACTTCACCTCGAACACCTCGATCGGGTAGTCCTTGAAGCCGCCATTCACGTTGTTGATCAGGCCGTCCTCGCCGTCGCCGCCCTCGAACCCGCCCCAGCCGCCCGCGTGCGGCATGACGTAGAGGAAGAGCTGGTCGTTCCGCCGCGGGTCCTTGCCGGCGAGGAACAGCACCATCGAGTCGCCGAAGTGGGCGGCGGCGACCTGGTCCGGGAGCACGGGCGCGAGCGCGGTGACGACGAGGTCGATCAGGAGCCCGAGCGAGCTGAAGTACCACTGGCAGGCAGCGGGCTCGGTGGCGGCGAAGATCGATCCCTCGGGCGCCTTCACGTCGAGCGTCCCGAACGTGCCGCCGTCGACCGGGCGCTCCGGGTTGATCAGCAGCTTGAAGGCGACCCGGCAGGCCGAGATCGTCTGCGCGAAGCCGCAGTTCACCGGCCCCTCGTGCATCGGCGCCGAGCCCTCGAGGTCGATCGTCATCGAGTCGCCCGCGACGTCGATCCTGACGTGCACGGGGATCGGCCCGTGCCCGAGGCCGTCATCGTCGAGCGTCCCCTCGGCCCGGTACGTGCCGTCCGGGATCGCGGTCACCGCCCGGCGCTCGAGCTCCTCCGACTGCCGGTAGATCTCCTGCCGCGCGGCGACGTACGTCCCGTAGCCGAAGCGGTCGAGGATCGCCTGGAAGCGCGCCTCCCCGGTCCGGCAGGCGGCCACCTGGGCGTTCATGTCGCCGACTAGCGAGTACCCGAAGCGGCCGTTGCGGCGGAGCAGGTCGATAACGTCCTCGCGCGCCTCGCCGGCGTCGTAGATGCGGGTCGGCGCCCAGCGCATGCCCTCCTGGTAGATCGAGTTCGAGTCCATCGGGCCGCCCGGGTCCTTGCCGCCGACGTCGAGCCAGTGGGCCCGCGTGGCGGAGAAGCCGACGAGGCGGTCGCGCCAGAAGATCGGCCCGAAAATGGTCGCGTCGTTCAGGTGCGTCCCGGTCATGTACGAGTCGTTCATGTAGAACACGTCGCCCGGCTTGAACGCGTCCCAGCCGTACTGCTCGGCGGCGAGCTTGACGCAGATCTCCAGGTTGCCGAGGAAGAGCGGTAGCCCGAGCGACTGGCCGAGGACGTCGCCGTGCTCGTCGAGGATCGCCACGGAGCAGTCCTTGCCCTCGTAGATGATTGGCGTGTACGAGCTGCGGATCAGCGTCGCGTTCATGTCCTGCGCGCAGGCGACGAACGCGTTCCGGATGATCTCGGTGGTGATCGGGTCGGCATGTACCGGCGTGGTGGTGGTGTCGTTCATGCCTTTCCGTTCGTCGCGGTGATCAGAAGGTTGCCGAGCTCGTCGATCGTCATCGTGTGGCCAGGCGGGACGACGGTCGTCGAGCTCTGCTCCTCGACGACGACGGGCCCCTTGTGGGCGGCGCCCGGTCGGAGCCGGTCGCGGTGGAGGACGACCGCCTCTTGCTCGACGCCGTCGAAGACGGCGCGCCGCCGGTGCGCCACCGGATCTGCGTCGTCGCTCGGCGGACGGAAAGGCGTGGCGGTCGCGGCGACGCTCCCGAAGCCGGCGACGCGCAGGTTCACGAACTCGACGGGCGCGCCCGGGGTGGAATGGCCGTACCGGACGCGGTGCGCGTCGTGGAACGCCCCGTCGACGGCGCCCAGGTCGACCGAGCCATTGATCGGCACGTTGACGGTGTACTCCTGGCCGACGTAGCGCATGTCGGCCGAGCGCGAGAAGTAGTGGTCGCCGGCGCCGATCCCTTCGCCGGCGAGCGACTCCGCGGCCTCCGCGAGCAGCGCGGTGTAGACGTCGTCGACGTCGGCGTCGCTCAGCTCCGCCAGCGGCCGGTAGAAGCTCCGGACCACGTCGTGGCGGATGTCGGTCTGCAGCATCCCCCAGGCGGAGAACGTCCCGGGGCTCCAGGGGACGATCACCTCGCGGATCTCCAGCTCGCGCGCGAGCCAGGCGGCGTGCATCGGGCCGGCCCCGCCGAAGGCGACGAGCGTGAAGTCGCGCGGATCGATTCCCTGCTTGACCGTGATCGTCCGCATCGCGTCGGCCATGTTCGCATTGACGATCGCGAGCATCCCCTCGGCGAGCGCACCCTCGTCGAGGGCGACCTCGCCGGCGACCGCGGTCAGGGCCCGCGCGGCCGCGTCCTCGTCGAGCCGCATCCGTCCGCCCAGGAAGAACTCGGGGTCGAGGCGGCCGAGGAAGAGGTTCGCGTCGGTGACGGTCGGCTGCGTCCCGCCGCGCCCGTAGCAGGCGGGGCCGGGGTCGGCGCCGGCGCTCTGCGGACCGACGCGCAGGCCGCCGGCCTCGAGCCACGCGAGCGAGCCGCCGCCCGCGCCGATCGTGTGGATGTCGACGAGGGGCATGAGGATCGGCAGCCCCTCCAGCTCGGTCTCGGTCGAGACGGTCGGACGCCCGTCGACGATCAGGCTGAGGTCGAAGGAGGTGCCGCCCATGTCGACGCAGAGCAGGTTCGGCCGGCCGGTGGCGCGCGAGAGGGCGGCGCCGCCGATCGTCCCGCCGACAGGCCCCGACAGGAGCGTCTGCACCGGCTCGCGGCGCGCCTTCGCGGCGGTGGTGATCCCGCCGTTCGACTGCATCACGTGCAAGGTCGCGCCGACGCCACGTCCGTGCAGCTCGTCCTCGAGGTTCCGCAGGTAGCTCTCGACTCTCGGCGCGACGTAGGCGTTCAGCGCCGCGGTTGAGGCGCGCTCGTACTCGCGCCACTCGCGGGCGATCTCGTGGGAGAGCGTCACCGACAGCTCCGGGCACTCGCGCTCCAGCACCTCCCGGGCGCGCAGCTCGTGCTCCGGGTTCACGTACGCGTGCAGGAGGCAGACCGCCACCGCCTCGATCCCGTCCTTGCGCACCGCCTCCAGGAGCGGCGCCAGGCTCGACTCGTCGAGCTCGGTGTCGACGCTCCCGTCCCAGCGCAGCCGCTCGGTGACCTCGAAGACGTCGTGACGCGGGACGAGCCGCTCGGGCTTCCGATAGCGGAGCGTGTACAGCTCCTTCCGGTCGTGCCGGGCGATCGAGTAGGCGTCGCGCGCGCCGGCCGTCATCAGCAGCAGCACGCGCGTGCCCTTCCGCTCGAGGAACGCGTTCAGCCCGACGGTGGTTCCGTGGACGACGAACGAGATCAGGGCGAGGTCGTCGACCACCTGCGCGAGGCCCTCGAGGACGCCCTGCTCCGGGCTCGCCGGCGTCGTCGAGGTCTTGCCGGCCGTGGTCACCCGTGCCTCCTCGTCCATGACGACGAAGTCGGTGAACGTGCCGCCGATGTCCATTGCTACGCGGTAGGCCATCGAACCTCCTCGTAGAGCTGCCCGGAAGCGACGTCGGCGTCGAGCAGCGGCTCGAGCTCGGCTCCGAGCTCCGCGCGGATCGGGTTGTCCAGCCAGCGCCGGTAATCCGCGCCCGACTCCCACTCCGCGACGACGACGAAGGAGTCGTCCTCGAGCGCGCGCAGCAGCCGGCCGCCGAGGAAGCCGCCGTTCCGCCGCGAGTGCTCGAAGATCTCCAGCGCGCCGAAGCGATGCGCGAGCTCGTCGGCCGCGCCGGGGCCGGGGAGGAGCCGGAGCAGGGAGACGACGCTCACGCCGTGCGCCGCCGCGCCCAGGCGTCCAGAGAGACCGCCGCCGCGAGGATCAGACCCTTGATCACGTACTGCAGCTCCGGCGTCGTCCCGAGCAGGTTGAACCCGTTGCCGATCATCTGCAGGAAGAACGCGCCTAGCACCGTCCGCCAGATCGCGCCCTCGCCGCCGAGGAGCGACGTGCCGCCGAGGACGATCGCGGTGATCGCGTCGAACTCGATGCCCGTGTTGGCGTTCCACTGCGCCGTCCCGACCTCGGACACCAGGATCACACCGGCGATGCCGGCCGCGAATCCCGAGATCGCGAAGGTGGTGGCGCGGACGACGTTGACGCGGACGCCTGCGAGGCGGGCAGCCTCGGCGTTGCCGCCCACGGCGAAGACGTAGCGTCCGAAGGCGGTCCGCGACAGCAGGAACCCGCATGCCCCCGCGAAGGCGAACCAGACGTAGACGGGGTAGCCGACTCCCCAGGCGGAGCCGAGTCCGAGCGTCGTGAAGTGGTCGGAGGAGACGGAGACGAGGTTGCCGGACGTGACCACCTGGCCGAGACCGGCGATGATGATCGACGTCGCGAGGGTTGCGATGAACGCGTTCACGCGCCCGAGCGTGACCAGGAGCCCGTTGCCGACGCCGAAACCGAGCCCGACGAGCGCACCGAGGATCAGCGAGCCCCAGAGACCGATCCCGGTCGCGTTGAAGATCTTCGCCGCCATGATTCCGGTGAAGGCGGAGATCGCCCCGACCGACAGGTCGAAGCCGCCGGCGATGAAAACGAGCGTTCCCCCCACGGCGATGATCCCGACCGGCGCCGTCTGGAACGCGAGATTCTTCATGTTCTCCCACGTGAAGAAGACGGGGCTCGAGACGGACAGCGTGATGAAGAGCGCGATGAACGCGAGGACGACGCCGTAGTCGCGGACGATCGCGACGTCGAAGCGCCGCGCGAGGTCGCGCGACCGGCCGGCCAGCGAGCCGGACACCGCGCTCACGCCGCCGCTCCCTCGCCTGTGGCAAAGGCCGCGTGGAGCACCGCGTCCTCGGACATAGTCTCCTGGTCGAGCTCGGCCACGATCCGGCCGGCACGCATGACGAGCACGCGGTGGGCGAGGCCGAGGATCTCCTCGTGCTCGGAGGAGATCAGCAAGATCGCGATCCCCTCTGCGGCGAGCGACTGGATCAGCTCGTAGATCGCGCGCTTCGCGCCGACGTCCACTCCGCGCGTCGGCTCGTCGGCCACGAAGACCCGGGGGCGCTCGAACAGCCACCGGGCGAAGAGCACCTTCTGCTGGTTCCCGCCAGAGAGCGAGCTCACCGGCGCGCGGTTGGAGCGGGTGCGGACGTCGAGCGCCGAGATCAGCTCCGAGGTGCGCGAGGCCTCTCGACGGTGCTGGATCACCCCGGCGTGGGAGACCTCGTCTAGGTGGGGCAGCGTGACGTTCTCGACCAGCGACCGCAGCATCAGGAGGCCCTGGCGCTTGCGGTCCTCGGGCAGCATGACGATCCCGTTTCGGACTCCCGCGCGGGGGGATCGCGGCCGGATCAGGCGGCCGTCGAGCTCGATCGTGCCTGCGGTCGCGCGGTCGGCGCCGAAGATCGCCCTCGCCACCTCGGAGCGCCCGCTGCCGATCAGGCCGGCGAGCCCGAGGATCTCGCCGGCACGGATCTCCAGCGAGACGTCGACGACGGCGGGCGCGCGGGACAGCCCGCGGACGGAGAGGACGACCGGCGCGTCTGCGGGAGGCGGCGTCTTGTTCGGGAAGGCGAGATCGAGGGTGCGGCCGAGCATCGCCGCCACCAGCCGCTCCGGCGTCTCCTCGGCGGCGGGGGCGGTGCGAACCACGCTCCCGTCACGAAGGACGGTGACCGTGTCGGCGAGGGAAAGGACCTCCTGGAGGAAGTGCGACACGTACACGATCGTCGCACCACGGCTTCGCAGAGACCGGATCAGCTCGAACAGCCGCTCCGACTCGTCTGCAGTTAGGGCGGAGGTCGGCTCGTCCATGATGAAGAGGCTCGCGTCGCGGGCGATCGCCCGCAGGATCTCCACCTTCTGCTGGTCGGCGACCGTCAACGTCCGCGGCAACGCTCGGGGCGGGAGCTCGATCCCGGTGCGCTCGACGAGCTGAGCGAAGCGGCGTCCGGTCCGGCGCTGATCGAGGAGCCCGCCGCGGCCGCCCTCGACGCCCAGGAAGACGTTCTCCTGCACTGAGCGGTGCGGGACGACCGTCGGCTCCTGCGTGATGATCGTGATCCCGTCGGCGAGCGCGTCGCGAGGCGACCGGTAGTCGACCGGCCGCCCGCCGACGGCGATGGTGCCGTCGTCCGGACGGTGGACCCCGGCGAGGATCTTGGCCAGGGTCGACTTGCCCGCGCCGTTCTCGCCGACGAGGGCGTGAATCGAGCCTCGCGCGATCTCCAGGTCGACGCCGCGCAGGGCGTGGACGCCGCCGAAGCGCTTCGACACACTTTCGGCGCGCACGTGCGGCTCGCTCACCGCGCCTCCGGCGGCACCCGCTCGTGCGGAACGACGGCCCGTCCGGCTTGGAAGACCCCGGTGACAGCGCCGGGTGTGCGGAAGACGCCGAGATCGCCCGGGTCGGCGTCGAGCACGACCGCGTCGAACACGAAGCCCGGAGCGATCCGTCCGCGCTCGTGGGCGACGCCGCAGAGGTCGGCGCCGCCTGCCGTTGCGACCAGGAGCGTCTCCTCGGGCGTCAGACCGGCTTCCCGCATGAGCGACAGCTCCTCCAGGTTGTTGCCGTGCTGGTCACGGCTGATGTAGTCGGTGCCGGAAGCGAGCGGAACGGCGTACTCCTTCGCGATCCGCACACATTCCCCGAGATCGAGTCCGAGGTCGAGGATCTTGCGGCACTGGGTCGGCGTCAGCGCGCCCTCCTCGGCCCAGCGCAGGCAGTCGCGCATTGCCGACAGGGTGGGGACGAGGTAGCAGCCTCGGTCGGCCATCAGCCTCGCTTGCTCCTCCGTGAGGAAGCCGCCGTGCTCGATCGAACGCACGCCGGCCTCGACGGCGTTCGTGAGCCCCTCGCCGCCGTAGGCGTGCGCGGCCACGTGCCTTCCCTTCCGTGCCGCCTCGAAGACCGCGATTCCGATCTCCTCCGTCGTCAGCTCGGGCACGAGCGGCTCGTCGTGCTCGGAGACGAGTCCGCCGGTCGTCGCCAGCTTGATCCAGTCAGCGCCGGCGCGGAGCGTCGCCCGGACGGCGGCACGCATCGAGTCGGCCCCGTCGACCCGGTAGGGGGGACGGCCGGGGCTCTCCGGCGTCAGCGACCCCTCGAGGGCCGCACCGTGCAGGTACGCATCGCCGTGCCCGCCCGTCTGGCAGATGAGCGTGACGGAGATCTGCAGGCACGGTCCCGGGACGAACCCTGCTGCGATCGCGTCGCGGACCCCGCGGTCGGCGCCCGCGAGGTCGCGGACGAAGGTCACGCCCGCCTCCAGCGTTCGGCAGGTGTTCCGGGCGCTCTCGAGAGCCCATTGCGACACTGGCGTCTGGAGAACCTCGAGCATGTCGACCGTCGAGAGGGTGACGTGGTCGTGGCAGTCGAAGACTCCCGGCAGGAGCCAGAGTCCCGCGCAGTCGACCTCGACCGCGCCGGCAGCGTCCAGATTCGCCTTCAGGGCGGCGACGCGGCCGTCCTGCACGTGGACGTCGACCGCGCCGGTGAACCCGCCTCCCTCGTCGAGCACCTGTGCGCTGCGCAGAACGAGATCCGGCGCGGTCACGACCGCGCCTCCGCGTACTCCTTCTTGTTCAGATGGGCGATCAGCGCATCGACGGCCCCCTCGGCATCGCGCCGTTCGAGGGCGTCGATGATCGAGTCGTTCTCATCGGTCACCTCCGCCAGCACCGCCGGGTGCCGTTCGACGTCGACCCGGGCGACGCGCACGAACCCGCGCAGCTGCGAGAGCAAGCCGTAGAGGATGGGCAGGTCCGCCGCCTCGGCGATCTTTAGATGGAAACTCTCGTCCAGGTCGACGCACGCCTCCTGGTTCGAGGCGGCGGCCGCCCGACGCTGCCGGAGGACGAGCAGTCGCAGCTGGTCCAAGTCCTCGTCGGCGACGACGCTGCAGGCATGGCGCACGGCGATCACCTCGAGTGCCTCGCGAAGCAGGGCGATCTCGCGCCGGTCGTTCGGAGTGAATCCGCGGACGATCAGCTGCCGGCGCGGCCCGACCTCGAGCAGTCCTTCCTTCAACAGAAGGCTGAGTGCATGGCGGACCGGCGTGCGCGAGGTGCCAAGGGCTCGGGCGAGATCTCCCTCGGCTAGCACGGTCCCCATGGGGAACTCGCCGCTGAGGACTGCTGTCCGGACGTACCTGTACGCCTTTGCAGTGAGGCGGCCGCGCGCGGCGTCTCGCTCCGTCTGCATCAGCTGGCCGGGCACGGGGTCGGCGGTCGCGTGGACCGCCGGAGCGACCGGCGGTCCACGCCGAACGCATGACTACGAGTGGAACTCCGGGCTGAACTTGGAGATGTTCGCCTTCGTTCCGAGGCCGCCGATCGGGCTGCGCGGCGTCGGGTCGATCGAGATACCCGACTTGCCCTTGCCGTTGACGGCGTTGATCAGAGCCTGAACGACGAGCCGCCCCTCTGTTCGCGGCAGGTAGACGGTGCAGCCGGTCTGCTTGCCCTGGAGGATCAGCTGCTTCGCCTCGAACGTACAGCCGTTGCCGTACATCTTGATCTCGCCCGCCTTGCCGGCGAGCTGTGCGGCCTTGACCGCTCCGGCGATCATCTGATCGCCGCTCGACACGATGACGTTCAGGTCGGGATGCGCTGCGAGGACATCCTGCGTCGCCTTCAGCGCGGGCGCCGCGAGGTACCCGCCTGCGGCGACTGCGACGACCTTGATGTTCTTGTGCGGCTTGATGATCGAGTAGAGCCCGTCCTGCCGCGCCTTCTCGAGCGGCAGCGTCGGGAGACCAGGCAGCCAGAGGACCTGGCATGGGTCGATGCCCTTGCAGCCCTGGACGACGAGCTTGCCGAGCAGCTGGCCGTTCGGATAGAAGCCGAGTCCCGCGAAGATCGTCTGGCCTGGAATCTGCACCTTCGCGACGCGGATCTTCGGCCCGCAGGGGACCAGCGCGCACCCGACCTTGACGCCTTTCTTGATCGCCTGTTTGATCGTGGGCGTCAGCGGCCCGCCGTCGTTCGGCCCCACGAACCACGCCTGGTACTTGTTGGAGACGAGCGCGTCGCGCATCTGGCTCAGCTGTTTGTTCGTGTTGAACTGCCCGTCGAAGACCGTAAGCTTGACGTTGGGGTTCTTCTTCGCGATGTCCTTGGCGCCCTCGACCTCGGCTGCCCAGTAGGTGTTGGCTGACGATGCTGCGAACACCGCAATGTTGATCGTCTTGCTCTTGCTGCCGACTGCCGCCGACGTCAGAGACGCCGCGAGCACCGCGGCCGCGAACACGAGCCCCACGATCCGGGCTGCCTTCCGCATTCGGACCCTCCTTCCCCGTTGGGATCCATGGCGATGAATTGGATACCGACGACCGTGGGCGCGATCCTACGAGGCGTCCCGCTCGGAATCAAGGCACGCGCAGGCCTAGCCGCGGCCGACGTAGGGCATCTTCGTCGCCATCACCGTCATGAACTGGACGTTGGCGTCGAGCGGCAGGGTCGCCATGTAGACGATCGCGCGGGCGACGTGCTCGACGTCCATCGTCGGCTCGACCCGCGTCGTCCCGTCGGGCTGGAGCGCGCCTTGCTCGCGGAACCGCTCCGTCAGCTCGGTGGCGGCGTTGCCGATGTCGATCTGGCCGCAGGCGATGTCGAACTCCCGGCCGTCGAGGGAGGTGGACCGGGTGAGCCCGGTGATCGCGTGCTTGGTGGCGGTGTACGGAGCGGAGCTCGGGCGAGGGACGTATGCCGAGATCGAGCCGTTGTTGATGATCCGGCCGCCGCGCGGGCTCTGGCTCTTCATCAGCCGGAACGCGTGCTGCGTGCAGAGGAACGGGCCGGTGAGGTTCGTGTCGACGACCGCGCGCCAGTCGTCGAGGCTCAGCTCTTCCAGCGGGACACCCGGGGCGCCGATGCCGGCGTTGTTGAAGAGCAGGTCGAGCCGGCCGAACCGCTGCTCGATCTCGGCGAACAGCCTCGCGACCGCGTCCGGCTCGCGGACGTCGCAGGCGATCGCGACGGCGCCGTTGCCCGCCGCCTCGGCGGTCTCCTCGAGCGGCTCCCGGCGGCGCCCCGCGAGCACGACGGCGAAGCCCGCCTCCGCGAGGGCGACGCTCGCCGCCCGGCCGATGCCGCTGCCGGCGCCCGTGACCACGGCAACCCGATCCACAGGCGGACGCTATCGGAGGCCGAGCGGCCACCCTCGAGAGAGGGTGGCCGCGCCCTGCCTCGCTACGCCTCGAACCGGCCGATCAGCTCTCCGACCTGAGGCCTCCCCTGGTGACCGGCCTCCTGCATGATCGCGGGGACCTCCGGGTCGGATGCGAAGCTGCCCCAGCCCTCCAGGTCCCAGTCGAACACCGCCCAGACCCGGTTCTCCTCGTTGGGGTCGCGGAAGACGGTCGAGCCCTTCGATCCGTGCAGCTTGCGCTTCTCGGCGCCCTTCGTCGAATAGACCTCCACGAACCGGTCGAGATCGTCGATCGTCGTCGTTGCCAGGATCATCGCTCTCCTCCTTCTCCGCTCCGCGCCGCGGGTCGACGCGGATACGAGAGGCAGCCTGGGCCAGTTCCGCCCGGCGTGCATCGGGCGAACGCCCTATCCGCCGTCGAAAGCCCTACGAGGCGTGAACGAGGTCGTTCTCGAACGCCCAGAGGGTCGCGGCGGCGCGGCTCCGCACGCCCGCCTTCTCGTAGACATGCTGGACGTGGTGACCGACGGTCTTGGCCGAGATGCCCAGGCGGTCCCCGATCAGCTGGTTCGACTGCCCGAGGACGAGCGCGAGCAGCACTTCCAGCTCGCGCTGCGTCAGGCCGGCCGGCAGCTCGCGTGGTCGCCTGGAGACCTGGTGGCCGGCCGCCGCGAGCACGGCGTCGACCGCCTCCGGGTCGAGCCGCTCCTCCCTGGCCTCGCGTTGGAGCTCGGCCTCGGCCTCTCCGGGCTCCAGTGCCTGCCGGTAGGGCCGGTCCTCGCGCATCGCGCCGTAGCAATCTGCGGCGGCGAGGATGCGCGCCGCCCGGTCGAGCGCCGACCCCGAGAGGCCGCGATGGTACCCCGACCCGTCGAGCCGCTCGTGGTGGGAGGCGGCCAGTAGGCCGAGCGGGGCGAGGACCGGCGACTGCGCGAACGCGCGCTCGGTGAAATGCGGATGCAGGCGCACTCGCTCCCGTTCCCCGAGGACCAGCGGCCCCGGCTTCTCCCAGACCGCGTTCGACACGCCGATCCGGCCCAGGTCGTGGGCAAGCGCAGCGCGCCGGACGAACGCGATGCTGTCCGCGCGGAGCCCGAGACGCCAGGCGGCCGCCTCCGCGAGGTCGGCCACGCCCGCCGAGTGCTCACGGAACCAGGGCGACTTGAGGCCGGTCAGCGCGGCGACCGCGGAAAAGGCTGCGTCGATTCCGTCGCCCGCGAGTAGGACGTGCGGGAACGGCTCGCTCTCGAGCGCGTGCTCCCACATCCGTGTCTCGTCGAGGCCGGCGACCACGTCGCCGAGCTCGCGCACCCCCAGCGCGGCGATCTCCGGGTCGTAGGCGTCGCCCGCTCGCCGCTCGACGACCGCCCGCGCCTCGTCGAGGCCGGAGGCGGTGAGGAAGAGCGAGAGGTCCCTCGCCACGTGCAGGAGACGGGCAGGGAGCGGAAGCGCCTCGCCGCCGACCTCGCGGGGGAACCCTCGCCCGTCCCACCGGCCGAAGACGTACTCGAGCGCCGCCTCGATCCTCGGACCGAGGCCGAGCCAGCCGGCGAACCTCTGCGCGACCTCGCACATCGCCGCCAGCGAGTCGCGCGCCCTCGGGGCGGCGTTCGCGATGGCGTCCTCGATCATCCCGGCTCGTTCGTCGGCCGGGCGGCCGGTGCCGACGTGCGCGCGGTAGAAGCCCAGGACCTGCTCGGGGTCGGCCGGGTCGATCAGGTAGAAGGCCGCCCGGTGCGCGATGTCCTCGCCGAACAGCTGCGTCGCCTCGTGCCCGTTGGAGGTGCATC
Organism: Gaiellaceae bacterium; assembly: GCA_036555585.1. Taxonomy (GTDB): domain Bacteria; phylum Actinomycetota; class Thermoleophilia; order Gaiellales; family Gaiellaceae; genus DATBLE01. The sequence continues at coordinate 19,134 of DATBLE010000005.1, forward strand.
CGGAGGCGTGGAGGAGCGCGACGTAGTACGTGTCGGCGAGCTCGTCCGCGGACGCCCCTGCGAGCTCCCCGAGGTGGACGGCGAGCACGGCCGTCCGCAGCGCATGCTCGAGCGGCTGCCCCGTGCCGAGATCGGTGGCGAGCGAGATCGCGCCGACCAGCTCGGCGGCGCGGATCTGCTGCTCGGTCGGATTCTGCGGCTGAGGGGGTACGCCGGCCGGAATGACGCGATCCTAGGTCAAGGAATGCGGCGGCGTTCCGCACGTTGTCACAGGCATGAGCCTGTTCGCGCGCAACCCGAAGCGGGCCGAGCTGCGCGAGATTCCGTTGTTCGCGAGCCTCCCGCGGAAGAGGCTCGACCTGCTCACGCGCACCGCCGACCTGGTCGAGCTGCCGGCCGGAACCGAGGTCGTCCGCGAGGGCGAGAGCGGCCGCGAGTTCTTCGCCATCGCCGAGGGCGAGGTGGAGATCTCCCAGGGCGGCAAGGCGATCGCGTGCGAGGGCGCCGGGGACGTGTTCGGCGAGCTCGCGCTGCTGTACGGGATCCCGCGCACGGCCACCGTGAGGACGACCGCGTCCTCGCGACTCTGGGTCGTGAACGCCCAGGCGTTCAGGAGCGTGCTGGCGAGCAGCTTCTGCTGAGCCGCCCTCGGCGGCCCCGGAGAGTCACCCAGGTGCCTGTGAAGGTTCCGTAACGGCGCCCAACCTTCCGTCACGCTAGGCGTCCGAGCCTGAGACGACGCAAACCGGGAGGTCACGCGATCTCGAGCGACGACATCATCAAGATCGAGAAGTCCAAGATCGAGCGGCTGGTGGCCCTCGGCGTGGGCCTCTACGACGCGATCAAGGCGGTCGACGCCGGCATCGACTGCGGCGCGGTCGAGTCGCTCGTCGTCGAGCGCGGCTGCCCGATCGGCGTGGCGCTCGAGCTCGCGCGCTGATAGTCTCAGTGAGACTATGAAGACGAGTCGAGCGCTCGTTGTCGCAGTTGCCGCCTCGGTCGTCGCGCTCGCGTTCACGGGCCCGCTCGGGGCAAGCTCGAATCCGCCGACGCTCGCCGCCGAATGCGGCGACACGCCCGGCCTGACGGCGCAGCCGCTCTGGGTGACCGCGTCGGACGGGACGCAGCTGTACGCGATCGAGGCAGGCTCCGGCCCGACCGCTGTGGTGCTCGCCCACGAGTCGCCGGCGGACCTCTGCGGCTGGGCTCCGTACATCCCCGCGCTCACCGCTGCGGGGCTGCGCGTGCTCGCCTTCGACTTTCGGGGCTTCGGCAGCTCGGCCTTGCCCGCCGGAACGCCCGACCGCGCGTACGACCGCGACCTGGCCGCGGTCGTCGCGAAGGCGCGGGCGGACGGCGCCGAGCACGTCTTCCTGATGGGCGCCTCCTACGGCGGGGCAGTCAGCCTGACCTACGCGCCGCGCCTGACGCTCGACGGCCTGATCAGCCTCTCCGGCGAGACCTACCTCCCGAGCAGCACGGCCAACGCGCTGCGCTCGGCGCCGCGTCTCCGCGTCCCGCTCCTGATCGTCGGGTCGCGGCACGACCGGTATCTCCCGGTTCGCGACGCGGTTGCGCTTCTCCGGCGGGCAGGGTCGCGTGACAAGCGGACCGCCCTCTACCCGGGCGGCTGGCACGGCTGGGCGATCGTCGAGAACGCCCCCTACGCGGCGAAGGCCCGGGCGCTGATCCTCGCCTGGATCCGCGCGCGCTCGTAGTGCCTCCGGCCGGGCGGCGGGTGGAGTACCGTCTCGCGCCGTGTCCCTGACGACGACGGAGTACGCCGTCCTCGGCCTGCTCGGCTCCGCCGAGCGGTCCGGCTACGACCTCGCCCGAGTGGCGGCTCGCAGCACCGGCTACATGTGGGCGCCGTCGCGCAGCCAGATCTACAAGGTCCTGCCGCGGCTCGTGGAGTGGGGGTACGCGACCGGGCGCGAGGTCGAGCAGCGGGGCCGACCCGACAAGGCCCTGTACCGCATGACTCCCGCGGGCCGGAAGGCCCTGCGCGCCTGGCTCGACGACGTCGAGGACGAGCCCTCGGGCGGCACCGGCGTCTTCCTGCTCAAGCTCTTCTTCGGGTCCGCGGCCCGACCCGAGGTCGCGCTGCGCCAGCTTGCCGCCTACCGCGCGCTGATCGAGGGCCGCCTGCAAGAGTTCGAGGAGATCGAACGCGGACTCTCACCCGACGAGCCGGTGCACTCCCTCATCGCCCTGCGGCACGGGATCGCGCGGGCGCGCGCGACGCTCACCTGGGCGGACGAGGCGCAGCGCGCGCTCGAGCGGCGTCCGGCGGGTGTCCGGGGCCGATGACGACCGCGCTCGACCGCCTCGGCCGCGTCGGCGTCTGGAGCAGCGGCGTCCCGAACCAGCCGGTCGGCGAGGTCCGCGACGGCCTCACCGAGCTCGAGGCGCTCGGCTATCCGGCGATCTGGTTCGGCGAGGCGTTCTCGCGGGAGAACCTCGCGACGGCCGCGCTGGCGCTCGCCTGGACGCGCGACCTGGTCGTGGCCACGGGGATCACGAACGTCTACGCGCGCGACCCGGTCGCCGCGAACGCGGGGGCGAAGACGCTCGGCGAGGCGTTTCCCGGGCGCTTCGTGCTCGGGCTCGGCATCAGCCATCCGCACGCCGTCGCGGCCCGGCACCACGAATACGGCCCGCCGGTGACGACCATGCGGGCCTACCTGGACGGGATGGAGGCGGCGACGTACATGGGGCCCGAGCCTGCCGACCGCGTCCCGATCGTCCTCGCCGCGCTCGGGCCGAGGATGCTCGACCTCGCCCGCGACCGCACCGACGGCGCCCATCCCTACTTCGTCCCCGTCGAGCACACGGCCCAGGCGCGGGAGCGGCTCGGCCCCGGCAAGCTGCTCGCGCCGGAGCAGGCCGTGATCCTCACGGGCGACGAGAGCCGGGCCCGCGAGCTCGCGCGGGAGCACGTCGCCTTCTACATGACCTCGCCGAACTACCGGAACAGCCTGCTCCGGCTCGGCTTCGACGAGGCCGACCTCGGCGACGGCGGCAGCGAGCGGCTGCAGGAGGCGGTCGTCGTCTGGGGCGACGAGGACGCGATCCGGGCCCGCGTGCAGGCGCACCTGGACGCCGGCGCCGACCACGTCTGCATCCAGACGCTTCCCTCGGGCCGGCTCGACCTCGAAGCGCTGCAGCAGCTCGCGCCCGCACTGCTCGACCTCTAGCCCTGGCGGAGAACGAGTACGATCGGCGCCGAGCGGCGATGGCTCCCGGTCCGGCTACCGACCACGGCACGAGCGCGGCGACCGCGCCGGCCACCGAGCCTGCCCAGTCGACCCCGTTCCGCTTCTACGACAACCGCCAGAAGTACCTGGCGTTCGTCAACACCTGCAACGAGAAGGCGGTGATCGGCGCTCGCAGCGCAGAGGAGCTGGCGCGGTTGCACCCGACGCCGCCCGCGCTCCATCTCTTCGACGCCGGCATGGGCGACGGCACCGTCCTCTCGCGACTCCTCCGGACCGTCCACCACCACTTCCCGACCGTCCCTGCGCTGGCGGTCGCGAAGGAGATCAGCCTCGAGGACGTCCGCCTCGGGCTGGAGAAGATGCCCGACCGCTTCGTCGAGCACCCGCACACCGTGCTCGTCGTCACCAACCTGTCCTACGCCGACGCCCCGCGGCTCCTGCCGAGCGACCCGCAGAAGGCCGAGCAGCTGAACTGGCGCGAGGTTCCGCTCGAAGGATCGTCGGCGCACGACCTCGGCGAGCAGATCGAGGCGCTCGGGTCGGTCCTCGCGTCGGGCTGGGCGACCAGCCCGAGCCCGGCGACCGGCAACCCCGTTCCGCAGCAGCCGTCCGTCCTCGTGCTCTATCGCCGGGACCACGAGTTCCTCCTCCACGACGTGATCGCCGAGCTCCGAACACACGAGACGTCCTACGACTTCATCCTCGCTTCTCAACCGTGGCGCGCGCGCATGGACGCCGCCTTCAAGGTCGACAAGATCCTGGCGCCGCTGACCCGCAGCCTCGCACCCGGCGGCCGTCTCCTGACGGTCCAGTCCTGGGGGCGCGATCCGGCGGCCGAGATCGTGGAGCGGCTCTGGCCCGGCGAGAAGCCGTTCGTCGTCGACCGGCACGAGCTGATCGAGACGCTGCGAACGGCGTTGGGCGAGGACGCCGGGGAGTACGACCTCACCGACCCACCCGACCCCGAGGCGGTCTTCCGCTACGAGATGCACACCCTGCCGTCCGAGATCGGCGACCGGATCGGCACCTCCACGCTGTTCGCCGCCTGGAACGCGGTCGTCTACGTGAATCAGATCGAGGACGAGCGCCTCGAGGCAGCCCTTCACGACAGCCGCTACCTCGACGTGACGCAGGACGTCCTGCGGAAGTACGGAACGCTCTGGTTCAACGACGAGGCGTTCGTCGTCCGCCGCCGCAGCTAGGCCCAGACCCGGCGCGCCACCTCGCCGACCAGCCGGAGCTTCGCCTCCTGCTCCTCCGGGGTCATCGTCCGCGCGATCTCCCCCGAGGCGAAGCCGCACTGGGGGCTGAGGGCGAGGCGGTCGAGCGGCACGTACTCGGTCGCCTCCTCGACCCGCGCGGCCACGGCGTCCGGGCTCTCGAGCGTCCCGTCCTTCGTGGTCACGAGCCCGAGCACGACCTGGTGGTGGGGGAGGACGTCCGCGAGCGGGCCGAAGCCGCCGGCGCGGTCCGTGTCGTACTCGAGCAGCAGCCGGTCGAAGTTCGTCAGGCGCGGGAAGACCTCGCCCGAGATCACCTCATACCCGCCGCTCGCCGCCCACATCCCGCCCGGGGCGTTCCCGCGGCACATGTGCATCGCGCGGGTGACACCCGTCAGCCCCTCGAAGACCAGGTTGTCGAGCTCGGCGTCGGCGACCAGCTCGTGCGCCATGTCGTGCCCGTACTCCTCGAAGACCGCGCGGTTGCCGGGGTCGATGTGCCACTGGGCGTAGTTGGGAGCGTCGAGCTGGATGTAGTCGCAGCCGAGCTCGACCAGCCGGTCGACGATGTGCTCGCGCGTCAGCCGCGCGATGTCCTCGATGAAGTCGTCCGAGGTCGCGTACGCGCCGGTCGAATGCTCGGGGTGCCAGAAGATGCGGCTCCAGCTCGGCGCCGGGATCGTGTACTTCGCCCGGGCCGTGGCGTTGGCCTCGAGGAACGAGAACTCGTCGCCGACGATGTCGCGCTCGACCCGGAGACGCCGCGTGACGAAGGGCTCCTCGGGCGGCAGGGCCGACGTGTCGGCGGGGTCGCCGGCGCCGGTCTTCCAGAGGCCGCGCCAGCCGGACGCCGCGTTCAGGAACTCGAAGCCGCTCACCGGCGCCTCGAAGAGCGGGTCGTCGACCATGGGAATGAACGCGATCCAGCCGGTCCGCCGGTACTCGCCGTCGGTGATCGCCTCGATCCCGGCGCCCTCCTGGAGGGCGATCGCCTCGAGCACGGCGCGGTCCTCGGCCGCGCGCAGCTCGTCGTCCCCGATCGTTCCCTCGCGGGCCGCCGCCCTCGCCTCGCGCAGGTACTCGGGCCGCAGCAGGCTGCCGACGACGTCCGCTCGCACCGCCGTGGTCGTCATTCCGCCGCGACTATAAGGTCCGGGCCGTGCGCGACGTCGAAGGCAAGGTCGCCTTCATCACCGGGGGCGGCAGCGGGGTCGGGCTGGGGATGGCGAAGGCCTTCCTCGGCGCCGGGATGAAGGTGGCGATCGCCGACATCCGGGCCGACCACCTCGAGCAGGCGGCCGCCGAGCTCGACGGCGAGGTGCACGCGATCCAGCTGGACGTGACCGACCGCGAGGCGTTCGCGCGCGCCGCCGACGAGACCGAGCGCGTGCTCGGCAACGTGCACGTCCTCTGCAACAACGCCGGGATCAACCTCTTCAACGACATCGCCGACGCCACCTACCAGGACTGGGACTGGGTGCTCGGCGTCAACCTCGGCGGCGTCGTCAACGGCGTCGTCACCTTCGTGCCGAGGATCAAGGCGCACGGCGAGCGGGGGCACGTCGTCAACACCGCGTCGATGGCGGCGTTCGTCGCCGGGCCGGGCGCGGGCATCTACACGACGGCGAAGTTCGCGGTGCACGGCCTCTCGGACGCGCTGCGCTGGAGCCTGCTCCCGCACGGGATCGGCGTGTCGATGGTCTGCCCGGGGCTGGTCAAGAGCAAGATCTACGAGAGCGACAGGATCCGGCCGGCCGAGCTCTCGACCGACACGACCCCGGCCGACCCCGAGTTCATGCAGATCCTGCCCGGGCTGCACGAGGCCGGGATGGAGCCGGACGAGATCGGCGAGAAGGTGCTGCGCGCGATCCGGAACAACGACTTCTACGTCTTCACTCACCCCGACCACCGCGACGAGCTGCGTGCGATCTACGACGAGATCATGGCCGCCGTCCCCGACGAGCCGGTGCCGCCGGAGCGGCGAGAGGTCGAGGACCTCCGCCTCGCGGGCAAGGCGGCCGCGCTCGCCACCTGGCCCGGCGACTGACGTGCAGGAGGTCGCGGGCAAGACCGCGTTCGTCACGGGCGGCGCCAGCGGAATCGGCCTCGGCATGGCGACCGCCTTCACGCGTGCGGGCATGAACGTCGTCGTCGCCGACCTCCGCCCCGACCACATCGAGACGGCGCTGGCGGCGCTCGCCGGCAAGCCGGTGCACGCGATCGAGCTCGACGTCACCGACCGCGAAGGCTTTGCCCGCGCGGCCGACGAGGCCGAGGCCGTGTTCGGCAACGTGCACGTCCTCTGCCTGAACGCCGGCATGGGGCTGATCGGGCCGATCGCCCAGGCGCGGTACGACGACTGGGACTGGGGGCTGGGGGTGATGCTCGGCGGCGTCGTGAACGGGATCCAGACGTTCCTCCCGCGGCTGCTCGCCCACGGCGAGGGGGGCCACATCGTGCACACGTCCTCCATGGCCGGGGTGATCCCGATTCCGAGCTCCGCGATCTACTCGACCGCGAAGGCCGCGCTGATCGGGCTGGCCGAGGTGCTACGCGGCGAGCTCGCCGACCAGGGCATCGGCGTCTCCGCGTTCTGCCCCGGCCCGGTGCAGACGAACATCCGCGAGACCGGCCGGGCGAGGCCGGAGCGCTATCGCGACTCGGGCTACGCGGAGCTCGAGCGCGAGCTCGAGCAGCGCGAGAACTCACCGCTCTGGATGGACCCCGTCGAGTGCGGCGAGCGCGTCCTGGCGGGCATCCGCAACGACGACCTCTACATCTTCACGCACCGCGAGTTCCGCGAGGGCGCGGAGGAGCGCTTCCGGGCGATGCTCGCGTCGTTCCCGGACGAGCCGCGCAACGAGGAGCGCGCGCAGGAGATCGGCTTCCTGCTCTCGAACCCGATCTTCCGCGACGTGCTGGAACGGCGCACGCCCAGTTAACAACCGGCGCACCGTCGGTTCCGGATCGCTTGACACCCGCCGAGAGCAGGGGAATAGTGGCCTGACCGTACGAGCATCACGCCAAACCCGAACGGAGGCCGTGCGACGCGTCGGTGTCCCACTCGGTAATCGCAGGCACGAGGGCGCCCATGCGCGGAGCGTTCCAGAGGCTCGGAGGAGGAGTCAGATAATGCGTCCATTGGGACTTCTGCGCGTCGCCAGCGGGCGGCGCGGATTCGCGCTTGCAGTGACGATCGGAGCCTGCCTCGCCGTGTCGGCCGTCGCGGCCTTCGCGGCACCGAGCGCAGCCCCGCCGGCACAGGTCCTCAACTACCAGGCTTACGTCGGCGGCAAGGGCAAGGCAAAGGCGAACCTGGCACCGATCACCCTCGGCTTCATCAACGGCCAGGGCGGCCCGCCGAACTTCGACTTCCCGGAGCCCACCAGCGTGATCGAGGCGGCCGTGAAGATGGCGAACGCCGAGCTCGGCGGCATCCACGGCCACCCGATCAAGCTGAACAAGTGCTTCATCGCCCAGGCCGAGGAGGAGGGCGTGCGCTGCGGGCAGCAGATGGCCAACGACCGGAACGTGAAGGTGATCCTCTACGGCGCGGTCGTCGTCGGGAACCAGTCGATCTACTCGACGCTCAAGGGCTCGAAGCCGATCATCGGGGGCGTCACCGCAAACGCGGCCGACCCGACCGCGAAGAACGCGTACTTCCTGAACGGCAGCCAGACGAGCGTGCTCGGTCCCTTCGGCACGTACACGAAGCGCTTCCTGCCGAAGGTGAAGACCGTGGCGATCGTCTACCCGAACCAGCCGGGCGCCGACACCGCGGCGTTCGCGCTGAGAAAGGGCATGCAGCAGGTCGGCGCGAAGGTGACGATGATCGCGACGCCGCAGCTGGCCACCGATCTGCTCGGCCCGGCGACGCAGGCGAGCTCGGCCGACATGATCATCCCCGCTCTGGGGTTCACGGACTGCGTCCCGTTCGCGCGGGCTCTCGGCCAGATCCGCTACTCGAAGCCGGTGCTCTCGACGCCGCTCTGCACCTTCATCCCCAAGGGCGCGTACGCAGGCGGCGACCTGCCGAAGTGGACGTACGGTATCGCGCAAACCCTCGTCAACCTCCGCTCGCCGCAGTCGTCGCTCTACCTGAAGAAGGGCCTCCAGTACGGGACGACGGTGGCGGACATGGTCAACGTCTTCGCGGAGATCGCGTGGGAGGAGGCGCTGGCGACCGTGAAGATCGCGAACACGATCCCGTACAACAAGCTGAGCTCCGCGACGATCAGCGCCGGGTTCAAGAACTTCAAGGGCCCGTTGATCCTGGCGGCGCCGGACATCGCCTGCGGCAAGGTGTCGGCCGGCGAGCCGGCCGTCTGCGGGAACGAGACCCAGTTCTACAACTACCTGGGCAGTGGGAAGTGGAAGGCGGCCTCCGCCTGGCTGAAGCCGCCCACGAGCAAGTAGAGCGTTGAGCGGTGCGCGGCGGGCCCGGCGACGAGCCGGGCCCGCCGCCACTGGAACACAGAGGGCGGAGGTCGA
>DATBLE010000006.1:0-2854 GCA_036555585.1 Gaiellaceae bacterium
CCATCGAGGGCGACACGCGGCGCCTCGAGCCGCCGTTCCTCGTGATGGCGACGCAGAACCCGATCGAATACGAGGGCACGTACCCGCTGCCCGAGGCGCAGCTCGACCGCTTCCTGCTGCGAATCGGTGTCGGGTATCCCGACCGTGCCGACGAGTGGGAGATCGTCGAGCGCCGGATCGAGCGCCAGGTCGAGGATGTCGAGCTGGACGTGGTCGTCGACCGCGAGGGCCTCCTCGAGCTCCAGCGGGCGCTCGAGCACGTCCACGTGGCCGAGAGCGTGGGCTACTACATGGTCGATCTCGTCGCGGCGACGCGGGCCGCTCCCGCGGTCCAGGTCGGCGCGAGCCCCCGCGGGACGCTGGCGCTGCTGAAGCTCGCCCGCGGCCGCGCGCTCTTCGAGGGGCGCGACTTCGTGACGCCGGACGACGTGAAGAGCGTCGCGGTCCCGGCGCTCGGCCATCGCCTGATGCTCCGCCCGGAGCTGTGGGTGCAGCGCGTCAGCCCGGACAAGATCGTCCAGGACGTGCTCGACCGGGTGCCGACGCCGGCTGCCGAGGACCTGCAGCCGGTCGGCGATTGACCCGGTCGGCGACGCCGAAGCTCGGGGCCTACGCGGGGCTGTCGGCGCTCGGACTGCTGGCGGCGCTGGCGCTCGGCCGCCCAGAGCTCGCCGTCCTGGCGGCGCCGTTCGCCGTGGCCGTGGCGGTGGGCGTCCCCTGGGCGCGGGACCCGAAGCTCCGCGTCTGGGTCGAGGTCGAGCGGGAGCGCCTCGTCGAGGGCGGCGAGGTCGCGGTCGACGTCGAGATCGAGTCCGCAGTCGGGGCTCCCCGTGTCGAGGTCCTGCTGGTGCTCCCGGAGGGCCTGGAAGCGGCCGACAACCCGGTCGCCCGGCGCCTGCCGGCGCACGGGACGAGGGAGGTCGCCTTCAAGGCCCGGGCGCGCCGCTGGGGGGCGTACCGGCTCGGCGAGATCGCGGTGCGGGCGACCGATCGCTTCGGCTTCTTCGTCTTCGAGGACCGGCTCGACCAGTCGCGGCCGATCAAGGTCTACCCACATCCCGAGGAGCTCCGCACCATGCTCCGCCCGCTCGAGACGCAGCCGTTCGGCGGCAACCAGGTGGCGCGGGCGAAAGGGGACGGCATCGAGTTCGCCGACCTGCGGCAGTTCGTGCCGGGCGACCGGCTCCGGCGGATCAACTGGCGCGCGAGCGCCCGCCGCGGGAACCTCTGGGTCAACGAGGCCCACCCCGAGCGGAACACGGACGTCGTGATCTTCCTCGACAGCTTCGCGGAGGCTCGGGCGGGCGAGCTCGGGACGCTCGATCTGGCCGTCCGCGCGGCCGCGTCGCTTGCCGACCGCTACCTCACGCACAAGGACCGCGTCGGGCTCGTCAGCTTCGGCGGCGTCCTCAACTGGCTGACGCCGGCGACCGGGCTGACGCAGCTCTACCGCATCGTCGACTCGCTGCTCGACACCGAGATCATCCTCAGCTACGCCTGGAAGGACATCGAGATCGTCCCGCGGCGCACGCTGCCGCCCCAGGCGCTGATCGTCGGGCTGACCCCGCTGCTGGACGAGCGGGCCGTCGGCGCGCTGCTCGATCTGCGGACCCGCGGGTTCGACCTGGCCCTGATCGAGGTCTCGCCGGAGCCGTTCACCCCGGTTCCGTCCGACTCCCTCGGCGAGTTCGCCCACCGCCTCTGGCGGCTGCGCCGAGAGGCGCTCCGGGACCGGTTCCGCACCCTCGGCGTCCCGATCGCCGAGTGGCAGGCGGGAGTCGGCCTCCAGGCACCGATCGAGGAGGTGAGGGCATTCAGGCGCTACGCACGCGCCCGGCGCTGACGTGGGGGCTGGCCGCGGGGCTCGTCGCCACGCCGCTCGCGCTGATCCCCGCCGTGTCCGACCCGCCGCTGCTCGCCGTCGGCGGTGCGGCGATCTTCGTGCTGGCCGTCGGGCTCGTCCTCGGCCGGCCGTTCGCAGTCCCGTGGGCGGTCGCGGGCCTCGGTGCGGAGTACGCGGTCTCGCTCGGCGACGGCGGCCTCGACCGGCGGGTGCCGCTCTACGCGGTCGCGCTGCTCGTCACCGCCGAGCTCTCGTACTGGTCGCTGCAGCTTCGCGGCGCGGCGCCGGACGAGCCGGGGATCACCCAGCGCCGGCTGATCGGGTTGATGCTCGCCGCGACCGTGGCCCTTCTCGTCGGCACCGTGCTCGTCGCCTTCGCGAACTTCCCTGTCGGCGGCGGGCTGGCGATCGAGGGGATCGGAATCGTGGCGGCGATCGGCGCCTTGGTCTTGCTGCTCGGAGCCTCACGCGCTACATCAGAGCCGTGAGAATCGTCGTGCTGCTCGTGCTCGCCGCAGTCCTCGCCCTTCCGGCGGCGGCGAAGACCCCACCGCTCCGGGAGACCTGCCTGACGAAGGCCGAAAAGGGTCGCGTTCTCCGCTACCGCAGCTCGGACGGCGTCCGGCTCGTGGCGCTCGAGCTGGGCCGCGGCCCGCGCGGCGTCGTGCTGGTGCATGGGTACGGCAGCGACTTCTGCGAGTGGATCGGCGCCGCCCGCAGGCTGTCGCGCGCCGGGTACCGGGTGTTGTCGGTCGACATGCGGAATCACGGATCGTCGGCGCCGGCCCGCCAGGAGGCGAGGTACCGGATCGACCTCGACGTCGCTTCGTCGGCCGCGCTGCTCCGACGACGCGGAGCCCGCACGATCGTCCTGATGGGCTCCTCGATGGGTGCGAGCGCTGTCATCGCCGGCGGAGCCATCGCCTCGCCGCCGGTCGACGGCGTCATCAGCCTCTCGAGCCCGGCGGCCTTGCCGGTGCTGGACGTCGAGGCGTCGGCGCGGAGGCTTCG
>DATBLE010000007.1:0-1919 GCA_036555585.1 Gaiellaceae bacterium
GGCGTACCAGCTCGTGCGCACGCCGTCGGTGGGCCAGCTCTCGTCCACACGCCGCTTCGGCCCGGGCGAGTACGCGCCGATCGAGGACGCGACGACGAGCGCCGGCACGCCGGCGTCGGCGACGGCGCCGAAGACGCGGGACGACCCCTCGACGTTCGTCCGCCACAGCGTCGCCTGATCCCGGGAGGGCTGGATCAGCCAGGCGAGGTGGATGACGCAGTCGGCGCCGCGGAAGTGGGGCACGAGGTCGTCGCGCGTCACGTCCGCGGAGGCGAAGTGCGCCTTCGTCCAGCGCGGCACGGCCGGCAGCCGGCGTGCGAGCCCGAGCACCGATGCGACGGTCTCGTCGCGCTCGAGGGCGTCCAGCACGCTCGTGCCCACGTTCCCCGTGGCGCCGACGACGACGATCCTCATGCCCGGGCACGTGCCCGGATCCGGCGAGGGCTACTCGCGCTCGGCGTCGCGCATCTCGCCGAGCGTCTGCTGCACCTGCTCGTGGATCGCCCGCCGCCGCTCTTCGAGCGAGCGCGGCTCCCCGACCTCGTCCAGCGTCTGCCCCTCGGCGGCGTCGAAGTCGTCGCGGTCGTCCGCCGCCTCGCGCGCCTGCTCGAGCCGCTCCCGCAGCTCGGCCGCCGGGTCGGGCTCGGGGGCGGCCACGGGCGGCGCCGGCTGCGGCTGCAGCTTGCGCCAGAGCCACGCCAGCCCGAGGGCCCCGCCCAGCCAGGCCAGCGCTCTTCCCATGCGGCCGATGCTACTGTGTGGGCCGCTTCCTGCCTCGCACTCGTGGTCGCCGTTCCCGCGTCCGCTGGCCGGCGAGGCCGCCTAAGACCGAGGGAAGCCCGACGGAAGGAGCCCGGGAACGTGACGAACGACTACGAAATCCTGCTCATGCTGGACCCCGACTTGCCCGAGGAGCGGCAGGAGGCGATCGTGAAGCGCACCCGCGACCTCGTCGAGGCGGGCGGCGGCACGTGGGAGGGCCAGGACGCCTGGGGTCGGCGCAAGCTCGCCTACGAGATCGACAAGAAGGGCGACGGGGTCTACCACCTGCTCACGTTCAGCGCGGAGGCGGAGACGCTCGACGAGATCTCGCGCGTCCTCAAGATCGACGACGACGTGATGCGACACCTGGCGACCCGCCGCTACAAGCCGGGTGCCACTCAGCCGGTAGCGGTCGGCGGTCCCGCACGCGAGGATGTCGCCGAACCGATCGACACCTCGCTGGAGGAGGAGTAATGCCCCAGAACATCAACAGCGTGGTCCTCGTCGGGAACCTGACCCGGGATCCCGAGCTGCGCCACACCCCGTCCGGCACCGCGGTCACCACGCTGCGGATCGCCGTCAACGACCGCGTCAAGCGTGGCGAGGAGTGGACCGACGCGGCCTACTACTTCGACGTCACGGTCTGGGGCCGCACGGCCGAGAACTGCGCGCAGTACCTCGCGAAGGGCCGGCCCGTGGGCGTCCAGGGCAAGCTGACGTGGCGCGAGTGGGACGCGCAGGACGGCACGAAGCGGCAGTCGGTCGAGGTCGTCGCCGACAACATCCAGTTCCTCGGCGGCCGCGACGGCGGCGGCGAGCAGCAGTTCGTCCCGACCGGGGCGGCGACCCAGGCCTCCGACGACTTCCCCGCCTCGGCCGCCGCCGACGACGACATTCCGTTCTAGCCCGGCGCAGATGAGCCGTCCGCGGAAGCGGATGTCTCATCGTGCAGATCCCTGAAGGGGCCGCAAGCGGCCCGAGAACGTTCCAGAGAGAGAAAGCGTCCAGGAGAAACCAGATGGCACAGCCCAAGACCCAGACGCGCAAGCGTCCCGGCTCGGCGACGGCGCCCGGCCGGCGCAAGAGCTGCCTCTTCTGCAAGGACAAGGTGGAAGAGGTCGACTACAAGAACCTGAACCAGCTCCGGCGCTACATCT
>DATBLE010000008.1:0-64610 GCA_036555585.1 Gaiellaceae bacterium
AGGATTACAAGCGAGCTCGCGAAGGCCAGCGCGAGCACGATCCAGCTAACGGTCAGCAGCCAGTGAGGCTCCATGGTCCTCCGGCGTCAACCGTGAGACGGCTGATTGCGCAGCCGGCGCCGTGGGCGTGGGCGACGCGTCGGAATGCCTCGAGCACGTGAAGGGCTTGTCGTTGATCCGTCAGTCCAACTGAGACGTACAACCGCCCTGATCGTCTCTCGTCGCGCGAGCAAGCTCGGAAGCGGACGCCTGCCGACGAACCCCAACCGTTTTCTTCTCGTGGAGTTCGGCATTCGGTCGACACCCCCTGGCTGAGTCGTGGCCCTCTGCTCCTCCCGGGTGCATCTGCCCGCAGCGGGACGTTTGAATCATGTCATGATGTAACCCTTGCAACCGAAGTCTCACGAGCTGCGATGGATCGTGGGAATGACGATGTATCGTGCCATGATGTTTTTCCGGGCGGGTTCAGACGTGACCCCGTGGACGCCATCCGTCGGGGTCTGGCCGGTCTGACGGCGGGCTGAAGAGGCGAGATGGTCAGATTCCATGCAGGCCGAATCACGGATGCAGAACTCGGGCGGGTCGCCGCTTTTCGTTCCGAACTACGCGGCTTTCTTCGCAGAACCGAGCTGGCCACGGCCGCCGTTCTTCTGACTCCACAACGCTACGACCTACTGCTCATGATCCGCTCTTCGGGCGGCAACGAGGGCGTACGTGTGACCGAACTCTGCAGCATGATGCACATGCAGCAACCGACGGTGACCGAGTTGGTCAAACGTGCGGAAGAAGCGAAGCTTGTGACGCGACGGCCTTCACGCGATGATCGTCGCGCGTCGTTACTGCGGTTGACGGCGAAGGGCGAGCGGCGTCTGCAGCAGGCCACGGCGGCACTTCACGACGATCGCGAGAGGCTTGCGTCGGTGCTTGCTGAGCTAGATAGTCGCCAGCCCACGGCCTGACGATAAGGCGAGCTCGCGTCATGCCCGACGGCAGCTTCCTCAGGAGCAGGCCTGAAGAAAGGATGACCCGGAGCGATGTGTTCAGCATCTTCGGGCGGGCAGTCCGGCCCAGCTGTTCAGAACGTGTGTTGGTCAGTCACTCGGGGGCGCCGGGTCCCTGCCGAGCCGGGCGGTCAGCAGAGCGATCTCGGTCTGCACTGGGCCGGGTCGCTGTTGCCGGTCGACGATTGGACCGTCGTCGAGGTGCCGAGGATGTAGACACCGTCACCCCCGTTTCCGGAAACGTTCGAGGACTGAACCCGAGTCGAGCCGCCGGCGACGAAGATGCCCCCGTTCGTGTTGCCGGAGGCGACGAGGCCGGAGAGGATCAGCGGATTCGCGCCGAAGCCGACCAGGCCATCGTCGAAGTCGCGCACAAGCCCGTCCTTGACCGTCACTCGGTCGAAGCCCTTGGTGTCGTCGATCCCGTACCGGCCGACCGAGTGGTCGCCCTGTAGGGCGAACCCGTTCAGGTCGATCGTGATCCCCGAAGCACCGACCACGACTCCGGCTCAGCCCGAACAGGCAAGAGCATGGGTGAGCAACGCGTTCCTCGTCACCACCTGGCCGCAGTTCGTGATCGGCGTTTCGCCACCCGCTTGTCCCGATGGGGCGAGCGCGGCCGACACAACCGCACCGAGGACGACGAGGGACACAACCGGGCGAAACCGCGTCATTGCTCCTCCTCTCTCACAGCCACCGGAACATCGCGCGTCGCGGGGATTGAGGCCGTGGGTCGTTCTTGCTTGGACGCCGGGAAGGCCCTCAGGAGATGATCGGCCCGCCTTGTTGAGCCTCGCGGATGCCGACCGAGGCCAGGTATGTCGCTGGGATGGCGACGGGGCCGCCGTCGGAGTCGAGTCGGTTCCAGCTCTTCGCCAGCTCGATCAGTGCGGAGATGAGGTCGCCGGCGCGGTCTCCGGCAGCTGCGAGGGCCTTCAGTGTCGGGCCGTAGTTCTTGGCGAAGTACTCGACGAATGCCTCCGCGGATGAGAACCTGAACGTGAAGGTCTCGGTTGTGTGTGTCCAGCGCACCGCTGGGTCGAAGAGCGAAGCGAGGTGGCCTGCCGTCCCCCACAGCATCGGCGATGCGACTCCTGCTGGCGGAGGCGCAAACTGCGCGACGGTGCGGAAGAGGGCGCCGAGGAACCCGTCCGGAGTCCAGCTCGCAAGTGCGATCGTGCCCCCGGCGGAGGTGACACGCGCGATCTCACTGGCAGTCTGGGCGTGGTCCGGTGTGAACATTGAGCCGAATACGGAGAGGACGGCCGTGAAGGAGTAGTCCGGGAAGGCCAGATCTTCGGCGTCGCCTGCTTGGAAGTCGACGGTCAGACCTTCGGCTGCTGCCCGCTGCCGTCCCCTGTCGAGCAGAGCCTCGACATAGTCGATCCCGACCACGTCGCAACCGAGTCGTGCAGCTGCGAGAGCGGCGTTGCCGGTTCCGGTCGCGACGTCCAACACGCGCGACCCCGCACGCAGGTCTGCCAGGTCCACGAGCCGCTCTGCGACTGGCACGATGATCGCAGCGACGGCTGAGTAGTCGCCGCTCGCCCAGGTCGCCTGTTGACGCTGCTTGACTGCGACCAAGTCGGCGGGAAGGTCGATTGTTGTGGACATGCGAGCTCCTTTCATCGACGAAACGATCTCCTGGGTCTGAGGTGTACTCCGGGGCGCTTTGCGCGCGGTTTGCGGCCCCTTAGCACGACGGTGTCCGATGGCCGGGCGACGCTCGTCTTCGAGCGGTTGCACAATTTCCGGTCACAGTCGGTGCCGCAGCCGATCGCGGCGCCTTCCGGAACTCACGCGAGGGTCGAGTTCTTCTGCATCTGGCGCCGTCGATCGTGCGCATCACCCGCGCATCACCAGGACGCAGAACGCCGTCCCTGCGCGACAAGTCTGTCGCGAAAACCCGCGATGATTACGGGGTCAAAGAATCCGGCTTACAGGCCTGCTACGGAAAGGCCCCGCAAACGTGGGGCTTTTCTATATGACCGTTCCGCAAACGTGGGGCTTTTCTATATGACCGTTCGCTCGCGACTCGTCACGATACGGGTGAAGCAGCCCTACGGGGGTTTCTGCGTGCCGGGATCGAAGCACGTCACCTTCCACGACATGCGACATGCACGATGACGTGGTGCGAGAGGCGACGGCGTTCCAGTCGGAACCGTTGCGGTGGGAGGAGGCGGCTGTTCTTTGTGCTCTTTGCGGAGTTTTGCCGCCGTCGCTCCTTGCCGGCTGTTGCCGGGATGTCGTAGGTTCGCGGAGCACCGAGCACGGAGCGCTTATAGGTTGAAGCCTCTCCTGCGGGTCGTACGCGGAAGCCGCAAGGCCAGGCGGAAAGCTGGTGGGGGCGGTGGACGAAGGCGCCACCGGCTCGGTGTTCTCTTTGGCTCCCTGCTACCCGCCGAAGAACGAATCACAGTCATGTCCCCCATGGGCGTGCTCGACGGCAAGGTTGCCCTCGTCACCGGGGCCGGCTCGGGGATCGGCCGCTCGGCGGCGATTGCACTTGCCACCGCGGGTGCGTCAGTGGTCGCCAACGATCTCGCCTCGGCAGGTCTGGACGGGACAGTCGCCGAGATCGCGTCTGCGGGCGGCGCCGCGGCTTCGGCAATCGGGGACGTCCGGGTGCGGAGCGAGGTCGTGCAAGCGATCGCGGTGGCGCGAGAGCGCTTCGGGGGGCTCGACGTCGTCGTGGCCAACGCTGCCGTGTCGGTCTACGAGGAGCTCGAGCACCAGAGCGAGGAGACGATCGACCTGGTCCTCGACACCGACCTCAAAGGTGCGCTCCTCACGGCTCAGTCCGCGATCCCGGAGCTGAAGCGCCGCGGCGGAGGGAGCATCGTGTTCATCTCGTCGGTTCAGGCGTACGTGACCTTGCCCGGATGCGTCCCGTATGCGGCGGCGAAGGCGGGCCTCGTCGCAGCCGCGCGGGCTCTGGCTCCCGAGGTCGGCCGTCACGGGATCCGGGTGAACGCGATCGCGCCAGGGACGATCGACACGCCGATGCTGCATCGCGACCTCACCGGCATGGGCCCCGAGGAAGCCGGGCAGTTCCTGGGCAAGGTCGCCGCTGCGAACGCGCTCGGCCGCATCGGTCGGCCCGACGAGATCGCGGACGTCGTCGTCTTCCTCGCCTCCGCTGCCTCCAGGTACATCACCGGGGCCACCGTCGTCGTCGACGGCGGCTACCTCGCCGTCAAGACGTTCTAGCCGACGGCGACCGGGACGCGGCCCGCAGCACTGACGCGTTCAGCGAGGACACCGAGTTGGATCCGATCAAGGCGAGGCAGAGGTCGATCTCGGTGCGGAGGATCTCGATCACTCTCCGGACTCCGGCCTCGCCGCCGACTGCGAGGCCGTAGAGGTAGGGGCGTCCGATCAGGCACGCGTTCGCGCCGAGCGCCAGTGCTTTTACGACATCGGATCCTCTGCGCACGCCGCTGTCGAGGAGCACTTCCGCTCGTCCCCGCACGGCCTCGAGAACCTCGGGGAGGGCGGTCACGCTCGCCGGCGCGCAGTCGAGTTGCCTGCCTCCGTGGTTGGAGACGATGATTCCGTCGACTCCGCAGGCAACGGCCTCCTCCGCGTCTTCGCCCGTCAGCGTTCCCTTCACGAGCAACGGCCCCTTCCACGTCTCGCGCAGCCGGCGGAGGTCGTCGAGGCCCTGCGCCGGGTTGCAGAGCTCCTCGTTCACGTACTTTCCGAGCACGACGGCGCCGGTGCCGCCGCCTTCACCGGCAACGTTCTGAAAGGTGATCGGCGGTCCCGTCAGCAGGTCCCAGACCCAGCGTGGATGGCGGCCCGCCTCAAGCGCCGTACCGAAGCGGATCCGGGGAGGCAGCACGAAGCCGTTCCGGTGGTCGCGCTCCCGCTTGCTCGAGACCGGCACGTCGACGGTGACCACCAATGCCTGGTATCCCGCCTTCTGCGCGCGCGATACGAGTGAGTCGACGACCGATCGGTCGCGCCAGAGATAGAGCTGGAACCAGAGCGGCCCCTCGGCGGCTCGGGCCACTTCCTCGATCGACGTGCTCGCCATCGCGCTCAGCACGTAGACGGTTCCCTCGCGACCGGCGGCGCGGGCGGCGTCGACCTCGGCGTTGCGCGATGCGATGCGGGTCAGCCCGGTCGGCGCCAGCATGACCGGCAGCGAAAGCCGGGTCCCGACGACGCTCGTCTCCTGGTCTCGGCGGGTGACGTCCTGCAGGTAGCGGGGCCGGAAAGTGAGGTCGTCGAAGGCTCGGCGGTTCGCGCGGAGCGTGACCTCGCCCTCGGCGCCGCCGTCGATGAAGTCGAACGCGAGCCGTGGAAGCCGCTTCTTCGCGAGCAGCCGCACGTCCTCCACGCCTGGTGCGGACTCGAGCCGCATCGTGTCCGCCCGCTAGACGATCGCCACCGGCCGCACCCACGAGCCGGTGCCTCCACGGAACTTCAGCGGCAGGCACACGAACAGGAACTCGTACGCGCTCGCGCCGCCCAGCTCGTCGAGCCGGAGGATCTCCGCCAGGAACACGCCTCGTTCGACCAGCATCGCGCGGTGGACGGTGTTGTCCGGATCGGGAAACGGATACGGCTCGGTCGCGGAGGTGTCCGAGCCCAGCACCGCCATCCCCTGCTCGAACAGCCAGAGGGCTGCTTCGACGCCGACGCCGGGCCCTGCTGCGAAGTACGTCTCGCCGTCGCCGTGGTAGTCCGCCATCTTCCCTGTCCGGACCAGCACGGCATCGCCCCGGCGCACCTCCACCTGCTCGCGTTCGAGCGACCGTCGCACGTGGTCGACCGTGATCTCGAACAGGTCGGGGAGTCGGGGAACCCCGAGCAGGGCCGGAATGTCGAGCAGCACGCCGCGGGTGACCACGGGAGGCACGGTGTGGATGCCGTTCTCGCGCCACCCGAAATCGTCGTAGACGTCGGCCGCCCTGTGCCCGCCGAATACCTTCCCGAACGACTGGATGTGCGCAGGTGCGTCGAAGTGGGTGCCGATGTGCGGCGAGCCCTGGATCAGGTCCATCGAGAAATCGAAGCCCGGTGCGTTGTCGGGATCGGCAATGCACTTCGGTGTGCGGTAGGGCGTGATCCGGAATCCCCCGAACGCCTCGATCGGCCCGACCGGCATGCCGGTGGCGAGCTCCGTCCCGAGGTCGAACACTCTTCCTTGTGAAGGCAGCGCCAGCCCGGCCAGCAGCTCCTCGGTGCCGATGCGAGCGGTTCCCTCGGGAACGGGTGCGGCGGGCATCGTCGAGGCGCCTCCCGGCTCGTCGGTCGCCAGCTCGTCGGGCGCTGTCGCCGCTTGCTCGGGAGTCCGAATGGCGTCGCGGAGAATCGTCCCGTCCTGATACGGCTGGTCGAGCAGGCTGGCGCCGCCGAGGACGCGGTCCCAGCACGCTGCTTCGGTTGCGGAAATCGCCTCGGTACGGCTGATCACCCCCTCGAGGTCCTCCCTCGGGATCACTACCACACCGTCGGCGTCCGCCACGATCCAGTCTCCGGTGCGTACCTCTGCGTCGCCGATTCGCAGCGGCACGCCGACCTCGCCCGGCCCCGTCGGCCGCGCGCCCTGCGGCGTCGAGCCACGGGCGAAGACGGGCAACTCGAGAGTCGACAGCCGTTCCAGGTCTCGCACGTACCCGTCGACG
The DNA here is from genome assembly GCA_036555585.1 of Gaiellaceae bacterium. Taxonomy (GTDB): domain Bacteria; phylum Actinomycetota; class Thermoleophilia; order Gaiellales; family Gaiellaceae; genus DATBLE01. The sequence continues at coordinate 6,638 of DATBLE010000008.1, forward strand.
ACGACCGCGGCCAGGCCGATGCGGACGGCCTCGGCCCCCGTGAGCTCTCCGAAGTAGGCCCACTCGCCGCTGCCCTGGGCCACGAGAACCTGCCCGGCAGTCGCCTGCTCGAACGCGGCCAGGACAGCGGAGACTGCCCCCTCGGCGCAGCGCGCCGTGATCGCCTGGCCGGCGACGGTGCCTGCACCGTGCAGCCGTCGGATCGCGCCCGGAAGCGCGCCGCGCTTCCCTCGAGCGTCGGTGGCACCGGAGCTCGACAGCCTCAGCAGGCGGTCGCGGATCGCCGCCGGATCTTCCACTCGTTCGCCTGTTGTCGATTCTCCCATCGCTTCGCACTCTTCCAGACAATGCGCCGAGACGGCGGGGTCAGCTTCCCGATTCCGGCGCGGACGACGGCATCGTCGCGTATCCGGCGCTTGTCGATTAGGGTGGCGACTGTTCGTGCGGAGTCCCTAGGCTCGGGGAAGGGAGGTACGTCGTGAGCAAGTTCCGGTGGGGTCTTCTTCTCACCGCACTCGTAGTGATCACGGCCTCTGCGACAGGCGCAACGGCAATCGCCCAGCCGATGCGGGCGGGCGCGCCGGCTGCGGAGCCGCTCAAGATCGCGCTCTCCAACTCGTTCATCGGCAACAAGTGGCGGATCGAGATGGAGAACGTGTTCAAGGCCGCCTGCAAGATGCCGCCGTTCAAGCAGCAGGTCAAGTGCTCCGTCTACAACTCCGGCAACGACGTCAGCAAGCAGACGCAGCAGATCTCCAACCTGGTCTCGTCCGGCGTGGACGCGATCCTGGTCGACGCCGCGTCGGGAACCGGTCTCAACGGCATCATCCAGCAGGCCTGCGCCCGCCACATCGTCGTCGTCGCCTATGACAACCTGGTCACGGCCCCCTGTGCGATCAAGATCAACGGGAGCCAGTACCAGTACGGCGTCCAGAACGCCCAGTACATCGTCGACCACCTGCCCGGGCACAAGGGCAACGTGATCATGGTCACGGGCGTGGCAGGCACGCAGGCCGACACGGACCGCAACAACGGCGCCAAGTCCGTCTTCAAGAAGTACCCGGGGATCAAGCTGGCCGCCAGCTACACCGGCATGTGGGACTCGGCCACGGCGCAGCGAAACACGGCGTCGCAGCTGCCGTCCTTGCCGACGATCGACGGCGTGTGGTCGTCCGGCGGGACCGACGGCATTCTCAAGGCGATCATCGCCGCAAAGAAGCCGCTTCCGACGGTCGTCGGCGGTGAGGCGGAGAACGGCTTCCGTCGCTTCCTCGTCGGCTACCACGGCAAGAAGCTGAAGTACGGGCAGTCCCTCGGTCAGCCTCCGTTCAACGTCCTCGTCGCGCTCGAGGTCGCCCGTCAGGTGCTCAAGAAGGAGCATGCCGCCCCCAAGGGCACCGTGTGGCTGCCGTTCCCGGCGGCAACCGAGAAGACGGCAAAGCTCGGCGTGAACGTCTTCAGCAACGTTCCCGACAGCTTCTTCGACGCGTTCACCGACTCCGGTCCGAACGCGATCGTGAAGGTCTGCGTCAAGGCGGCGCTGACCGGCGCTGCCTGCCCGGGAACGATGAAGGTGAACGTGCCCTGGAACTACCACCCCGCCGGCGCCCGCTAGAAGCCGTTGCGGTGACAGAAAGGCCCGTCCAGACCATCCTGGATGGCACCGAGCCCCGGACGTCTCGAGCAATCGAGGCGTCCGGGGTCTCGAAGCATTTCGGCGGCGTCCAGGCGCTCCGCTCGGCATCCTTCTCGGCCGACTTCGGCGAGGTGCACGCGCTCGTCGGCGAGAACGGCGCGGGCAAGAGCACGATGATCAAGATCCTCTCGGCCGTGCTGGCCCCCGACGAGGGCACGGTGCGTGTCAAGGGTGACGAGGTCTCGCTCGCGAGCCCCCTCGAGGCACGGCGGCTCGGGGTCGGCACCGTCTTCCAGGAGCTCACGCTCCTGCCGTGGATGACGGTGGCCGAGAATCTCCTGCTCGGAAACGAGCCGCTGAGCCGGACGAGACTGATCCGGCGGCGGCAGCTTCCGGCGCGTGCGGACGAGATCCTCGCCGGCTACGGCGTCGAGGGGATCGACCCGCTCGAGCTCGTGGCGTCGCTCCCGCTGGCACAGCGGCAGACGATCGAGATCGTCCGCACGCTCCTGCGCGACCCCGAGATCCTCTTTCTCGACGAGCCGACCTCCGCGCTCGGGGAGCGGGAGGTCGAGTGGCTCTTCGGCCTGGTGCGCGATCTGCGCGAGCGAGGCCGCTGCATCATCTTCACCTCGCACCGGTGGGGGGAGGTGGTCAACATCGCCGACCGGATCACCGTCTTCCGAAACGGCGAGTTCGTGACCACCCGGGAGCACATGGACGAGGCCGAGGCGGTGACGCTGATGACCGGCCGCACGATCGAGCGCATGTACCCGGAGCTGCCCCGGCCGGCCCAGGACGCAGAGGTGGCGCTCGACGTCCGCGACCTGCGCGGCGCACGCGTCGACGGCGTCTCGTTCCAGGTGCGGCGGGGCGAGATCCTCGGGGTCGGCGGCCTCGCCGGCCAGGGACAGCGCGATCTGTTCATGACCCTGTTCGCCGCACGCCGGCCGAGCGGCGGCGAGATCTCGGTCGGCGGCAAGCGCGTGCGGCTGCGCAACCCGCACGATGCGATCGACGCGCGTCTCGGGATCGCGCTCGTCCCCGAGGACCGCAAGAGCGAGGGCCTGATGCTGCCCCTCTCGGTCCGGGACAACCTGAGCCTCGTCGTGCTCTCACGCGTCTCCGCCGGGGGGATCGTGCGGCGTCTGCTCGAGAACCGAATGGTGTGGCGGATGGTGGAGCGCCTCCAGATCCGGACGAGGCGCGTCGCGGTCCAGGAGGTCGGCACCCTCTCCGGCGGCAATCAGCAGAAGGTCCTGATCGGCCGCTGGCTTCTCGCCGAGCCGGACATCATGCTGCTCTACGACATCACCCGCGGCGTCGACGTGGGCACGAAGCACGACATCTACCAGCTGATGGTGGATCTCATCCGCGAAGGCAAGGCGCTCCTCTTCTACTCGTCGGACACGGAGGAGATGGCGCACGTCTGCCACCGCGTGCTGATCATGCGCGAAGGCAGGATCGCGGGCGAGCTCGCAGGCGACGAGATCGACGCGGAGCGGCTGGTCGCGGCCGCGCTGAAGGAGCATGCCGCCGTCTGAGACGCAACCGCGGTTCCGGAGCAGGTCTCGCTGGGGGCACTTCAGCGTCCAGCAGGCCCCGCTCCTGCTCTCCTTCGCGATCCTCGCGGGGACGTTCGGGGTGTACGTCGGCCTCTTCGTCGCGAACCAGCACCATTTCCTGACGCCCTTCGAAGGCCAGTCGATCGTGAACACCGCGCTTCCACTCGTCTTCGCCGCCGTCGGGCAGAGCATCGTCGTCCTGACGCGCGGTATCGACCTCTCCGTCGGCGGCGTGATGGCGCTGACGAACACGATCGTCGCGTCGAACATGCACGCGTCCACCGGCTCGATGGTCGCCTGGAGCCTGATCGGGCTGGTCATCGGCGCCGGGGCCGGCCTCGTCAACGGCTGCCTGATCGCGTTCGGACGGCTGCAGCCGATCCTGGTCACGCTCGCGACGCTGTCGATCTACACCGGGCTCGCGATCAAGGTGCTCCCCGAGCCGGGAGGCGCGATTCCGGTCGAGTACACGAAATACATGGCCAACGTGAACGGCCCCTGGGGGCTGATCTACGTCGCCGGCCTCCTCCTGGTCTGGTTCGTCTTCCGGCGGACCCCGTTCGGAGTTGCGGTCTACGCCATCGGCAACGACCAGGCCGCGGCGCGCGCGAGCGGCATCAAGGTGCGGCCCGCCAAGGTCGGGGTGTACGTCTTCGCAGGTACGCTGTACTCCGCCGGTGCGCTCTTCTTCTCGGCGACGACCCTGGGCGGGGACGCGACGGCGTTCGACCCCTTCATCCTAACCTCGATCGCGGCCGTCGTGCTGGGCGGGATCAGCTTCTTCGGCGGGCGCGGGAGCGCAGTCGGCGCAGTAGCGGGCGCGTTCGCGCTCACCCTCGTGACGCCCCTGCTCTTCCAGGCGAACGTCAACCAGCTCTACACGGACGCGTTTCAGGGCCTCTTCCTCGTGCTGGCGGTCGTGCTCGCCGGCCTCGTCGGACGACTTGTGAGCGCCCGAGCGTGAGCGTCGCCACGGCAGCGGCGAAGGAGAGGATTCGGAGAGTCCCCGAATCCCTGACGCCGAACCGCCTGCGCACGATCGTCGCCTTCGTCGCGGCGATTGCCGTATTCGTGATCGGCGACATCCTCCATCCCGGCTTCGGAAGCGCCGAATCGGTCAAGGCGATCCTGCTCACGGCGTCCTTCGTCGGATTCGTCGCGGCAGGTCAGACCTTCGTCGTGCTCGTGGGCGGGATCGACCTCTCCGTCCCCTGGGTGCTGAACGCTGCCGCCATCCTCGTCGTCACGACCTCGCTCGGCCAGGACGGGCGCGCAGCATGGGCGGTGCTCCTGACGCTGGCAATGGGCCTCGGATTCGGTCTCGTCAACGGCCTCGCCGTCGCCTTCCTGGCCGTCCCGGCGGTTGTGATCACGCTGGCCATGAACGGCATCGCCCAGGGCCTCACGCTCGGCCTCTCCCAGGGCCTCACCTGCTCGTCCTGCGCCTCCTACGCACCGCCGGTCGTCCGGGACGCGGTGACAGGAGAAGCGCTCGGGATTCCCGGGGGGCTGTTCCTCTGGCTCGGGATCGTGCTCCTGATGACGTTCGTGCTCGGCTACACGACCTTCGGCCGGCGCGTGTATGCGATCGGCAACAACTCCGAGGCCAGCTTCCTCGCCGGGGTGAACGTCCGCCTCGTGACGGTCGTGCTCTACATGCTGTCGGGCATGTTCGCGGCCTTCGCGGGGATCACGCTGGCGGCGTACGGCGGCCAGGCCTCGCTCGGGATGGGCGACCCGTACCTCTTCCAGTCGATCGCCGCCGTCGTCATCGGCGGCGTGTCGATCCTCGGCGGCCGCGGCAACTACCTCGGCTCGACGGCAGGCTCGGTCACGCTCGTCGCGCTCGTCACGCTCCTGCTCGCCGAGAACATGCCCGACTGGGGGCGCGACGTCGTCTACGGAGGCGTGATCCTGGTCATCCTGCTCCTCTACGGTCGAGAGAAGACGGCTGTCTAGTGCCGCGGTTCGTCCGTCTCTCGTACGAGATCGGGTTCCGCCATCCCGGCTGGCCCGGCAACTACACCTACGAGTGGGAGCCGGTCTCGTCGATCGAGCGCGGCGACGTCGCGAACTTCGGCATCCTGCACCTCCTCGACCACTTCGGCTCCCACCTCGACGCGCCGAAGCACTTCAACGACGCGGGGCCCGCCATCGCCGACGTCCCGCTCGAGCGCTTCGTCTACGAGCGCCCTGTGCTCGTGGACGTGCCGAAGCAGGACCGTGAGCTGGTGTCGCGCGAGGAACTCGAGGCTCACGACGAGCGGCTTCGGAACGCCGACATCGTCCTGATCCGGACCGGCTGGAGCGCCGTCCGCGACCCCGATCCGGACCGGTACGCCGCCGAAGGCCCGGGCGTGTCGCCCGACGCCTGCGAGTACCTGGCCGCGCTGCCGGACCTGAAGGCGGTCGGGCTGGACTTCATCTCCCTCGCCGCCTACCGGAAGATCGACCCGGAGGGCATCCTCGCGCATCAGATCCTCTGCGGCGTCGACCGCGACCGGTACGTGATCATCGTCGAGGACATTGACCTCTCGGGCTACCCGCAGGACGCACACCGTCTCTACGCGATCCCCCTCTTCCCCGAGGCCGCCGACTCGAGCCCGTGCACCGTCTTCGCCGAGACGCCGTGACATGAAGGTCACGGCCCTCGAGACGATCCTCGTCGACGAGTTCCCCAATCTCTGTTACGTCCGTGTCCACACCGACGAGGGCGTCGTCGGCCTCGGCGAGACCTTCTTCGCCGCCCAGGCCGTGTCCGCGTGGGTGCACGAGGTCGCAGCCGGCTACCTGCTCGGAAAGGATCCGCTCCAGATCGACCGGCACTGGCAGGGGCTGAACCCGTTCGTCGGTTTCGGCGCGAGCGCCGTCGAGAATCGCGGCCGCTCCGCAGTCGACATCGCCCTCTGGGACTTGCTCGGGAAGGTGTGCGGACAGCCTGTCTACCAGCTGCTCGGCGGAGCCAGCCGCGACCGGATCCGCACGTACAACACGTGCGCCGGCTACCGCTACGTCCGTCGCGTGCCCGAGACCGCCGGGCTCCCCGTCTCAAACTGGAACACGGACCCGGCCGCGGCCGGTTCCTACGAGGATCTCGACTGGTTCCTGAACGACGCCGGCGGCCTTGCACACAGCCTGCTCGAGCAGGGCATCACCGGGATGAAGATCTGGCCGCTCGATCCCTACGCGGAGGCGAGCGGCGGCCAGTGGATCTCGAGCGACGATCTCCAGAAGGGGATCGAGCCCTTCCGCAAGGTGCGCGAGGCGGTCGGAGACCGGATGGAGCTGATGGTCGAGATGCACTCGCTCTGGAACCTGCCGAGCGCGATCAAGATCGCCAGGGCGCTGGAGGAGTACGAGCCGACGTGGTTCGAGGATCCGGTGAAGATGGACAACGTCGACGCGCTGGCCCGGTTCGCTGAGTCGACCCGCGTGCCGACCGCGGCGAGCGAGACGCTCGGCACGCGCTGGGCCTACCGCGAGCTGCTCGAGCGCGCGCCGGTCGGCGTCGTCATCTTCGATCCCGCCTGGGTCGGCGGGATCAGCGAGGGGAAGAAGGTGGCGACGCTCGCCGAGGCGTGGCAGCTCCCGATCGCGCCGCACGACTGCTCGGGCCCGGTCGAGTTCGCGGCCGCGGTGCATCTCTCGATCAACGCGCCGAACGCGCTCGTGCAGGAGTCCGTCAGGGCCTTCTACACCGGGTGGTACCGCGAGCTCGTCACGGAGATCCCGCGCGTCGAGGACGGGTGGGTCTACCCGCCGACCGGGCCCGGGCTGGGCACCGAGCTGCTCCCCGAGCTGCTCGAGCGGCCCGACACGACCAGTCGCACCTCGGCGCTCGACTGACCGTCCGCGAGGCTACTTCGCCGCGCGCGTGTCCGTCCGCCTCAGCGTCTCCGAGTCGACTTCGTAGGGCCCGAGCGCGTCGAAGTCGATGTCGAGGCCGTGGCCGGGCTGCTCGTACGGGTAGGCGAACCCGTCCTCGATCCGTAGCGGCCGGCGGATCGCCCCGAGCTCGGTCATGGTCCCGCCGCGCACCCATTCGAGCACGAGGGCGTTCGGGATCGCGCAGAGCGCCCCGACCGTCAGCTCGGCGACGTAGTGCGGCGCGACTTGCCGGTGAAACGCGGAGGCGAGCCCGGCCACGCGCATCAGTCCGGTGAAGCCTCCGACACGGCAGACGTCCGGCTGGACGACGTCGACGGCGTCCGCTTCGAGATAGCGCAGGAACTGGGCCTCGCTGTAGATGCTTTCCCCGACCGCGATCGGAAGGAAGGTGGATCTGCGGAGGTCGGCATGGCCGCGGACGTCCTCGGGATGGAGCGGTTCCTCCAGCCACGCGAGGTCTGCTCCTGCCGCCTCGAGCACCGGCGCGCGCCGACGCGCGTCGGCGACCGTCCACGCCTGGTTCGCGTCCACGCAGAGACGCCGGCCTGCCCCGAGCAGCTTCCGGACCGCCCGGACCCGCGCCGCGTCCTCCTCCGGGTCGTCCCGGCCGACCTTGATCTTGATCCAGTCGAAGCCGTCCGCCAGCATCGTCTCGACGTGGTCGAGCAGCGCGTCCTCCTCGAGGAAGAGGTCGATGCCGCTTCCGTACACGGGCACGCGCTCGTGGCAGGCGCCGAGCAGCCGGTGGAGCGGGTGCCCCACCGCCTTTCCGACGATGTCCCACAATGCCGTGTCGACGGCGGCCAACGCGAGGTGGACGAGGCCGCTGCCGTTGCGGCGAAGCTGCTTCTCCAGGAACGACCACACCCGGCCGGCCGCGAACGGGCTCTCCCCGAGAAGCATGGCCGCGCAGTAGTCGTCGACGAGCGCGACGATCGCGCTTCCGCCCACGCCCGTCGTGTACGAGATACCGGTTCCGGCGATGCCGGTGTCCGTCGTGACCTCGGTGACGACGTACTCCAGGGCGGTCACATGGTGGGTGGAGTCCTCCCAGCGGACGGTCGGGGGGATCCGGTAGAGCCGCGACCGGACGCACTCGATCCTCATCCGGCGGAGCGTACGTACCCGGGGCAAGGGGATGTCGCGCGGTAGGCTCGGAGGCCGATGCCTACATCGCTGCCGGTGAGCGATCTGCGTGATCGGCTCCTCGAGCTCGTTCCCGACGATTCCCGGGTCAGCACCGGCGAGAGCATCCTCGAGCTCCACGGCCGGGACCTGACCTACCACCAGCCGCACGCGCCGGACGTCGTCGTGCTCCCGGAAACAGCGGAGGAGGTCGGCGCCGTGCTCGCGTTGGCGACCCGCGAACGGGTCCCCGTCGTGCCGTTCGGGGCCGGCACGAGCCTCGAGGGGCACGTGATTCCCGTTCAGGGCGGGATCAGCCTCGACCTGACGCGGATGAACCGGATCGTCGAGGTGAATGCCGGCGACCTGGACGCGACGGTCCAGGCCGGCGTGCTGCGAAGCGAGCTCAACGCGCGGATCGGAGGCAAAGGCCTGTTCTTTCCCGTCGACCCGGGAGCGGATGCCACCCTCGGAGGCATGGCGGCGACGAACGCGAGCGGAACGACCACCGTGCGTTACGGGAACATGCGCGCCCAGGTGCTCGCGCTCGAGGTGGTCCTGGCGGACGGCACGATTCTCCGCACGGGCGGGCGGGCCCGGAAGTCTTCAGCCGGCTACGACCTCACGCAACTCTTCGTCGGGTCCGAGGGGACGCTGGGAGTGATCACGGAGTTGACCCTTCGCCTGCACGGAATCCCCGAGTACACGATCGCGGCGCGGGCCTCGTTCCCGGACGTCGGGGCGGCCTGCCGGGCGAGCACGGCGATCGTCGGCTCTGGGCTGCTGGTGACGCGCGTCGAGCTGATGGACGAGCCGACGATCCTCGCGGTGAACGCACACAAGGAGAGCGACTACCCGGCGCACCCGACCATCCTGCTCGAGCTCTCGGGCAGCAATTCGGCCGTCGCCGCGGACGTCGAGGCGGCACGCGAGCTCTCGATCGCCGAGGGGTGCACGGCCTTCGTGCTCGAGCACGATCCGGAGGCGCGGGCCCGACTGTGGGAGGCGCGGCACCATGTTGCGCACGCACTGCTGGCCGGCGGCATGGGCCGGCGCCTGATGAGCACCGATGTCTGCGTGCCGTTGTCCGAGCTTCCCGGGGCAATCGGCGTCGCCAGGACGTTCGTCGACGGCCTGGGCATACCGGCGGCGATCCTCGGCCACGTCGGGGACGGCAACTACCACGTCGCGTTCCTGATCGACGTGGACCGAGAGGACGAGGTTCGAACCGCGAAGAAGATCAACGCGACGATCGTCGAGGACGCGCTCGCTCGCGGCGGAACGTGCACCGGCGAGCACGGGATCGGCCTCGGCAAGATCGGCTACCTCGAGCGCGAGCACGGCGACCTCCTGCCGCTCATGCGCGGGATCAAGAACCTGCTCGACCCCGCCGGGATCCTCAATCCCGGCAAGGTGCTGGCGAGCACGCCCGCGTGAACCCGCCGGCCTCGAGGGTCCGGCGGTCAGTGCTCGAACGGGCGCTCGAGCGGAAGCGACCGGTCGAGCTCGACGCCGAAACCGGGGCGATCGAGCGCGGATGCGCGTAGCCTCCCGCGCTCGGGCACCGGTTCGTCGACGAAGAGCGGGCTGAACATCGGGGTGACCCGGTCTCCACCGGGCGCCATCATCAGAAACTCCGCGAACGGTGTCCCCGGACGCGTGACGACGAAGTGCGAGCTGTACACGCTCGAGCCGTGCGGGACGACCGGGATGTCGTGTGCGTCCGCGTACGCGGCGATCTTGAGCAATTCGGTCAGCCCCCCGCACCAGCCGACGTCCGGTTGCACCACGTCGCAGCACCCCATGTCGATCAGCATGCGGAAACCGAGCTTCCCGGCCTCGTGCTCCCCGGTCGTGAGGAGCAACCCGGGCGGCAGGCGGCGGCGGAGCTCCGCATAGCCCCAGTAGTCGTCAGGCGGCAGACACTCCTCGAGCCAGCGAAACCGGTACGGCCGCAGGCCTTCGGCAAGCCGGAGCGCGTACCGAAGGTCGAGCGACATCCAGCAGTCGTAGGCGAGGAAGAAGTCGTCGCCGACGCGGGCGCGCATCTCCTCCGCCGTCTCGAGGTTCTTTCGCAGGCCCTCGTCCCCCTCCGCGGGCCCGTGCACGAGCGGCAGCTTGCCGCCGACGAAGCCCAGCTCCTTGGCGAGATCGGGGCGGGGACCGGTCGCGTAGAACTCGATCTCCTCCCGGACGGCACCGCCGATCAGCGCGCACACCGGCTCGTCCCGCAGCTTCCCGAGCAGATCCCACAAGGCGAGGTCGACGGCTGAGAGAGCGTTGAGCGCGAGCCCTTTGCGCCCGTAGAACAACGTGGAGCGCCACATCTGATCCCACATCAGCTCGACCCGGTCGGCCCGCTGCCTCTCGACGAAGCGCGACAGGTGCCGCTCGACGAGGAAGCAGGCCGGAAGACCGCCGGTCGAGACGCCGACCCCGACGACGCCGTTCTCGGCCTCGGCCTCGACGACCACGGTGCCGAGCACGTTCAGCCCGAACGACGACCGGGTGTCGCGATACTCGCGGTAGCGCGCCATCGGCGTGGAGATCTGCGAATCGATCCAGTGACCTGCAGCCTGATCGTGGTAGTCGGCGCCACCGCCGGTGAGAACCGACGCGCGAAGCTCGACGATCCGTGGAACGGGCTTCATCGGACGGCTAGCGACCGGCGTCTGCGGCGTGCGTGACGAGCACCGGCATGCGGGACACGCTCAGCAATCCGCGAGAGACGCTGCCCAGGACAGCACCGGCGATCGTGCCGCGCCCGCGAGATCCGACCACCACAAGGCTCGCGCGTCTCGCCTCGGCGATGCCGGCAAGCGATGCGGCAATGTCGGTCGTACCGCGCTCGTCGACGATCTCGAGCTCGAACGCGATCGCTCTCTCCCTGGCCTTCTCGGCCGCCGCACGCAGCACGACGTCCGCTCTCTCTATCGCGTCCGGAGACGGGCCGCTGTCCGGTGCCCCCTCGAGTAGCTTCGCAGCGATCGGCGAATAGTGGACGAATACGACTTTTGCACGCTGCGCGAACGCCAGATCGAGCGCGACAGCGACGGCTTGCTCAGCCGCAGGTGACCCATCGACCGCCACCACGATCGGCCTGTCCACGGACGCGAGGATAAACGCGCAAGACTGAGGTTGGGTACAGGCCTCAACGCCTCCGGGTGCCTCTCGTCGCGGAGTCGCCTCCTGATTCGGGTGACGGGCGAACGACGGTTCTTCCACTCGCGGGAGCTCCGAGCCGACAACCTGTAGGTGCGTCACCTCTACCTCACCCTTGTCGGGTCCCCACCCGAAGGGCTCGACCCTCGGATTACCCAGCGCACGCGAACCGCCTCCTCACGGTCGTTCTCGTCGAGGGCGAGCTCGACCTGCCGGAGCGCCTCTTCGTGCTCGGGGATCCAGCGGCGCTCGATCGCCCGCTGGCGTTGCGTCGTCGCCTGCAGCTCGCCCGCGGTCCGCCGGTACGCGAGCTCGGTCGCACCGAGCTGCGCCGCGGCTTCGAGCGCGCCTCGATGCAGCTGTGCGGCGTAGACGAGCGCGGCGCTGCCGCCGGCGGGGAAGAGCTCGCCGACCGGCAGGGAGACCGTCGCCTCGAACGGATAGACGACGCCCAGCGCGTTGCGCCACACGAGCCTCACGTCGGCCCGGCCCCGGACGGACGAGCGCGCGAGGGCGAGCGGCCGCTCTCCGGCCAGGACGGCCGCGCGCTGCCACCAGAGCTCGGCCGCGTGCGCCCGCTCGTGCCAGTCGCGGCGGGTGGCGTCGAGCGAGCTTTCGAGCCGGTCGAGCTCCCTGCGCAGCGCATGCCGCTTCTGCTCGAGCACGTCGTGGCCGCGGCGGGCGACCGCGAGCCGGCGCAGCAGCCAGAGCCGGCCCGTCCTACCCGGCGGCCGTCGAATCCTCACGCTCTTCCTCCACGTAGTGGGCATCGACCAGCGCCTCGCCGACCATCGACAGCTCCCGCTTCGGCAGCACGGACGCGACGCGCCAGGCCCGGTCGAGCGTCTCCTCGAGCGTCCGCGTCTCGCCGGGCTCCTGGGCCAGGAAGTCGGAGAGGAAGACGTCGGCGAAGGCGAGGTAGCGGCGATCCCGTCCTGTCAGCCCCGCTTCGCCGACGACGTCGGCCAGATCCGCGATCTGCCCGGCCTGCGCGACGAACGCGTAGAGCTGGGCGGCGATCTCCAGGTGGTCGTCGCGCGTCCTGCCCGCGCCGGCGCCGAGGCGCATGAGCCGGGACAGCGATCCGAGCGCGTCGAAGGGCGGATAGACGCCGCGCACGTGCAGCTCCTGGGAGAGGACGAGCTGGCCCTCGGTGATGTACCCGGTCAGGTCGGGAACGGGGTGCGTGATGTCGCCGGCGGGCATGGTCAGCACGGGCACCTGCGTCAGGGAGCCGGGCCGGCCGCGGAGACGGCCGGTGCGCTCGTAGAGCGAAGCAAGGTCGCTATAGAGGTAGCCGGGATAGCCGCGGCGGCTCGGCACCTCGCCGCGGGCGGCGGCGACCTCGCGCACCGCCTCCGCGTAGCTCGTGACGTCGGCGATCACGACGAGCACGTGGCGGCCGAGGTCGAAGGCGAGGTGCTCGGCGACCGTGAGCGCGATCCGCGGGGTCACGATCCGCTCCACCAGCGGGTCGTCGGCGGTGTTGAGGAACAGCGTCAGGTCTCCCGCCGCGGCGCGCTCCTCCAGGGCCTCGCGGACGGCCATCCCGTCGGCCTGGGTGATGCCGATCGCGGCGAAGATGACCGCGAACGGCTCGCCGCCGGCGCGCGCCTGTGACGCGACCTGGGTCGCGAGCTCGAGATGGGGGAGGCCGCCGATCGAGAAGATCGGGAGCTTCTGGCCGCGGACGAGCGTCGCGAGCCCGTCGATCGCGGACACGCCGGTGATGATCGGCTCGCTCGGAGTGTTCCGCGCCGCGGGGTTGATCGGGCTGCCGGCGACGGCCCGGTGCGTGTTCGCGACGACGGGCGGCCCGCCGTCGAGCGGCTCGCCGCGGCCGTTGCAGACCCGGCCGAGCCAGGCTTCCCCCACCGGAATTCGCATCGGGCTGCCGGCGAACGCGATCCGTAGACGTCCGAGCCGGAGCTCGGCGGTGCCCTCGAGCACCTCGACCACGGCGAGGTCGCGGTCGACGTCGAGCACGACGCCGTGGCGCACGTCACCGTCGGCGAGCCGGACCTCGGCGACCTCGTCCCAGCCGACGCCTTCCACGCCCTCGACGACGAGCAGCGGTCCGCGGATCGTCGCGACGGAGCTGTACTCGACCGGCGCGCGCAGGGTCATTCGAGCGCTCCCAGTCGCGGCGCGATCAGGTCGAATACCGACTCGACGTCGGCGACCGCGCCGGGCGGCGTGGCGTCCCGGGCGCGTGTGACCGGGGTGAAGTCGACCTCCTCGATCGCCGAGGCCCGCACGCCGTGCGCGACGAGCTCACGGCAGCGGTCGATCACCCGCAGCACGAGGGCGAGGAGCGCTGCCTGCTTCGCGGGCTCGCAGTGGGCGTCGTTCTCGCTCGACGAGCTCTGCTGGAGCACCGCCTCGCGCAGGAGGCGGCCGCCGAGCAGGACGATCCGCTCTGCATCCGGCAGCGAAGCGGTGCCGACCAGTTGCGCGACCGACTCCAGCCGGTCGGCCTCGGCGAGGAGGCTCAGCGCACGCTCGCGCCGCTCCCCCCATTCCCGCTCCTCGCGCAGGAAGTGCCAGCGCGCCACCGCCTCCGCGTCGCGCGAGAAGGACTCACGCCAGCTCACCGCCGGGTAGTGGCGCGCGTACGCGAGGTCGCGGTCGAGCGACCAGGTGCAGCGCGTGAAACGGCGGGTGTGCGCGCTCACCGGCTCTGACAGGTCGCCCCCCGGCGGCGAGACGGCGCCGATGATGGTGACCGTTGCGGTCGCTCCTCCGAGCGTGCGGACGGCGCCTCCCCGCTCGTAGAAGGAGGCCAGCTCCGAGGCCAGCCCGGCCGGGTAGCCCTCCTCTGCCGGGAGCTGTCCCGTGCGGGAGGCCACCTCCCGCAACGCCTCCGCCCACCGGGAGGTGGAGTCGGCGATGAGAACGACGTCGTAGCCCATGTCGCGGAAGAACTCGCCGACGGTGACGCCGGTGTGGATGCTGGCCTCGCGGGCCAGCACCGGCATGTTCGACGTGTTCGCGATCAGGACGGTTCGTTCCATCAGCGGGCGGCCGGTTCGCGGGTCCTCGAGCCTGGGCAGCTCGTGGAGCACGTCCGCCATCTCGTTGCCGCGCTCCCCGCAGCCGACGTAGACGATCACGTCGGCGTCGCACCACTTGGCGATCTGCTGCAGGAGCACGGTCTTCCCGGTTCCGAACCCGCCCGGCACCCCCGTCGTGCTCCCTCGCGCGACCGGGAAGAAGAGATCGAGCGCCCGCTGACCCGTCGTCAGCGGCGCCGAGCCGGGCAGGCGCTCGCTCACCGGCCGCGCACGGCGAACCGGCCAGCGGTGCGAGAGCCGGATCTCGGTGCCGCCGACCCGCGCGACCGGCTCCTCGACGGTGTATTCCCCGGCCGGCGCGAGCCACTCGAGCGTGCCGGCCACGCCCGGCGGGACGAGCACGCGGTGCTCCACCGCGATCGCCTCGTCGACCGAGCCGAGCCGGAGCCCCGGACGGGCCTCCTCGAGGTCGGTCGCGGGCTCGAACGGCCAGCGCCGGTCGGCCGAGAGCGTCTCGAGCCGGGCGCCTGCCGAGATCCAGTCGCTCGCCCCGTCCAGCCGCCTCAGCATGCCGTCGAAGATGCCGCCGAGCAACCCGGGCCCGAGGTCGGCGCTCAGCGGTGCTCCGCTTGCGGCCGCGGGCTGGCCGGGCGCGAGGCCGCCGGTGTACTCGTAGACCTGGACGGTCGCCCTGGAGCCGTCGACGGCGATCACCTCGCCCGGGAGGCGCGCATCCCCGACCTCGACGAGCTCGAGCATGCCCACGTCGTCGAAGCCCTCGACGTCGACGACCGGGCCGTTGACGCGGACGATCCGGGCTTCCGTCACGACCACAGCCGCTCCAGTCCGCCCCCGAGCCGTTCGAGGCAGCGCTCGGCGAGCGCGTCGAGCGTGTAGTCGACGTGCCTCGTGCCCGAGGAGCCGCGCACGCCGCCCTGCCCGGGCGGGTCGATCTCGAGCATCGCGTCTTCGCCGAGCTGGGCGCGAGCCGTGGCGACCAGCTGCTCGAGCAGCGCCGGATAGCCCGGATCGTCCCGGAGCGAGCGCGCGGCCGCCTTCGCCCGGCGGCAGAGCTCCTCGTAGAGCTCCCGCTTCGCGGCCAGGACGGTCGTTCGCGCCCGGCGACGGGCGGCGGCCCGATCCTGCCTGTCGACCAGCGCAGCCGCTGCTGCACCTTCCGCACGCGCCTCCTCGACGAGCGCCAGGCCTCGCCGCTCCGCCTCGGCGCGCATCGCCGCGATCCGCAGGTCGCTCTCCTCCCGGCCCCGGACGGCGTCCGCACGCACCTCGTCGAGGAAGCTCGTGCGCAGGGAGTCGGCGGCGGCGGTCACGACGGGACCACCGCCCACACGAGCCGGCTCCGCTCGGAGAGACGCGACTCGAGGACGGCGTACGAGTCGGGCGTCAGCACGACCAGCCCGACGCCGTCGTCCAGGCGCTCCCAGGCGGCCTCGACGTCGGCCGGGTCGACGGCATGGTGCACCTCCGCTCCCGCCAGGGCGTACCCGCCGAGCCTCAGCTCGTCGCCGATCGCGACCGCCAGGCTCATGCCCTGCCGATCAGCAGGATCGCGACGACGAGGCCGTAGACGGCGATGCCCTCGGCGAGGCCGACGAAGACCATCGCGCGGCCGAAGAGCTCGGGCTTCTCGCTGACCGCCGCCATGGCGGCCGCCCCGGTGTAGGAGACGGCGATCCCGGCGCCGATGCACGAGCCGGCGACCGCGATTCCCGCTCCGAACAGCGCGGCCTGTGGGTCGTGGCCCGCCTGCGTAGCCGCCAGCGCGCTCCCCGGCCCGATCAGCGCTGCGGCGAATAGCCCCAGCGCGCCCAGCAGGATCAGGCCGTTGAGGACGAGCAGCCGCGGGAGCAGCTTCTCGGGCGTGCGGCCCAGGATCCACGCGGTCGCGGCCGCGACAGCCGCGATCACCGGCAGACCCCAGATCAGCGATTCGATCATGACTCCTCCTTCCCGGCGAGTGGGATGTGCCAGGGAGCGAACGCGCGGCCCTGCCTGGCGAAGATGCGAGAGAAGAGCTCGTAGTACTCCAGCCGCAGCGACTGGATCCCCGCGACGAGCAGCTCGAGCGAGAACGCCAGCACGTTGCCGGCCAGGAAGACGAGCACGGCGAGGATGGCGCCGGCCGCGGTCCCCCACAGGGCGCCGGCGGCCTGCCACACCATCGCGCCGAGCGCGGCATGCGCGAGGCCGAAGGCGCCGAGGCGCGTGAACGAGATCGTGCTGGTCGCGATGCGGATGATCGCGTCCCCGGCCTCGACCGCTACCTGGAGCACCGCGACGGCGCCCCGGCCGGCCTCGAGCGCGAACCCGGCGACGAGCAGCAACAGTCCCACGCCGGCCGCCACCGCGCCCGCGAGCGCGAGAGGGCGAGCGTCCAGATACCAGCCGGCGGCGAAGATTCCGGCACCGAGGAACACGCAGGCGCCGGCAATCGCGGTCGGCGAGACGATCGCCGCCGCGGCACCCTGCTCGCGCCAGCGGTTGACCGTGCCGAAGGCGTAGCTGAGCGTGAGCAGCGCTGCGCCCACGGCGAGCGCGACGGCGAGGAGCCGCCCGGGGTCGTCGACCGGATCGAGCCAGAGGCGCGGGACGAGCCCCGTGGGGCCGAAGCATTCCCCGTAGGCGAGGCCGAACAGCGCGGCCGACAGCCCCGCGGCGAACGGCAGCGGCCAGATGCTCCGCAGCGCGACCAGGCGCCCGTGTCGCACGAAGCGCAGCGCGAGGCCGAAGCCGGCGAGCAGCAGGCCGTGCCCGACGTCGCCGAACATCATCCCGAACATGAGCACGAACGAGAACGCGGCGAAGAGCGTCGGATCCAGGTCGGCGTACGGCGCCGGGCCGAAGGTCTCGACCAGCGGCCTGAACGGCTTGACGGCCGGCCGGCGGGCGATCAGCGTCGGCGGCTCGGGCCACGCCGGCCGCGGCAGCTCGACGGCCGCGGCACCGAGAGGAACGAGCCGCTCGGACAGGCGGGGGAGCTCGTCCTCGGGCGTCCAGCCGACGAAGGCGGCGAAGCTTCCGTGCCCGACCGCCGTCGCCGAGCGGCGCGCCAGCTCGACCTCGCCCGCGAGCAGGCCGGCGGCGCCGAGCCGCTCGAGCTCCGCGATGTCGGGCCGGTCCCGGGTGACGAGCGCGGGTGGCGTCCCGTTGCCGCCCGACCGCTCGAGGCGGCGAAGCGCCTCGAGCGCCTCGCCGCTCGGGGAGGGCAGCGTGCCGGCGAGATCCACCGTCCCCGAGTCGGCGACCGCGACCAGCACGTCACGAAGCCTCTCGGCCGGCGCCACGACCGCCACGCGCACCATGCGCGCGGGCAGCGTGAGAGCGTGCTCACGCGGTTGCATCGAAGGCCTCCGAGACCCCGGGCAGCCCCCGCCGGGCGACCCCGGCGAGAGTGACGGCCACACGTCGTGCGTCGGCCGCCAGCAGAGCGGCCGCCGCGACGACGACGTTCCGGCCGGCGACCGCGCGGCCGAGCAGCGAAGCCGCCTGCTGCTCGACCCGGGCCCACCAGCCGGCCTCCGCGCGCCACAGGAGGTCGGGCTCGGGTGCGGGCTCGAGCGCCCACCCGGCCTGGGCCGGCAAGGCGGCGGCGAACCGCTCGTACGTGTGCGCGGCCGGCCAGGCCGTCCCCAGGAGCCGGACGCTAGGCAGCGGCAGGGCGTCGACCGGCAACCCGGCGACGAACAGCTCGCGCGCGACCAGCAGAGCGGTCGCGCCGGCGGCCCAGCTCAGCGCCTCCGGGACGTCGGCGGCAACGCGGCGCGCCCAGGCCAGCCTCAGCCCGAGGCCCAGCTCGGCAGGCGTCTCGCCTCCCGGATCGCCCCACCGCGTGGGGGCGAGCGCGGAGCGGATCTCGGCCAGGCTCTGCGCGCCGGACGCGGCCGACCAGCCGGCGTCGAGGCTTCCGAGCTCGAACGGCGGCCGCGGCGGGGCGCCGTCCAGGTAGGCGATCCGGTCCTCGAGATTGGCGAGCTCGTACCACCCGGCGAGCGTGCGGACGAGCTCGAGCGCGTCGCTCGGGAGCCAGCCTGCGATCAGGCGCAGCTCGAGCAGCACGGTCGAGAGCAGGGCTCGCTGCGCGTCGGCGAGGGCATGCGCCTGGCCGAGCTCGCGACGGTACGGCGAGCGCTCGAGCTCGGACAGAGCGTCCTGGAGCGTGGGCAGGCTCTCGAGCCGGCGGGCACCCGCCGGGCCGAGCCGCCGTTCGGCGACGAGCAGGCGCGCCTTGACGCTGCCGGCGATCCAGGCCCCCCTCACCCCAGCCCTTCCTCGACGCACGCGACGATCTCCTCGACGAGCACGGGGATCCGCTCGAGCCCCTGGGCGCGCAGCCGGTCCGCCTCAGCGGCCGCGTCCTGCTCGATCGCCCGCAGCTCGCGAGCCGCCGCCTCGCGCTGCTCGGCCTCGGCACGGGCCCGCTCGGCCTCCGCCCGGGCCTGCCAGCGGGCCAGCACGGCCTCGATCTCGACGGAAGCCGCCTGCAGGCGGCGTGCCGCCTCGCGCTCCGCCTCCTCGCGGAGCGCGCGCGCCTCCTGGTCGATCTCGTCGAGGACCGCGAACACCGGCGCGAGCTCGGGGGCCGGCTCCTCGGTCGGGACGGCCGGCACGGCCGGCACGGCAGGGGCGGCGGCCGGCCGGCGGAAGCGGTCGAGCCATTCCCTCGCGGACGTCATCTCGGCTCCGATCCCCTCAAAGCTCTCTCGCCGGGACTAATACCCGACCCGACGTTCGAGGCCGGGCCGAAATGTCAGTCTCCCGGCGGCCGGAGCACGTATTCCCGCTCCCGGCTCGACGCCGGAACGAGCGGCGACCCGTGCTGGGCCAACCAGCTGCCGAGCGCGGCTTCGAACTCGCGGCGCAGACGCTCGTCCGAGTCGAGCGCATCGTGAACCTCGAGCTCGCAGTGCTCGTTCACGCTCACGACCGAGCCGGCCAGGCCGTGGGCGGCGAGGAACTCCACCAGCGCCTGACCATCGCAGAGACGCGGGAGCTCGACGTGGATCGGCCTGGTCATGGCCTACGACCCCACCACGTCCGGCGGGAAGTCGGCGTCGAAGCCCCACGCCCACTCTCGCCGCGCCGCGATCGGCCCGCTCATGATCGAGCACGCCTCCGCCCGCCCGGCGAGCGCGGCGGCCGCCCGCTGAGCCAGCCGCGCAGTCTCGACCTCCGGGTCGCGCCCGGCGAGCGACGCCAGGAACGCGCAGATCTTCGCGCTCGCCTCGACCATCACGCGTGCGTGGTTCGGCAGGAAGCGCGGATCGGGCTCCTCCGCGGCCTCGAGCGCGGCGCTCGCCCGGACACCGGCCTCGACGAGGTCGGCGCGGAGTTCGAAGAGCTCGGTCGCGAGCCGAGCCAGCCCGGACTGGTCGGGCACCGACTCGACGCCGCGAAGCAGCTTCGGCGCGAGTGCGAACTTCTCGAGCGGCGCCAGGTGCTCCAGGGTGCTCCAGTCGCCCGGATCGCGGAGCTTCAGGACGCGGTTGAGCCGAGCCTCGACCGCGAGCGCCCCGAGCAGGACGGCGAGGCGAGCCGCGTCGAGTCGCCTGCGACGAGCCGCGGGATTGTCCGACGGGGTCGGTGCCCGGCCGAGGGCGAGGACAGGATGCCCCGTCGGCTCGACGAGGCGGCGCAGGGTTGCCTTCGGCAGCTCACAGGCATCCAGCAGAAAGCCGAGGCCGTCCGCGAGCCACTCGTCGGCGAGATCGACCGGGACCGGAAGCTGCAGCATCACCCCCATGCGATCTTCGACCTGGACGACATTCGGAGACACGCGTCACCTCGCTTCTCGCTTCGCACGACCACGCTAAGCAGCCCGGCGCTCGGAGGCATCGGGCAATTCACGCGTTGGAGCTGCTCCGAAGTACTGACCTCGGCGGTGAGCCCGCCCGGCGCCGGGCGCAAAAGGGAAGGCCTCGTTTCCGAGGCCTTCCCGGACCTTCGGGAAGTTCTCTTCGCTTTCGTCCACGTCACGGCCCGAGCTTTCGGAGGGTTCTGCCTGAAGCTCGGACGTGGGGTTTCGTCCTACCGGCGATTCGTTCTTCTCGCGCCACCATCGTCGTCCCCGGGCGCCGGGCCCGCATCAGCGAACGTACTGATTGAATCCGGGAAGGGAGGACGCCGTGAGCGCTGAGCTCGAGCTGAAGACGGTCGCCGTCGAGAAGCCGGAGGAGCTGAACCTGATCCTCGGCCAGGCGCACTTCGTCAAGACGGTGGAGGACCTGTACGAGACGCTCGCGGGCAGCTCTCCGCACCTCCGCTTCGGGCTCGCCTTCTGCGAGTCGTCGGGGCCGATGCTCGTCCGCCGGGCGGGGAACGACGAGGAGCTCGTCGAGCTGGCCGTGCGCAATGCGCTGGCGATCGGCGCAGGTCACTCCTTCGTGGTCTTTCTCCGCGAGGGTCACCCGGTCAACGTGCTCAACCAGGTGAAGGCGGTTCCCGAGGTGTGCCGTGTCTACTGCGCGACCGCGAACCCGGTCGAGGTGGTGGTCGGCGAGACGCCGCAGGGACGGGCGATTCTCGGCGTGGCGACGGCGGGTCGCCCCGCGGCGTCGAGAGCGAAGACGACGTGTCCGCGCGCCGCGAGCTGCTGCGGACGATCGGCTGCAAGCTCTGAGCCCGGGTGCGACCGACGGCTTCCCGGGGCCGGGCACGGCGGTTCTCGTCGAGGAGGCGGACGACCTCCCGGTCGGCGACCTGCTCGAACGACCTGTACCAGACCCCGACGGCGAAGAGGTCCGAGAGCGGGTAGAGACAGACGACCTCGTCGGCCTCGGCACGAAGGAGCTCGACCGTGTCCGTCGGCCCTACCGGCACCGCCGCGACGACGCGCCTCGCATCGGCAGCGCTCGCCCAGCGAAGGGCCGCGATCATCGACCCGCCCGTGGCGAGCCCGTCGTCGACGACCAGCACGGTGTTGCCGGCGAGGTCGAGCGGTGCGTGCTCACGATGCAGGCGGCGGTCGAGCTGCCTGGCCGCCGTCCTGGCCTTGTCGACAGCGGTCGCGACCTGCTCCGCCGTGAGCCCGTTCGGGCCGCGGAGGTAGAGCCCGTCACCCGGCGTGACGGCCCCGAGCCCGTATTCGGGCTGATCCGGATGGCCGACCTTCCGGACTGCCAGGACGTCGAGCGGCGCCGGCAGGATGCGGGCGACCTCCGCCGCCACCTCCAGACCGCCTCGCGCCAGCCCGACGACGACGAGCTCCGGCTCTCGCTCGCCTGCCAGCGCGGCGGCGAGCGCTCTCCCTGCGTCCCTCCTGTCGGCGAAGAGGGGCGTGACGCCGAGGAACAGGCGCTCGCTCATCTCGGAGACCCGGCGAGCTCGGGGGCTATGCGGGTGTCGCGGCCAGCCGCGCCGAGATGAACTCGACGAGCAGGTCGACGGTGCCGAGGCGGCCGTACTCGCTCTCGGGGATGTCGACGCCCAGCCGCTCGTGCATGGCGATGACGAAGTTGAGGAGGTCCATCGAGTCGACGTCGAACTGGTCGCGGAAGCTGACGTCGTCCTTCACGGTCGCGGGGTCGATCTCCGGTGCGACCTCGCACAGGCAGCTCACGATCGTGTCTCTGATCTCTTGCTTGGTCATAGGTCATCAGGCTCCTGGAGTCGCTGGTCGACGGCGGCGAGGAAGGCGCTGCCGACGTGGCCGTCGGCGACGCGGTGGTCGACGGAGACCGTGGCGGTGACCAACGGGCAGACGAGCAGCTGCCCGTTCGACACCCACGGCCGGTCGACGACCTTGCCGAAGCCGACGATCGCCACCTGCGGCGGCACGATGATCGGGAAGATCGCCTCGACGCCCCGCTCGCCGATGCTGGTCACGGTGATGGTCGGGTCGGACATCTCAGCGGCTCGCAGCGAGAAGGACCGGGCCCGCGCGACGAGGTCGCGGAAGCTGTGCATCAGCTCGTCGAGCGTGCGCTGGTCGGTGTCGTGGATCGCCGGCGCGACGAGGCCGCCGCCGCGGAGGAAGATCGCGTTGCCGACGTGGATCCGCTCGCTCCGGACGACCTGGTCGCCCTCCCACCTCGCGTTCAGCTCCGGGAAGTCGCGCAGGGCGAGGGCGACCGCCTTGACGAGCAGCACGCCGAGGAGGAGCCGGTCCGGAACCGACCGCCGCGTGTTCTCGTCCGCGAGCCAGGCGACGGCCGGGCTCAGGTCGATCGTCTGGCTGAGGTAGACGTGCGGAATCTCGCGCTTCGACCGGCTCATCGAGGCGGCGATCGCACGCCGCATCGCCGCCTGCGCCTCCACGGCCGGAGTCGCGGCCGGCGGCGGCGGCGCGGGGGGCACAGCCGGGGCGAGGGGCGGAGGGCTCGGAGCCGGAGTCGGAGCGGACGGCGGCGCGGCGGCCTTCGCGCGCTCGACGTCCTTCCGCTGGATGCGTCCACCCGGCCCCGATCCCTCCACGGTCGCGAGGTCGACCCCGAGCTCGGCGGCGAGGTGCTTGGCCGACGGCGAGACCAGCAGGCGGTGCCCGTCGCCGCCGGCGAGCACGAGGGCCGGCTCGGCCGCCTCCGCGGGCTTCGCAACCGGCGCCTCGCCCTCCTCGCCGATCAGGGCGAGCACGGTCCCCGTCGGCACCTCGGTTCCGGGCTCGACCAGGAGCTCCTGGAGAACCCCGCTCGAGTAGACCTCGACCTCGATGTCGGCCTTGTCGGTGTGGACGATCGCGATGATCTCGCCGCGCTCGACGTGGTCGCCGGGCTGCTTCAGCCACTCGAGCAGCGTCCCCGCGCTCATGTCCGCGCCCAGGGCCGGCATCACGAACTCGGCCATATCTGCTCCTAGACCTCCATCTCCCGGACGGCCGCGACGATGCGCTCGACGTTCGGCAGCGCAGCGTCCTCCAGGTGCTTCGCGTACGGCATCGGGATCTCGGCACTGCATACCCGCACCACGGGCCAGTCGAGCAGGTCGAAGCCGCGCTCCATGATCTGGGCGCTGACCTCGGCGGCGATGCTGCCGGTCCGCCAACCCTCGTCGACGATCACCGCCCGGTGGGTCTTCGCGAGCGAGGCGAGCACGGTCTCCAGGTCGAGCGGCCGCAGCGAGCGCAGGTCGACCACCTCGAGCTCGATCCCCTCCCCGGCGAGCTGCTCGGCCGCCTCCAGCGCCTTGAAGACCGACGCCGAGTAGGTGACGACGGTGACGTCGCCGCCCTCGCGCCGCACCGCCGCCTTCCAGACCTGCGGTACGCCGTCCTCCTCGGTCTCTCCCTTGTTCCCGTACAGGATCGCGTTCTCGAAGATGAAGACGGGATCGGGATCGGCGACCGCTGCGAGCACCATCGTCCTGCCGTCCGCGACCGTCGCCGGCGAGAGGCACTTGATCCCGGGGATGTACGCGTACCAGTTCTCGAGGCTGTGGGCGTGCTGGGCGCCCATCTGGCGGCCGCCGCCGGTCGCCATCCGCACGACCAGGGGGATGCTGAACTGGCCGCCCGACATGTACCGCAGGGTGGCCGCGGTGTTCAGCACCTGGTCCATCGCCAGCATGCTGAAGTTGATCGTCATGATCTCGACGATCGGGCGCATCCCGTTGATCGCCGCGCCGATCCCCGCGCCCATGAACGCCGACTCGGCGAGCGGGGCGTCGCGGACGCGCTCAGGCCCGAACTCCGCGAGGAGGCTGCCGCTGACGGCGAAGGCGCCGCCGTAGCTGCCGACGTCCTCGCCCATCAGGAAGACGCGCTCGTCGTCGGCGAGCGCCTGGCGCATCCCGTCGCGGATCGACTCGCGCAGCGTCATGGTGCTCATGTGGTGTACACGTCCTTCAACAGATCCTCGAGCGGCTCGGGCTCGCCGGCGTCGGCGAACGCGACCGCCTCGTCGATCTCGGCCGCCACCTGCGCCTCGACCTCCGCGAGGCCGGCGTCGTCGAGCAGGCCCTGCTCGCGCAGCAGGGCCACGAAGAGGTCGATCGGGTCGCGCTCGCGCCAGCCTTCGATCTCCTCCTTCGTCCGGTAGAGGTCGGGGTCGGCCATCGAGTGGGCGCGGAAGCGGTACGTCTTCAGCTCGACGAAGTGCGGGCCCTCGCCCCTGCGGACGGCGTCCGCGGCCCGGGTGACCGCCTCCTCGACCGCCAGCACCTGCATCCCGTCCACCGCCTCCGCCGGGATCCCGTAGGGGGCGGCCTTCGCCGCGATGTCGGTGCGGGCGAGCGCCTTCTCGATCGCGGTGCCCATCCCGTAGAGGTTGTTCTCGCAGACGAACAGCACCGGCAGGTGCCAGAGCGACGCCAGGTTCATGCACTCGTGGAACTCCCCCTCGACCACGGCGCCGTCGCCGAAGAAGCACGCCGTCACGCGCTTGTAGCGCTGGTAGGTGTCGGCGAGCGCGAGCCCCATCGCGAGCGGGAGCCCGGCCGCGACGACGCCGTTGCCACCGTAGAAGCGGCGCGAGACGTCGAAGAAGTGCATCGAGCCGCCCCGGCCGCGGC
Source organism: Gaiellaceae bacterium (assembly GCA_036555585.1). GTDB lineage: Bacteria > Actinomycetota > Thermoleophilia > Gaiellales > Gaiellaceae > DATBLE01. The sequence continues at coordinate 31,489 of DATBLE010000008.1, forward strand.
TGCAGCCGGTGGCCTTGCCGTACATCTCCGCCATCAGCTCGTGGGGGGGCAGCCCCCGGGCGAGCGCCTGGCCGTGGTCGCGGTAGGTGGCGACGACGGCGTCGTCCGGAGTCAGGGCCTGCATCGCCCCGACGGCGCACGCCTCCTCGCCGATGTACAGGTGGAGGAAGCCGCGGATCTTGCCGAGGCTGTACACCTCGGCCGCCTTCTCCTCGAAGCGGCGGATGCGCAGCATCTCGTGCAGCAGGTGCAGCCCGTGCTCGCGCTCGAGCGCCGGCCTCTTCTTCCTGGTCGCGGCGGCCCTGGTCATTCCTCTCCCTCCAGCGTCGAGATGTCGCCCTCGGGCAGGCCCAGCTCGCGCGCCTTGAGCAGCCGGCGCATGATCTTGCCGCTGCGTGTCCTCGGGACGGATTCCGCAAACTCGATCTCCTTCGGCGCGACCACCGCGCCGAGCCGGGAGCGCGCCAGCGCCATCAGCTCCCGTTCCAGCTCGTGCGAGGGCTCGTAGCCCCGCCGGAGCGTGACGAAGGCCTTGACGACCTCGCCGGCGACCGGGTCCGGCTTGCCGATCACCCCCGCCTCGGCGACCGCGGGATGCTCGAGCAGGACGCTCTCCACCTCGAACGGGCCGATCAGGTGGCCCGACGTCTTGATCACGTCGTCGCCGCGCCCGATGAACCAGTAGTAGCCGTCGGCGTCGCGCATGGCGAAGTCGCCGGTCAGGTACCAGCCGTCCACGAACGCCTTCGCGTAGCGCTCCGGCTCGCCGAGGTAGGCGCGGAACATCGACGGCCAGCCGGCCCGCAGCGACAGAACGCCCTGGACGCCGGGCTCGGTGATCTCTTCGAAGCCGCCTCCCGGCAGGCGGCGGACGATCCCGGCGTCGATCCCGGGCACCGGCCTGCCCATCGAGCCGGGCCGGATCTCGAAGGCGGCGTAGTTGGCGATCATGATCCCGCCCGTCTCGGTCTGCCACCAGTTGTCGTGGAAGGGGAGCCCGAAGGCGTCCTGCCCCCAGACCACGCATTCCGGGTTGAGCGGCTCGCCGACGCTGGCCATGAAGCGCAGGGCCGGATACTCGCGCTCCCGGACGAGCTCGACGCCCGCCTTCATCATCATCCGGATCGCGGTCGGCGCCGTGTACCAGACGGAGACGTGCTGCTCGTCGAGGATCCGGTACCAGCGCTCGGCGTCGAACTCCTCCTGGTCGACGATCATCGTCACGCCGTTCGAGAGCGGCGAGATGATCCCGTACGAGGTGCCGGTCACCCAGCCCGGGTCGGCGGTGCACCAGTAGACGTCGTCCGGGTGCAGGTCGAGGGCGAGCTTGCCGGTGATGTTGTGGACGGCGATCGCGCCGTGCACGTGCACCGCTCCCTTCGGGGTGCCCGTGGTGCCGCTCGTGAAGTGGATGAGCGCGACGTCCTCCGGGTCGGTCGGCCCGATCTCGTAGTCCTCGGACGCGCCGATCATCAGCCGGTCCCAGTCGAGCGTGCCCTCGATCGGGTCGGGGCCGTCGACGAGGACGACGTGCTCGAGGTCGGGCAGCTCGTCGCGGATCCCGGCCACCTTGCGCTCGTACAGGAGCCGGGTCGTGACGAGCACCTTCGCCCTGGAGATCGTCATCCGCGTCTTGATCGGCTCGGGGCCGAACGCGGAGAACAGCGGGCAGAAGATGCTCCGGTGCTTGAGCGTGCCGAGCGCGGCGACGTACAGCTCGGGGATCCGCCCGGCCAGGACGCAGACGACGTCGCCCTGCCCGATGCCGAGGCCGCCGAGCACGTTGGCGAAGCGGCTGGTCAGATGGGAGAGGTCGGAGTAGGTGAAGTCGCGCACGTCCCACTCCCGGCCGATCCAGCGCATGGCGAGATGGCCGGCCAGCGGGCCGTCCGCGTGGCGGTCCAGCGCCTCGTGCGCGATGTTCAGGCCGCGACCGTTCGGAAGCCCCGCGAGCTCGGCGCGTGCGCGTTCCCAGAAGCCGGCCCTGCGCTCGCCCTCGTAGTCGACGAGGTTCGGCCGGACGGGGAGCTCCGCCGGGCGCTGCTTGACGACCGTTGCGAAGGGCACGAGCCAATCGTCGGCTTCGACCACCCGTGCGGGCATCGGCGCAAGCTCGGTCTCGCTTGCGGATAACTACGTGGTCGAAGCCGAGGCGCGGACGAGCTCGACGATCTCGGAGAGACGGCCGTGCGCGAGGCACACGGTCGTGTCCGCGGCGCCGTAGTAGACGGAGACGCGGTCCGAGTCCCGGTCGACCAGCGCGGAGTTCGGGAAGACGACGTTCGGGACGTCGCCCACCTGCTCGTAGGTCACCTGCGGCGCGAGCAGGTAGTCGCTGCCGCGTGCGATCACCCGCCACGGTTCCTCGAGGTCGAGCAGGGCGGCGCCCGCGGAGTAGACGAACCCGTTGCACGACGTGAGGACGCCGTGGTAGATGAGCAGCCAGCCCTCGCCGGTCTCGATCGGTGTCGGCCCGGCCCCCACCTTGGTCGACTGCCAGGTGAGCGGAATCGGGCCCATGACGTGCCGGTGCCGGCCCCAGTGGACGAGGTCCGGACTCTCGGAGTAGAAGATGTCGCCGAATGCCGTGTGGCCGCCGTCGCTCGGGCGGCTGAGCATCGCGTAGCGGCCGCCGATCCGCCGGGGGAAGAGGACGCCGTTGCGGTTGAAGGGGAGGAAGGCGTTCTCGAGCTGCACGAAGCGCCGGAAGTCGCGGGTGTAGCCGACGCCGACCGTCGGCCCGTGATAGCCGGCACACCAGGTGACGTACCAGCGATCCTCCAGCCAGGTCACACGCGGGTCGTACGCATGCTCGAAGGCCTGCTGGATCTCGCCCGTGCGCGGGTCGGCGGCCGTGAAGGCGATGGGCTCGTGTGCGATCTCCCAGTCGAGGCCGTCGCTGCTCCGGCCGGCGTGCAGGTTCATCACGCGGCGTGTGTCGTCGACGCGGAAGACGCCGGCGAAGCCGTCGCCGAAGCGCACGACCGCGGAGTTGAGGACGCTGTTCGCGCGGGGGACGGCGTCGCGCCCGACGATCGGATTCCGGCTCGAACGCCAGAGCACGGTGCGGGTGCCAGCCGGGCGCTCCTCCCAGGGGATGGGAGCGAGGGCGGTCTCGACGACGCTCATGCCGAGCGCGCGACGAAGTGCTCGTCCTCGACCTGGACGAGCGTCGCCGCCCCGTCGGTCGCCTCTGCCGGCAGATCGGGCGCCAGCTCTGCCCACTTCCGGTGGAGCTGCGGCACAGAGCCGAGCAGCGACCTCGTATAGGCGTGCAGCGGGTTGCCGAAGACGCGTTCGGTCGCGCCCATCTCGACGAGGACGCCCCGGCGGAGGATCATCGTCGTGTCGCTGATGTAGTTGCCGAGCGACAGGTCGTGCGTGATGAAGAGGATGCCGAGGCCGCGGGACTTGAGGTCGCCGAGCAGGTTGAGGACGTCGATCCGCGTCGACGCGTCGAGCATGCTGATGATCTCGTCGGCGACGAGGAGGCGGAGGTCGAGCAGGAGGGCACGCGCGATCAGCATCCGCTGGAGCTGGCCGCCGCTCAGCTGGTGCGGGTACTTGTCGAGGACGTCCGCGGCGTTGAGGCTGACGCCGTCCAGCGCCCCCTCGAGCTTCCTCCGCCACTCCGAGCCGCTCAGGCCGGGGAGGTACTCGTGCCGCACCATGGTGAAGACGCGGTCGGCCTTGAAGATCGGGTTGTACGAGCTGAACGGATCCTGGAAGACGCCCTGCACGTGCGAGTAGTACTCCTTCAGGCGACGCCCCTCGAAGGTGGTGATGTCCGCTCCGTCGAACTCGATGACGCCGCGCGTCGTGCGCAGGAGCCGAAGGATCAGCTTGCCGATCGTCGACTTGCCGCTGCCGCTCTCGCCGATCAGCGCCACGACCTCTCCGGGCCTGACCCCGAAGCTCACGTCGCGCACCGCGAGCAGCTGGTCGGAGCCGAACGCGCCGACCGAGAACGACTTGCAGCAGGTGTCGACCCTCAGCATCAGGCGGCCACCTTCCAGCAGGCGGCCGCGCGCCCGGGCTCGGATGCCACGAACGGCGGCTGCTCGGCGCACTCCGGCGACGCGAGCGGGCAGCGGTCCCTGAACCGGCAGCCCGCCGGCGGATCGAGGAGCGAAGGCGGTCGCCCCGGAATGCCCGTCAGCCGCCGTTCGGCGAAGCGGACGCCGACCTCGGGCAGCGAGGACAGGAGCAACCGGGTGTAGGGATGGCGTGGAGCATCGACGATGGCCTCGGCCGGCGCCTTCTCCGCGACCCTGCCCGCGTACATGACGAGCACCGAGTCGGCGACCTGGTAGAGCACCGAGAGGTCGTGGGTGATCACGATCATGCTCTTGACGAAGCCGCGGTCGCGGAACTCGACCAGCAGCTCCGCCACGGCACGCTGGGTGGTCACGTCGAGCGCCGAGGTGATCTCGTCGGCGATCAGGAGCGACGGGTCGACCACGGACGAGAGCACCATCACGACCCGCTGCTTCATCCCGCCCGAGAGCTCGATCGGGAAGCGGTGGAGAACGTCGCCCGAGAGCCCGACCAGGTCGAGCCTGCGCCTCAGCTCGGGCATGACCGTGTCGAGCGGCACGTCTCGCGACGCGAGCAGGTCGCGGGCGATCGTCCCGACTCGCCGGGTCGGGTTGAGGGCGCTCAGCGCGTACTGCGGGATGATCGAGACCTTCTTGAACCGGAACTCGTTCATGCGGACGTCGTCCCAGATCGGGAGCTCGCAACCGTCCAGCTGGACGTGGCCGTCCACGTACCGCATGCGCGCGTCCATGCGGATCAGGCTCTTGCCGAGCGTCGACTTGCCGCACCCCGACTCCCCGGCCAGACCCATGATCTCGCCGTCGGCGATCTCGAACGCCGCACCGTCGACGGCCTTCACGTCGCCGCGCAGCGACTGGTAGTAGACGGTCAGGTTCTCGACGCCGAGGCTCACGTCACAGCTCCCGCAGCTTGGGGTTGAAGATCTCGTCGAGCCCGACGTTCATCACGTAGAGGCCGCCGACGATCGCGATGATCCCGATGCCCGGCGGCAGGAACCACCACCAGAAGCCGAGCGTCAGCGCGCTCGACAGGTAGGCGCTGTTGATCATCAGGCCCAGCGACACCTGCGTCGCGGGACCGAGGCCGAGGAAGTCGAGCGAGGCCCCGATCAGGATGGCGCCGCCGAACAGGAGGATGAACATCATCAGCAGGTACGAGCTCATGTTGGGCGCGATCTCCGAGACGATGATCTGCCGCGTCTTGCGTCCGCTCAGCCGCGCGATGTCGACGAAGTCCCTCGTCTTCAGCGAGAAGGTCTGGGCCCGCACCGCCCGCGCCGCCCACGGCCACGACGTCAGGCCGATGAGCAGCGCCTCCGTCACGTAGCTGTGCACGTCGATGTAGGCCGCGACGATGATCAGGATCGCCAGCGTCGGGATGACGAGCACGACGTTCGTGAGCATGTTCAGCAGGTCGTCGAGCCAGCCGCCGCGGTAGCCGGCGGTGAAGCCGACGGCGGCCCCGAGCACCCAGGCGATGCCGCCGCCGACCGCGCCGACGAGGAACGCGGCGCGCAGGCCGTTCACGAACTGGGAGAAGACGTCCTGGCCGAACGAGGTCGTGCCGAACCAGTACTCGGACGAGGGCGGGGAGTCGGTCGGGCCGGTGAACGCGAGCGGCGGGTGTGCGACCAGCGCAGGCGCGATCGCGGCGGTCAGGAGGAAGACGAGGACGATCCCGGCGCCGAGGACGAACTTCCAGTTGCGGAGCGCGAAGTAGACGAACTCCGAGCGCTTCGCGGGGACGGCTGCCGGTGCCGCAGGCTGGGGCACGCTCGGCGGCGCGACGCGGTCGACGGTCTCGCCTGCGACGCCGGGACGTGCGACCGCCATCACGCCCCTCCCTGCATGCCGATGCGGGTGCGCGGGTCGATGAAGACGTACGCGATGTCGATGACGAAGTTGGCGATCAGGACGCCGACGATCAGGAGGAGGAAGATCCCCTGGATGAGGAAGTAGTCTCGGTTCTGGATCGCGCTCAGGGTCAGCGTGCCGAGGCCCGGATACGCGAACACGATCTCCACCACGATCGCGCCGGCGACGACCGCGCCGAGCGCGAGCGCGAGGCCGGTGACCTGGGGGAGCAGCGCGTTCCGGTACGCGTACTTGCGGACGAGCTTCTGCGGCGCTCCCAGGGAGGCGAGGTAGTTCGAGTAGTCCGCCTCGAGCTCGTAGATGATCATGTTGCGCATCCCGATCGCCCAGCCGCCGAAGGCGACGAGGAAGAGGGCGAGGAACGGCAGGATCCAGTGCAGCAGGAAGCTCCGTGCGAACTCGAGCGTCCACGCCGGCTGCATGGACAGGTCGTACGCCCCTGACACCGGCAGCCAGCCGAGCGTGGTGGCGAAGACCCACGCGAGGACGATCCCGAGCCACATCTGGGGCGTGGCCGTGAGGACGTAGCTGGCCGGCAGGACGGTGTTGTCGAGCGTCCTGCGGCGGGCGGCGAGGGCGCCGACCTTGTTCCCGGCCCAGAAGCTGAGCAGGATCGCCGGCACGAGCAGGGCGAGCGTGTAGGGAAGCGCCCCGAAGATCAGCGACGAGACGGACGTCGGGAAGTTCGCCACGCTGCGCCCGAGGTCGCCGTGGAAGAGCGCGGCCCAGAAGTTCAGGTACTGGCGCCAGACCGGGACGTCGAAGCCGAACGCCTTCGTGTAGTAGCCGGTCAGCGCGTGCTCGGCCGACGGCTGGGCCTGCATCCGTGACATCAGACGCTCGATCGGGTCGCCGGGCATGAAGCGCGGGATCGCCCAGTCGATGGTCACCGCCACCCAGAAGGTGAGGAGGTAGATGAGCACCTTCCGTGCGAGGTATCGCTTCATCGGTTCTCCTCGCTCCGCGCCCGCAGGCGAGGCGACATCCCTCCCGCTCGGTGCGGAGGGGAGGGATGTCGCGTCACTTCCGGCTCCGACCTACGTCGTGGAAACCGGCTTGAGGTGGGTGAGCATGTCGATGCTCGTCATCTGCCAGTAGTTACGCCACGAGCTGGGCGTGTACTGCAGTCCCTTGGCAGACGGCCAGTTGGTCCAGTAGGTCGTGTTGACCATGGACCACATCCCGTTGTACCAGAGCGGGATCACCGGCAGCTTCTGCATGAACGTCGTCTGCAGCTTCGACATCACCGCCTTGTAGGCGGCGGCGTCCGACGTCTTCGTGCGCTTCAGCTGGTTCGTCAGCGTCCAGGCGGGCTGATCGGTGAACCGCTCGTAGTTCATCGTCGCCTGGTTGTCGGCGATCGGCAGGTTGTAGATGTACTGGTAGTACGTCCACGGCGTGTTGCTCATCTGCCGGTCGTTGCCGAGCAGCAGGTCGAACCGGGAGTGTCCGCGGTCGTCGGTTAGCGTCCCGTACTCGGGAAAGCCCGGGACGAGATGGATGCCGACGGCCTTGGCGCTCGACGAGATGACCTGGATCGCGGTCATCCAGTCCGACCACCCGTTCGGGACGACGATCGAGAGCTCGATCTTCGACCCGTCCTTGTTCTCGACGTAGCCGTCGCCGTTCACGTCCTTGTACCCGGCCGCCGCGAGGAGCGACTTCGCCTTCGCGGGGCTGTACGAGAAGCCGTACTTGGCGACGGCGGACTTGTCGACCCACTTGTCCCAGATCGGCAGCAGCCCCGTCGGGCTCGCCTTGTTCACGAGCCCCTGGTACGCCTTGTCGAGGATCTGCCCCATGTCGATCGAGAACGCCAGCGCGCGGCGGAACTGCGCGTCGTTCAGCGGCTTCCTGGTCGTGTTGGGGAAGAGCCACGTCGTGTTGGCGCCCAGGTGGTACGGCGCCGCCCCGTAGTACGTCTTGAACCGCTTGCTGATCGCGGACTTCGGGGCGAAGTTGTTGAACAGGTCGATGTTGCCGGCGAGCAGATTCGACAGCGCGGCTGCGTTCGTGCCGTTCTTGATGTCGACGACGTACTTCGGCTTGACGGACAGGCCGAGCGCCTTCGTCGCCCACCAGTTGAGCCGCTTCTGCCACACCATCGTCTCCGAGCTGGCACCGAAGCCCGACTTGTAGCGGTACGGGCCGGTCCCGACAATGTTGCGGGTGTTCTCGAGGTTGCTCGTCGTCAGCTCCGTCGCGCTGTACTGCTTGAAGACGTGCTGCGGCACGATCGCGACGTTGAAGCGGTAGAAGTCGAACTCCTGGTATCCGGGCGTGCCTTTGAACGTGAAGACCACGTCGTGTCCGGACACCTTCGTGCTCGCCAGTCCCGTGTCGGCCCACAGCGGATGCTGCGGATGCGTCGGGATGTTCGTGATGTCGAAGCTGTACTTGACGTCCTGCGCCGTCAACGGCTTGCCGTCGCTCCACTTGACGCCCTGCCTGACGTGCATGACGTAGGTGGTCTTCGACGTCCACGAGCCTCCCGTCGCCAGCCACGGGATGAACTTGTCCGCGAGCGGGTCGTAGCGGAACGGCGTCTCGTACACGAACCCGACGAGTCCCGTCACGTAGTCCCAGTTCTTCGCGGGATTGAGGTCGTTGTTCGGCGACCACTGGTTTCCGCTCATGTAGAGCGTCTGTGCGCGCGGAAGGGCCAGCGCCGACGACTCCTTGGCGCCCGCGCCGGTCGTCACCAGCATCGTGCCCGTGACGACGGCCGCGACCACCAGGCCGAGGGCGGCGGCCCTGCGCTTCTTCACGGCGGTCAAATCCCATCCCTCCTCTCGTGCGTCCGAACGGCGGGCCACGAGGTTGGAGCCCGTCGAGCTCTTCGCCGCGACCGGGTCCCTCGGGAGCTCGATGCGGCGGAGAAGTGCCGCTTACCGAGAACGGTTACCAGCGCGTTGCGGGACGACCATCAGGAGAAACACGTATTGAGCGGTACGTGATCTCCGTGACGCTTCGCGTGCGTGCCGCCAATACGGTAATCGGTTACAGGACCCTGAACGGGCTCGGAAGGAAGTGGTGAGCTCGATCGAAGAAGGCAACGGGCGCCGGCCGACGATGCGCGACATCGCCAGGCTCGCCGGCGTCTCGGTGGCAACCGTCTCCCGGGTCATCAACAACCGCGCCGGGGTCGCGCCCGAGACGCGGGACGCGGTCCTCGAGCAGCTGCGCGCTCACCACTTCACGACCAACCGCGGAGCGCGCGGCCTCTCGCTCGGCCGCACCGGCTTCGTCGGCTTCACGATGCCGTTCATCCGCGCCGACTACTTCGCCTCGATCCTCGCCGGCGCGGTCGAGGCGGCCTACGAGCGGGACATGCGGGTCGCGCTCTGCGCCACCCACTCGGAGCACGACCGCGAGGTCTCGCTGCTCGAGCAGCTCATGGACGGGGCCACCGACGGCGCGATCATCCTGCTTCCCGAGGAGACGAGCGACGAGCTCGACCGCCTGCGCGCACGCCGCTACCCGTTCGTCGTCGCCGATCCGCGGCTGTCGCTCCCGCCCGGGATCCCCGCCGTCTCGGCCGCGCACCGTGCGGGTGCGAAGGCCGCGACCGACCATCTCCTCGAGCTCGGACACCGGCGCATCGCCCACGTCTCCGGCCCGCGGGGCTGGGTCGCGACGGAGGAACGCATCGAAGGCTTCAACGCGGCGCTGGCGGCTGCGGGGGTGCTTCCGTCGCCTGAGCTCGTGCTCGAGGGCGACTTCGAGAGCCCGAGCGGCTACGCGGCCGGCCGGGCGCTGCTCGACCTCCGGGCTCCGCCCACCGCCGTGTTCGCGTCGAACGACAACATGGCGTTCGGAGCGTTGCAGGCAGCACGGGAACGCGGGCTGTCCGTCCCCGATGATCTGTCGGTCGTCGGCTTCGACGACGCCGACCTCGCGACGATCGTGTCGCCTGCGCTGACGACGGTCCGCCAGCCGCTCGCGGAGCTCGGACGCACCAGCGTCAGCCTGCTGATGCGCCTGATCGAGGGCCGGCGCTTCGAGGGCCTTCGCGTGGAGCTCGCGGGACGGCTCGTCGTCCGGGAATCCACCGGCCCGCCGCGTCTCCGATGACACAGTCGTTCCCCTCCGGGTTCGTCTGGGGCACGGCGACGTCGGCGTACCAGATCGAGGGCGCGGCGGGAGAGGACGGCCGCGGCGAGAGCATCTGGGACCGCTTCTCGGCCACGCCAGGAAGGGTCACGGGCAGCGCGACGGGCGCCGTTGCGTGCGACCACTACCACCGCTACCGCGAGGACGTTCGCCTCATGCGGGACCTCGGCGCCGGCGCCTACCGTTTCTCCGTCGCCTGGCCTCGCGTGCTTCCGGAGGGCTGCGGGCGCGTCAACACGGCCGGTCTCGACTTCTACGACCGTCTCGTCGACGAGCTGCTCGCGAACGGCATCGAGCCCTTCGTCACGCTGTACCACTGGGACCTGCCGCAGCCGCTCGAGGATCGCGGCGGCTGGCCCGTGCGCGAGACGGTGGACGCGTTCGCCGAGTACACCGGGGTGGTCGCGGCCAGGCTGGGCGACCGCGTGCGCCACTGGATCACGCAAAACGAGCCGTGGGTGGCCGCGTGGCTCGGCTACGGGCTCGGCCATGACGCGCCGGGGCGGGCGAGCGAGGCCGACGCCGTGGCCGCCGGGCACCACCTGCTGCTCGCACACGGCCGTGCGCTCGAGATCCTGCGCGCCGCGCTGCCGGCCGCACGCATCGGCATCACGCTCGACCTGATCCCGATGCATCCGCTGACGCCCGCAGACCGGGACGTCGCGGCCGCGGCGGAGGCGGACGCCGAGCGCAACCTCTGGTTCCTCGAGCCGGTGCTGCGCGGTGCGTATCCCAGGAAGGCCCTGGGACGGTTGGGCCCGCATCTTCCGCCCGGGGCCGACGGCGACCTCGAGGCGATCAGCCGGCCGATCGACTTCCTCGGCGTGAACTACTACCGGCGCAACCTGGCGTGGGCGGATCCTGCGACCGGGCGCGTGGCCTTCGCCGAGGTCGAGGGCCCCGATGTCACGGGGAACGGCTGGGAGGTCTACCCCGACGGCCTGTACGAGCTGCTCCTCCGGCTCCACGAGGACTACGGAGCGCCGTTGCTCTACGTCACCGAGAACGGCGCCGCCTATCCCGACGTCCGGGGAGCCGCGGGAATCGACGACGCGCGACGGATCGCGTACCTCGAGCGCCACCTCGCCGCCGTCGGCCGGGCTCTCGACGCGGGGGTCGACGTCGGCGGCTACTTCGTCTGGTCGCTGCTCGACAACTTCGAGTGGGCGCAGGGGTACAGCCAGCGATTCGGGATCGTCTACGTCGACTTCGGGACGCTCGAGCGGATTCCGAAGGCGAGCTACTTCTGGTACCGCGACGTCGTCACCGCCCACCGTGCGCCGGCTGCGGTCACCGGCGGTCCTGCCGGATCCGGGTGACGGTGTCGACGTGACCGTGCGGCCTTCGAGGAGGCACATGCCGAACGACACCGACCGCAAGTGGTGGACGCTCGGCGCGGTCGCGTTCGCCCTCTTCATGATCATGCTCGACAACACGATCGTGAACGTCGCCCTGCCCTCGATCGGACGAGGGCTGGACATGGGCGTCTCGGAGCTCGAGTGGGTCGTGAACGCCTACACCCTCTCCTTCGCGGTCTTCATGCTCACCGGCGGCCGCCTTGCCGACCTCTACGGACGCCGCCTGATCTTCGACACCGGGCTCGTCCTCTTCACGATGTCGTCGCTCGCCTGCGGCCTCGCCTCGAACGCCGACGTGCTGATCGCGGCCCGCAGCTTCCAGGGAGTGGGCGCAGCGCTGATGATGCCGGCCACGCTTTCGATCATCAGCGCAGCCTTCGAGCCGTCCGAACGCGGCACGGCGATCGGGATCTGGGCCGGCGTCGCGGGCAGCGCGCTCGCGGTCGGCCCGCTGCTCGGAGGCCTGCTCGCCGAGCACCTCGGCTGGAACTGGATCTTCTTCGTCAACGTCCCGGTCGGCGTGCTGGCGTTCGTCGCCTCGCTCCTCTTCGTCGTCGAGTCGAGGTCGGGCGAGCTAGAGCAGCGCCTGGATCTGCCCGGCCTCGCCACCTCGGCTGCGGGCCTCCTCGCCCTCGTCTACGCGCTGATCGAGGGCAACCGCCACGGCTGGACCTCGCCGAGGATCCTCGGCCTGCTGGTCGCAGCCGGAGCGCTCTTGGGCGCGTTCGTCCTGATCGAGCTGCTGAGCCGGCGGCCGATGCTCGACCTGCGCCTCTTCGGCAACCGCACGTTCAGCGGCGCCAACATCGCCGCCCTGTTCGTCTCGCTGGCGATGTTCGGGATCTTCTTCTTCGTCTCGCTGTACATGCAGAACATCCTCGGCTACTCGCCGGTGCACGCGGGCGTCGTCTTCCTGCCGATGACGTTCCTCGTCGTGATCACGGCCCCGCTCGCCGGGAAGACGACCGATCTGGTCGGCGCACGCTGGCCGATCACGATCGGGATGACGCTCCTGGCAGCCGCTCTCTGGAGCTTCTCGACGCTCGGCGTCGACGGCACCTTCCTCGAGATGCTTCCGGGCATGCTCGTCGGCGGCGTCGGCATGGGGCTCGCGATGGGGCCGATGACCACCGCCGCCCTCAGCGCCGTCACGGTCGACAGGGCCGGCGTCGCTTCGGGCGTCGTGACCACCTCGCGGCAGGTAGGCGGCTCGCTGGGCGTCGCGCTCATGGGCGCGATCGTCGCCGCCGCCGCCGAGTCCGTGCCCTCGACCGACCCGCGGTTCCCGGTCCAGTTCGTCGACGGCTTCCAGAACGCACTCGAGTTCGGCGCGGCCGTGGCGCTCGGAGGGGCGCTCCTCTCGGCGCTCCTCGTCCGGCGGGAGCAGGCCGGGAGCCCGCAACCGGCGGGCGCCGCCGAGTCGGCCGTCCGGCCGCTCTCCACGACGTCACCGGTGGGAGGTCGCCGCCAACCGGTCGCCCGCCTCCGCAGAGCCGGTTCAAAGCGGTTGCATACAGGCACCTACGAACGGTGACCGCGGTACATCGCTTCGGGGAGCACGTCGGCGAGGTCGAGATCGACCTCGAGGCCGCGGACGAGGTCGGAATCTTCGAGTCGGCGCTCGCCGCCTTCGCCGAGCTCGTCGACGCCGACGCGGACGGCGAGCCGGCCAGGGAGGAGATCGAGATCCGGGGCTCCGATCGCGCGCTGCTCCTTGCCGACTGGCTGAGCGAGCTCGTCTATCTCGCGGAGGTGAATCGCTTCGTGCCGGAACGAGTCGCCGACTGCGTGCTCGACCGCCACCGTCTGCGGGCAACCGTCACCGGGCGGCGCGGCCATCCTCGCCATCTCGTCAAGGCGGTCACGCTCAACGGGCTCGCACTCGAGCGGAAGGAAGGGGTGTGGCGTGGCCACGTCGTCCTCGACGTCTGAGCCGGTTCGGCTGGACGAGACCGTCTGGGAGATTCCGGCCGACGCACGCCCGGACATGCGCGTGCCCGCGCGGATCTTCGCCGATCCGGTGCTGCTCGAATCGATTCTCGCCGACCGGTCGCTCGAGCAGCTCCAGAACGTCGCCACGCTGCCGGGGATCGTCGGCGCGGCGCTCGCGATGCCCGACATCCACCAGGGCTACGGCTTCCCGGTCGGAGGCGTCGGGCGACGGCGCCTCCCGACGGCGTCGTCTCGCCGGGCGGGGTCGGCTACGACATCAACTGCGGTGTGCGGCTGTTCGCCCTGCCGCTGTCGTCGGCGGAGCTCGGCGAGCGTCGTGAGCCGCTCGTGCACGAGATCTCGCGGGCTGTCCCGGCGGGGACCGGCAAGCACGGGTCCCTGCGGCTGTCGGTTGCCGAGCTCGACGCCGTCATGCGCGACGGCCCGCGCGCTCTCCTCGGCCGCGGAATCGGGCGCGAGGACGACGTGGAGCGGTCGGAGTCGCAGGGCTGCCTGCCTGGAGGCGATCCTTCGGCCGTCTCGGCCCGCGCGCACGAGCGCGGGTCAGGTCAGCTGGGCAGCATGGGCGCCGGCAACCATTTCGTCGAGCTGCAATGCGTCGACCGCGTGTTCGACGCTGCCGCCGCCGAGGTCTTCGGCCTCGCCCCGGGGCAGGTGACGGTGCTGATCCACTCGGGCTCGCGCGGGCTCGGCCACCAGGTGTGCACCGACTACGTGCGCACGATGGACGCCGTCGGCGGGCGCTACGGGATCGAGCTTCCCGACCGTCAGCTCGCCTGTGCGCCCGCTTCCTCTCCCGAGGGTCGCGCCGATCTCGCTGCGATGGCGGCCGCCGCCAACTTCGCCTTCGCGAACCGTCACGCCATCGCGGACGCCGCCCGCCGGTCGGTCGAGCGCGTGCTCGGATCCGCTGCCGCCGAATCGACGCGCCAGGTCTACGACGTCGCGCACAACGTCGCGAAGCTCGAGCGCCACGGGGAGCGGGAGGTGCTCGTTCACCGCAAGGGAGCGACGCGCGCCTTCCCGGCCCGTTCCGAGGAGATTCCGCCCGGCTACCGCGCGGTCGGCCAGCCGGTCTTCATCCCGGGCAGCATGGGCACCGCCAGCTTCGTCCTCGCCGGCGAGCCCGGCGCGATGGAGCGCTCCTTCGGCACCACCTGCCACGGTGCGGGACGGGCGATGTCTCGGACCCGGGCGCGGAAGCAGGTTGCCGGCGGCGATCTCCGCCGCCGCCTCCAGGCAGAGGGAATCGTCGTCCGCTGCCCGTCGAACGCGGGCCTGGCCGAGGAAGCGCCCTCCGCCTACAAGGACGTCGAGCGGGTCGTCGACGTGGTCGAGCGTGCCGGGCTCGCACGCCGCGTCGTCCGGCTCGTCCCGATCGGCGTCGTCAAGGGGTAGACGTCAGGCGGTGCAGGCGGCGGACGCCGCTGTCGGCCTGTCTATTCGCTGCAGAGGTCGATCACCTCTGCGTTGGTCAGGGTGCTCAGGTCGCGGACGCGCAGCGTCAGCGAATCCACGTGTGTCCCGGCCTCGAGCGTGACCTGGTCCAGCTCGGCGATCCTGCGGTCGATCAGGACGCGATCGCCCGCCCGGCCGCCGAACGGCGGAACAGCGCCGAGCTCGAAGTCCGCGTATGCCTCTGCGAGCTCGCCCTCCGTCGCGAGCCGGAGCTCGCGATCGTCGAGGTGCTCGCGGACGCGCCGCAGGTCGAGCCGCTCCGACGCCGGGAGAACCGCCCGCACGTATCGATCGCCGCTCTTCAGAATCAGCGTCTTCCCGACCTTCCGCTCCGTGACTCCGAGCGCAGCCGCCTCGTCTGCCGCGTGCTCGGTGCGCGCGTGCGAGAGGAGCTCGTATTCGATCCCTTGCCTGCTCAGCTCACTCGTCAACTCCTTGGTCTCCATCACTCCTCCCCTCGGCTCGGTTCGCCGGCTCCTCCCTGCATGCGGAGCTCGGTGGAACAAGGCTGGCCCGCGCCGCCTGCCGGCGCATCCGGGACATCGCGGATTCGGCCTCGGCGCGAGCTCAGGCGGGGGACGTCACGCGGGGCCCAGGGCTCACCCGCCTCGCCGCGCAACAGCGTTCCCAGCTGCTCCTCGCCGATCTCGTGCACGAGCGGATCGGCGTGACGGTGCACGAGCCGCCAGGCAGGCCCTTCGCGGCGGAAGACGAGCGTGACGCGGAGCGACAAGTCCTGCTCGGGCAGCTCGCCGATCTCGCCGTGCTGTCGCTCGATCGCCACCAGCACGGCCAGGTCGCCCGACGCGTACGTCTCGAAGACCTGGAGCTTCGCCGCGCCGCTCCGGAAGTAGCTCGCCAGCGCCTCCAGCGCATCGTCCGAGTCGTCGAAGCCGCGCCTGGGCTCGCCACCCGTCGGCGGGAAGAGGGTGAAGTCGTCGGCGTGCTGCATCAGCTCGGCGTACCGCCGTATGTCCCCGCGGACGAGGGCGGAGGCCGCTTCCCCCATCAGCTCGGTGAGGCCGTGCAGCTCCTCGTCGGTCGCGTCCGGATGCGCCACGTGACGCCTGCAGCGTAACCGGCGATCGGGCCCGAAGTAAGAACCGCCCGCCTCGGCGTCTCTAACCCGGAAGGCGATGATCTGGAGGAGAAGCCGACCGATGCCGCAGTGGCTTGCCCGCGTGCTCGGGCCCGGGCGGCCCGAGGTGGGCTGCGACGAGTGCTTCGCGCTCCTCGACCGGTACGTCGAGCTCGAGCTGGCGGGGGACGACGCGGAAGCGAGCTATCCGGGGATGGAGGCGCACCTGCTCGGCTGCCCCGCCTGCGGCGAAGAGCACGAGCTCCTGCTCGAGTACGTCCGCGGGCAGGCCGGCTAGGAGCGCTTCGTGCGGCCGGCGACAGGGTCATCCGCGGTCACGAGAACTGACACGGATCGGGCAGGGGCGACGCACGGGCGGCCGGATGCCCACTCGCGGGCCTGGCTGTCGCGGCTGCGCTCGAGCGGCGTCGAACGGGACCGCGCGCTGGCGGAGCTGCACGAGCTCCTGCTCGGGGCCGCGAGGTTCGCGCTCTCGCGCAGGTCGTGGCAGGCCGGGCGCGAGGGCTTCGACGACCTCGCGACCCAGGCGGCCGACGACGCGCTCATGGCCGTTCTCGAACGCCTGGACGACTACCGCGGCGAGAGCCGGTTCACGACCTGGGCGTGGAAGTTCGCCTTCTACGAGGCCTGCGTCGCGGTGCGCAAGCGCCGCTGGCTGAGCCGCGAGGTCCCGGTCGAGGCCGAGGGATGGGAGGCGGTTGCCGGCGACGCAGGGCCGGACGCCCCGGTCGAGCAGGCGGAGGTGCTGGCGGCGCTCAGGCAGGCCGCCGACGAGGTCCTGACACCGCACCAGCGCAGCGTGTTCGTGGCGCTGGCGCTGAACGAGGTGCCGGTCGACGTGCTCGCCGAGCGGCTCGGAACGAGCCGCGGCGCGCTCTACAAGACGCTGCACGACGCGCGCGGCCGGCTGCGCAGCGCCCTCGCCGTCGCGGGGCTCGGGCCGTCCGCGTGGCAGAGGGAGTTGCGGCCCCGCCCGGCGGGCCGGGGCCGCAAGCGCTGAGCCGCAGTCAGGCGAACCGGGCCGGGAACTGCTGGACGATCCCGTCGGCGAGCATGTCCGCCATCATCAGGATCTCCGCGCGGACCTCGTCGTAGGCGCCGATGCTCGCCTGCCACTGACCCTTCAGCTGGGCTGCAGCCTCGTTGGTCGTCAGCCGGAGATGGGTGTTCATCATCTTCGTCATCGCAGGCAGCGGCCAGCTCTTTGCGTTGGCCTTGGCGAGGAAGGCGGCGATCTGATGCGCGTTCGCGTACCACGCCTTCAGCGCCGTCGCGAGCTTCGCCTGCTGGCCCGCCTTCGCGGCCGAGAGCACCGGCACGGCCTCCATGATGTGCGTGTGCAGCAGGCGCGTCAGCTGCGTACCTGCGGCGGCGCCATAGAAGGGCTTGATGGCGTTGCCGATGTCCGCCTGGTTTCGCAGCAGCCGGGCCAGGTCGGGCTTCAGGTTGGGCGCGCCGGCCGCGAAGTCGACGATCACGAGCCGCGTCCAGGTGACGTGGTCGGTCCACAGCCTGTCCATCGCCTCGTGGAGGGCGACCACCTTCGCCGTCGACGCCTCCGCCTGCCGCGGGCCGGCTCCGGCCGTGCCCGCCGCCAGGCCCGAGAAGACGAGAGCTGCAGCAGCGGCGATTGCCGCCGTGCTCGTACGCATCCGATACCTCCTCCGTTTCGGGGTCGTGCTTCACGGGTGCGTGTCGTGGCCGCGGCGGGTTCTTACCGACGGTAAGACGCGACCCGGTCGCGGACGCAAACCTGGCATGAGCGCAGGTAGCCGAACCGCCGGGGGCCAGGCGGCCTGCTGCGACCCCCAGGTCGTGGAGTGGCGGCGGAGCCAGCTGCGGAGGGCCGGGTTCCCGGTCGAGCTCGCGGCGCTGGCCGCGAAGGACACGCGACTCGACCTCCACGCGGCGATCGAGCTGGTCGAGCGCGGCTGCCCGCCGCGGCTGGCCCTGCGGATCCTGGCGCCCGAGTAGCGAGGGGCCAGCCGAGCTCGAACGCCGACCTCGAGCGATCCGGCCGCGGCGACGCCCCCGGCTGCGACCACTCCAGTGAGCGCGCCCGCGGCCGCGTCGAGGAAGAAGTGGTTGCCGGTGGCGACGATCACGAACAGGATCAGGACGGGGTAGGCGATCCCGGCCAGGCGCCAGACCCGGCGCCGCGCGAGCCGCCAGAGCGCAACGCCGACGATCAGCGCGAAGCCGATGTGCATGCTCGGTACCGCCGCGTACGGGTTGTAGAAGGTGGAGACCAGGCGCGAGGTGAGGTTGATCGAGGTCGCGCCGGAGACGGTGTCGGCGACACCGACGTTCGCCAGCCGCGGCGGCGCGGTCGGGAACAGCGCATATCCGACGACTGCGAGCCCGCTCGCCACGGCGAGCGTGTTCCGCAGGCGCGGATACGCGAAGCGGCGGTGCCGGTAGACCCAGACGAGAACCGACGCGGTCACCGCGAGGTGCAGCGTCAGGTACGCGTAGCCGAGCACTGCCGGCAGCCCGAAGACGCGGTGCGCGGCGTCCTGCACCGCAGTCTCGCCGAAGAGGTGCAGGTGCCGTTCCAGTCGCACCACCGCGGCCGCGTTCCGCTCGGCGCCCGCCTCGCCGCTCGAGGCGAGGCCGCGTGAGAGCTCGCCGGCCAGATACAGGCCGGCGATCGCGAGCACCTCCATGGCGCCTCGTGTCGTCCTTGCCACCGCGAACCCCCTTGTCGCCCTGCACGGGCTCCTCGCGCAGCCTTGCGCCCCGAGGGCGGCGGCGCCGTACGGCGCTCAGGCGTTCGCGGGTGCGGCTACCCGAACTCTTGTCGAAGCTACGAGCCGAGGAAACGGAGCACCGCGAGCACGCGCCGGTGGTCCTCGGGCGCGGCGGGCAGGCGGAGCTTCCCGAAGATGCTGGTGACGTGCTTCTCGACGGCGCGCGGAGAGATGAAGAGGCGCTGCGCGATCGCCTGGTTCGAGCGGCCTTCGGCCATCAGCTCCAGCACCTCCCGCTCGCGCGGCGACAGCTGCTCGACGGGGTCGTCGCGGCGGCTGCGGCCGACCAGCTCGGCGACGACGAGCGGGTCGAGGGCGGAGCCGCCCTCGGCGACGCGCCGGACGGCGGCCGTGAACTCCTCGACGTCCGAGATCCGGTCCTTGAGCAGGTAGCCGAGGCCCTCGGCGCTGTCCGCGAGGAGCTCGACCGCGTAGGTGTGCGCGACGTGCTGGGAGAGCACGAGCACGCCGGTCTCGGGGTGCTTCGCGCGGATCTCCTGCGCGGCGCGGATACCCTCGTCGGTCTGCGTGGGCGGCATCCGGATGTCGACGATCGCGACGTCCGGGTGGTAGCTCCGGACCTTCAGCATGAGGTCGTCCGCGTCCTTCGCCTGGCCGACGACCTCGATCCCCGCCTCCTCGAGGAGGCGGGCGAGCCCCTCCCGCAGGAGTATGGAGTCCTCGGCGATCACGGCGTGCAGGCCGGGATCGTGCTCGCGCACGTTGCGCAGCGCTGGAAACTCCGACGGGAGGCCTTCGGCGACGAGCTGGAAGATGCGCTCGGGATCGCGCAACCCCTTGAACTCGAACTCGCCGAGGTCGACGACGGTCGCGTCCAGCCCTCGAACCGTCGTGCTCGAGGCGAGCACCTGACCGCCGTGCCCGGCCTGGCAGATGCGTGAGGCGCGGTGGATGTCGATGCCGACGTAGCCGTCGGCGCCGCTCTCGGCCACGCCGCTGTGCAGGCCGATCCGCACCCGGACGTGCTCCCCGCCGGGCCAGGACCTCGCCGCGAAGGCGCGCTGGATGTCGAGCGCGCCCGCGACGGCGGCGTCGGGAAGGTCGAAGATGCAGAAGAGCTCGTCGCCGCGGCAGTCGACCTCGCGGCCGCCCGCGCCGGCGACCGCGTTCCGCTGCAGCTCCCGGGTGTCGGCCAGCACGGCCGGATAGTGGTCGCCGAGGCGGGCAAGGAGCCCCGTCGAGTCCTCGATGTCGCTGAAGAGGAACGTGAGCATCATGCCTCCACCGCGGGCCTTCCCGGCTCCGGCCCGGCGACGGGCAGCTCGGCGCGGACGAGGGTCCCGCAGCCGGGGGAGCTCTCGACCTCGAGTCGGCCGGCGAGAGCCTCGACGCGGTCGCCGAGACCGCGCAGCCCCGACCCCGTCGCCGGGTCGGCTCCGCCGGCGCCGTCGTCGGCGACCTCGACCACCGCGTGGCCGTTCGCGCGCTCGACCCGGACGCGCACCTCGCCGGCGCACGCGTGCTTGACCACGTTGGCGAGCGCCTCCGAGACGACGTAGTAGGCGGCCGCCTCGACCGCGTCGGGGAGCGGCTCCGGCAGTCTCATGTCCAGGCTGACGGGAAGCGGCGCCCTCGCCGCCAGCACCTCGAGCGCGGACGGGAGGCCTCGCTCGGTGAGGATCGCCGGGTGGATCCCCTGAGCGAGCTCTCGCAGCTCCTGGAGCGCCTGCGTGAGCTCGTCCGCGGCGATCGCGATGTGCTCCTCGGCCTCGTCCGGCGAGTCGCGGATCTTCGCCTGCGCGAGCCGCAGGCCGACCGCCAGCGCAACCAGCCGTTGCTGGGCGCCGTCGTGCAGGTTCCGCTCCAGCCGGCGCCGCTCGGCGTCGCTCGCCTCGACGATCCGCAGCCTCGAGGCCGACAGCTCCTCGCGTGCCTGGGCGCTCGCGACCGCGAGCGCGACCAGCTCGGCGAACTCCCCCAGACGACGCTCCGTCTCCCCCGGCAGGACCTGTCCCTCTTGGAGCGCCGCGATCAGCGCTCCCCAGGTCTCGCCGGCGACGCTGATCGGGACGCCGACGCTCGACCGGAAGCCGAGGCTACGGACCAGCTTTGCGCTCTCGCCGGAGAGATCGGCGTAGTCGACGTGCGCCGTGGCTCCTGTCCGCAGCACCGTGAGCGCCGCCCCTTCGTCCAGCCGGAGCAGGTCGCCCGGGCTCAGGCCCAGGTCCAGCTCGCCGAACCGTCCGACGAGCCTGACGTACTCGCCGTCCTCGTAACGGACGAGGAGCGCCGACCGGATGCCGAGCAGCACGCAGGCCTCCTCGACGACCGTTTGAAAGACGCGTTCCGGAGGCGCCCCGCCGGCGACGAGGGTGGCGACGCGCCGCAAGGCCGCCTGCTCCTCGCCCAGACGGCGCTGTTCGGCCTCGATCTGCCGTGTCTCGGTGAAGTCGCGCACGATCGTCACGACCTCGCCGTGGCCGCTCGGCACCATCCGCGACTCCTTCCACCGCCGCTCGCCTTCGATCTCGAGCTCGTACTCGACCGTGCAGATCTCGCCGGTGTCGAGTGCCCGCTCGACGCAGGCGAGGACCATGTCGGCGATCGCCGGCGGCACGACCTCGCGGACGTTGCGGCCGATCAGCTCCGCGGCCGGGCGCAGGACCGCCGACGGATCGGGACTCCTGACGTCCAGGTAGGTGCCGTCTCGGGCGGCCCGGATCATCAGGTCGGGGATGGCGTCGAGCAGGGCGCGGTTCCGAGCCTCGACGAGCCGTGCCCGCTCGAGCGCCCGCTCGTTGGCGAGCGCGAACCCGGCGGCCGCCCCGACCGCCTCCAGGAGCTCGGGACGGAGCCGCAGCGAACGGTCGTGCACGAGTGCGCCCACCGGTTCGCCCTGGTGCTCGATCATCGTCTGAGTGCGGATGTCGTCGGATGCGGGCAGAATCGCTCGGCGGCCGTCTTCGTCCCGGTAGCCGTCTCCGGCTGCGTCCCGGACGAGGAGGTCGAGCTGCGGGTCGCCGAGGGCGTTCCGGAGCGCAGCCTGCAGCCCGGGCGCCTCGGATCGCTCCTGCAGCTCGACCAGCAGCTCGCCGACCGTGCCCGAGGAGAGGCGGCTCTCGAGGACGATGCCGAGGAAGGCGACGGGGAGCGCGAGCGCGGCGAGCAGGCCGATCTCGTTTCCGATGAACCCGGCGCGGGAGGACACGGGGGCTGCCGCGAGCCCGACCGCCATGATCGCGAGCCCGCCCGATCCCCACCAGAGCACGGGCACGAGCTGCCGCCTGGCCGCGGGCGTCGCCCTGCGGGCGCGGGCCGCGAGCAGCCAGGCGACGGCGATCACGATCGCGATCGCCAGCGCCGCCTCGAGCTCGAGCAGGCCGGTGGCGAGGGACGAGCGCGAGTCGACGAGCGCGACGTTGCGCGGGTGGCCGCTGTGCCAGCGGGTCAGCGGGTCGAAAACGACCGCAACCGCCTGCAGGACGAGCACGGTGACGAACGCCGCCGCTGCGAGCAGACGGGGTCCCCGCGAGCCGAGCCTGCCCTTCGGATACGCGAGCAGCGCATACGCGAGCACGGCGAAGACGAGGTTCGAGCTCAACACCCCGATCGTGTAGGGGACGGCTCCGTTGGCCTCGTGGAGCACGGGCACGAGCGACGAGAAGCCCACTGCGGCCAGCAGCAGACCGAAGCGCCCATACGGCGGCCGCCGCAACGCAACCGCGCCGGCGGCGACGAACGAGAGCAAGACGAGCGCCGCCAGCAGCGCCTGGCCGAGGGGGTAGGGCGCGATCTTGCTGACCGCGAGCACGTAGCAGGCGCCTCCGAGCGCCGCCAGAGCCGTGGCGATCAGCGCGAGCGGGAAGGCCGACCGCGCGATCCGCGACGCGTCGACGCGCCCGGACGACACGGCCCGGATGCCTACCGGCAATCCGGCGACCCCCCGATCGCTCACTCCAACAGGCTAACCAGCGCGGCCCCCGAAAGCTCGTCCTTGGAGACGAAACCGAGCACGCCGTTCTCCTCGATCCGCGACCCGTAGTCGCTGCGGTCGCGGCTGGAGACGAGCACGATTGCCAGGTCGGGCTTGCGTTCGCGCAGGCGGGCGGCCACCTCGAAGCCGTCGATGTCCGGCAGTTGGATGTCGAGGAGCACGAATTCCGGGTCGAGAGCGAGCGCGAGGTCGAGAGCTGTCGTCCCGTCGGCGGCCTCGCCGACGACCTCGAACCCCTCGGCCATGAGCAGCGCTCGCGCACAGCGTCGGAAGCTCGGATGGTCGTCGACGATCAGGACCCGCCGGGCGTGCCGCAAACCCTCGAGCAACTCTCGGTGCCTCGCGTCCACTCTCGACCCGGTACCCAGCCTACTCGTACTCGAACGCCGGGTCCGCCTCCGGTGCCGGTTCGCGGCGCGGCCGCTCACCGGGCTCCTCTGCGGCGCCGCCGCCGAACTGCGGCAGCCACTCGAGCCAGCGCGGCAGGTACCAGTTCCACTCGCCGAGCATCTTCATCACCGACGGGAGCAGAACCGCCCGGACGATCGTGGCGTCGATCAGGATCGCCGCCGCGAGGCCGAAGCCCATCTGCTTGATGTCGAGCGTGCGCAGCGTCATGAAGATCGCGAACACGGCGACCATCACCACCGCGGCGCTCGTCACGGTCGAGGCGGTCCGCTTGATCCCGATCGAGACCGCCTGCTCGGTGGGCATGCCCTCGTCGACGAGCTCCTTCACCCGGCTGAGGATGAAGACGTGGTAGTCCATCGAGAGGCCGAACAGGATCACGAACATGAACAGCGGCAGCCACGACGTGATCGCGCCGTTCGAGTGGAATCCGAGGATCCCCTCCGCCCAGCCGTGCTGGAAGACGAGCACCAACAGGCCGTACGCCGCGCCCACCGACAGCAGGTTGAGCAGCACCGCCTTGATCGGGATCACGATCGAGCGGAACGTGACCAGCAGCAGCAGGAAGCAGAGCAGGAGCACGAACGCGAACACGAGCGGTGCGTGCGACTTCATCTGCTCGTTGAAGTCGTGCGTGCCCGCGGTCTCTCCGGTCACGGCCGCCTGCACGCCCGACACGGTGCCGAGCGTGGAGGGGATCACGCGCTTGCGGAGCGTCTCCAGCGCCTTGACCGACGCGCCGTTCGAGCCGTTGCCCTGCATCGCGATCGAGACGGTCTCGATCGTCTTGTCCGAGTTCACCTCGGTCGAGATCGGCTGGTACATCTGGCCGGTCGCGAGCGCCCGCTGCTTCAGGCCTGCGATCGCCTGCTGAACCTGCGGCGAGGTCACGTCGCGGGCCGAGACGACCACCTTCGCCGGGGACTGAGCCCCCGGGAACGCCTGCTGGATCGACTCGTACGTGCGGACGATCGGCAGCGACTTGGGCAGGTCGGTGAAGCTCGGCAGCTGCGTGTGCAGCGTCAGCGTCGGGACGGCCAGCGCGACCAGCGCGCCGCCCGACAGGACCGCCGCGACCGCCGGCCGCCTCATCACGCCGTCGAGCACGAAGCCCCAGACGCGCGATTCCCGCCCGGAGGTGCGGCCCAGGAACGGGACGCGGCCCTTGTCGACGCGGTGCTCGAGCTTCCCGAGCAGCGCCGGCAGGATCGACAGCGAGCCGATCAGCGCGACCGCGACCATCAGCATCGCGCCGACCGCGATCGAGGTGAACACGGCGTTGCCGGTGAACAGCATCCCGGCCATGGCGATCAGCACCGTCAGGCCCGAGATCAGGATCGCGTGCCCGGACGTGCGGGACGTCTTCAGCAGGGCCTCCTTCGGCGAGAGGCCGCGCGCCCGCTCCTCGCGCTCGCGGCGGAGGTAGAAGAGCGAGTAGTCGACTCCGACGGCCATGCCGATCAGCAGGATCACCGACTTGGTCGGATCGCCGGCCGCGACCACGTGGCTGGCCAGCGCCGAGAGCCCGATCGTCGCCAGGACGCCCGAGAAGGCGAGCAGCACCGGCAGCCCCGCGGCGACGAGCGCGCCGAAGGCGACCAGCAGGATGATCAGCGTGACCGGCAGCGACGAGTACTCGGCCCGCTGGAAGTCCTTGTTCAGCGTGTCGTTCAGCTCGTGGTTGGCGCTGGCGAAGCCGAACTCGGCGATCGTGAAGCCGCCGTGGCGGTCCTGCGCCTTCGAGACGGCGTCCAGGATCGGCTGCACCTTGTCGTCGGCCTTCTCCTCGTCGCCCGAGATCTCGAACTGGACGAGCGCCGAGCGGCGGTCGCTCGAGACCTGGCCGCCGTTCCCGGGAGCGAGCGGCGAGCGGACGTTCTGGACGTTCGGCTGCGCCGAGACCGTCCGGTCGACGTCGTTCACCGCGGCCCGGAACTCCGGGTCGGAGAGCGTCTGCGTCTTCGACTCGACCAGCACGCTCTCGCCCGCGCGGCTCGGGAAGCCGGCGTCGCGCAGCATGGTCTCCGCCGTCTTCGTCTCGCCGGCGGCGGTGTCGGCGTCCTTCAGCATCTTCGTTCCCGCGACCGACCCCAGGGCGACTGCGACCACGCAGAAGGCGATCCAGCCGGAGAGGGCGGTCTTCCAGTGGCCGGCGCTCCAGCGGCCGGCGCGGGCGGCGAGGTTGAACCTCATCGCGCCTCCTCCTCTCATTCGCTTTCGCTCGCCTCAGGCTGCCTTCCGGGGCTTGGGCCCGGAATGGGGAGAGCCACCGTTTGGGGGTACGGCTAGCCCTACCATCGCGTCGCCGCGTCGGCCGCGGATCAGCGCCGGGCCTGCGGGCGCCTGGACGCGCGCCCGGCCGTGGGCGGGCGGGCGCGGAGACGGCTTCCCCGCGGAGGGACCTTCGCGCGTGCCGGCTGCGCCGCCGGCCACCAGTTCCAGCGGCCCAGGATCGCCATCAGCGAGGGGACGAGCAGAGCGCGCACGATCGAAGCGTCGATCAGGACGGCGAGCGCGATGCCGATCCCGACCTCCTTGACGATGATGATCTGCGAGGTCGCGAAGGACCCGACCGCGATGCAGAAGAGGAGGGCGGCGGCGGTGATGATGCGGCCGGTCCGCTCGAGGCCGACGGCGACCGCCTCGCGGTTCGGGAGCCCGGCGTCCCAGGCTTCCTTGACTCGCGTCAGGAGGAAGACGCCGTAGTCGGTCACGAGCCCGAACGCGACCGCGAAGAGCACCACCGGCTGGGTCAGCTCCAGCGCGCTCTGGCTTCGGTAGTCGAGCAGGCGCTCCAGCCGTCCGTCCTGGAAGACGAAGACGAGGATTCCGAAGGTTGCGGACAGGGTCAGCACGTTCATCAGCAGCGCCTTGAGCGGCAGCACCAGCGAGCGTGTGGCCGCCCAGAGCAGCACGAACGTCACTGCCGAGAGCAGCGCGGCGGCGAGCGGCAGAAGCGAGCCCAGCACGTGCTTCTGGTCGAGGAACTGCGCAGTCGAGCCGCCGACGAGGGCGTCGCCGGGCAGCGCCCGCAGCTGCCGGACGAGCTGCTGGGAGGCCTGCGTGAGGGAGGATTGCCCTGCGGACGCGGTCACTTCCCACACGTGCCGGCCCAGCTGCCGCGGCGGCAGCACGAGCGGGGCGCGGATGCCGGCTGCGTAGGCCCGGGCGTCGGCTGCGGTGCCGCGCACGACGGCGTAGACGGGCGAGACGGCCGTGGGCGGGAAGTCGCGGCGAAGCGCGGTGTCGACCACCCGTGAGGAAAGCTGCGGCGGCAGGACGGACGCGTCCACGCCGGTGAAGCGGACGGAGAGGAAGAAGGGCAGCGCCAGCACGACGAGCACGGCCGTCGCGGCGACGGCAACGGGCGCGGGCCTGCGCATCAGCGCGCCGGCGAGGCGGTACCAGCCGCCGTGCCCGCCGCGCGCCTCCTGCTCTGCCGCGCGTCGCCAGCGCCGCGGCGAGAGGGCGTTCACGCGCGCTCCGAGCAGCACGAAGAGCGCCGGCAGGACGGTCAGGGCGATCAGCCCGGCGAGGGGTGCGACCAGGCCGCCGGCGATGCCCATCGAGCGGAGGTAGCCGATGGGGAAGATGGCGAGGGTGGCGATTGCCGCCGCCACGGTCACCGAGCTGAAGGCAACGGTGCGGCCTGCGGTGGCCAGCGTCCGCCGCGCGGCGTCGGGATGTGGCCCGACCCGAGCCAGCTCCTCACGGTAACGGGAGACGAGCAAGAGGCTGTAGTCGAGCCCGAGCCCGAGCCCGATGCCGGTCACGATGTTGAGGGCGTAGGTCGAGACGGGCATCGCCAGGTCGACGAGACGCAGGACGAGCAGCCCGCCCATGATCGTCAGCGCTCCGCACACGAGCGGCAGCAGGGCCGCGACGAGGCTGCGGAAGACCCAGAGCGCGAGCAGGAAGAGCAGCGGAAACGCGATCTCCTCGGCGACGGTCAGGTCGTGCTGCACCTGGCGGTTGACCTGCGTGGTCGCGAGGGCGGTGCCTCCCATGACGACGTCGCCGATCGGTGCGAGCCGGCGGTCGACACGCTCGGCCGCCTGCCGCCAGACGCGCTGGGACGTGCCGGCGCGAGCATAGGCTGCGACCAGCACGTCTCGGCCGTCCCGCGAGCGCAACGGCGGCGCGGTCACGGGAAACGTGGGCTCGGAGCGGATCGCCGCGACCACGCGTGCGACGCGCTCCGGCGTCGGACGGCGCACGAGCACGAGCGCCTGCGGCGTCGCCGAGAGGCCGGATGCGGCCTCGACGGCCCGCTCGGCGCGCAGGCTCTCGCTCCCGTGGGCGACGAAGTCGTTCGAGCCGCGGCCGAGCAGCCGCGGCGTCGCCAGGCCGAAGCTGCCGGCGACGATCGCGAACGCGAGCACGGCTGCGAGCACGCGTCTCGGCGCGCGGACCGCCAGCTGGGCGAGCCCGGTCCCGCCCGCGGCGGAGGGCGGGCGGACAGGTGCGACCATGCGTCGCATCGGCGATACCGTCCTCCGGCGCGGTCGTGCCGCCATCGGGGAGTGCCCGCTCCCGGTTGCGGGAAGCCACGGCTCCGCGGCTCTTTTTGGGTTCGTGGGGGAGAATCGTCCCGTGAAGCTCGCGCTCGCCCTCGTCGCCACCCTGGCGTCGTCGTGTGCGCTCAACGTCGGCTACCTGCTCGAGCACGGCGCGGTGGGGCGGATGCCGCCGCTCACGGTCAGGGCCCCGATCGCCTCGGCCCGCCGGCTGCTCGGGAGCCGGCGCTGGCTGCTCGGCTTCGCGATCGAGTCGACCGGCTGGGCGCTCTTCGTGCTCGCGCTCGCGCTTGCGCCGCTGTCGCTCGTCCAGGCGACGGCGGCGGGCGGGATCGGCATCCTGGCCGTGCTCGTCTCGCGCGTCACAGGAACGCCGCTCTCGAGGCACGAGAGGCTCGGCGTGGCGATCGCGATCGCCGGGCTCGTGCTGCTCGGGATCTCACTGGCCGGCGGGCACGGCGAGGGAACCGGAGCCCGCTACCTGACCGTCGGCCTCTGGATCGCCGCCTCGGCCGCCGCGGCGCTCGTCACCGTCCAGCTGCTGAGCAGCCGCATCGGCGCCGCGCCGGCGTACGGCGTGGCCGCCGGGCTCCTCTTCGCCTCGGGCGACATCGCCACGAAGGGCGCTGTCGAGGCGGACGGGCATCTCGCCTTCGTCGCCGCGCTGATCGCCGCCTACGCATTCGGGACGCTCGTCCTCCAGGCGGGCTTCCAGCGCGGCAGCGCGCTGACCACGGCCGGGATCGCGACGCTGCTCACGAACGCGCTGCCGATCGTCGCCGGGATGACGATCTTCGGCGAGCCGCTCCCGGACGGCTGGCTGGGTGCGGTCCGGATCGCCGCCTTCGCGTGCGTGGTCGTCGGGGCGGTCTTCCTCGGCGAGCGGAGGCATCCCGGCGCGGCCGGCGAGGCGAAGCAGGCGGACGTGCCGGAACCGTCCACGCCGGCCGAGAGCGAGGTCGCGGAAGGAGGAGCCGTGTGACGAGCCCTGCCGCCCGCTTCAGGAGGAGCCGCCGA
Source organism: Gaiellaceae bacterium (assembly GCA_036555585.1). Lineage (GTDB taxonomy): Bacteria > Actinomycetota > Thermoleophilia > Gaiellales > Gaiellaceae > DATBLE01. The sequence continues at coordinate 60,050 of DATBLE010000008.1, forward strand.
TCGCCTTCTCCATCGAGACCGTCCCGACGGTGACGCCGTCGGGCAGCGCGATCTCGGCCTCGTCCTGCGGCTCGAAGCCGTAGGCGAGGTAGAGCGGCAGGCCGGCCAGCGTGGCCACGAGGGCGACCCGGCTGAAGCCCTCGCGCGCGGCGGCGCGCTCGCATTCGTCGAGGATGCGCCGGCCCAGCCCCCGCCGCGTCCAGTCGGGCCGCACGAACATGGCGCGCACCCGGGCCGGCTCGCGCGCCGGGTCGAGCAGGCGCGCGTCCCCGTCCGCCTCGCCGCTCCCGGTGTAGAGGCGGTCGCGCCGGCTCCAGCCTCCGCATGCGACGGGCTCGCCGCCCGCCTCGAGGACGAAGTACGTCCCGTCCTCGAGCAGCACGGGGTCGACCGAGGCGATGTGCTCGACCCCGCTCGCGACCTGGCGCTCGTCGTAGAAGCCCGGAAACAGCCCCGCTGCGGATTCCTTCATCAGCCGGTCGATCGCCGGCGCGTCGGCGGGCGTCGCCACCCGGAGAACCGGTTCCGCCCGCTCGCCGTGCCGTGTCCCGCTGCGCTCGATGGGAGCAATGATCGCCGAGACGTCGCGGAGCGGGGGCGCCGGCCGGCCGATCGGGCCGGCCGGCGCCACCTGTCCGTTCCAGACCAGGACGGCCTCCTGGCCGACCGGGCTCACGGCGCCGTCCGCTCGGCGAGCGGCGCGACCGGCCGCCGAGCGCGGCCCGTCGCCTGCTCGGCGGCCCGCTCGGTGACGATGTGCCGCACCACGCGCTCCGCATCCCTGCCGGCGCCGCCGATCAGCATCGAGGTGAACGAGTGGAGGAAGAGCATGCCGGCGAAGTACAGGCCGGGCGACGAGGCGGCGACGCCCCTGTACTGCACCGGGTAGCCGTCCTCGCCCAGCTCGAACGGGAAGCGGATCCACGAGTAGTCGGGCCGGAAGCCCGTGCACCAGACGACGTTCGCCACCTCGAGCACGCGCCCGTCGTCGAGCACGGGCAGGCCGCCGTCGACGCCGGCCGTCCGGGCGAGGGTGAGCTCGACGCCGGCGGCCCGGAGATCCTTCCGCCGGTAGCGAAGCAGCGGTGCGCCCCCGTGCCGGATGTGCGGGCGCATCTTCCTCCCGAGCGGCGTGTCGGCGTTCAGGACGTGCGTGCCGACGAAGAAGAGGGTCTTGAAGCCGAGCCGGCCCCGCCGGCTCTCGATCGGCGCGGGGATCTGGCCGGTGTCCCTGCCGGAGAGGATCACGTCGTGGGCCGCGGCGGCCTCGAAGGCGATGTCCGAGCCCGAGTGGCTCGCGCCGACGACGAGCACGGCGCCCTCCTGCAGCTGCGAGAGGTTCCGGTAGTCGTTCGAGTGGAGCTGGGTGATGCGCGGATCGAGCTCGCCGGCGAAGGCGGGCGTGTACGGCTTCTGCATGACGCCGGTCGCGATCACGACGTTGTCCGCCTCGAACCGCTGGTCGCCCGCGGTCGCCACGTACCGGCCGCCCTCGCGCGTGAGCTCCTGCACCGCCGTTCCGCTCCGCACCGGCAGCTCGAACCGCGCCGCGTAGGCCTCGAGGTAGTCCGCCATCTCGTTCGCGGTCGGGTACGACGTCGAGCGCGCCGGGAAGCGCATGCCGGGGAGTGCGTCCTTGCTCGCGGGCGAGTAGAGCTCGAGCGAGTCCCACCGCGCGCGCCAGCTGTCGCCGACGCGCTCGCTCTCGTCGAGGATCACGAACGACCGCCCCCGCTGCTCGAGGTAGTAGCCGACCGCGAGGCCCGCCTGGCCGCCTCCGATCACCACCGTTCCGTACTGCTGCCGCTTCATCTCTGCCTCCTTCCTCGGGTGTCGAGGGACGGTAGGCTGGAGGGGCTGCGCGCCGCATCGCCGCGATCCACCAACTTCGGTCGCGCGCCCCGTGGTCATTTCTGACCACGCGAGCGGCTCAGACGAGGTCGTGCTCGAACGCGAACGCGGTCGCCGCCGCGCGCGAGGAGAGGCGCAGCTTGGCGTAGATGTTCTGGACGTGCCGGGCGACCGTGTGCTCGCTGATCACCAGCTCGGCGGCGATCTCGCGGTTGCTCTTCCCGGCCGCGACCAGGCGGAGCACCTCGAGCTCGCGCGACGACAGGCCGTGGCGCTCGCCCGGCCGCGCCTCGATGCGGGCGAGGTCGGGAGCGGCGCCGAGCTGCCGGAAGACGGCGCACGCCGCCTCGAGCTCCAGCGCCGCCGCCTCGGTGTCTCCGAGCGCGGCGCAGCCCTGCGCGGCGAGCGCGCGCGACCGCGCAACCTCGTACGGCGCGTCGAGGTCGAGCCAGATCTGCTGCGCCTCGCGCAGGGCGAGGAGCGCGGCCTGGGGCTCCCCGCCGGCGAGCGCGACCGCGCCGCGTGCGTGCGCCACGATCCCGGACAGCATGGCGCTCTCGTAGCGGCCGGCGAGCTCCTCGAGCTCACGGCAGACCGTGCGCGCCTCGTCCAGCTCGCCGGCGTCGAGCGCGATCTCGACGTGCGCCGGCAGCAGCGCCGCCCGTTTGAGCGGCTCGGCGATCTCGGCCGACGCCCTGCGGATCGCCGCCAGGGCGGCGTCGCACTTGCCCTGCGCCAGCCGGAGCTGCGCCAGCCCCGGCTGCGGCTCCCAGCCGAAGCGGCTGGCCTCGCGGTAGGCCTCCTCGGCGGCGGCGAAGTCGCCGCGGAGCCGCAGGAGCTCGGCGTGGCGGTAGTACGCGACGCCGGCCGCCGGGTTGTTCGTCTCCACCAGCCGCACGCAGGCGCGGTGCGCCTCCTCCAGCGCGTCGGGCCAGGCGCCGTTCAGCTGGAGGATCTCGGCACGGTGGACGCGGCAGCGCCCGGTGAACGCGACCAGCTCCGGCTGCCGGTCGGCCCACTCGGACAGGGCGAGCGTCCACTCGCGCGCGCGGCCGACCTCGAAGGCCTCCTGGCAGGCCATGATCACGCCGCAGTAGACGATGCCGACGACGAAGGGCGACAGGTCGCCGGTCGTCGCGGTCACCATCGCCTCGTCGAGGAGCGCGAAGCCCTCCTGAGATCGGCCTGCACGCACGAGCATGTGGCCCTGGGCGTGGAGGCTGATCGAGAACAGGTCGCGGTCGCCGAACCGCTCGCCGATCGCCGCCGCCTCGCCGGCGACCGCCGCCGCTGCCTCGTAGTCGCCCTCTGCCTCGTGCCGGAAGACGAGCGGGATCAGCAGGAAGCCCCGCTCGGCCGACTCGCCCGGCTCCTGGTCGAGCAGCCGCTGCGCGCGTCCCAGCCAGCCGCTCGCAGGACCGACCGCTCCGCGGTAGGCGAGGTTGATCCCCATCCAGATCGCTGCGCGAACCGCGCGCAGCGTCTCGCCGCGTTCCAGGTAGCGGTGGTGCGCCCGCTCCAGCACCGCGAGCGCGTCGTCGTCGCGGCCGAGCATCAGCGTCGCCGTGGTCAGCAGCTCGAGGTCCTCCGCTTCGAGCGCGGCTACTTCGTCGGCGCGCCGGAACGCCTCGTGCGCCTCGAGCCAGGCCCGCCTCGCGTAGGCGTCGCGGGCACGCTCGAGCGCCTCGGGGGTGATGCCGCCCATCGCGGGGATTGTCCACGATGCTCGAGCTCACGCCGGCCTCCCGGGCTTGATTTCCGTACCTGGGTACGGGCCTATAGTCGTGGCGTGAGAGTCGGCGAGGTCGCGAAGCGGGCGGGCGTGAACGTGGAGACGATTCGCTACTACGAGCGGCGCGGCCTGTTGCCCGCGCCCGACCGCGAGCCGAGCGGGCACCGCCGCTACGACGAGGAGACGGTGCGCTTCCTGCGGGCGATCAAGGACGCGCAGGCGGTGGGCTTCACCCTGGCCGAGATCGCGGAGTACCTGAAGGCGGCCGGCCGCTCGGCCTCTCCGTCGGAGACGCTGCGGGTGCGCATGGCGGCGAAGATCGACGAGATCGACGGCCGCATCGCCAGCCTGCAGCGGATGCGGGAGGAGCTCGCGCGGGTGGTCGGCTGCGCGTGCGCCTCGCTCGACCACTGCACCTGCGGCGCGGCCTACCTCGCCCGGAGGGGAAAGGAATGGACGGAGCGCCCCTCGCGCCTCCACGTCACGAACGGCGAGAGCGCCGGCAACACGCTCCGCCACACCAGCCTCGGCGGCGCCGTCCTGTCCTGGAACGACGTGCTGCACGAGGGCCCGGTGCCCGCAGTGCCGCGAGCCGAGCTCCTCCGGCGGCGGGCCGCGTTCCTCTCCGGGTGCGGCTGGGGCAGCCGCACCGCCATTCGCGCCTCGCTGGAGCGCCGCGACGGGCAGTACCTGGATGCGCTCCGCGAGGGCGTGCACGTGGTGCTGTGGTTCGAGCACGATCTGTTCGACCAGCTCCAGCTCCTCGACGCGCTCGCGCTCGCGGGCGATGTCGGCGTCGCTCCCGAGCTGATCGTCGTCAGCTCGTTCCCCGGCAAGCCGGCCTTCCGCGGGCTGGGCGAGCTGAGCCGGGACGAGCTCGAGACGCTCTGGCCGGCCCGGGCCGTGGCGGGGCCGGAGGCGCTCGCGGCGGCAGCCGCGGCCTGGGCCGCGTTCTGCTCGTCCGATCCCGCCGCGCTC